>DAOTVB010000233.1:0-44950 GCA_034436755.1 Chloroflexaceae bacterium | reverse complement strand
CAGCCCGTAGGGTGCATTCTATGCACCGTTCTTCTACCGCGTATTTCTCCGTATCCCGTAGTCAGCCCGTAGGGTGCATTCTATGCACCGTTCTTCTACCGCGTATTTCTCCGTATCCCGTAGTCAGTCCATAGTCCGAAAAGTCATGGTATTTAAAAATAGTCCGGCTATGAGATACTGGAGTCCCGGCTTTAGCCGGTAAATACCTGCCGGAGCAGCGGTACACTGCCGGAAAAGCCTGGTCCGGCTGAAGCCGGGACTCCTGAAAGGCGATATCCGGATTGATTCTTCAACCTTCACCAGCCTATTCCCTATTCCCCTATCCCCTGTTCCCTGTAACCTATCCCCTAAATCCTACAGCAGATACCGTCCGGCATTCAGGATGCCGGCTGGATCCCATTGGGCCTTGAGCGACCGCATGAGTTCGAGCGTCGGTGGTGGCGGCCCCCAGATGTCGAGTGCGGGCCGCAGCGCGGCAGGGGCATCTTCAACCATAACATACCCCCCGAATGGTCCCAACGCCTGCCGCAGTTCGTTCAATGCTGCCACCAGCGCGCCGGATGGCGTTCCCGGGGGCAACCACCAGCGCGCGTACACCAGGCCAATCCGCGCATAAGCCAGCCGGGCTGCCTCCCAGCCGCGCTGATTGGTTGTTCGCTCCAGCGCACGCAGCAACTCAACGTTGTGTGCGGGACGGATGCCCATCCGTAGCAGCAGGCTCTCCCCGGTAACGGCGGCATCGTTCAGCGGGCCGCCCCGGGCAAAGTCGGCAATCGCCTGCCAGAGCGGTGTGTCGTCCGCTTCATCAAGTTCAATACAGGTCGCGCCCGCGTCGATACAGTGCTGTGTGGCCTCACGTATCTGCCGCTGCACCCCGTCCGGCGTTCCGGCAAAACGGGCCGCAATCAGCAACAACCGTTCAGGCTGCCCTGTTAAAAATCGGCCGAGTGGCGGCAGCAATCGGCCGGCCGTGCTATTGAGCGCAACCAGGCTGATCGGGTTCAGCGGAGCGGTGCAGATGCCCTCCATCGCATTGATCGTTGCCCGCGGCTCCGTAAACGCAACCAGCAGCGTTCGCCGGAATGCCGGCAGCGGTGCCAGCTTAAACGATGCCGTGACAATCACTCCCAGCGTGCCCAGCGCACCCAGGTGCAACTTGTGTGCGTCGTAGCCGGCCACATTCTTAACCACCCGTGCGCCACTCGTGACCAATCGGCCATCACCGAGGGCCACTTGCAATCCCAGGGTCCAGTCGCGCGGTGCGCCATACCCCAGACGCAGCGGTCCCGCCGCCGCCGTTGCCAGCAGGCCGCCAATCGTGGCAGTTGCGGCTCCGGGCGGATCCCAGGGCAACCACTGCCCGTGACGGGCTAACTCGGCCTGCACCACGCCCAGTTGTGCGCCCGCCTCTACCGTCAGCACCAGATCGGCGGGCGTATACTCCACAATCCGGTTCAGATGCTTCAGGCAGAGCGCGGCATCATACCGCGCCGGCGGACGCCCCAGATGCTGCTGCGTTCCCGCGCCCCAGGGTACAACCGCGACACCATCCGCCGTGGCCTGACGCAACAGCGCGGCCAACTCATCAGCGCTGCCGGGCTGCCAGACCATACGCGGTGCATGACCATACAGGTTATAATCGTGCATTACTATAAATGATTTTAACGGTTAACGGTTAACGGTTAACTACCAACCGTCTCATAACTATTAACCCCTAACCTCCATACTTTTCAAATACGGCCGGATTAGCTCGCGCAAAGGCGCAAAGCCGCACCATGTATACGGTTCTTGTCACCCTTTGCGGCTTTGCGCGAGCGTATTTGAAAGGTATTGCCCATAACCGTTAACCCATAACCGTTAACCCATAACCGTTAACCCGTAACCCCTAATACCGCGCCCGCAGCAAGCGCTCGGCCTTATGCTCCGCATCGGGATAGCCGACGGCATGGTAATCCCGGGCAACGGCGTGGGCATCAAAAGCAATGCGGTGGTGCGCCACCTGCCAGGTCTGCCCGTCAAATGTCAGCGTAACATACACCGCCCGCAACACTCCATCACGCGGCAACCCCGCGCTGGCAACATTCACCAGCGTGTGCCCATCAATTTCCCGCACAAACGGCACATGATAATGCCCAAAGGCGACAATCTCCTGCGTTACCCCCTCAAACAGCGGACGAATGATCACCGGGCTATGATCGGGCTTGATCGAGTCGCGCAGATTACGCGGGTTGGCATGCACAACCAGCAACTCATGCCCCGGTGCGGCCGCAATGCGCTGGTTAAAGGGCAGGTTCTCCAGCCAGTGCAGATCATCGGCACTCAACTGGGAGCGGGCAAACGCACTATCGTCATCCTGTTCATACACGACATCCTGATCGGTGTTGCCAATAACGAACCGCGCATCCGGCAGATCGCGCAGGAGGGCCAGCGTCTCAGCCGGGCGCGGCCCATCGGCAACCAGATCACCCGCGACAATCAGCGCATCGGGGGCCGCCTCACGTCGGATCGCCGCCAGCACTGCTTCAAGTGCAATAACATTCCCATGAATATCCGAGAAGATCACAACACGCATAAGTCAACAACCTCATGTATGGATAAGGTGACGCGGTATAACCGACCACGTCACATCTCTGTGTCTACCCGTCACAATTTCGCTCTTCCCATCGGTGTATTCCCGCGTCTATTCCCCAGGGTCAGGCTTTGCGGTAGGGATGCACTTCTGTGTGTCCGCGCCATTGCCGGGTCATCAGCAAATATCTTGCCCGGATTCATCCGCCCGGTTGGATCAAACACCGCCCGCAGTTGCTGAAATGCCAGCAGATCATCCGGGGTAAACATCCAGGCCAGGTAGCTGCGCTTCTCCAACCCGATGCCATGCTCACCACTGATTGTCCCTCCTAGATCGCGGCACACCCGGAAGATCTCCTCGCCGGCGGCAATCGCACGCTCAAGCATCCCCGGCACCTGCAGATCAAACAGAAATGTCGGGTGGGCATTGCCGTCACCCGCATGCGCCACTGTTAGAATTGTCAGATCGTAGCGATGAGCAATCTCCTCGGAGCGGCGGATCATCTCCGGCAGGCGCGAGCGCGGCACCACCACATCCTGAATATGGTAGTGCGGCGCAACCCGGGCACAGGCCGTCAGCATACTTTTACGCCCGGCCCAGAGTTGCGCGCGTTCGGCGGCATCCCGGGCCATCCGTACCGCACATGCACCATGCTGCCGGCAGAGGGTACTGATCTGCTCCTCCTGCTGCACCAACTCTTCATGCAACCCGTCAATCTCGATCAGCAAAACTGCGCGCGCATCTGCCGGGTAGCCGACATGCATCTGCTCCTCCACCATGCGCACGCCCGGGTTCTCCATCAACTCCATCGTCGCCGGCAGAATCCCGGCTGCCATAATCGCCGTAACACTGCGGCCGGCGGCATCCAGGTCATCGTAGACGGCCAGGAGCGTGCGTACCTCCTCGCCCACCGGCGTAAGACGCACGGTAAACTCGGTGGCGATGCCAAAGGTGCCTTCGCTACCGATAAACGCGCCCAGCAGATCATACCCCGGCGCATCCGGCGCAGCACTGCCCAAACGCACAATGCTACCATCACTCAGCACGACCGTGGCAGCCAGCACATGATTCGCGGTCACACCATACTTGAGGCAGTGCGGCCCGCCTGCATTTGCGGCCACATTCCCGCCAATCGTGCTGGCCCGCCGGCTGCTGGGATCGGGCGCAAAATGCAACCCGTAGGGCGCGGCCTGCATACTCAGATCAAGATTGACCACGCCCGCCTGCACCTCGGCGGTACGCTCAACCGGGTCGATCTGCATAATCCGATTGAGGCGGGTCAGCGCGACAACCATGCCACCGGCAGACGGCACACTGCCGCCACTCAAGCCGGTGCCCGCGCCCCGGGCCACCATCGGGTAGCCGGCGGCAGCCGCCAGCCGCACAACGGCGGCGACTTCCGCAGTGCTGCCGGGGAGAACCACAAGCTGCGGCAGCGCCTGATCCGGCGTCGAGCCGTCATAGGCGTAGAGCAGCAACTCTTCCGGCCGGTGCAGCACATAGCGCGGGCCGATTGCCTGGGACAGCGCGGTGATAAGTTGCTCGTGACGCATACTCACTTGCTGCGCACGCGGCGCTTGAGATCAACGGCCGGTTTGCGAAAGAATAACACATCAAACATGCCCCGGTGGTAGCGCTGAAACTGCAACTTGATCCCACCCCGAACCCGCCAGATAATAAAAGTCACCACTCCAATAATCAACATCGCCGAGCCGAGCAACCCGTTAATCTGCTGCTGGTAAACGGCCGCAATCGTTGCGTGAATAAACAGCACCGCAAAGGCGATCCCCTGGACCACCTGAACTACAAACAGCCGCTCACGCGTCTGGAAATAGGCGTAGAGATAAGCAACAGTCCACCAGATCTGAAACAGCGACATCATCGCCACAAGCACTAACAATGCCACAAACCACTCCTCATCGTCAAAATCGTCAAAATACCGCTGTCGGCCCACGCCAACCCACCGGCCGCGCCAGACATACTCACATCACATTTTTAGAAATACCGGGCACCTCCATCATAGCATACTCTGGGTGAAACGTGCCAGCAGGCCGGCCGGACCCGGGCTGCTGCGGGGCGCGCAGGACGGACGCGCAGCGGAACGGTGCATAGAATGCACCCTACTGGTGACTGATCCATCCGAGCCCGTTGCGGTTCTTGCAAACATGACTCAACAACATTCTTAGCAGCATTCGGCTGAAGCCGGGACTTCAATCCAGCGATCTGGAATCCCGGCTTTAGCCGGTTGGATGCCTGCCGGGGCAGTGACATATTGCCGGGAACCCTCATCCGGCTGAAGCCGGGACTCCAATCCAGCGATGTCTGAATTAAAATCTCAACGTTCATAAGCGCGTCCCTACGTAAACGGCTGACCCTGGCATAAATCTGCCGGTTTACCTGAAAACGCTTTTTACAGTCCATAGTCCCTATGCTATAATCGCCGCCTACAACGAGTTGAAACAAGGGTAATGATCATGATCGAGCGACCTGGGATTACCGCGTTCTTCCCGGCCTGCAACGATGCCGGCACAATTGCCAGTATGGTTGTCGCCGTCGTCAAAACCCTGGAAGAACTGACCGATGATTACGAAGTGATTGTTGTCGAGAATGGCAGCACTGATTATACCGTCGAGGTGCTGGAGGAGCTTGCCCGGCGCTACGACTGTCTGCGAGTGCTGACGCACCGCGAGGCACTGGGTTATGGCGGCGCGCTACGGGTGGGCTTTGCCAGCGCCACCAAAGAGCTGATTTTTTACACCGACGGCGATGCGCAGTATGATCCGCGTGAACTCAAGCTGCTGCTGCCCGTGCTCGCTGATCAGGTTGATATTGTCAATGGCTGGAAGATCGACCGCCATGATCCCTGGTACCGCATCGTCATCGGGCGGACCTATAACCGGGTGGTCAAGGTTTTGTTTGGGCTGCACCTGCGCGATGTTGACTGCGACTTCCGCCTGATCCGCCGCCGGGTCTTCGATATTATCGACCTGGAGTCGGACAGCGGGACGATCTGTGTGGAACTGGTCAAGAAGCTCCAGGATGCCGATTTTCGCTTTGCCGAGGTGCCGGTGCATCATTTTATTCGCACCTATGGCAAAAGCCAGTTCTTTAACTTCCCGCGCCTCTGGCGGACGGCGATGCAACTGCTGGATCTCTGGTGGAGCTTACGCATCCGGCGGGAGCATCTGCGCCGCATCAGCCAGCGCCGCGCAGCCCAGACAGGTGAGGGTGTTCGCCGGCGCGAGACCGATGTCACGGTGGGATAAGCAGGGCGATGGCATCCTACACTGAGGCATTTGCCGGGGCGCGCGTCCTGATCACTGGCGGGTTGGGCTTTATCGGCAGCAACCTGGCGCACCGCCTGGTGGACCTGGGCGCGCATGTGACGCTGGTCGACTCGCTGATTCCGGCGTACGGGGGCAATCTGCGCAACATTTATGGCATCGAAGATCGAGTACGCGTCAATATCGCCGATGTCCGCGACGAGTATTCGATGAACTATCTTGTGCAGGGGCAGGACTATCTCTTCAACCTGGCCGGCCAGACCAGCCACCTCGACTCGATGCGCGATCCCTACACCGACCTGGAGATCAACTGCCGCTCCCAGCTCTCGATCCTGGAGGCGTGTCGCAAGCATAACAACCAGATCAAGATTGTGTATGCCGGCACCCGGCAGATCTATGGCAAGCCTGACTATCTGCCCGTGGATGAGCGCCACCTGCTGCATCCCACCGATGTCAACGGCATCAACAAGATGGCCGGGGAGTGGTATCACATTGTCTACAATAATGTGTATGGCATTCGCGGCTGTGTGCTGCGCCTGACCAATACTTACGGGCCGCGCATGCGCGTCAAAGATGCCCGGCAGACCTTTCTGGGCATCTGGATCAAAAAGCTGATCGACGAGGAGCCGATCCAGGTCTTCGGCGACGGCATGCAGATCCGCGATTTCACCTATGTTGATGACTGCATCGAGGCATTCTTGCGTGCGGCGGCAACAGACGGGGCCGATGGGCAGATCTTCAACCTCGGCAGCGATGAGACGATCAATCTGCGCAACCTGGCCGCGTTGATGGTTGAGATCAGCGGTGGCGGCAGCTATGAGCTTGTGCCCTTCCCCGCTGACCGCAAAACAATTGATATTGGTGACTACTACGGCGACTACCGCATGATCCAGGGACGGCTGGGCTGGCGACCTGCGGTGCAGTTGCGCGCCGGCCTGGAGCGCACCCTGGCATTCTACCGTGAGAACCGCACATATTACTGGTAGGGGTTGGTTCCTTGAGGACTTCCATGAAATTGCTGTATGGCGCGCTGCCCGCTCTGGGTACGCTGCTGCTGGCAACTCTGTTCTGGCTGACGCCAACCACGCTGCGCCTCGATGTGGGCGCGCTCACCGACAGCGTCTATCTCCAAAATTTCCATGACCGCGAGTATCGCCCGCTCTACCCGGAGGAAACCTACCGCTGGAGCGGCACGCAGTCGGCGTTTCGCCTGCCCGCCGTTTCTACCCCGGCGATCGTGCAACTGCGGCTGGCCGGAGCCGGAGCCGGTACTCCGGTCCATATCGCCACACCAACGGAGTTACTGGCCCGCTTTGAGGTCGCGCCCGAGATACCCCGGGTCTACCGGATGCTCTGGCATGGACCGGTGCCCGCTGATGGAACACTCCGCCTGCAGGTCGAAGCCGGCCCGGCGCAACTGCCGAACGAGGAGCGCGAGCTGGGCCTGCTGGTGGATGATCTGGTGCTGCAGCAGTATGGCCTGAGTCTGCCGCCGCTGATCCCGCTAACGGCCCTGGCCCTGGTCGCTACCTTTGCCTGGGGACTGCTGCGCCTGGTCGGTCTGCCCCGGATGGCGGCCACGCTGACCGCTACCGGCATCGGGGCTGCGCCGGCGCTGGGTTGGGGGCTGGTACGCCTGCCGGTTGCGCCCTTTCTGGTGCGCCTGGCGGGTCTGGCGCTGCTGGTCTGGGCGATTGTCGGGCTGGCCCGGTTGCTGGCCCCACCCCGGCAGGCGGAAGGACGGCTGGTGGTGCGCCGCGCGGACCTGGGGATCTACCTGGGGTTGGCCTGGTGGGCCATGCCGCTCTTCCAGATTATTCTGACCTTTGACGGCGCGCGGGTTGAGTTTCCGCTGCCGATCACGCAGTGGATCGGTGTTGGATTGGGAGTGATCATTCTGCTGGCACTGGCATTGCGCTATGATGCGGTGCGCCGGGTAATCCCGCTCGAACCACGAACGTTGCTGCTGGGGGCCCTGACGCTGGCCGCGTTTGCGCATATGGTCTACTTTGTCTGGTATGCCTATCAGCGGGGCGGACCTGATTTCTGGATCCAGTTTGCCTCAACCCAGGATTTTATGCGCGAAGGCGAGCCACTCTACAGCCTCGCCGGCATTGAAGAGAACCACTTTGGCTATGTCTTCAAGTGGCCGCCTTTTATCGCCATGCTGCTGCGACCCTTTGTGGACATGTATCGCTGGGATGTGCTGATGGGCTATCGCCTGATCAACACCACCCTGCTGGGGGTTGCGGCACTGCTCTTGCTGTTGCAGACGCGCACCTGGACGTTGGCGGCCTGTATCGTCATCATCTTTAGCTTCCGCCCGGCCACCGATGCGATTGCGTTCGGGCAGGTTGATGCCGCGATCCTGTGCGGCCTGGTGATTACGCTGCTGGCGCTCCGGCGTGGTTGGGACGATCTGGCCGGGGCAATTGTGGCGCTGCTGGCGCTGCTCAAGATCTTCCCGATCCTGCTCTTCGGGCTGTTCCTGATCCAGCGGCGCTGGCGGGCGTTTCGCGGGGGGCTGCTGGCCGGATTGCTCTATGCGGTGGCGGGGATCACGGCGCTGGGTTGGCAGGTGCATGCGCTCTACTTCTTCCAGGTGTTGCCGCGCATTTCGGGCGGGACGGCCTGGATCGAGAACCAGACTTTTAACGGCTTTCTCAGCCGCCTCTTCACGGCCCGCATCGCCTCGGACAAGTTTGAGCATCCTGTTGTCACGCTGGCGACCTATGCCTTCTTCGCGCTTACGCTGGGGGTGGCGCTGCTGCTGGCGCTTCCGTTGCGGCGGCGACACCCGGATGGCGACGCAGAACCTGTGTCGGCCGATCAATCCCCATCTATGCGCCTGGATCAGACCCGCTCGCCCCTGCCGCTGCAGTTCAGCCTGTTTATCCTGCTGATGGTGCTCTCGGTCCCGACGGCCTGGATGCACTACCACACGCTGGCGATCTTGCCGCTGGCGATGCTGCTGCTGCATAGCGACGACGAGGTGCCGCTGGGCTGGATTGTGCTACTGGCGGCGGCGTATGCGCTGCCGGCCTACGGCAACCAGTGGAGCTTCTTCCGTGGTACGGTGACCGGCGGCTTTGATGTGCTGGGCTACTCCTATAAATTCTATGGCCTGCTGCTGCTCTATGGCCTGACGGTCTTCCGGCTCTGGACCGTCTACCGGCCCGCCTGGCTAACGACGGACGAGCGCCCCTGGCGGCTGCGCGACCTGCGTTTTGAGCATGGAAAATAGTGCAGGGTTCCATCTGCAACAAAGCGTAGCGGCATGCCGTCCCATAGCCAGACGATATGGCACAAACGCCACGCGAACATATGAAGGAGTAGAAGTCGTGAATAGCTCAACCCAGAAACTCATGCGCAGCCGCAGCGACAAGATGATCAGCGGTGTCGCGGGCGGCATCGGTCACTACCTGGCAATCGATCCCGTCATCGTACGACTGGGCTTTGTCGCACTGGTTTTCAGTGGTATTGGTCTGCTGCTCTATCCGCTGCTCTGGATCATTATGCCGGTTGAGCCGGATGTGCCGGCATACGTGGCGCAACCGGGCACCCCCTCCTACGGGCAGGCCAGTGCTGCCGGCAGCGATCCGGCGGACCAGGAGATTCCCATCCACAATGTTAACCCAACCGAGAACAGCAGCGCCGAAGATGTCCGGACCCGGCGCAACCGCACCCTGGGAACGATCCTGGTTGGTGTAGGTGCGTTTATCCTGGTCGGCAAAGCATTACCCTGGCTGATACCGTTTATCTTCCCGGCAGTGCTGGTAGGCGCAGGCATTCTGCTACTCCGCCGGGGCGCGTAGCAGGCATAGGCTAAAGATGTCCGGACGATGAATAGGTTACCCGCCCGGGTGAATGGATGGTGAGCTTCGTGTAATCCGGGTGTCATCCAGGCGGATAGTCACAGCAGCAGCAACATGGTATGCTGGTGGCGTCTGGGAGGAGCAACATACCGGTACCATTCGCCACGCTTCTACCACCAGCCTACATTCACACGCACGCTCCATCCGCAACGTCCCCAGACGCGGCTCCGTCCCGCACAACCAACCAGAAATGGGCCGCACTATTCTCCCGGACTCACATGCAGCAGCACCGCGCAATTGCGCGGTGCTGTTTTGATTCTCAGGGAGCGGGTAGGAACGTTTTGGGACACAACCGGTTGTATCACACAACCGTCGTTTTGAGCAACTCACCCGCCGCCTTCTGGCCGAGTTCGACTGCAAAGTTGGTCCCCCGGTCCCAGGGATAGACCTGACTCATGCTGGCCCAGTAGAGCCCGGCGAGCGGTGTTGCTATTGGTGGAATATTGCGGCTATGGTTGAGGCCCACGATTGGCTGTGCATAGGGTTCACGATGCAGCCAGGTCTTTCGCACCCAGTCGGGGCGGAAATCGGGGTTAAAGCGCGTCAGGGCCGGTAAGAAGCGCTCCAGCAGCGCCTCCTGGCTCAGGCGGAAGTATTCATGGTCCGGTGGCAGATAATCGCCACAGTAGAGCAAATGGTCGCCACCATAGTGCTCCCGCTCGATAAAGTTGGTATGCTCCACCAGCGTGAGGAAGGGAAACTCGCCCTTGTGCATGCCCTGCATCCAGTAGAAGTTCTCCGTAAGCCGGCGCTTGAGCGCAATCACCATCACCACCGCTCCCATCGAGCGCAGATTGGCAATCCGGCCCAGGTAGTCGCCGGGCAACTGCGGCACCAGTTTGCTGAGCAGACGCGGCGAGCCGGTGAAGATCACCCGGTCATACGCCTCGGTTGCCCCGGCACTGCGAATACTCCATCCACCGTCTGCCTGCTCCAGGCAATCGACCGGCGTATTCAGGCGCACCGTTGCTCCCAGGCGCTCAACCGCCGCATGCAGCGCAGCGGCAAAGCTCTGAAATCCCCCGACAAAATAGCCCAGCTTGAACGAGCGCGCTTTCAGGCGGGCCCAGAGCCAGGCCATATTGACTTCCGGCGTATACTGACCAAACTTGCCCTCCAGCAGCGGCTGCCAGATCACCCGGTAGACATTCGGCCCCATCCAGCGCGAAGTCCACGCCTGCGCCGTCGTCTGCTCCAGCGCCTGCCAGTTGCTGGTGCCAAACTTGAGATACGCCCCGACCAGACCAAACCGCAGCCGGTCCACCAGCGACAGACCAGGGAAGCGCAACACCCGCGTAACGCCATCGAGCGGGTAGAGTTGCCCATTCCAGAGGTGCGCCGTCACCGAGCGCTGAAAGAAGAGCTTATCGCCATAGCCAATCGTATCGACCAGCGCACGGATGGCGGTATCGCTTTCAAAAATGTGATGGTAAAAGCGTTCCAGCGGCCACTCCCACTGGTCATCGCGGAAACCCGAGGCCAGCCCGCCCACCTGTCCGGCGGCTTCATACACCGTTACCTGGTGTCCGGCGCGGGCCAGGTCATACGCGGCGGCGAGTCCGGCCATACCTGCGCCAATAATGCTTATCTTCACGAGGGTACTCCTCTGGCAACATCGTCCGAGTCCAGTTCTGCCGGGCGCGTCTGCGCCGTTGAGCCGGCGTCCGGCGATTGGGGGACGAGCGGCTCGGCGGCTTCTTTGATCTGAGCGGCCCGCTCGATATCGCTCCAGGAAACGCTCTCCCGCAACATATAGAACGCCCCCAGCAGCGTAATCGGCAACCAGAGCGTCACATGCAACACCAGCATAAACCCGGCAGCCATGGCGCGCGCAAAGCCAAACTGCATCAGAATAGCAATGCCGGGCGCATCAAATGTCCCGACATGCCCCGGTGTCGAGGGGATGGTGGTAAAGAGATTAACTACCGCCGTCAGCAGCAGAATAACCGCCAGCGAGACGCTGAACGGGAACGCCTGCAGCACCAGCCAGTAGGAGGCCGCCTCAACCAGCCATGTCAACGCCGAACAGATGAAGATCAACACCACATCACGGGGACTGCGCAGCGCCTGGAGCCCCTCCACAAAGCGGTCAAACAGACCACGCACATGTGGCCGCAACATCCGGGGGACCAGGTGATCGACCAGCCAGGTGTAGAGCCAGCCGAAGCGCGCCGGTCGCGCCGCAACAAAGAGAAACACCACCAGCGCCACGCCAAACAGCGCGCTCATGATCAGCACCAGCGTACGATAGATCGCCGGCAGCGGTGCAAACGGCAGCGTGGCGAGGATAAACAGCAGCATCACCAGGCCATCGAAGAGGCGCTCCAGCAGCACCGTCGTCAGCGAAACGCTGATGGGAATATTTTCCTTCCGCCGCAGCACATAGCTCCGCAGGACTTCACCCGCGCGGGCCGGGTAGACATTGTTGCCCATGTAGCCAATGACCACGACCGGAAACAGACGGGACACCGGAATGCGCTTGATATGATTGAGCATATACCGCCAGCGCCAGGTTCGCAACCAGGTTGCGACAAAATAGACCCCGACGCTGGGAACGATCCACCAGTAGTTAGCACCACGTAATGTCTGCCAGAAGTGTTCCAGATCCAACCCACGCAGGGCTACGGTCAGGAAGACAATACTCACAAGCAGACCGATCCAGAACTTCCAGCTACGCAATTTCTACTCCTTGATTTGCTTACTATGCGGTTGTCACGCCGGGCGCACAACCTGACGGTGAGAGGCGAGGATATCTGACTGAGGACGAGGCATGCTGCTCATCCATGCCACAACTGCGGGCGGCATCACGACCGGATGTCAGAATGTCAGGTGCGCTGCTGCACCCTGGCTGGCTCTATTATCATCACCCGGGCATACCAGAGCGTTACCAGATTATAGTGCGCGGTCTGCCGGGCATGATACGCCGCCGGGAGTCGCCTGTCAACGCTCTTGCGAAAGTAGAACACTCGTGCTATAATATTTGCAGATAGAGGTGTATACCAGACAGGCACACACTACCGGAAAGGTCAAAGCATATGTATCGCAAAGAAATCATCTATGATCCTGAGACGCATGACTTCGCAATGTACCTTGACGACGAACTAGTCGGGTTCGCACGGACCTATCAGGAAGCCGAGGTGACGCTCGATCAGCTTGTGTTTGAGTTGATGAGCGGGCAATACTTTCGCGAAGCCGCCTGAGTCCCACCGCCAGGGTGATACTGGTTAGTGCCGTTCTCCATGGTATGGAGAAACCAGGCAAAGAGAGGACACAGAACAAACACCGTGGGTGATAACCATACACCTGGCGTGCTTTGTTCTGTGTTCCTTTGTTCGCTGTTCTATATGGGTGAACTGCACAGCTTTTGTTCAGCCTGACCCGCAAGGATTACGCTTCCTCAATCGTAATCACGCGACCCTCGGTTGCACGAAACAGGCGATCCCAGATCGCTGTACCCAGCCCGGTGCGTTCAAACCCACGCACCAGAATCACCGCCACCCCCAGTTGATCCAGCGCGCGAATACCGGCAAACAGGTTGCGTCCGATCTGCGCCAGATCATCACGCGAACCCAGCGACACAATCTGCGCGGCTATGTCATCAAAGCAGGCCCGTTCTTCGTCCGGTACGAGTATCCCGACCGATTGCGTTGCCGCCCGCTCCCGCGCCAGCGCCTGCATAGCGGCCAGCACCGGCGCAAGCGGTCCCGTGAACAGGAGCAGTTCCGCGTGTGGTGAGTAGTGGCGAGCCAGCATCCCCGGCGATCCAACAGTCGCCATTGCCGCCTCAAGCGAGAGATGCCGTGGTTCAAACAGCAGCTCTGGAATAATCTCACGCAGCGCCTCAATTGGTACCCCACCCGGACGCAGCACGGCCGGCGGGGTGCGCATCACATCAACCACGGTTGACTCCAGGCCGATCGCCGTCGGGCCACTGTCGATTACCAGATCAATCCGTCCCTGGAGATCTTCCAGCACATGCCGCGCCGTTGTAGGACTGGGCCGCGCAAACAGGTTCGCACTCGGCGCAGCAACCGGCACATTTGCCGCCCGCAGCAGTGCGGCTGCCACTGGATGCCCCGGCATCCGCACAGCCACCGTATCCATCCCGGCCGACACCACGGCGGGAACCTGCGCATGCCGCTGCAACACCAGCGTCAGCGGTCCCGGCCAGAAGCGCTGCGCTAAAAGCCGGCCCACTTCGGGCACTGCCCGCGCCACATCACTCAGTTGCGCAAGTTCGATAATATGGACAATCAGGGGATCGGATGCGGGGCGGCCCTTGGCCTGAAAGATCCGCGCTACCGCGGCCGCATCAAGCGCATTCGCCCCCAAGCCATACACGGTTTCGGTTGGGAACGCGACCAGACCGCCCTGCCGCAACTGGGCCGCCGCCCGTTGAATCAGGCGTGGATCAGGCGCATCCCGATCCACCGGCAGCACCTGTGTGTCAATACCGTCTTCCAAAGCATAGTTCTCCCGCCAACGCCGCTACCAGCCGAAGGTTGCGAAAATCAGAGCCGCCAGCAATCCGCTGCCAAATAGACCATACTCAACCAGGAGCCGCCGTTGCAACGTCCCGGCCAGGTGATGCTGCACCAGGCTCGTCGTCACATAAAAGATCACCAGCATCAGCGTTCCACCCAGCAAAAAAGGAGCCGGCCAGTAGTTCAGCGCCCAGATCGTCTCCGCCAGCACCAGCCCGATGATCAACGCCAACCGCCGTCCGCCCTGCCGCGAGGTCCAGCGCAACACTTCGTACGCCAGCAGCGTTGCCGTACCGCCAACCAGGGGGGCCGCATAGAGCGTACGCAACCGGGTGAAGTAGATCGCACTGAAGCAGCTAAAGGCCAGCAGATAGGTGATAACCAGCAAGACCAGCCGCGCCCGCTGCGCCGTTGGCGGGTCTCGATCCAGGCTGTAGTGCTGAGCCACCAGGACCGCCAGGAGCAAGCCGCCGGCAGCCACCAGCGCCAGGACAAAGGCCATCCCCTGCAGCGAGGCGCTAAACAACCGAAAGAAGGCAAACGAGCCAATCACACAAAACGCCGGCAAAATCCAGAAGCCCGGCACAACCTCAACCGTCATAAAACCCAGATTGAATGTGGGCAACGTGCGGATCTGCATCTGCGGATGCGAACGCACCAGCAGATCCGCGCCGGCACTGGTAATCACAACCAGTGATGCGATGAGCAACCAGGAGACGGTAATCGTCGGCAGATCACCAACGAGGCGGGCCCGCAAAATATTCGGGTTGATATCGATCCAGAGAATCACAGCCAGACCCAGCACGACAATCAGCACCAGCGAGGCGATGCGGTCGTACCGGGGAAGAGGCGATGTCATACAACCTACTCCCTACTATCCCGTTCAAGGAGCATAGCCATGAGTGCGAGCGGCACACCGGCCAATCCCGGCCAATTGTACCACAAAAGCTGTGCATAACATTGACACTGTTTGTACATCATGGTATATTGCTGTGCATAGTGTTGATACAGTTGGTGCATTATATTCACATCCCGAATAGAAACCTATAACAAGGAACAGAACCAGACATGTCCACCACCGTCCAGTTTGACCCAAAGATGCATGATCCAGAGCTTGAGGCTTACACCCTGCTGCGGCAGGTCAACTCCATCATGGATACATACAATCGGTACGACTTGCGCCGTGAGGGGTTAACGGTGCCACAGTTTACCATTCTCAACCACGCAACGCCGGAAGGCATCCCGCTGAGCGAAATCAGCGCCCGCATGTTATGCGACAATAGCAATTTAACCGGCATTGTTGACCGGCTGATCAGCAAGGGGTTGGTTGAGCGCAAACCCGATCCTGCGGATCGGCGGGTCAGTCTGATCTGCCTGACACCGGCCGGTGCCGAGAAGCTACGCAATATTCGCCCCCGACACCATGCCAGTGTCAGCCGCCGGATGCAATCACTCTCGGAGCATGAGGTGCAGCAACTGCGTGATCTCCTCCGCGCACTCTATCAGGGGCTGCAGGAGCCCCGCCAGGAAAAAGAATGGACCGCGTAGGATTGCGGACGATATGATCCGGCCCTGATGAGCAGGTTCATGCACAGGTCAGGCTGCATCGGCTACCTTGACGCACCTGCACTGCAACTACACATCGTCCTGGCGTTGGAGTTGTTCTACCCGCTGCTGTTGGACATACAACGGTGGCACACCATATAACGCACGCTCGGTGTCGCTAATCTTTGGCTCTACCTCACCGAGCGTCCAGACCCCTCCCTTCTTGATGATCTGCGTACCAAAACGTTGCGGCTTGCGTAGCGCTATCAGGAGACGATCCCACGCCATTGCCTGCACGGTCCACGCTCGCCCATCGCCCAGTGCCGCCGCCCGGCGGGCAAACATGCGCGCCAGTTCGAAGTGAGACTGTAGTTCGCCATACAACAGCACCAGCGCCGCATGAAAATTATCGCGTGCCTCCTGGATAACCCCCCGGGCATAGAGATCAACCACACGTTGACAGCGTATCCGGGACTGGGCCGGATCGGGGGTCTCCGACTGCGCCTCAATTGTCTCCTGGGCTAACCGCGCCAACTCGGTCCCTGGCTCTTCATCAAATGGTTGCTCGTCAGCTTCCATATGGTTCTACTCCATCCTTCCAACAATCGCTGCCACAAACACTGCGCAGTTATACCAATAAAAACTACCACTCGGTACCAGCAGTGTACCATACCTTCGTCGTCACAGGCTAATGCGGTGGGAGTGCCGGTCTGTTCCAGCGTTGTATCCAGTTTAGCCCATCCTCGGTAAGATCAAGCGCCAGGTGCAAAGTGAGGCCCTGCGCAACCGGACGTAGCGCCGAACGTCGCCGGGCCAGCATCCAGATAGCGGGTAACACCAGCAGCGGTTGATGCAGCCAGGAACGCAGCTTCCCATAGCGGGGACGGGTATCTCCCGGTGCAATTGTCCGATGACGGTAACGGTTGTAGCCGATTGCCCCCACCAGACTCCAGTCGCCCGTGCGCCATGCATAAACCAGGAAATGGTCGAGATCGATCAGCACCCCCGCCGAGGTGAGCAGCGCGGCCGGGAGCGGCTTGCGTGGATAGAGCAGCAGTGCCGTCAGGGTTGAGGTCCAGAGATGAGTTCGCAAACGCATATCGTCAGGTAGTCGTGTAATTCAGGCGAACAGTTCAACAATCTCGGCAACCGGGCGAAAGGTCTTGCGGTGCAACGCACACGGCCCCAACTGACGCAGCGCGCGCTGATGGGCCGCCGTGCCATAGCCCTTGTGTGCGGCGAAGCCATAGCCGGGATACACCTGCTCCAACCCGCGCATCAGGCGGTCACGCGTAACCTTGGCAACGACCGAGGCAGCGGCTATCGAGAGGCAGCGCGCATCCCCCTTGATCAAGGCCTGCTGCGGGAGGGCAATCTCCTCCAGTTTAACCGCGTCGATCAGGAGCGCCTCTACCGGGCAGCCGAGACTCAGCAGGGCAATGGTCATCGCCAGCCGTGTGGCCGGGACAATTCGCAGCGCATCAACCAGGTAGGCCGGCACAACCCCCAGACCTACTCCATCGGCCAGCGCCAGCACCTGCGGGTAGGTGCTTTCCCGCTGTTCCACCTTCAGCAGTTTGGAGTCATCCAGTCCGGCCAGCAGGGTCGGATGGGCCAGCACCCGTGGCGACAAGACCACCGCGGCGGCCACAACCGGCCCGGCCCAGCAACCGCGCCCCGCCTCGTCGATCCCCGCGACCCGCTGATACCCGGCAGCATCCAGCTCCTGCTCAAACTGCACATCCGGCGGCATACGCTACCCCTCCGACCGCGTGGCAACCAGTACCAGCACCCGACTGGGGCCGACCGTCTCCCAGTGTCCCACAACCGCGAAACCGGCCCGCTCCAGCAGTGCCAGGTAGGGCTGATAGTCCGGCGTGCCCCGCACCGGCCGCTGAAAGGTCAGGCGGTAGGCAATATCAACCAGCCGCGCATAGGGCCCATCGTGCGTAAACCAGGCGGCATCAACAATGATCAGTTGGCCGGATGGTTGCAGCACGCGCTGGATTTCAGTCAGTGTCTGGGGTTGGACGATATACTCACTGGGAAAAGTCGCCAGCACAGTTTGAAACGCCGAGGCCGTGAGCGGCAGCGCCTGGGACACTCCCCGCACCAGCCTGGTATCAACTTCCCGGCGTTGCAGTCGCCGCTGCGTGAGCGCCAGCATCTGCGGTGAGGCATCCAACCCGACCACCCCACCGCGCTGTTGCGTCGCCAGCGCCGCCTGCACATACCCGGTGCCACAGCCGACCTCCAGCACCCGCCCCCGAAGATACGGCAGCGCCGCCAGTGTCCAGCGACGCCACAACCCACGCGAAACGACCCACGCAACAAAATTATATGTCCAGGCAAACTCGCGGTAAAAGCGGGCAAACGCCCAGCGGACCAGCGCAGGGTAGCAGACCGCACCTGCCCGCTGGAGCAGGCCACGCCGCTTATGCTGCGATCCCGGTGTTCGGCTGCGCGGCCACACTATCGGCGGCGCTCCTTAATGCGCGCGGCCTTCCCGGTGCGTCCCCGCAGATAGTAGAGCTTGGCCCGCCGCACCTTACCGCGCCGCACCACCCGAATCGCCTCAACCCGGGGGGCATGCAGCAGAAAAGTACGCTCAACGCCGATACCGTGGGAAGCAATCCGCCGCACCGTAAAATTCTCATTGATGCCATCGCCCCGCCGCCGGATCACCACGCCCTCAAAATCCTGTACACGTTCGCGGCTACCCTCAACCACCTTCACCCCCACCCGCACCGTATCACCAACTTGAAACTCGGGAATCTCAGCTTTGTACTGGCGCTGTGCCAGATCTTGCAAAATCTGTTGCGACATCTTTCATCGCTCCTTTCTATCGTGAGTGCCTCCCGCTGCAGAGCCACGTCATGCCACACGCAAATAGCTTCCCGGACACCTGGCCCGGGCTGATCTCAGCCAGATACCCATGAAGACGGCAGGCAGCCTGGGGCCACCTGCCGGAAATAACGCACAATGCAGGGGATTGTAGCATAGGCCGCGCAACGGAGCAAATGCCGGCGAGGGTGATCAATATCAGAACCTCCTCACGCCTCTAGCGCAACGGTGTAGTCCCGCCCTTCCCAGCATTCCTGCTCCGGCCACCAGAAGGTAAAGCGGATGGGGGCACGCTGCTCCTGCGCAAGCAGAGTGTGTGCATGGCTGTCGCATGCGCCAGAGCTCCTTTCTGCATGCACAGGCAGCGCTTCAAACAGTATATATACCATCCTGCGCGAGGGTCTGAACCTCCGCAGACAGTATGCAGGAAAGCCTCCCGGGGGATTGTTCCCCAGGAGGCCACCGCTGCATCGTTGAATATTCCGGGTTGCCGGTAGGTGCTACCGGGTTAGAGTACTTCTCCGGACTTCTTATCGGAGTTGATCATCTTGTCCTGCGGCTTTGACTTGCCCTTTTCGGCCTCACTGCCGTGCATCGGCACATCGCCTTCGCGCTCAACATGCGCTTCCTCGTGGCGGATAGTCTCCGAAACCTGCTCGCTCTCCTGCACCGGCTGCTTGCTGATATGAACCTCTTCCTTCACCACCGGGCGCTTTTCGGAATAGGCATGCTCTTCGTGCGTGGGCACGCGCACTTCCTCTTCCTTGAACATCTCCTCGCTGGCCGGCACTTTGCCGTGAACCGGATGCCGATCAACGGTTACTTCCTCGTGCGTTACGGGCACTTCGCGCGTCTGCTCCTCGCTGACGACCTCCTTGCGCACCCGAACTTCACCCGTCTTTGTTGTATTGGTGCCGGTGTGCATCTCTTCCTCGTGCAACCGGAGCTTCTGCTCGTTGGCGTTGCTGATCTCCCAGGCATCGCGCACGGCGTCTGACGCCTCTTCCCAGGCGATGTTGCTATACCGGGTTGACCAGTCGCGCTGCAGGTCCGCCTCAATCTCGGACCAGTCGCGCCCCTGATAGCTCGGGTTGGCGGCTGCTTCCCAGCCATAGCGGTAGCGCGGCTCGTGCTCTTCCCAGCGCGCCGCGTTGCTGCCACCATACCGGTTGGTCCAGGCTGCGCGGCACTGTGGTATAATTTCCTTCCACTCGGTCTTAAATGTGCGTTCTTGCTCAGTCATGGATACTGTCCTCCTCAGGTGTAGCCCGCGCGAAGGGACCACCCTCTTGTATTTCACCGATTTAACCGGGCATAATCGCCCGTTTGGAAACGTGAGATCCGTTTGCAAACTCTGGCGTTCTGGCTGATCCGCTGACATCCATGCTGTGGCGTAGAGAACGTTCCCGATGTTTGCTCTTGCAAATAGTGTGCCAACCTGGGCAGTTGCACCCCAGGAAAATGCATCATTTGCATGCTGCACTCCCTACGCGAGGTTGGGCAGCACCTCTTGCTGATAAAATCGGAAGAAGCCCTCCTGGTCCGGTCCAACCTGGTGAATGCAGATATGATCAAACCCGGCATCGGCAACCTTGCGGATCGCCGTGATATGCCGCTCCGGGTCGGCACTGCAGACGATGGCCTCGGCCACGGCGTCTTTGCCCAGCAGTTCAACCGCCTGCTCGAAATAGGTCGGCGTGGGCAGTTCGGGTAGCAACTTCCCCGGCAGCGCCTCGGTGGGAAACCAGGTATGCGCAATGTGCCGCGCCTCGGCATCATCCTGCGCCCAACAGACCTTGATCTGCCCATAGCAGGGTTTGCCTGCGCCACCGGCAGCGTGAAACTGCTCAACCATATCGCCCTGGGGTACCACCGCGATCAGCCCATCGCCCTGGCGCGCGGCCGTCGCGGTAGCGCTCTTGCCGGTGGCGGCGACCAGCAGTTGCGGCGGGGTGGCGGGGAGTGTGTAGAGGCGTGCATTCTCGACCGTGTAGTAGTGGCCCCAGTGCCGCTGCATCTTCCCACTCCAGAGCCCGCGAATAACCTCAATCGCCTCCTCCAGCATCTCCAGCCGGATATTCGGCGGCGGCCAGTGATTGCCCAGGATATGCTCGTTGAGGCGCTCGCCCGTCCCCACGCCCAGGAAGAAGCGCTCCGGCATCATAGTGGCGGCGGTTGCGGCCGCATGCGCCACAATCACGGGATGCATCCGCATCGTCGGGCAGGTTACGCCGGTGCCCAGGCGCAACTGCTCGGTTGCCTGGGCAATCCCGCCGATCACACTCCAGACAAAGGGGCTCTGGCCCTGCTGTCCCAGCCAGGGGTGAAAATGGTCGGAGATCATGCCAAAGCTGAAGCCGACTTCCTCGGCCCGCCGCGCATAATGCACCAGATCGTTGGGCGGGTGCTCCTCACACGAGAGCCAGTAGCCAAAGGTGGTCATGGTCGATTTCCTCCTTCTGAGATAGTGTTCAGTGTTTAGTGTTTAGTGTTCAGTGTTTAGTGCTTGGTGTTCAGTGCTCGACGCTCAGCCGTAGGGTGCATGCGATGCACCACAACCGGCCATGCCCGGCTTGCCGGCAGCATAACCGCCTGAAGGCGGCACTACGAAGTGCTTCTGCACCACAACCGGCCATGCCCGACTTGCCGGCAGCACAACCGCCTGAAGGCGGCACTACGAAGTGCTTCAGTTCTCGGTTTTCAGTTCTCGGTTTTCAGTTCTCCGTTCTCCAGCAGTTCTCACCTGACTGCCGGGTTGCAAGTTGTATGCCAGAACTGCTGTTTCTTTCCGGCACACAACTTGCAATGAATGACACAAGTTACGCGGTGGGTCTGCAAACTGGGCGTTTGCGCCCGATAATGGTCCGATGTGCCTGCGGCAGCATGGTACGCTCTTTTCTTTTTCGCCCTGCCGGAGGCGCGTCGGGCCGTTTATTCAGGCACATGTCGGGTTTGGAACCGACCGCATAAGTCCTATGAATGAGGTAAAATGAAAATATACGTAACCGCGAATAGAAAGGATCGGCATTATGCGCAGCGGCATACGCATTGCCCGCATCTTCGGCATTAACATCTATATTAACTGGAGCTGGCTGTTTATTTTCCTGCTCCTCACCTGGAGCCTGGCGGCCGGGTTCGGACAATTTAACACTGAGTGGAGTAGTGCTTTAAACTGGGGGATCGCACTGCTGGCGTCACTGCTCTTCTTTGCCTCGGTGCTGGCCCACGAACTGGCCCACTCGCTGGTGGCCAAGGCCCAGGACATCCCCGTGCATAACATTACGCTGTTTCTCTTCGGCGGAGTATCGAATATTCAACAGAATCCGCGCTCGCCCCGCGCCGAGTTCCTGATGGTCGGCGTAGGGCCGCTCACCAGTATTGGCCTGGGTATTCTCTTTCTGATCGGGTTTGCGACAACCGCCGGCCCGCAGGCGAGTGCCCTGGTCACACCACGCGCGCTCTTTGAACAACTGAGTCCGCTGAGTACGCTGCTGCTCTGGCTGGGGCAGATCAACATTCTGCTGGGGCTGTTCAACCTGATCCCGGGCTTCCCGCTGGATGGTGGCCGGGTACTGCGCTCCATCCTCTGGGGCACCACCGGCGATTTCCTCAAGGGTACGCGCTGGGCCGCGATTGTCGGGCAGGCGTTCGCCTGGTTGCTGATTCTGACCGGGATCGCCATGGCGTTTGGTATTCAGGTGCCGCTCCTTGGCAGCGGCGTCGTTGGCGGTATCTGGCTGGCCTTTGTCGGCTGGTTCCTCAGCAATGCGGCGACGCGCAGTCTGCAGCAGGTCCAGGTTGAGGATATCCTCGATGGTGTCACCGCCGAGCGGCTGATGCGCGCCGATGTACCCACCGTCGCGCCGGACACTACGGTCAGTGACCTGGTGCAGAACTATATTATGGCGATGGACGAGCGCGCCTTTCCGGTTATGGAGAACGACCGGATGGTGGGCCTGGTGACGATGGAGGATGTGCGCGAGATCGAGAGCAATGATCGGGATAGCTTCACGGTCGGGGAGATTATGACGCCCGCCGAGGAACTGGTGACGGTCGCGTCCCAGGAGGAAGCCGCCGATGCACTCCGGAAGCTGATTCAGCGCGATGTGCGCCAGGTGCCGGTTTTGCGCAATGGTGTGTTCGTCGGCATGGTGCGTCGCCGGGACATTATACACTGGCTACAACTACACTCGTCGGGTGGCGCGGCCGGATAAAGAAAGATTGTTAAACGCGGCAGGAAAGCCGGCTGCGAAGTGTGAAGGAGCAAGAACGATGACTGAGATGAATCCAAACAAGCAGTTGCAACAGGTCCGCATCGGGGTGCAGGTGGTTGACTATACCGGCAACCGGCTGGGCCAGGTCGAACTGGTCCAACTACCCAGCGCGGACGCCGCTGCTGTCGATGCCAACCAGCAGACGACAACCGGACTGGGCGGGGCGCTCAAGGAGACCGCGCTGGAGCCGGATGTGCCCGAGCCGCGCCGCAGTGAACTGATCCGCTACGGCTTTATCAAGCTCGACAACCCTGATCTGGGCGACATCAACCGCTATGTGCGGAGCGACCAGATCCGCGAGGTGTCCGGCGATACCGTTAAACTGTCGGTGATGCAGGAGCAGACCTCGGTTGCGGGTATGGATACCTAAAAGCAATACTTTTCAAATCTGACGAAATTGACAGGAGTTACGCGGTGGGTATTCAAACCGGGCGTTTGATCCGATGAAAACCCGATTCGCCTGCGGCAGCATGGTACTTTTTTTACCTT
This sequence comes from Chloroflexaceae bacterium, assembly GCA_034436755.1. GTDB lineage: Bacteria > Chloroflexota > Chloroflexia > Chloroflexales > Chloroflexaceae > CAKZQX01. Next base: position 21,586 of record DAOTVB010000233.1, on the reverse strand, counting down.
TTTCACAAAAAATTCACAAGGTGAATTTTTTGTGAAAAAGATCGACAATCTTCCGCCCTGCCGGAGGCGAAACCGGCCTGCAAATCCGGCAGGCGGACTGTTCCAGTCTGCACTGCGTAACTCGTAAAATTGATGCGCGCAAAGCCGCAAAGCTACCGAGGTTTTGCGGTTCCTGGCGCCCTTTGCGGCTTTGCGCAAGATTATTTGAAAGATGAAGAAAGGTGAGGAAAGGAGCAAAGGAGCAGACGATGGCAGAGCAGGAAACTCGCGTTGAAAAGACTGAGCGTGGCAATATCTACTTTTTCTACCGCCCCAAAGTGCAGGCGGAAGGCGAGGAGCATCCCACCCAGGGCTTCGCTGATGTCCAGCGCTTCTACATGGTCCTGAGTCCGCATGATCAGGAGCGCTACCGGCTGATCACCATCGGCCAGAAGCAACTGCCCGCAGTTGAGGCAAAGGATGATAGCAACCAGGCCTGGGGCTTTGTGGATCTGTCGGTCAAACAGGCCGAGCAGATTGAGGAAGCGCTGCAGGGCGATGTGCATGAGACCAAAACGCGCGGGACACGCGTCCAACCCGCCGCGCGTCCCGCCGGGGAAGGCGTGTATGATCTGGTGATCCATGGCGATCATACGCACCTGGTCTATGCGCTGGAACTGCCGGATGGCCCCGGTGCGGTGCAGCAGGCGCTCAACATTGTTGCAGAGGGCAGTTATATTTTCAGCGTGAAGAACCCGGAGCGACCAGCCTCAAAACCGGTGGGCCTGAGCGCGAAACGTAAGGCCGACCTGCCAGAGAAGTTGCAGGAGCGCTTTCGCGGTCGCCAGTTTATTAGCGTAGATCCGCCCGCTTTCCTCGATCATGCAGGTGTAGAGCTGCTGCTCGTCGGCGCATCGGCGGATGTTTCCGGGGAACTGGGCATCCCGCTCAACCCGGAGGACGAGAACGAACAGACCGCCGAGATCTTCAACGAGCTACGCCTGGCAAAGTCCGAGCACCCGGTCAAACCACTCTTTGAGGGGAGGTGGGCGTAGACCGGCGTGGAGCGGGCTGCACTGGTACAGACAGTCGGGGGACACGTAGCCAGCATCGCACGCAGTGCCGGTGGGCCGGCCGGTTCCCCGCCGTGTTCCACATACCATCTACAATTCTGCAGAACAACCTGACCACATCTGACATTGATGCAGCGTAAACGGGTCAGCGGGGAGGCAGTGCATCACTCGAAATCGCGGATCATGGGCAAAGGGTTGGGTCATCAGTCGAAACTGGAACCTGCCATCGGGCTTATCAAGCCGAAGATGTGCCGCTGGTCGAGTGATATGGTGTATCGTGGCGTTCCCGGTCTGGTTACGCCCTTCAACACCGGGTATCTGAATCGCCCCCGGCATGAGAACATTGAGCAAATAACCCGGATACGCAATCCGGGAGTCCCGGCTTTAGCGGGTGAATACCTGCCGGGACAGCGGCCTACTGCCCGCTCCGCCGTGGTTCATTACAGGTGAGGATTCGGCCGGGTGTACGCCTGGCCCTGCTGATAAACGGTGACAACATCCTGCGGATATGGCGCGCGGCGGCAGAACGGTGCATAGAATGCATCCTACGGCTTCTCAAAAAAGAGAAAAGGTAGCACCATGGGTGAGCGACTAGGCCTGATGGCAATCCTGGTTCTGATTGCCATTATCTTGATAGGACTTATCGTACCAGAATGGATCATGGGTAGGTCTACGCTAAACGGTGGTTGGGCTGTTTTGGTCGCTCAGTCGGTACATGCATCTTCAGGCCTGTTGGCGATTTGCAATGCAGTATCGCTTGATTGTGATAAGTGACACAAACACCTCAAAAGTATTAGACCACCGTTAAGCATACACCTACCCGCGCAACCTCGCGTGGGACGTTGTCATAGTTCTCGTTGAAATACGCTTGCAGCCAACGCTCGGAAAGCTGGACGGCCCGTGCGATCCCCGCCAACGAGATTTTTTCCAGCAGCAAGCGGTCAACACAGGAGTTACACAGTTGCTCACCCAAAAGGTCATTTCGCCTCCGGCAGGGTGGAAGATTCCATGCTTTTGCACAAAAATTTGCACGAAATGCAATTTTTTTGTGCAAAAGATCAAAAAGTACCATGCTGCCGCAGGCGAATCGGAATTTCATTGGGTGAAACGTCCGGTTTGCATATCAACTGCGTAACTCCTGTCACTCAGGGCCTTGGTCTCATCCGAAATGATACGGAATTGGGGATCGTCGACACATTGGCGACCACACGCGTTGCACGCATATTTCTGTTTGCCGGTATGAATCGAGCCATTCTTTATAACCTGATCCGTGTGACAATCGGGACAGTGGGGCATTGGTCGTCCTCCGTTTCAATCATATGCCTCCCGTCCATGATATCACTACCGTTCAAGGACTACCCTGTCATTTTATGTTTTTACCAAACATATCATATGATAATAAAGTACATATCTTGCAATAGAAATATGTTTACCGCAAAAACTTTTTATTTTTATTATTAGATATTTATCATTCACTATAGACTACGGACGTTATGGGATATCAGAATTCTTCAGTTTTTTACATGTCTAATTATTTAAATCTCTCACTCACTCAATCTAAACACTTTGGTTAAGAGATCTTTACACATACTGAGCCAGATTGTGCTACTATAGCTCTAGTGTATTTCACAGAGATCTCTTGCGATCTTATTTACTCCAGTCACGTATACTGCCGTTTAAGAAAGAGGGGTTTATGTCATCGCAGCCACTATACGGATGTTACTCTGCCACTTCTGTATGTCGCAGTCTCCTCCTGAACTGGTTTATCGCCATTCTTTTCCCTCTTTTTCTCCTTGCCTGTCAGACAGGCGTTCTCTTTAGCCATTCAGCTTTACCGTAGCTACCGACGGCTATGCAAGCCTGACATTCTACAAAATTGCATACGTTATGAAACATAGGGTAACCACCGGGTTACCTGGTTGCGGGTGTTTTGCGTCTATGTTGGTCGGCCTTTCAGTGGTTTGTTATCCGAATTCATCATCGCATTTGGGAGGTTGTATGTCTTCGTTGCACCCGGAGCGCTATGTTCGTCTGTTTGCTTTTCTACTCCTTGTCAGTCCTGGTTACCAGTTTGTTGCCAACACCCTCTGTGCCGGCACAGGCGACCGGGAGTATCACCCGTTATGAGGACAATTCGTCAGCACTAACTTTCAACGGAACCTGGAGTTCATCTAATATCAACTATGCCAGTGGCGGTACAATTCAGTATTCAAAGACGGCAGCAGATACTGCCAGCCTGACGTTCGACGGCCCATGGGTCGGCGTCGGCTTCCTGACCACCACGAATGGCGGGAAAGTCGAGATTAGCATTGACGGCGTTAGTCAGCGCACAGTTGATACCTACAGTCGGTATGAAAGTACCACCAGTGCCGCCTTTGCCGACCTGGGCACCGGCCCCCATACCCTCACCCTGACGGTGCTGGGGCAGCGCAACCCGTTTTCCAGTGATACCCGTATTTATCTGGACTTTATCGATGTCTGGGATGGTGATCCGGTTGCCGATGGTACCTTTGAGCACGACCATGGCCGGGTGTATGCGAGTACCAACTGGACATTGCAGAGCCGCACCGAGGCCAGTGGCGGCAATTACCTGCGCGATGGCTCCAATGTCTGGTTCCCATTCACCGGCACCGCCGTGAGTGTGGACCTGACGGCCGAGAGCTGGGTCGGTCAGGTACGCCTGCTCCTTGATGGCGAGAGCCAGGGCATCTTTGACCTGAGCAACCCGACCCCGGAAGTGCGGACCTTCAGCTTTGGCAATCTGGCGGACCACGCGCATGTGCTGCAAGTACAGGCCTATCGCGGGCGCGCCACCGTGGATGCCTTCCGCACACCGGGGGTGGAGCCCTTCTACACACCACCCGTCCGTAGTGGGATTACCCGCTATGAAGAGGACGACCCGGCACTGCGCTATGACGATGCGCCCCTGCTGACGACCTCAAACGCATGGGCGGTGTTTAGCAACAGCCAGTTGAGCAACGGCTATGGCGTGTGGGCCAAAGCTGCCAGCAGTACCGCCAGCCTGACGTTCGACGGCCCATGGGTCGGCGTCGGCTTCCTGACCACCACCAGTGGCGGGAAAGTTGAGATTAGCATTGACGGTGTTAGTCAGGGCACAGTTGATACCTACAGCGCCAGTCAGAGTAGTACTGCGGTTTACTATGATAACCTGGGATCGGGCACGCATACATTGACCCTGACCGTCCTGGGCCAGAAGAACGCCAGTGCCGGTGATACACGCATCCACCTGGACTTTGTTGATGTCTGGGACGGAAGCAGCGTAGATGCGGGAAACTTTGAGCATACCAGCAATCGCGTGTTCCGCAGTAGCAACTGGTCGCTCATCAATGAAATCCAGGCGAGTGGCGGCAGCTACATTCGTGCCGGAACAAACCTCTGGTTTCCCTTTACCGGCGATAGCGTCACCTACCAGGCGTGGGGTTGGAGCAGTGCCGGTACGGTTGAGTTACTGGTTGATGGGATTGTACGCGAAACCGCCAGTTTACAATTTCCCACCGCATCACTGCGAGCATGGACATTGAGCGGCCTGGGGGCCGGCCCACATATGCTGCAGGTGCGGGCAGTCACGGGAACAGCTACCGGTGACACATTCAGCATACCGGGGCGTGCGCATGGCAGTGCGCCAACCAATCTGCGTATTTTGAGCACAAATGATTCAGCTATCACGCTGGCGTGGGATGCGGCGACGGCTGTTGCGGGTATCGCCGACTATGATGTATCTGCCGGGGGCGTCTTTATTGGCACAACCGCCGGTACCTCATTTACTATTGATAACCTGCTGCCTGGTACAACCTACGATATTACGGTGCAGGCGCGTGATCAGGCGGGAAATCTCTCGCCATCAAGCACACCGCTGACAGCAACCACCAGCGGTACCCCGGTTAATATCACCCTCACGGCGACGATAACCCCGGAACAGGCCACCACTGACGAGCGCGCCTTCGATCTCGTGGTCGAAGCACGCGATGACCAGGGTGCGCTGGTTTCCGACTATCGCGGCGCAATTGACATTGTTGCATCCGGCCCGACGGTTTATCTGCCGCAGGGCGATGGAGCCGACTACACTTTTACGGCCAACGATGGTGGTCGCCGCGTCTTCAGTGACTTTGCCTTCACTGAGGGTGGGTCACATACGATCACTGTCACTGATCTGAACAATCCTGATCTTACGGCTACAAGTAATACCGTTTTCGTTCAGGCAGTTCAACTTGTTATTACCGCGAGTCCAACGACGGTCTTTGCGGGCGAACCGACGCTTGAAGTAACCGTCGAGGCACAGGATACTGCCGGTAACCTGGTGCCGGGCTACCGGGGCACTGTCACCTTCAGCAGCAGCAGTGCTGTGAGCGGCCTGCCGCAGGGTGGACTGGGCGGTAGTCGCTACACCTTCACTGAAGCCGATGCCGGCCAACATGTCTGGACCGGCGTAACCCTGAACACGGTAGGTGAACACACAGTTACGGTGCGTGATGGTATTCGTACCGCAACATCTAACGCCGTCACCGTGGAGATAGTCAATCTGGCAATTACGGTCAACCCGACAACCGTCTTTGCGGGCGAACCCGTACTGAGTGTGATCGTCACTGCCCAGGATGCCAATGGCGACCCGGTACCGGGCTACCGGGGCACCGTCACCTTCAGCAGCAGCAGTGCTGTGAGTGGCCTGCCACAGGGCGGCCTGGGCGGTAGCCGCTACACCTTCACTGAAGCCGATGCCGGCCAGCATGAGTGGACCGGCGTGACGCTCAACACTCCGGGCGATCAGACCATTACGGTTGGCGATGGCTTCCGCCAGGCAACTTCCGACCCGATTACGGTGCAGCCGGTAACGCTCACTATCAACGTCAGCCCAACCACCGCGTATGTCGGCGAGCCGGTCGTGACAGTCCTGGTATCAGCCCGGGATCAGTACGGCAACCTGGTACCCGGCTATCGGGGCACCGTCACCTTCAGCAGCAGTAGTGCTGTGAGCGGCCTGCCGCAGGGCGGCCTGGGCGGCAGTCGTTACACCTTCACTGAAGCCGATGCCGGCCAACATGTCTGGACCGGCGTAACGCTCAACACCCCGGGTGATCAGACCATCACGGTTGGCGATGGCTTCCGCCAGGCAACTTCCGACCCGATTACCGTCCTGGATGTGACCCTCGAAATCAGCGTCAGCCCGACCACGGTACATGTCGGTGAGCCGATCCTGAATGTCGTGGTAGCGGCCCGGGATCAGAACGGTAACCTGGTGCCGGGTTACCGCGGGCGGGTCACGTTCAGCAGCACGAGTAGCCATTCCGGGCTGCCCATCAGTGGTCTGGGTAATCTTCCTTACACCTTCACCGCCGCTGATGCCGGCCAGCATGAGTGGACTGGCGTGACACTCAACACACCGGGCGAGCATACGATCACCGTCGGTGATGGCTTCCGGCAGGCAACCTCTGATCCGATTACTGTCCTCGATGTGACACTTGAAATCGATGTCAGTCCGACGACACTCTTTGCCGGTGAGCCGATCCTGAGTGTTATTGTGGCAGCGCGAGATCAAAATGGCAACCTGGTGCCGGGTTACCGCGGGCGGGTCACGTTCAGCAGCACGAGTAGCCATTCCGGGCTGCCCATCAGTGGTCTGGGTAATCTTCCTTACACTTTCACCGCCGCTGATGCCGGCCAGCATGAGTGGACCGGCGTGATGCTCAGCACAGCAGGCGAGCATACGATCACCGTCAATGATGGCTTCCGCCAGGCAACCTCTGATCCGATTACCGTACGCGAGGTCTTTTTCAACCTGGAGTTTAGCCCGACCGAGAGCTATATCAATGATCCGACACTGAGCCTGACAATTGAAGCGGTGGACGATGCCGGGCAACCGGTTACGGGCTACCGGGGGTCGGTCAACCTCAATCCGAGTGTGCCGATGCATGGACTACCGCAGTCAACACTGAATACACCAGACTATGTCTTTACGCCCGAAGACGCGGGGCGGCATATCTTCCCCGACCTGGCCTTTACCGAAGAAGGCGATCATAACGTTACGATGGTTGATCGGGGCAATAGTGCACGCCAGTCAACCTCAAACAGTGTGTCTACGAGTATACCACCGGCACCGACACCGGTACCGGCGCAGCCACAACCCAGTATTGTCACCATTCCCGGCAATCTTCCCGGGTTGTTACCACAGCCAATCCCGTTGGGCTGGGGGATGCCCTACCAGGCAACCAGTCCGTATGAGGGTTCAAACTCCTGGCGGGGCTACCCGGAGTATGCCGTACCGGCTACCCCGGGAGCCATGTACATTGTCAGCGGCTCGGTGCTCCGGGGAGCGGGAGAATGGTGGGCAACCCACTTCTATGCCTGTCCCTATCTGGGCTGGGAAAATCCGCTGACCGACCAGCGTGAACGTGGTGGTGGCATTGGCTATCTGCCCTATGAAGATCCGACGTTTATGCAGATCGGGTTGAAAGGTTGTAGCGGTTGGAGTGGTTATCCCTGGGCCAGTGTGGCCTACTTTGGGCCGGCGTTGAGCGACCCCGCGCCGCTCGCGCCGATTGCAACCCAGGGTACCCATATCAATATCCATGCGGCAGGCAACGGGGGTGGTTCGTTTTCCTTTGTTGCCGCGCCCGCCGACGGCATTGGTGAGTGTGACGCCCTGGATAACCCGATTTCAGTGGGTGATCCGGTTGATACGCGCAGTGGAACGTTCTATCTTAACGAACGCGACCTGGGGATCGAAACCGGTTGTGATGAGGTTGACCTCTTCTTTGAGCGTGCCTACAGCCGCCTGAACGCCCAGGGTGGCGCGCTAGGGCCGGGTTGGGCGCATAACTATGAGCAGCGCATTATTCCGTCCGGCGACTATGTGCTGGTTCAGCGTCCGCGCGGTTCATTCCAGATCTTCAAGGATGTGGGCGGTGATGTCTATGCCGGTACGGCCGGGGCGCAGCAGACACTGATGAAGCGCGACGGGGGCGGCTGGATCCTGGTTCACCGTGACCGCCGCGCCGATCTGTTTGATACCGATGGACGGCTGGAAGCACAGCAAGACGCCAACGGCAACATGCTCTGGATGACCTATGAAACCTATGACTATAGCGGCCTGACCGGCACCCGCCTGGCGCGCGTTGATGCACCGGGTGGCCGCTACCTCTGGTTTGGCTATGACTACTACCGCCCCACCCGCCTGGTGCTGGTTGGTGACAACAGCGGACGCACGGTTCACTTTGGCTATGAAGACACCACCCGGTATGACTTTGTGAACCGGGGCCGGCTGGTGAGCGTGACCGACCCCCTCGGCCAGACGGAAACCTACAGCTACACTGCCGATATCTGGCTGTTGGAGCGTAAGACCGATGCCCTGGGGAATACCGTCTTCAGCAATACCTACGATGCCGGTGGCCGGGTGATCCGGCAGATCAACAACACCGGGGCGGACCTGAGCTTTACCTACGACATTATTACCGACACTGCCGCGATTGCGCAGCGCGTCGGGAGTGATGAAGCGGCGGAACTGTCGGCGCTGTTCATTACTAGCGTCACGGATCAGCAGGGCGCGCAAACGGAGTACGTTTATGGCTCCGATGGTCTGCTACGTTCGATGCGCGACCCGCTCGGCGCGGTGACGCGCTACCGGGGCTATACCGCTAGCCGCCAGGCCACGGAAATCGAGGATGCGCTGGGGCATGTGACCGGGATGCAGTATAATAGTCTCGGCCTGCCGGTCACCATCACCGATGCACTGAGTCAGAGCGTCACCCTGGCGTATGATGACTGGGGGAATGTTACAACCATCACCGATGCGGCCGGGCAGAGCTACACGCTGACCTATGCCGGCCCCAACCTGACCCGGATCGAAGATCCGGCGGGGCGCAGTCTGGAACTGGGGTATAGCGACCAGGCCGGTTGGCAACAACTACTGAGTAGCATCACCCAGCCCGGTGGCGCAACCACAACCCTGACGTATGATGCCGCCGGTGATCTGACTGCCATAACGGATGCGCTTGGGCGGGAAACGCGTCTCACATATGATAATCTCGGACGACCGATTGAGATGATTGAACCGAATGGGGTGACGACAAAGCTGGTCTTCGATGCGGCGGATCGAGTTGAACGGATGACACAGGTAGCCGCAGGTTCGGCATTGCCTGATCGCACAATGATTTTCGAATACGATGCTGTCGGTAACCTGATCAGTGCAACCGATCCACTTAGTCAGACGACAAACTATGCCTATGATGCGGCTGGACGCGTCGTGACTGAAACACTGGCGAATGGGGATATCATAACTTTCACCCATGAAGTTCAGTACAATACGCATAGCACAATTTCGTCAATCACACCACCGGATCGTCCGAGCCATAACTTCGAGTATACCCTGGTCGGGCTGCTAGAAAGATATCTGCCACCAGAGGTTGGTTCAGGTACGACTGACACAACCTTTACGCACGACCTGATTGGGCAACTCACAGAACTGACTGATCCTGATGATGCACTCGTCACTCTGGACTATGATGCAGTTGGACGGCTATCCAGCATTACGGCACCCCACGGCACGACACAGCTTACATATGATCCGGTGACACAACAACTTCAGACGGTCACGGCTCCAGATGGGGGAACGGTCACGGCAACCTACGACCCGACCAACGGCTGGCCCACCACCACGACCTGGACCGGGGAGATTACCGGGCAGATCAGCCAGACCTCCACCCTTGCCGGTCAGGTTGCCGCGATCCAGGTGAATCAGGAACCGGCCCTTCACCGGAGCTATGCGCTGGATGGCGCCGTTGTGCAGGCCGGGGCACTCGCGCTGGACTATGACCCAGCCACTGGCCGTCTGACGGGCAGCGATCTCGGCGCTGTCACCGACACCTGGGCCTACACCAGTTTCAGTGAACCGGCCCGCTATACGGCTGTCACCAGTGCCACCACGCTGCTAGACACCCAGATCACGCGCGATAGCCTGGGCCGCATTGCCTCCACCACCGAAACCATTGGGGGGGTCACGACCACCTTCAGCTACACCTATGACCAGCGTGGGCAATTGACAACCGTCCAGCAGGATGGCAGCGTCGTGGCAACCTACACCTACGATGCCAATGGCAACCGGCTCAGCGTGACAGATACGCAGGGAACGGTCACTGCCAGCTATGATGCCCAGGATCGGGTGCTCCAGGCGGGCGCAACCAGCGCCACTTACACCGCCGCCGGGGCTCTGCGGCAGCAGACCACCGGTGCCGACACCACGACCTACACCTATGACGTTTTTGGCAACCTGACGGCGGTGACCCTGCCGGACAGCACGGCCATCAGCTACCAGGTTGACGGGCTGAACCGGCGGATAGGGAAGCGGGTCAATGGCACCCTGGTCCAGGGCTGGCTCTACCAGGACGACCTGCGTCCGATTGCCGAACTGGATGGGCAGGGGCAGGTGGTGAGCCAGTTTGTCTACGCCAGCCGCATCAACGTCCCGGACTATATCCTGAAGCAGGGACGGACCTACCGGGTTATTGCCGACCAGCGGGGAAGCCCGCGCCTGGTTGTGGACACGGATACTGGCGTGATCGTGCAGCGGATGGACTATGATGTCTGGGGGCAGGTGCTGGTGGACACCAATCCCGGCTTCCAACCCTTTGGGTTCGCCGGGGGGCTATACGACCCGGACACCGGCCTGACCCGCTTTGGGGCCCGCGACTACGACGCCGCCACTGGTCGGTGGACCAGCAAAGACCCGCTCGGCTTCAACGCCGGGGATACGAACCTCTATCGCTATGTAGGCAATGATCCGGTTAACTGGATTGATCCGACAGGCCACATCCCTGCGTTTGTGGCAGGAGCACTGGTTGGAGCCCTAAGTGCAGCCGTTCTCGACATTGGTCTCCAATTGCTCCTCAATAGATGGCAATGGGAGTGCATCAATTGGGGTCAGGTCGGATGGTCAATGGCGATTGGTGGTCTCCTCGGCGGCACTGCTGCACAAGCGCGAAGATGGTATCGGGTAGGAAAGGAATTTAGTATAGGACGAAACTTCCGCATCGCACCTTTCGGAAATCGAACCGGCCATCGTTTCGGTGAATATCCACACTATCACCGTGTCCGACGATTTGGACCAAAGTTTCCCGGGAAACGATTTACCCCCAGGCCAGGTCAGGGAATGGATAGACATCGTCCATGGGAGCCTGATCCCAGGGATAAGTCGCTTTTGGATCGTTTTTAACGGTTTTATAACTATATCACACCGGGGAACATCAAGGAATGTACTGAATGAATGGTTTGTGGTGCTACGCACTACGAACCATTCCCGCCCCAGCGCAGCGATGAAGAGCATTATCAGAAGGAAGAGGCGTTATCTGATGAAACCACCAATTGTTCTCAATGCCGGGGGGGATATTAAATTCTTCTGCACTAAAGAAGATGCAGAAGTTCATATGGAACCGATAGATGTCCGTAACGGCTACTACATCGCCTATGACAGCGAAGGTCGTCGGCTAACCATCGATATTATTGAGAAAGAAGTGAAACTCTTTTGGGGACTTGACCGGGCCATGGTTGAGCATACGGTGATTACGGGCGCGCCCGAGGAACCAGTACATCAGGAGGAGTTACGTTTGCTCCTCGTTGATCATTTTGAACTTCTTGGGATAGACCCCGACTGGCTCCAGCACGCTTCGTTGGAACAGCTTATTCAGAAAGGTATAGAGGTGTTTAAGTTAGAATAACCAGCAGTCGGCAACCGCTTTGCCTGGCATGCTCACCGACATCGTGGCTCCCGACCAGTCCATCAGCTACACCTACGACGCTGCCGGGCAGCGCACGCAGATGACCGATGCGACCGACACCACCAGGTTTACCTACGACGCCGCCAGCCGGCCGATCACCGTTACCCTATCCACAGGTGAGACCGTGGCCTATCGCTATGACCCGGTCGGCAACCGCACCGCCCTGATCTATCCCGACGGCCGCACTGCCATTACCGCTTATAATGCGGCGAATCAGATGATCCAGGTGACCGACTGGGATGGACAGGTGACCAGCATGACGTATGATGCCACCGGGCGCCGCGCCAGCACTACGCTACCCAACGGCGTTACCACCCAGGCAGACTATACGGACGCCGGCAACTTGCTGACCTTGTCCCACACCACGATCAGTGAGACGCTGGGCAGCTACCAGTACACCTATGATGCCACCGGGCGCATCAGCACCGCCATTGAGGGCAGTCGCACCATCACGTACACCTATGATGGGGTGTACCGCCTGACTGCCGCCGATGACAGCATGGGCGCACAATACCGCTATAGCTACGACGCGGCGGGCAATCGGCTGACGAAGGACGAACCCGGCGCAACTGTGACAGCGACCTATGACGCGGCCAATCAACTGGTGACGCTCAACGGGCAGTCGCTTCAGTATGATGCCAATGGCAATCTGCTGGATGACACCACGCAGAGCTATGCCTACGATCATCTGGACCGGCTCATCGCGGTGACACGCGGCATGACCACAACGACCTTCGCCTACACCGGCGATGGCGACCGGCTGGGGGAAGAAACGGCCGGTGTCCAGACGCGCTACACGCTGGATCTGAGCACGGCGCTGACCCAGGTGCTGGCGCACCAAAGCGGGAGCAGCACGACCTACCGACTGCCCGGCATAGGGCAGCAGACGGATGGCGTGTGGCACTACCGGCATACCGACATCCGGGGCAGCCTGCGCCACCTGACCGATGCCCAGGGGCAGGTCGTCGGCAGCCGCGACTACGCCCCCTTCGGCGAAATCGAGACGGGAACGGGCGTGCTGGCCCCCTTCGGCTATACCGGCGAACCACACGACCCGACCAGCGGACTGGTCTACCTGCGGGCGCGGTACTACCACCCGGCGCTGGGACGGTTCCTCACCCCGGATAGCATCGTCCCGGATGCGCTGAACGGGCAGGCCTGGAATGCCTATGCCTATGTGTATAATGATCCGGTGAACCTGGTGGATCCTGACGGGCATAACCCGATCCTGGCAATTATCGGGCGTGCAGCTCTAGTGTACGTCGGTTCCATCGCAGCGTTTGGAATTACTGATGGAGTGATGCGTCTCAATCCTGAGTGGAAGCAATGGTGGCTGACGACGCCCGACTGCAAGTGTGTGAGTCAGCCCGATCCCGCAACATCGGCACCTTCACCCTGGCTCAACAGAAGTTATAGTGCCCTGATAACGGCGGGGCTGTCGCGGTTCACAACGCCGGCGCATCGCACCGCAGAGGTCACGGTGCAAACACGACGCGGGATTGGATTCCTGGGGACCAAATGGACTTCTCGTGCTGGCCCGGCTCGATTAACCCTGGATCGGTTTGCGCGCGACCTCCGAACGGGCATGCTTCACTCCCGCAAGTTTGGGCGACAAATCCGCTATCTGGTGACAAATCCCACATTAGCCCGGGTCAGTGGACCGCGCGGCTTTGGGGCAGGACTATTCTTTGGTGCAGTGGCAGATGCCCTATGGCAGGGACTCATGACCGATCGGGGACGCTGTCTCTCCCCACGGGATCGCGGGTACAACATAGCCATGGCCGCGGCCTTCAGTGGCATTGGTGGGATGGGTGGCGCAGGTGGGTATAGTCTGCTTCGATGGTTGGGAGCTAATCGCAATGTTGCGATGTTTGTCGGTGGATTAGCCGGGTATGGTCTCGCAAATAACCCCTTGGTTGACTGGTTAAAAAAGCCAGTTATGCGTTAGTGATCTGGACTAGATGTAGTATCATGATACTCATCATAACATAGAACAGTCCACAAAAGATAGCAGGGTATTCTCATAAACAGCTTTTTATGATTAATATCCTGCTATCTTTTGTATTGTAAATTGTTAACCTTTCTGCATTTTCAAGACTACATCCTGATTAGTCCAAAAATACGCTCTTTATACACGGAATATGGAGAATATAGTATGAGTAAAGAAGCTCGTATATTTGGAGGTGCCATTGGCGGCATATGGTCCGGTGTATGTGTAGCATATCTCATCTTTGCATTGGGACGGATTTCCAACCCCTGGTTGTCACTCCTGGCACTCGGCAGCGGTGCGATTGTTGGCACTGTCCTCTGTATCCGGGAGGTTCGCCACTGGAATCCAGGGCAACCAGTGCAGGAAGACCCTGAGAATACCGGGCGGGACATACTTTGGACAATGCTCCTTGTTACTGGATTATCAATTGCATCCCAAGCAGTGCTCTCTCAAACACAGATCGAACTTGTTATTATTGCGATTGCGACAATGTTTGCTATCATCATGGGCTATTTTGCGTTGCGCATGCTCTTCAACGGCTAAAACCATACTGAAGACTTCAAGCGCGGGGGCCAGGCGGCCATGAACTGGGGACGCAACCAGGCCAACCGCGCGCATAACTGGTGGACTGCCAGGCCAGATTGTGAATGTCGTGAAGATGCTGCTAATTTTCTCAACAATTGGGGAGGATCGCTGGCTTTGCAGGGTGCATGGGGCCTCTATTCCAGTCCTGCCGGAAAAGAAGGTATATCATATTCGCAACGCTGGGGGAAGATCGGCAAGTGGAGCGCTCACATTCCACGGCAGATTCGTCTGCCGAACTGGAGATCCGGAACGAGCGGTCGATCTCTTCCCATTCCCCTTATAGGGGGGCGGACTCTTTCAGTTCCTACCTTCACGCCGGGCTGGCATCGTACGTCACCAGATGTGTTTGGTCCAATTCCCACCAGACGCTTTTTACCCCAGAATGACCGTATTGAACACATGGGATTACGTACACGCAATGTCATCAAAAGCGTGACGGGTACCCGTTGGAACTTTAGCGGAGTGAAAGGAGTCTTTGGTACGATAGGTATCGGAGCCTTAATTGACGCAGGTGTTCAGCTTGGTTCGGATATGCTGGCTGACCCTTGTAGCTATTCTCTCGCGGATCGATTTTCCCGTGCTGGCGTTGCCTTCGGCTTTGGGCTGGTATCTGCCGCTATAGGCACTGGTGTATTTGGAGCTGCCCTTGCCGTTGGTGCCCCTGGAATGGTTGCAGCAGGTATAGGGGTGGGTATAAGCTATGGAGTTGGAGTGGCTTTAAACACCTGGAAGCAGGAGATACTCGATGGAATATAAGCGAATGTGGGCTATGATTATATTTGTAGCTGCGCTAGTGGTTTTATATGGTAGTTTCATACTGGTATATTGGAGATATCATCCTCCATCCATAAGCCAGTTACTGGGGACTATTGCTGGAATAATACTAGGTCTTTTCGTCTGTCGCTATCTTCAGCAAGCCTGGGATCCCGTGCATCTACGTCCAACCAATCCCGAAGGGCAACAGAGCGCAGGGTGTTGGTTACCAGTGGCAGGTATTGGCGGTATTATCCTTTCTCGTATGGTCATCACCCTTTTTGGTGCCAACACACAAGAGGTTTTAGCAGGAGTCTCGCTTGCATTCTCAACGGTCGTCATAGGGTACATGCTAATCCGAGTGTGGCGACATCGGCTACGCCGAGAATAATCCTCTGTTGATCATTCTGTTGACGTTTTTGGCAACCTGACGGCGGTGGCCCTGCCGGACAGCACGGCCATCAGCTACCAGGTTGACGGGCTGAACCGGCGGACGCGCTTCTGCGCGTCCCTACCACAAAACGTCTACAACTGAGAGAACCCCACCTGGCCGCATGACCAGGCACCCTTTCGGCTCAAAGTATAGACAACGTTTCCCGCTGCGTACCGAGGTAGCGGTGGGCCGGCTCTGGTACGCTGGAGTGGTGTAACTCGACTGGTACGCTACCGCCTGCGGTTGTGCCGCACTGGTCGCCGGCGGGAATGGCTGCGCTCCGGCGGCATAACCGTATGCAGGCAGGTTATGCTGTACCAGGCTGAAAGCTGAAAGGAAATATGAGCCAATGCAGCGACTACTCATCTTGATTTTGCTCTTCTCCAGCATCGCCCTGCTGCCGGCCTCACCGACGCAGGCGCAGACCGGGCCGCGCTACTTCCCGGAGACCGGCTTCTCGATTGCGGGACCGATCCGCGAATATTGGGAGCGCAACGGCGGCCTGGAGGTGTTTGGTTACCCAATTTCGCCTCAGCAGACCGAAACGGTTGAGGGCAACTGGACCGGCCCGGTGCAGTGGTTCGAGCGTGATCGGCTGGAAGACCACTCGAACGAGGGCCTGGGTGTGCTGGCCGGTCGCCTGGGCGCGCGCGAACTGGAGCGCTGGAACTGGCCCTGGCGCGAATTTCCCCAGGTGAATGGGGCCCCGGCCGGTTGTCGTTACTTCCCCGAAACCGGGCACAGCCTGTGCGAGCCCTTTCTAAGCTACTGGGAGCGCAACGGTGGCCTGGAGCGCTTCGGCTACCCGCTGACGGAGCCGTTTAGCGAGAAATTTGGGGACTGGCGCGGCACGGTGCAATACTTTGAGCGCCGCCGCATGGAGCACCACCCGGAACTGCGCGGCACCCGCTACGAGGTGCTGCTGGGGCTGCTGGGGAAGGAACTGCGTGAAGGCTACTCCCCCTGCTGGGTACCGATCCAGCCGGAGTTGCGCCGCACCTACTTGCAGATTCCCTTCCGCGAGGAGCTGGGCTGCTTTGATTTGGGATCTTCGGTCTATTCCCGGGATCGCCCGGCAGCAACTCAGACCTTCCAGAATGGTCTGATGTTCTGGATGATGGTACGCAGCCATGGAGTCGTTCATGCCTTCACCTTTGACCCGCCCCGGCACTACCGCTATGGCGAAAACTGGAACGAGGGCGACCCAAATCCCGATGCAACGGCACCACCGGGATTGTATGTGCCGCAACGTGGGTTCGGCCAGGTCTGGAGCACCCATCCCGATTTGCGGCAGACGCTGGGCTTCGCCACCGAACCGGAACAGCCGCGCCAGGCAACGATGTATCAATTCGCCAATGGCGTGCTGATCTGGGTGCAGGATACCGATATGGTCTATGTTGCCGGCCCGGACGCGGATGATATCTACATCGTGCCGCGCGCACAATAGGAATGTAGATACGCTGGTTCCGCACCTATCTCGACTGACGGCATACACCTTGCTATCCAGAACTCCGGGGCGCAGCCGGCAGCGCCCCGGAGTTGAAACGAAACCGGAGGAGATCGTGCCGCAGCAAAAAGAGAGCTTGATTATTTTTGTACTGTTGTGTAGCATGCTGCCGGTGGTGCCCGCCACGGCCCAGGAGGAAGACACGCGCTTCTTTCCGGAAACCCGGCAGTATGTGAGCGGGCGCTTCCTGGAGTTCTGGGAGCGGCAGGGCGGGCTGGATGTGTTTGGCTATCCCCTGACCGAGCGGCGCATTGAGGGTGGACGGCCCACGCAATATAAGGTGTTGATGGGACGCCTCGGCGCAGTGCTGTTAGAAGCAAGGTAGGGGTTAGGGGTTAACGGTTAACGGTTAACGGTTAACGGTTATGAACTTTGAGAACATACGGCGGTCTGGCGGGCGGCAGCACCACGGTGCAGAGCATGCACCCTACGGCGCTCTGGCGGGCGGCAGCACCACGGTGCATCACATGCACCCTACGGCGCTCTGGCGGAAGCACGGTAGGAATTAACGGTTACGGATTAACCCTTAACCCTTAACCCTTAACCCCTAATATAAGGAGAAGCATTCATGGCATCGGAGAAACCAATCGCCGTCTATGGCGCAATGGCCGGTAATTTTACTATTGCCATCGCCAAGTTTACCGCAGCCGGGTTTACCGGCAGTTCGGCGATGATTTCCGAAGGTATTCACTCGCTGGTCGATACGGGCAATCAGGCGCTGCTTCTCCTGGGCATCAGGAAGGGGAAACAACCTCCTGACGCGACCCATCCCTTTGGGTATGGTAAAGAACTCTACTTCTGGAGCCTGATCGTCGCCATCCTGCTCTTCGGGATCGGCGGCGGCATGTCAATCTACGAGGGCATCACGCACATCCTGCACCCGTCGGAGTTGCGCGACCCGACCTGGAACTATGTTGTCCTGGGCATTGCGGTGGTCGTCGAAGCGGTCGCCTGGACCATCGCACTACGCGAGTTTATGCCGATGATCGGCGAGAAGGGGGTCTGGCATGCCCTGCGGACCACCAAAGATCCAACGGTGCTGACCGTGCTGGGGGAGGACACTGCCGCACTGCTCGGCCTGATTGTGGCCTTCCTGGGGGTGTATCTCGGCCATCGCTACGAAGCGCCCTACCTGGACGGCGTTGCCTCGATTATCATTGGCCTGATTCTCGCCGTTGTCGCGCTCTTCCTCACCTACGAGAGTCGCAGCCTGCTGATTGGCGAGAGTGCCGACCGTAAGATCATCGACAACATTCACGAAATGGTCGAAGCCGACGGCGCAGTCGAACGGGCGGCGCGGCCCCTGACGATGCACCTGGGGCCCCACAACATTCTGCTCAACCTGGACATTCAGTTCCGTCCGGAACTCTCCACAGCCGAACTGATGGTGTCCATTGACCGGCTGGAGAAGCAGATCCGGCAGGCGCAGCCGGATGTCAAACGTATTTTTATCGAAGCGGAGACGTTGAAGGCGCGCACGGAGTAGTCCGGAGAGTACGGAAGGTATGTCAATCTTTTCCCCATCCGAACTCAACTTTATCCAGCGGCAGCGCGTCGGGCGCTTTGCCACAGCCGACCAGGACGGCCAACCGCATATTGTGCCGGTCTGCTATGCCGGCGATGGTGCCGCACTCTACATCGCGCTGGACACAAAACCCAAGCGGGTAGAGCCGCAGCGCCTCAAGCGAGTGCGCAATCTATTGGCGAATCCGCAGGTGGCCCTGCTGGTTGATCACTACAGCGACGACTGGAGCGAACTGGCATTTGTGCTGATTCGGGGCACAGCCGAACTTGTTCCGCCCGAGGCCGCCGAGCACCGCGTGGCGATTGAACTGCTGCGCGACCGCTATCCGCAGTATCGGGAGATGCCCATCCAGGAGCAGCCGGTCATCGCAATCCGGCCAACGGCTGTCACCGCGTGGGGCGCGCTGGCGGAGTGAGTCGGGCACGGATCTTGCTGAAGGAACAGACACGGAACAACCGGAAGCCCTGTCTGAATGAAAGGTTCGACCAATGCTCAAGAAGTTTATCCCCAACCTGTTCCACCCGCGCTACTGGCAGCAGATGGTAGGCGAGCTGACCATCGTCTGGAAGCTGGTGCGCAACAACCGTGTCCCGCTCTACACCAAAACCATTCCCGGCATTGTGCTGGCATACCTGATCATCCCGATTGATGTCATCCCGGATTTTCTGCCGCTCCTGGGGCAGATAGACGACCTGGCAATATTGATGCTGGCACTGCGTCTCTTCGTCCGGCTGGCTCCGGGTGAGGTGGTCAAGGGCTACGAACAGCAGATGCAGACCGATATGCAGTTGCTGAGCTGAGTGCAGCGAGTACCGCGCGTCGTGCCGGCGTGCGCCAACTACCGGCATGCCGGCACAGATTTTGCTACAGAACATATGTACCGATTACGACTATTCTGTAGCCTGTTAGACGAAACGCGAGGTATCTATGACCACGAATAACAACAACCAGACCGAATTTGATAACACCCAGAAGAACCCGGAGGAGTGGAAAACCGGCGATGAAGCGATGACCGGGGCGCAGCGCTCCTACCTCAAGACCCTCTCCGACGAGGCCGGCGAGCCGATGGACGAGAACCTGACCAAGGCCGAGGCAGCGAAGCGGATCGAGGAACTACAGCAGAAGACCGGGCGCGGCACGGGCAAAAACACGCAGTGATCTGAATCACACGAGTTACGCGGTGGCGCTGGTTTCGGCATAGTGCCAGACCTGAAGGCCGCTTCGCCTACGGCAGCATGGTACTCTGTTTAGCTTTTTCACAAAAAATTCACTTTGTGAATTTTTTGTGAAAAAGCCCGATAATCTTCCACCCTGACGGAGGCGATATCGACTTCGGGGGAGGGACCGCGTAACTCGTGTGAATCAAACGATCAAGCGCGCAGGTGGCTGCAGGCACATAGCCTCCCGGAAACATAGCTTTTCCGGGAGGCTAACCTGGTCAGGCCGGTCGGAGTTGCACCGACACCCCCGGCATGGCACGCCGGTACGCTGCTGTTGACGCCACGACCTGATTGCGCTGGTAGTATGCGTATGCGGAACTGCTTACAGCTTGCCGCATACGCACAGTGCGTCTGGTACCCACGGATGGACTTGAACCATCAACTTCCTCGGTGTAAGCGAGGCGCTCTGGCCGGATTGAGCTACGCGGGCTGGTGCTCGGGAGGGGATTCGACCCCCCACTGCACGGCGTCTAAAACCGTTGCCTCTACCAGTTGGGCTACCCTCGCGCTGGTTGGTCGGGCGGGAGTCGAACCCGCGATAGGTGTGTATAAGACACCCGTTTTCCCGTTAAACTACCGACCTCTGCCGGCTGACCCGGCAGGACTCGAACCCGCAACCTTGTGCTTAGAAGGCACCTGCTCTGTCCGTTGAGCTACAGGTCATCTGGAGCCTCACGCCGGATTCGAACCGGCAGCCTACTGTTTACAAGACAGTTGCACGACCAGTTGTGCTTGTGAGGCAATGGCCTCGCCAGAAGGACTTGCACCTCCAGCCTCCACCTTCGCACAGTGGCGCTCTCTCTGCTTGAGCTATGGCGAGATACTGGCTGCCGTACCCGGATTCGAACCGGGAATCTCTGCCTTCGGAGAGCAGTGCCCTGTCCGGTTGGGCCATACGGCAGCATCTGGTTATGTATGGTCGAGGTGACTGGATTCGAACCAGTGCTCTCCGCGCCCCCAGCGCGGGGTGTTAACCAGGCTACACCACACCTCGATCTGGCGGCCCCAGCGGGAATTGAACCCGCGTCTCCTGCGTGACAGGCAGGCAGCGTGACCACTGGCCCATGGAGCCCCATCAATGTTCCGCTTTTCCGCTTGTTCAGGTGGCCTCCGGCGATGTTCTGCGCCGGTTGTTCTCACTGAGCAGAGTATATCATGGTCCTATACGGTTGTCAAGAGGTCATTTTGTGATTTAAGGGATTCCCGGAACGCCTGAAGGGGCAACTCCCCTGCACCGTAGATCGTGCCGGCACAGCCTGCCACACAAAAGCTCAAAAATTCACAAATGCCTGCTTGACAAACGGCGCACAAACTGCTACTCTTCACTACGCACACCGTGCCGGCGCACTGCCGGCGCGCTGTCAGGTCGGGGCGTGGCGCAGTCTGGTAGCGCACCGCGTTTGGGACGCGGGGGTCGTGGGTTCAAATCCCTCCGCCCCGACCACATTCCTCTTCGTTTGCCTTTCTTCCGTTGCACTTATTCTGATACACCGTTGCAGATATTCGGATATACCTCTTTGCAGTAATTCGGATATACCGCTACTCTGAGGCATCCTGAAGAGGAATATGACGTGAGGCAAGAATCAGGTGTGGAGACTGCGGTCGTGGGAACGTTGTGACGCCAGTACATAAAATACCGCTGCAGATATTCAGATATACCAACCAGTGCAACAAAAAGATGTTGCAGATATTCTGATACACCACGCTGCGCACAGCAGCATGCCCGGAGCAGGGCTT
>DAOTVB010000232.1:0-87523 GCA_034436755.1 Chloroflexaceae bacterium | reverse complement strand
AGTCCGCTACGATATCCGCCGGGTAGTGCCGCCCATAGAGCGGATCGATAAACCAGCGATTAAACGCGCCGTCAAAGTGCCGGTAGGCTGCAAAATCGGCGGGACTGAGTGAGGCGGGTATCGCCGGGGTGAAGTTGAGCGTTATCCCAACTTCGGCCGCCGGGCTGTTCTGGCGTAGCACCGGCACGGCCCAGCCATGCGACAGCAGCAGATGATGGCTGGCGGCCAGGGCTGCATACCAGTCCTGAATGCCGGGGGCATGCCGGCCTGTCTGATATCCGAGCATGCCGGCGCACCAGGGCTCATTGTGGGTAATCCAGTGTTTCACCCGGTCGCCCAGATGCCGGCTGACAATATCGGCATACTCAAGAAACGCCTGCGCTGTGGAACGTTCCGGCCAGCCGCCCCGCTCCTGAAGCGCCTGGGGCAGATCCCAGTGGTAGAGCGTCACAAAGGGCGCAATACCCTGCTCCAGCAGCGTATCGACCAGACGGCTGTAGAAGTCCAGACCCGCCTGATTGACCTGCCCCCATCCACCGGGCAGAATACGCGGCCAGGCAATCGAGAAGCGGTATGCATGCAATCCCAACTCCTTCATCAACGCAATATCTTCGCGCCAGCGGTGGTAGTGATCGCAGGCTTCATCTCCTGTGCTGCCGTCTTCGATCATGCCCGGCGTGTGGGTAAAGCGGTCCCAGATCGACTCACCTTTGCCGTCGGCCTGAGCAGCGCCTTCAATCTGGTATGAGGAAGTCGCGGCTCCCCAGATAAAACCAGCGGGAAAGTGTACCTGTGTCATAAAAACTCTTCTCCTTAAACTCTGTTCTGTTGCCGAAGCCTGGTTTCGGAACAGAGTTTCCGCTCTATTAATGACAGGACTTATGCGGTCGGTTCCAAACCCGGCATGTGCCTGAATAAACGGCCCGACTCGCCTCCGGCAGGGCGGAAGATCCCATGCTTTTTCACAAAAATGTTGCACTGTGTGCAACATTTTTGTGAAAAAGATAAAAACGTACCATGCTGCCGCAGGCGCATCAGGCTGCCATCGGGTCAAACGTCCGGTTTGCATGTCAACCGCGTAAGCCCTGTTAATGAAGTTTGAAAAAATATAGTCCGGATACGCGACGCACGGGAATCCCGGCTAATGAATTGTATGCCAATACCCCGAATGTACCCTCCTGGAGTCCCGGCTTTAGCCGGTTGGATGCCTGCCGGGATAGTGGCATACTGCCGGGCAAGCCTGGTCCGGCTGATGAAGTTTGAGCAAATAATCTGGATGTCGAGTGCGACAGCAGATATAGTGCATAGAATGCCCCCTACGGCTGGTTGGTCCGGCTGAAGCCGGGACTCCCGATCTCATGATGTCCGGATTACCATTTCAAAGTTCATTCGCAGCCGGAGCATTTCCGCTGCTGGTATGACCCTACTACCGGCCAGGCGCGATGTCAAGCCGGGGTTTACACTCACTATCCCAAACTTATCCCAAACTTATCCCAACTTATCCCAACTTATCCCACATCATTTGGGATACTGATCGAGTCGAACGCGTGTTGGGATGTTGGCAAGTGTCAAGAATATTCTGTGCCTGATGTGAAGAGTTTTTCGTACAAATGTTCGATTTACGCGGCCAGGCCGGAGTGTGTTAGAATATTTAGTGGTTCAATTACCGGATTTATACAGCAGGTACCCCGACCTGACGTTTGATCAGGCGAAAGACCGACGCTGCCGGCGGCAGGGTGATACTTTTTTGCGTTTTTTTACCAAAAATTACGCCTTGAGTAACGTTTTTTAGTGAAAAAGAAAGGTCTGTTTCACCCCGTCGCAGGCGCGAGGCAGCCGTTCACGGAAGACCGCATAACGCGTATAGTGGACATGCGGTACGCGGTCACTAACCCGACGTGGAAGATTCTATTCTTTTTCCAAAAGAATGTTGCGCAATATTTTTGGAAAAAGATACACACTGTACCATGCTGCTACAGGTGAAGACAGCCTGGGTGAGAGCATATGTCTGATGTGTACGTCTACCGTGTAAATTGAGAAATAATTAATCAGCGCGGAGGAGCCAGGTACATGCATACGAGCGGCCTGGTTCTGCCGGCTGGGGGAAGGCGATGACAAACCGCACCATCTATCTTGACCACGCCGCAACAACGGCGCTTGACCCACATGTATTGGAGGCGATGCTGCCCTATTTCACGCAGCAACCCGGGAATCCCTCGAGTATCCACCATCCTGGTCGCATAGCACTGCAGGCGCTTGACGATGCGCGTGAGGTCGTCGCGCTGGCGCTTGGGGCAAAGCTGCGCGAGATTATCTTCACCGGCGGCGGGTCGGAGGCGAATAATCTGGCGATTAAAGGCGTGGCCCTGGCGCAACAGCAACGCGGTCGAGGGAATCATATTATCACCAGCGCAATTGAACATCATGCGGTGCTGCATGCCGTGGAGTATTTAGAGCAGTTCGGGTTTACGGCAACCACCTTGCCGGTGGATGCGCATGGATTCGTGCGGCCTGATGATCTGCGGGCCGCCCTGCGTGCCGATACGGTGCTGGTGTCGATCATGTATGCCAACAACGAGATCGGGGTTATCCAGCCGATTGCCGAGTTGGGCGCTATTTGCCGCGAACATGGCGTGCCGTTCCATACCGATGCAGTGCAGGCGCTGGGCTCGCTGCCAGTCAATGTGCAGGACTTGAATGTCGATCTGCTCTCGCTGACGGCGCATAAGTTTTATGGCCCCAAAGGTGTGGGGGCACTCTATGTCCGGCGGGGTACGCCCCTGCTGCCGCAACTCAACGGCGGGGGGCAGGAACGTCGGCGGCGCGCCGGTACGGAGAATGTGCCGGGCATTGTCGGTCTGGCGGCGGCTCTGAGCCTGGCAGAGGAGCAGCGCGATTGGTACGCAACCCATTGCGCTACCCTACGTGACCGCCTGATCGATGGCATCCTGGAGTGCATTCCCGGTACACGGCTCAATGGCGACCGGGCGCAGCGTCTTCCCAATAATGCCAACCTGGCCTTTGACTATATCGAGGGCGAGAGTATGCTGCTGCTGCTTGATCAGCAGGGGCTCTGTGCCAGCAGCGGCAGTGCCTGCACCAGTGGCTCCCTCGATCCGTCGCATGTGCTGACCGCGCTGGGGCTTACGCCGGAACAGGCCGTCAGTTCGGTACGCTTTACGGTCGGCAAAGCGGTGACACCCGCCGATATCGACCGGGTACTGGAGCTATTGCCGGGAATGGTGGCCCGGCTTCGCGCCGTTTCCCCACTCTACCAGGAGCATGCCGCTACGTTGAGTGCAGTAGAGACCTGATGCCTGGCGCAGGTTGCGGGATCACATGCGGCGGGACCGGGGCAACCCCGGTCCCGCCGCATGCATAGAACACTGACAGGACTTACGCAGTGCAGCCTTATTGCAATCTGTTGACCAACCCGAAAGCACGATTCGCCTGCGCCCTGCCGGAGGCGAAATTTCCTGTCGGGTCAGCAACCGCGTAACTCCTGTGACACTGAAAAGTGTTTATAGCTACCGATGAAGGGCCGCAGCTACCTCAGCTACCTCGTCTTCTACCTCGTCCAGGTTCTCTTGCAACCCGGCGCGCAGTTTGGTGAGCAAAGCCTGCAGTTGTTGCTGCTCGTTGAGTGACAACACACTCATGCGCCGCTCAATGGCACGGTTGTGGGCCGTCAGCCCTTCCATCCGTACGGCAGCACCGTGTGTCGTCAGGAGCAGCCGCTGCGCGCGGCGATCATCGGGGTCAGGCGTACGTAACACCAGGCCCTCACGTTCAAGCCGGTCAACAATCCGGGTGATAGTGCTTTTCACACACAGCAGTTTGGCCCCGACATCCGTTAGCCGTTGACCCTGTTCCATGTCAAGTTGCTGCAAAACGGCAAACTCGAGCGGACTCAGGTTCAACGGCGCAAGCACGCGCCGGTCACCGTCGTCCATTAACACATAGATGTCGTGCATAAGCCGATGCTGCTGTTTCGCCAATAAGAGTCGGTCTGTTGTCATTAAATGCAACCTTCGTTCCTCGGAACTGTTCCCTATCGAATTATAGAGATATAAACCGATGCCGTCAAGTCAGGTTTTCTTGTATAGAATGTAAAAAACGGGTCCGGTAGTGTTACAAAAAGCACAAAGTTGAAGATATATCAAATACCGTGAAGTGTCAAATGGGGCACATCTGAAGCCGGGAACGGAAAGTCGCGTGCAGGTGCGTGCGAAGTATGGCCCAGAGGCAAACCAGATGATAATTTATACATCATTCACCCGCCGGGTGTGCAGGGCACTGGATCTACTGGATCTAATGGTACGGTTTGGGGACCGGATTGGTTTTATGCAACAACCACCTTGGCCTGACCGGAAGTCGCCTCGGCCAGGGCGGACAGGCAGGCATCAAACTGGAAGACGGGGAGGATTACCGTCAGGGTGATGTCGCCGGCAAAGGCTTCATCGGCAATTGTGGCATCGTGCTGCTCCAGCACATGGCGAACCAGGGTATAGCTGCCATAGTCCACCCGGATCAGCAGGGTTCGCTGCTCAACCCGCTCGGTCCGCGGCAGCACCTCCAGCACCGCGCGGGTGGCATCGCTGTAGGCGCGCACCACACCCCCGGTTCCCAGCAGGGTGCCGCCGAAATAGCGAGTGACCACCACCGTAATATCTCCCAGGCCACTGCCCCGCAGAACTGCCAGCATCGGGCGGCCGGCGGTACCAGACGGCTCACCCGCATCGCTCATCCCGGCAACAACGCTTGCGCCATGCCCAACCAGGTAGGCATATGCATGATGCGTGGCATCAGGAAAAACGGCGCGTACCTGGGCAATAAAATCCTTCGCCGCCTCAACGGAGGGGGTATAGGCCGCACTGCCAATAAAGCGTGAGTTTACCACCTGAATCTCAATCCGCATCGCCGCAGCAGGAATAGGATAACGCTCAGTCGTTGTCATCGGCCTCTCCCTGACTCCCATCCGCAGTATAGAGTAGTTGTGATCGTTCGACAGGTGGCAGTGTCTCCCAGGAGCGCGCAAGCCAGCTTACTCCTTCGAGAAATGCCTCGGCCCGGTCGGTATCCGGGTAGACCTGGTGCAGCAATTCCCAGAATGCCGGGCTATGGTTGGGATGGATAGCATGCGCCAGTTCGTGTGCGACCACCGCTTCCAGCACCCAGCGCGGCATCAACTGTAACGCCGCGTTCAGCCGGATGGTGCGGGTGCGGGTGCTGTAACTTCCCCAGCAGGCTTTTTGCGTTGTCGTAAACTGAACAGCGGCCACGTCGAGCGGTTGCGGAAACCGGCGGGCCACCCGCTGCGCCAGTGCCAGCGCGTCTGTAGTATCGTTCACCTGGCGCGCACGTTGGCGCCGCAGCAGTCGTCGTGCCAGGTCGGGAAGTACACTATCGATAACCGCGCGCGATGCCTGGAGGGGCACACTGACGCGGAGCACACTGTCACGCAAACGGGCATTAATATTTTTGACCGACTTACGCTCAATGCATAGGGTGAGCGTAATACCGTCAATCGTTATTGAGGAGGGAAACTCGTTCCGCATATGCAGAAGCATAGCATAGTGCGAAGGTCAATGCAAGCGTTTTGCTTCCATCCGCTGGAAGATGTAATGTTACAGGACTTACGTGGTTGACATGCAAACCGGACGTTTGACCCGATGGAAGCCTGATTCGCCTGCGACAGCATGGTACTTCTTTTTCACGAAAATTTGGCTCAAGGAGCCAAATTTTCGTGAAAAAGAAAGTTCTGTTCCGCCCTACCGGAGGCGAAATTACCTGCCAGGTCAACGACCGCGTAACTCCTGTAATGTTACACGCGTTATGCGGTCGTTCATCAAACCAGGCGTTTCACCCGCTGAACGGCAGAGTCGCCTGCGGCAGCATGGTACGCCTTGTATTCTTGTTTCAAAAAATTCACGTTGTGAATTTTTTGAAACAAGACCGGGTTTCTTCCGCCCGGCCGGAGGCGATATCCCCCGCCAGATGCAGGATCGCCTGATCCATGGCAGCAGTGACCGTTGCGCGGTGTTCGCGCATGTCGGGTTGTGCGTGGTCCAAACGCCCACCGCGTAACGCGTGTAGTGTTAGCGTCGGCATCTGTCACCGGAGTGGGTTGGGCAGTGATCGGGCTGTGGTATAATGCGCTGCGAGAAGGACGGGGATCGGTGATTCTGGTCATTGGAAACCCATGTCGGGTTGCTTCAGGGAGACTACGCAGGAGCGCGCATACCGGTTTCTGTCGGGGAGCGCCACTATTCAATCATATGTATCCGCTCCATCCATTCACCGTTCATTTCCCAATTGCCCTGCTGCTGGCGAATGGACTGCTCACGCTCCTCTATCTCCGGCGCGGCGATCAGGCGTTGGAGACTAGCGCTTACCACTGTCTGGTGTTGGGATGGTTGGGCGCACTCCTGGCAACGCTTACAGGGGCCATCGATGCGCTGCGCCAGCTTACAGGGCCGGATGCTCCGCGCGACAACCTGCTGCTGACCTGGGTGAACGCGCATGCTGCTGTGGGAATTATGCTGGTTATCGTGTATGGTTATGCGCTTCAGCATCGTCGTCGCCACCCGACAATCCTCGCCGATCCGCACAAACGGAGGGGCTATCTCCGGTTGCTGCTGCTTGGTGCAGTTCTGGTGATTCTTGACGGCTGGTTAGGGGGATATCTGGTCTACACGCTCCGGTTGGGCGTGGGCAGGTAAGGCGTAATCCATAAGATGTTCGGCTTACCGGAGGCTACGGAAGCACATGGGTTACGTATGAGAGCTGGAGGATTGCGATGGTTGGCAAGATAATTTATTTCATCTCGCACACACTGATCCACGCCATGCGGAAGATCGGCTGGTGGCGCTTGCGAATTGAAGGTCTGGAGCATTTGCCGCCGCGTGAGCAGACCGGTATGATCCTGGTGATGAACCATATCCACTGGGTCGATATCCCGGTTGTTGGTGGGCTCCTGCCGTTCGCCTACCGCCTCTCCTGGTTAGGTAAGGCCGAACTCTTCGAGAAGCCGATATGGAGATGGTTTTTTCGCGCCATGCTGGTTATTCCCATCAAGCGCGGGCGGGGCGATCTGGCTGCGCTGGAGACGGCGACCGAGGCACTGCGCGCAGGAGCAATCCTGTTGATCTTCCCCGAAGGACATCGCAGCCGGAATGGTCTGCTGCAGAAGGGCCGGGGAGGCGCGGTACGCCTGGCGATGCGGGCGCAGGTACCGCTGATACCGGTTGCCGTCATCGGCACGGAGCATGGGCTGAGTGGTGTGCTACGCGGCAAGCCGGTCAAGCTACGGATTGGTGAGCCATACCGGATTGAACCAACGGCTGAGGGCAAAATTCCACCGGATCTAATGGAACACCTGACAACCGAAATGATGCTGAGGATTGCTGCGCTGTTGCCGGCAGAGTATCGGGGGGTGTATGCTGATCAGCAGCAACTGCCGGCGAAGCAACCACTTACTGCACCGGTATCCTCGGCGGCGGAGTCAGAGTAGCGTGTTACTCCGGTATCAGCCAGAGATTTCCTTCCTGGCTGCGTTCGGCGCTCCAGCCGCTGCCGGTCTCGCCTTCTACCCGCCACCAGGTGTAATTATCGGCGACCACCGGTCCATCAACAATCGTCACCTGCATATTCTCGGGGAAGCGTGCCTGGACCGGATATTGCGTCCCGGGTTCGCTACGGGCCAGCAGCGGCGTTGTGCCGACGTTGGCAACCCGCGCCGAGCGGCCCACATACAACCCTTCCGGCGTCGGGCTGGAGGGCGGTAGGGGCGTCTGGGTGGGTGGTTGAACGTTGGCGACGATACTCTCCGCTGCCGCCGGCATGCGCTCAACTGGCGGGGTGTCCGCCGTACCGGCATTGTTGGCCGGCTGCGCCGGCAGAAACGCCAGACCAGCGCCGGCCAGCACCAGCAGGAGAACCCCGACCAGGAAGAGCCAGCGCCGGGGTTGCGGCAACCCTGGCTGATTCCCGCCGGTACGGCGCATATAGCGGCGGGTCTCATCATAACCGCGTCGATAGTAGTAGTAGTGCTGGTAGTAAAAGGGGTTTAGCTCATCGTGCGCGGCATCCTCGACCCCGCGCTCATACATCTCATCACTACTCGTCATAAGGTCTGTAACTTATGATGGTTGCACCAGGCAAGCCATCTCCTGATAGATCAACTGGTAAGCCGGGTGGCGGAACACACCTGACGCAGCTATGTCAGCACCAGATCGTCGCGGCCGGCCGCGCGTAGCAGGCGCGGATACATCTCGTACATCGGCTCAACGGCCGGGAGCAGTCTGAGTATCTTTGGAATGGGGCCTTTGGCGATAATCTGGCGGCGTGTCAGTGCCTGCATCAGGTTAACACGACCATGCCAGAAGGCATGGGCAATATCAGCCTTCATGCTCATTTCGACAGTCGGCTTGAGCCCCGTGTCTTCGCCCCAGAGCACATCAAAATATGCTCCAGGTTGAGTTGGTGGCGCAGTAACATTCATTGTCACAACATCCTGAGGGTCATCGTAGCGAAACCGTACGATCATGCCGGCGTCGCGGATTTTGGGTGCGATGCGGGCATCACATTTGGCTTCATCGTAGAGTATTCCCAGGTAGTGCCGGAGTTCGGCCTGGTCCTTAAATGCCGGCATAATCAGATACCTCCTGCCACAAGTTGTTGTGCTATGCTGATGAAAGCAAAAGGGCCATCGATCCAATCGGAGGCTGACATACCTTCCGGGTCAGTGACCGCGTACGTCTTGTTATCTGACACGAGTTACGCAGTCCCCCGCGAACGAAGCTCTTCGCCTCCGGCAGGGCGGAAGATTTCAGTCTTGTTCACAAAAAATTTGCACAAAGTGTAGATTTTTTGTGAACAAGATAGATCACGTACCATGCTGCCGCAGGCGCATCAGGCTTCCAGCGGGTGAAACGTCCGGTTTGTATGCCCACCGCGTACGTCCTGTTATCTGACAACATTGGCTGTTCATAGCCCGGATAGTGCTGCAAATACCAGGATAAACAGCAGCGTTACCACCGTAGGCGTGTCGCTTCGATTATACGGTGAAATCGGGAAGCGCGTCAAGATAAGAAGTAGTTAATGTTGCCTACATACGCAGCACAGCATCCCGGCTAACTCCTCAGGCGCTGACCGACGGCATTCTGTTGACCACTCAGCCAGGCGCGCCCCGTCATCGGGCGCTTGCCGGCCGGTTGTACCTCGCGTAGTTCCAGTGCGCCGCTTCCGGTTGCGACCAGCGGTCCTTCGGCTGTTCCAACAATCGTGCCGGGGGCCGCTTCACCAACGCTGTCCGGTTGAACGGTGGCATCAAGCAGTTTGAGTTGCTGCCCCTGCCAGGTGGTAAAGGCGCTGGGCCAGGGATCATAGGCTCGGATTATGCGTTCAATCACCTGGGCCGGCTGGGACCAATCAACCAGGCCATCTTCCTTGGACAGGAGTTTAGTAGCGGTTGCCTGGCTGTGATCCTGCTCGCGCGGCGTAATCTGACCGGCGGCATAACGCGGCAGCACCTCCAGCAGCAACTGCGCACCCAGTTGGAATAGTTCGTCATTCAGCACACCAGTCCGGGCCGTGGGTAGTAGCGGCACCGTTGCCTGCGCCAGAATCGGACCACTATCCATGCCGGGTGTCAACTTTATAATTGTCACCCCCGTTTCCGTGTCACCGGCCAGAATGGCTCCGGCAACCGGCATTGGTCCCCGGTGCAGCGGCAACAGCGACGGATGAATATTGAGATAGCCCAGCGGCGGGATCGCCAGGACCGCTTTCCGCAGAATCTCGCCATATGCCGCCACAATCCCGACATCGGGGTGCAGCGCCTCCAGTTGCGCAACCACGGCCGGGTCACGCAGGGTGGACGGCTGGATGATCGGCAGGTCCAATTGCTGCGCCGCTTCCTTCACGGGTGGCGGGGTCATGGTCCGTTTCCGTCCGGCGGGGCGATCCGGCTGCGTAACGACGCCGACGATTTCGTACCCCGCCTGGGCCAGGGCGTTCAATGGATAGACAGCAAAAGCCGGACTGCCGAGAAATACTATGCGCATGGCGTCAGCCTCCTCCCGCTTTCTTTCAGATGGTTGCCAGTGTCTCTCACACTATAGTATAATATTATCTACTGTTCTGCATACCAGCGCCTTCTGTGCCCCGCGCTGCGCAGGTGTCAATACCAGATACGTCTGGTAAAACCGATTGCCTGGTCCGATGGAAGCGTTTATATAAACAGTATATGATACCAACGTGCCGTACCTGGTTCCGGCGACTATGTAACCAGGATCGTGCAACACATCGATCCTAACGTCCCATCCATTGCTCCAACGCTGTCAGGATATACAGGCGTACGCTCGCCCCCATCGCATGCCGGAACGGGTATGTTCGGGTTGACGGGGTGACACGGCGATGGTAAAACTGCACAGTCCAGGAAGAAGCTGGTGTTCCGGTACGCAAAGCATGCGTTTGCCCTGGAACACCAATGATAGCAATGGACGACAGTCCTAGAAACATATTCCCGTGATACCAAAACGTATTCTGATTGCTGACGATGACCCGACAATCCGTTATCTCATCTCGATTACTCTCGAAAGTCAGGGTTACGAGCTGTATATCGCTACCAACGGCTATCAACTTGTGCGTATGGCCCAGGAGATCATGCCCGATCTGTTGCTGATCGATCTGATGATGCCGCACATGGATGGGTATGAAGCTATTCGCCAACTGCGCAATGATACCCGTACCTCGCACCTGCCGATTATTATTGTAACGGCGAAGTCCGCCTCCGGGGAAGTGGTCACTGGGTTTGAGAGTGGCGCGGATGACTATATCACCAAGCCGTTCAATACCGATGAACTGGTCGCCCGCGTCAAAGGCCATCTGCGCCGGGCCGCCCAACGCCCCGTCCATAACCCGCTAACGGGCCTCGCCGGGAATGTGCTGCTCACCGAGGAGTTGAAGTACCGGATTAAGAGCGGCGAACCCTTCGCCCTGGTCTATCTTGATCTGGATAACTTCAAGTCCTTTAATGATGTGTATGGGTTTGCGCGCGGCGACCGGATGATCAAACTGGTCGCCGATGTCCTGATCGAGAGCGTGATGATGCATCAGAAGGGCAGTGATTTTATCGGGCATATCGGCGGGGACGACTTCGCGGTGATTACCACGCCGTGCGTCCTGGAGGCGCTCTGTACCACTGTTATCGAGCGCTTTGATGAGCGGGTACGTTACCTCTACGAGTCGGACGACCTGGAACGCGGCTATCTGGAAGGCGCTGACCGGGATGGCGTCTTGCGTCACTTTCCCATTACAACCATTTCGATCGGGGTTGTCACCAATGTGCAGCGCACTTTTGTCGATTATGAAGAAGTTAGCCGGGTCGCCACCGAGATGAAGCAGTTTGCCAAAACCCGGCCGGAAAGTTGCTACGAAGTAGACCGCCGCAAGGTTGATAGCGGGCCGTTCCCCACCGAACGCCGGCGGGTTTCTCTGCCGGTGCTGCTGCTGCTCAGCGCCGATGATCTGCTCTGTCAGGAGTTGTACGAACTGCTGCATGATCACTTCTATCAGATGTTGCTCGTTCCGGGGGTGCCCGAGGCACGCGCCTTGCTATCGCGTGAGGCAGGTATGCCCGATCTGGTCATTGCCGATGCCCGACTGGGCCGGAATGTCTGGGATTTCTGTCTGAAACTGCGCACGCTGGCTCCGCAACTGCCGCTGCTGACCCTGGTTGCGCGGCAAGAGGATCAGGAACGGAGTATTGCCCATGGCGCAACGATGTCGATCCTTCAGCCTTTTTCTGCCACCGAGCTGGTCGGAGTTGTTGATGGTTTGCTGTCCCAGGTAGAGGTCCATGAATAGAGGAACAGAACAATGGGTTTTCGTGATAACCTCTCCAGTCTGCTGACAAAGTTTCCGCGTGGTGGGGAACGTTCATCGCATAAGCGTGACCGCCAGTCCGACGATGATGATCAAGAGAATACCATTATTGAGCAGCGCCTCGTGAATGAGAATGGCGTGGAAGTGCCCCACCTGGTTGACGATGAGGCGGATGAGTCAGCGGCGGATTCGCGTAAGTCGTTCTGGGGCCGCATGCCGGGGTTTGTGCTTATCGGGGTGCCCCTGCTCATTATCCTGTTGCTCCTGGTTAGCAGTCTGGGGGATGCGCACGCGGCGGACGATTTTGTGATCCTGGTTGCGCCCTTTCAGGAAGAGAGTGATCCCCGTACCGGGCAGAATGTCGCCGATGCGCTGATCGAGGAACTGCGGGCGTATGCCGACAACAACAACTATGCAAATGTCGTTGTGCGGTCAGCCGGGTCAGTGCCGACTGATACCGCCGATGCCCTCGCGCTGGTGCAGGATCGGCAGGCGGATGTGCTGGTCTGGGGGCGGGTCTCCTCCGGTGGGCTGCTGAATGATACCACGCTGTTTCCCCGATTGACCTATGCCCCCCAGGGCACCTATGGCCCGAACGCCTGGATCGGCTATATGGGCCGCTTTAGCATGCCCCACTCCTACACTCTCACGGACGAACAGACGGCGATCAATGGTCAGGTGATCTTACCACGACTGCTGATGGCGCTGGCCGATTACAACCAGGGCCGGGCTGACACTGCCTATGTCAAACTGGGCGATCTGCTGGCGGATTACCCGCAGGTACACCCGGCCCTGCCGCTGGTGCTGCGCGGCAATGCACTCTGGGCACGCGGCGCGTATGCTCAGGCTGCCGGCACCTACGTGGCGCTGCTGGAGCGGCCCGGCGGGGTGGCTGAGGACGAAACGGCCCTGCTCTATAACAACCTGGGGGCAATCTTGCTTGATGCCGGGGATGAGCTTGCGGCCGAGAGTGCCCTGCTGACCGCCAGCCGGCGTATGCGCCAGGTGGAGCGCGATCTGGGGGAACTGCGGTTCAACCTGGGTATCCTGGCCCAGCGGCAGGAAGCGCCCGCTGAAGCCGTTGCCGCGCTCGAACCGGCGCGCAACCTGCTTGGCGACAATAGCGCCGTGTTGCTGGAGTTGTCCCAGGCGTATCGGCAGGCAGGGCGACTGGATGCCGCCGAGAACGCGCTTGATGCGGCGTCCCGCCAGGTCCGGCAAGATGTCGAAAGGGTTCCTACCGATCAGCGACAGTTGATAACTAAATATTTCCAGGCGGCGTTGAGTGAGCAGCGGGGATTGCTGGAACTCTCCCGGACGGTGCATGCGCATGGCCGGTTAACCTGGGAGCTTGAGATTGTTCCGCCGCCACCGCCCAACGAACTGGCAGTGGTTCAGGAGCATCTACGCAACGCCGTTGAGGTTGGCGAAGAGTTACGCCAGATCTGGCGTAGCCGGGTTGCCGCAACATCGGCTGATGCCCCCGGCAGCGGACTGGTGGCAAATGGTCAGACCGAGCGTGTCGAGCGCAATATTGATCGGCGGCGTTACTACCAGGCACTGGTCTTGACTGAGGTCGGGCGTACCCGCACCGGGCCGCAGAATGTTGTCAGCCGACTGCAAGACATGCTCTCAGATACAGGGACGCCACTAGAAGAGGCGCAGCGCATACTCGCCGATCTGCGCACCGAGCGGCCCGGCAGTCTGCCCATTCTGATTGCCCATGCTCGCGCGCTCCGTCTGGAAGAAGGGTATGACCGCGCTCAGGTTGAGGCGCTCTATGACCGGGTGATCGAACTGGCTCCGACGCGCCCTGAGGGATACTATGGCAAAGGGATGTTGCGGCTCAACAACGGCAACAACGGCGAGGAACGCGCGGCCGCGCGCCAGTTTATGGAGCAGGCGCTTGCGAATAATGCGCTCTTTTTTCCGGCGCGGATGCAACTGGTCAATATTGCCGAGGAGGAGGGCGATCTGCCGGCGGTGCTGAACCAGTTAGAGGTGCTGCGGGACCAGCGTCCCGACAATCCGGTAATCCATCTGCGCATGGCCGAGACCCTGATGCGTCAGGGAGAAATTGCCGAGGCGCAAGCGGTGTACCGGCAGGTGCTGGAGATTGAGGCCAACAACCCGGAGGCCCGGTTTGGCCTGGCCCGCACCCAGCGTAATCTGGCCGAGTCAGGCGCGTCGGAAGATACGCTGGAAGATGCGCTCCAGAATGTTGATGCCACGCTTGCCCGCCGTCCGGAATACCCCGAGGCACTGCTGTTCAAAGGCAACCTGCTCTACGATCTGGAGCAGCCCGATGCGGCGAATCAAGCCTACCAGGATGCGCTTGAGGTCGGCATAACCGATGTGTCCAATCTGATTGCGGTCGGCAATGCGCTGCTTGATCAGGATAATCCGCGTATCGCCGCCGATGCTTTCAAGCGCGCTGTTGAGAGACAGCCGGATAATCCCAGGGCGCACCATGGACTGGGGCAGGCCTACATGGAACTGGACAGTCTGGACTATGCCGCCGAAGCGGAGCAGCGGGTACTGGAGTTGACCAATTCCGATGATCCCATCCTGCGCGAACTGCGGATCGATGCCCTGGTAGCGCTGGGCGATATTGCGCGGCAGATGTCATATGCCGCGCCGGGGGCGCAGGCCGCCGGGTATGATCAGGCCGAGCGCTACTACCGGCAGGCCCTCGACCTGGACAACACGCTGGTCGATGCGCGGCTGGGGTTGGGCCAGGTGGTCGCCAGCCGGGGGAACTGGCAGCAGGCACTGAGCTATTTTGAGGAAGCGCTGGATCTGCCGACGGGCGCAAGCGATCCGCAGGTGCATTTCTGGGTGGCCGAGGCATTTCTGCGCCAGCCCGATCTTGATCCGGTCCGGGGCGCGGAGACCTACCGGCAGTTTATGGAGCGTTCCCGGTCGGCTTATCAGGAAGCCCTCGCGCTGAAACGTGATTTCCCGGAAGCCTGGCTGGGCCTGGCGCATGTGCAGCTTGCGCTAAACGAGCGGGAGGCCGCCAATGAGAGTATTAGCGCGGCGCTTGAGATTCGCCCCGCGTATGCCGAGGCGCTCCTGTTCCGGGGCAATATGCTGAAGGCCGCGGGCAATCTGAGTGAGGCCCTCGAAGTCTACAACGATGCAGTTGAGGCCAATGATCGCATTCCCGAAGTGCGCTACCGGCGGGCCCTGCTCTACATTGAGCGTGAAAATCACGAAGATGCTATGCGCGACCTGCAGCGCGTGGTTGCCCTACAGTCCAACTTTGCGGAAGCCTACTTCTGGCTGGGCCAGACCTACATGGCGCAGAACGAGATGCAGAAGGCGCGCAATGCCTTTGAGCAGGCCGTGCTGGCGCAGGGTGGGCGCTATCCGGCGGCGCGCTTCTACCAGGGCCTGGCCGAGGAGAACCTGGGTCGCTATGAAGAGGCCGTCGCCTCATTCGAGGATGTGATCATCCATGGTGGCCCGGGGGATTGGGCGGCACAGGCCCAGGTGGAGTTGGAACGCATTACGCTGCATGAAGCCGAACTTGCGCTCCCCGGCTTACCGTAATCCGTCATCTGCTGTCCGTGATCCGGATGTTCCCGCGTTTTTGATCGGTGGTACACTGGGGACTACGGATCACGGATTGGAACAGATGGAATATGGTTTATGAATATGAGCGAACTTCTCCCGGAGTTTGTCACGATTCCGGAAGCGGCGTTTTTGATGGGCACGCCGGAGCAGGAACTGAGCACGCTGGCCCAACTCTATGGAGGCACCCGTGAGAGCTACCGCGAAGAGTCGCCCCAACATCAGGTGACGGTGCCGGCCTTTGCGCTGGCCCGCGTACCGGTTACTACCGCGCTCTATGCCGCCTATGTGCAGGCGAGCGGCGCGCAACCGCCCCTGAACTGGCACCAGGCGCAGCCCCTCGCCGAACTGCACGATCACCCGGTTGTT
Source organism: Chloroflexaceae bacterium (assembly GCA_034436755.1). Classification (GTDB taxonomy): domain Bacteria; phylum Chloroflexota; class Chloroflexia; order Chloroflexales; family Chloroflexaceae; genus CAKZQX01. The sequence goes on along the minus strand of DAOTVB010000232.1, from coordinate 71,689 downwards.
GATATAAGCTGGAATGATGCCCGTAACTTTTGCGCCTGGCTAAACGAGCAACTCGCCGCGATTGAGATGCGCCTTGTGGATACCGCCGGGCAAACGACGCTACTACGCCGGCCGGAAACAGTGTTCCGGCTGCCACGCGAGGCCGAGTGGGAGCATGCCGCGCGGGGGACCGATGGTCGCCTCTTCCCCTGGGGCAATACATTCGACTCGGCGCATGCCAACACCCGCGAGTCCGGCCTCAAGACCACGCCGGTCGGTCACTATTCCACGGGAGCCAGTCCGTATGGCCTGCTGGATATGGCGGGCAATGCGTGGGAGTGGACCGCCACCCAGGATCGGCTCTATCCCTACGCCCCCGCCGACGGCCGCGAAGATCCGGAGGCACCGGGGCGGCGGATTCTCCGGGGGGGCTGCTACGCCAATCCGCAGGGATTTGCCCGCTGTGCCTGCCGCTTCCGGCTGCTGCCGACGGTGCGCAACGAGTTTCTGGGCTTTCGGCTGGCCTGCAACCTGCCCGCCGGGACTGACGAAGCCTGAGCAGCGCCGGGTGGCTACACCGCAACAGTGTCAATTGCGGTATAATAGCCTGCGTCTTTCACCCCAATCAACCCTGTGGCGAACCGGCCAAAAGGTAGATCAGGCGTCATAAGGTTAGATTGTATTCAATGAGCCGAAGCAAACCCGCCACGTTTGCTTGACAGGGGGTAGACTTATGGACGTAAAATACAACCGCTGGCTGCGCTCCTATGTGGGCCATCAACGCATCCTGCAACTGCGGGCCTGTGGCTTCATTCGTGACGAGCAGGGGAGCGTGCTGCTCTGTCGCCGCGCCGATGTGATGCTCTGGGATGTGCCGGGGGGAACGATCGAGCCCGATGAAACACCTTCGCAGGGGTTAGTGCGCGAGGTCGAGGAGGAAACGGGGCTGGTGGTTGCGCCGCAACGCCTGATCGGCACCTACGGCGGGCATGCCTTTGAGTGGACCTATCCCAATGGCGATCAGGCCCAGATCTTCGCCATCTTTATGTCCTGCGAGATCGTACGGGGAGTAATGCAAGACCAGAGCCGGGAGAATGTCAAAGTAGGCTTCTTCCAGCCCGACAAACTACCACCGCTGCTGCCCCGCACCGTACGCATGATTGAAGATGCCTTTGCCAACCGGCCCGAGGCCTTTTTCAACTAACCCTCGGCGCAGTATACCGCCTGCGTCTCGCGCGCCAGGACATACTCCATTGGCGCAACCTGCCGAATGTAGCCCTTGAGTTCCAGCATTGCCAGCGTAGACGCAACCATGGAGGCGGGCATACCGCTGGCACGGCTCAAGTGGTCGGCGTGCTGCGGTTCGGCTGAGAGTTGCGCCAGGAGGGCTGCCTCCATCGGATCTTCCGGGATGGCGGCAGCAATCTCCTGCTGGACCGAGGCCGTGGTCAGGTTGAGGCTCTCCAGGATATCCTGCCCGGCGGTAACTAACCCGGCTCCATTGCGGATGAGGCGATTGGTTCCGCCGCTGCGGGCGCTAAAGATCGACCCCGGCACGGCAAACACATCGCGGCCCTGCTCCAGCGCAAAGTCAACCGTGATCAGCGCGCCGCTCTTCTCGCCGGCCTCCACCACCAGCGTCCCCAGCGCCAGCCCACTGATGATGCGGTTGCGCGGCGGGAAGTTGGCGGCTGCCGGCTGCGTGCCAATTGGATATTCAGAAATTAATGCGCCCTGCTCGATAATCTGCGCTACCAGGCGCTGATTGCGTTCCGGGTAGCGCACATCCACGCCACAGCCGAGCACCGCCAGCGTCCGCCCGCCGTTCTCCAGAGCGGCGGTGTGGGCAACGGCATCAATGCCGAGAGCCAGTCCACTGACGATAGTCACGCTGTTGACCGCCAGGTCGGCCACGATGCGCCGGGTGGCCTCGCGCCCGTAGCTGGTCGGCATGCGCGTCCCCACCACAGCCACCGCCCACTCGTCAGCATCGGCCAGCGTGCCGCGCACGTAGAGCAGCGGCGGCGGAGCGGGAATCTGCGCCAGCAGCGGGGGATACTCCGGGTCGGCGATGGTAAGGAGATGCGCCCCGGCCTGTACAACCCGCTCCAGTTCGGCATCCAGATCCAGCGTGCGTCGCGCCTCCAGCAGCGCCGCGCCGACCTTGCCGTCCAGCCCGGCCGCCATCAACTCGCCGGGGCCGGCATGCTAGGCGGCTTCAACCGAGCCGCAGCGTTCAATCAGGCGGGTCAGACGCGTGGGTCCAATCCCGGAAACGAGGTTAAAGCCCAGGTAGTAACGGGTGTGTGGCGCAATGTTCATGGCTGCTCCTATGCAACTGAGCCGGTTGTGTGCTGATTTTATTATACCAGGGAATGTAGTGCGGTGGGGGCAGAGGCCGCGCGGAACCGCTCACAGGTCTGAGGCTTCCCGTTGCGATATTGCAGACTCGCTAAGATGTGATGATGGTGCGAACCTCGATGCAGGTGATATGCTGGAAATCGCCCGGATTGTGGGTCACCAGGGGAAGCTGATGCCGGAGGGCTGTCGCTGCGGTCATGCATCCCTCACCCGGTCGGCATGGCGCTGTGCTGCAACAAACTGGTTCACATCATCGGCTGACGCATCCTCCGGCCAGAAATCGACCCCCAGCGTACGAATATCGGTTATCACCGGAGCAGCCTGCGCTTCTGCAATTGCGTCAAGTGAACGTGATGACCAGAAGGCTGCCTGCTCCCCGGTAAAAGCATAGGTCTGTTGCAAGTCGCGTGCAAGAATCTCCCGCAGCGCCAGTTTATCGCGGGGCGAGAGCTCCCGGGCCGCAGTAATAACCTCATGCAGTTGCGTTGACATGCATTACCTCCTCCTGATAGGGTTTCCTTAGTCAGTATTGTACTGCCGGCCCGAGTTGCGTGCAAAGGATGCCGCGGAGGTTATATTCCCCCTCAATACGGCGGCTCGTCCGGCCCCGTGTAGCCGCACATCCCCGTTCGCGGTGAGTTCAGCAGGGGCAATGGCCCGCCATAGTCATCGTGGGGATGTTCATCCACATGCGTATCACACAGCGCCCCCACGACATCATGCTCATACACACACTGAATACAGAGCCAGCCTGCCGGTTGACCACACTCGATACAGGCGGCTTCCGGCGGCAGGTTCCGCGTCATCAGCGCAATCGGGTGTGGCGTCAGCGCCTGCCCCACGCGCATGTTGACCGCTCTGACCAGCGTGTGGGATGATGTACCAAAGTCATAGACGTGGGTACATTCAACATTGGGGCGGAACACCTGATCCGCGCGGCGCTCCATAGGGATCTCCTGGCGCGGCCAATCGCCAAAAGAAAACTCACTGAGATGTCCGCAGCACTCCAGCCAGATAGCGCGCAGGTACGCATCCAGTTGTTGCAGCGTGGCCGATCCGCGCATCTCTAGATCCAGCCAGAAGTCGCCGGACCATTTATCCTGGATGCGCAGATGGTAGAGTTTTTCGGTTGTGCCTGCGCCCTGGTTGGCAGCGGCAATCGCGGCCTCGCGTTGCGGGCACGTCTCCAGATGCCGCAGCATGCCACTGCGGGCCAGCACTCTGCCGCAGTAGCTACAGGTACCGCGTGTTTGCTTGCGCCGGGCCATAAAACCTCCTTCCCGTTTTCCTGTGGATGGTAAACTATACCATATTTCGATCAGTTCTCGGTTCTCGGTTCTCGGTTCTCAGTTCTTCGTTCTCATCCCTCGCCCCTCCTTCATCCCTTCGTCATCTTCTCATCTTGCACAACTGTCGCGCAGCGGGTATGCTCATCCGCAGTAGGGACAGGCAATTGCCGGAACGATGATTGTGCAGGTTCGTAGGTTAGCCCGGTTCCGGATCACTTCACGCAATCAGCATGCTGCCGCAGTTCAACCCGGCAGATGATAAAGTGCTGATAAAACATGGGATTACCCGCAGAGCTTCCCGGAAGCACGCTGACTCCGGGAAGCACTCTATCGCCGTTATGTCGTTTTATGGCTTGCTGATGAGGAAAATTCGCGTCCCTGTCCGTGAGTTACCGATCGCTGTTCGCCCGGCAAATGCTTGACAACCCTCCGTATTACCCGTATCATACGCCCACTTCAGTGGATGACGGCGTTGCCCAACCCATAGTTGATAGGCGCGTATCAGAGTGCGGTAGCCTCATGGATGCTACTGCCCACGAAAGGCAAGACCCGCGACGATGAACCGTAAACCTTTTTCCCGCTTCTTCACGCTGTCCCCGTTCGCCCTGATGGTTACACTCCTGTTGTGTACTGCGGCCCTGACTGCCTGCAGTGGTCCATCAGTTGCCCTTACCGGCACGGTGACTGATGCCTATACCGGCGAGCCGGTCGCCGCCGAGTTGCAAGTTGGTCGTACGCAACTGGAGACCGATCCGGGTGGTATGTACACAACGTCGAAATGGAGCACCAGCGATACGCTGGAGGTAACAGCTCCCGGCTATGAGCCCTCCAGCATTCCGCTTGAGACGCATCCGGAGGTGTCCGCGTCCGAGGCGCTGACGATTACGCTGAACACGGAACTACGCCCCAACACCTTGAGTGGCCGCATCACCGATGCCTACACCGGCGAGCCACTGGAAGGTGTGCGTGTGAGTATTCCGCTCGACAGCACCGAGACGTTGAGCACCACCACCGATGCAGACGGGCAGTACACGCTGGCGAGCGTGCCCGAAGAGTTTACTATGACCGTGGATGCGCCCGACTACAGCCCCGTCGAGGAGACCTTGAGTCGCGTGACCGCCTTCAACACTGACCTGCGTCCCAGCATTCTCAGCGGCACCGTTACCGACCAGTTCAGCGAAGACCCGGTTGAGGGTGTGACGGTGACGGTAGGTGATGCCACCGCAACCACCAACGATGATGGGGTTTATGAACTGAGCGACATCCCCGCCGATGCCGCCGAGGTGGTGTTTGACGCCGAGGGCTATGCCACGGTCACGCAGGAACTGGAGCAGGTCACCGAACTGGATGCGGTGCTACGCCCCGATGTCCTGACCGGCAACCTGGTTGATGGGGAGACCGGCGAGCCGGTCAACTTTGCCACGATCATTGCAACGGAGACGCTGCCGGGCCGTGATGTGGCCTTCACCCGGATCGACAACAGCACCGACGGCGCATTTACGCTGGAAGGTCTGCCCGAAACGGGGTATGTGCAGGTGCTTGCGCCGGGCTACAGCAAAGCCGTGCTGGAGATCAAGCCAGGCAATATTGCCACCGAGATCAAACTTGAACCGCTCTTTGTCAAAGCGGTCTATGTCACGGCAGCAGTCGCCTCCTCGCCCTCACTGATGGAGTCCTATCTCGATCTGATCGACCAGACGGAACTGAACGCCATCGTGATCGACCTCAAGTCCGATATGCGCGATGACCTGGGCCTGGTCTACTACGACTCACAGGTGCCGCTGGTCAAAGAACTGGGGATCTCGGCGGATTATGTTGATATGCCAGCGATCTTATCCGAGGCGAAGAAGCGCAATATTTACACTATCGCCCGCGTGCAGATCTTCTCCCACGATAATGCCCTGGCCGATGCCCGCCCCGAGTGGGCCATTCAGAATGCTCAGACGGGGGAGGTCTACGCCGACTATCCCGGCCCCGGTATTCGCTATGCCTGGCTTGATCCCTGGAACCGGAATGTCTGGGATTACAACATCCAACTGTCGCTAGAGGCGATTGAACTGGGCTTCGACGAGGTTAACTTCGACTATATTCGCTATCCCGATGCCAGACTGTCTGAATTCTCGGAAACGTTTTCCTTCTCGCAGCCGACCGACCCGGTCAATAACCCTGAGGCGATGTTTGAGAATATCGCCAACTTTATGTCCGAGTCGCAGCGGGCGATTAACGGGGCCGGGGCGTTCTTCTCGGTTGATGTGTTCGGGCGTACGCTGGTCAAGGCCGCCATTCCGGTTTCGCAGAATATCGAGGTTATGGCACCTCACGCTGACTATATCTGCCCGATGCCCTACCCGTCGCTCTGGTGGTCGGGCTACCTGGGCTTTGATAATCCGACCGCTCACCCGTACGAGGTGATCTACGGGAGTGTCACGTCAGGCCAGAAGTTTGTCGAAGGCCAGCGGGCCTTGCTGCGGCCCTGGCTCCAGGATCATACGGACCCCTGGCAGGGTGCGCGCGTCGTTGAGTATGGTCCTGCCGAAGTGCGGGCCCAGATTGACGCCGCCGAAGATACGGGTGTAGTTGATGGGTGGATGCTCTATGACTCGGCCAATACCTACACCGAAGAGGCATTGAAGCCGGAGTAGGTAGTGGCGTTTGAGCATGCCTCCATCGGGAATAGTTCGAGTCTGGTGTTATGGGTGCAGCCTACAACTGCGCGCATAACGCCAACATTGCAGGATGCGGCATGAAATCTTCAAAATCTTCGCTCGTTATGGTAGGCAGCCTCTGGCTGCTTCTTGTCATTTTTGCAGCACTGCTGCTGCCCACTCCGCTGACGGCCCGCCCCTTGACTCAGAGCCGCCAGCCGGAGCTTGAACTGGGGAAATGGATCCACACTTCGGTGGTGGACTGGCAGAGTGGTGAAGTATCCGGTCTGCTGATCACCAATAATGCCGGGGGCGAGTTGCGCCTGGATGACACGCAGTCCGAGGGCAGCTTTATCTCGGCTCCGTTTGAGACACCCTTTGTCACCAATGCGGTTGGTGCGGTCTGGCGGGCCGATCTTGCTGAGGGAACCGATATCACCCTCGACCTGCGCGCGCGCTCCCGCCCTGTTGATGCGCCCGAGGGTGATGCATCTGAGGCTGAGTGGGGCCCCTGGCAGGCGCTGACCGCCGGGGATGCCCGCTCACAGGCCGATGATGGTGCCTTTGCCACCCCCGATGTGCTGGCGCTGCCGCCCGATACGCGCTATCTGCAGCTTCGCGCGAACTTTTCCAGCGAAGTGCCGCGCGCCTCGGCGGTGTTGCGCGAGGTGACGATTGCCTATCTCAATGCATTCCAGGCCGGCCCGGAGTCGCCGGTCGGGTTGCGCGAGGTGCCGGTTGTCTTCGGTCCCGACACGCTGACCGTGCGTCCCCGGCTGATCCCCCGTTCGACCTGGTTTACCGCGCAGAATGTGCAACTCACCGTCTGGGAGAGCACGCCCACACCGACTCGCGTCCTGACTGAGACCTGGGATCCGGCGCTGCCTCAGACCCGCTTCAATCGGGTACCACCGCGCGGAATTATCCTGCATCAGATCGGGGTGACACCTACCGTTGAGGATACGCTGCCCTACCTGCGGGCGCTGGGCACCTACCAGATCCAGATGCTGGGGTGGGATGGGATGGCCTATCACTACCTGATTGACCCGGATGGCCGGCTCTACGAGGGGCGACTCGGCGGACCCACCTCCGCCGTCTCGCGGCTGTCAGGTGGCGACAATGCGATCCATATTGCGCTGATCGGCAGCCTGGATGCAGCACCAGGAGAGCAGACCCAGACCACCCTGGTCAACCTGTTGGCCTGGCTGGGACAGGCCTACGACATCCCGCCCCTGGGTGAACATCGCGTTGTGGAGGCCGATGATACCGTGATCCGCGCGAATATCGTCGGTCATAGCGCGGCTGCGCCGGAAGCGCCCGATCCGGGTGAGCCGCTGCTGGAACTGCTCCCGGAACTCCGCGAGCAGGTTGATAAGTCGATCATCCGCACGCGCCTCTACTTTGCGGAGGGCAATGTGGAGACCTATCAGGAGCGGTTGGTCTTTTTTAACCAGGGTACCAGTGAAGTCGAGGCCAACGTACGGATGTTTCCCGGTGGCGAGGAAGATCCGCTCGTGCAGATTGTATCGGTCCCGCCCGAGGGCCGCGCCGATCTCAACCTGAATGATATCATCAGCGATACCACGACACTCCCGGTGATGGTTGAGTCGAGTGGCGAGATTATTGCCGAGCGCAGTATGGCGCTCCCGAACGATATCGACAACAGCCTGGGCATCACCACCCCTTCGCGGGTCTGGTATTTTGCCGAGGGCTCCACCGATGATCCCTTCCAGACCTACCTGGTCTTGTTTAACCCGCAGGACTCGCTCACCAGCGCCGAGATTACCTACATGAAGGGCGATGGAACGACGGCCCGTCAGGAAGTACAGATCGAGCCGGGGCAGCGCATTGTGGTCACGGTCAATAACGAACTGCCCGAGGTCGGCTTTGGCACGCAGATTATTGCCAACCAGCCTATTGTCGCCGAGCGCACCATGCGCTTTGGTTCCCAGAACAGCGGCTTCCATACCGGGCGCGGCATCAGCGAACTGGCACAGCGCTGGTACTTTGCCGAGGGCACCACGGCCGCCCCATTCCGCATGCGGCTGCTGCTGCTCAATCCCAACCAGCAGACGACCAATGTCACCGTTACGTTTATGACTCCCGACGGCACTACGCTCACCCTGACGCGGCGCTATGCTATTCCGCCGACCACCCGGCTGGTGGTGGATGCCAACGAGATCGTACCCGACCTGGGGGTGGCAACCATGGTTGAGGCTGATCGCCCAATTGCCGTTGAACGCGCGCTCTACTTCACTGTAGATGATGCGGAGGCCGGAACGGTCACCGCCGGAGCGATGCAGCCGGCCTTTACCTGGCGCTTCGTTGAGGGGCGCACAACCGATGCGCGGCAGTTCATTCTGCTTAGCAACCCGAACCGCAACCAGGCCGTTGCCACGCTAGAGTTTATCTTCCCCGATGGCGAGCGCGAGCGCGAGACGGTGGTTATGCCGGCGAACGCGCGCTACACCGCCGCCGTCCACGAACTCTTCCCGGACCAGGATGTGCTGAGTATCGTAGTCCGCGCAACGCAACCGGTTGTGGCCGAGCGGTCATTCTTCCCGGAGGGGCAGGGTGGCTCGACAATGCTGGGGATGCCGGGATTGTAGCCGCTCAGAAGAACCAATCACGGCACGCAATATGCAACTGGCTATGGCACCTGCTCAGTGAGCAGGTGCCACATTTTTTCTAGGATACTGTCTGAACAGGTGGTTCGCGTCGGTCACACGTCCATGATGGTTGCACTGATACCGGATAGCGCCCCAGGAGTCCCGGCTTCAGCCGGTTACGGCCGCACACCGGCTGAAGCCGGGACTCCCGTGCTAGGGCCGTACGGGAGCGATCTCCATCCATCTCCCCCTATCCAGGCTTTTTTTCACGATCGCTCCCGCATGACGGGTAGGATAGGGTGCCAGGTTAATATCCCCATGACAAACTTTTTTCAGACAGTCACTAACAAAGAGAGGAACGCTCCCATGTGCCGTATGCTACGCTCCTTGGGCTGGTTAACGCTGTGCATGTTCTGCGGAACGGTCCTGATTGCCTGTTCGCAACAGCAACCCCGCGCCGACACCGGCACCGTGGGTGGGCTGTACGGCGATGAGGCAACCCCCGATGCCGCTGGCGTCACCCCGGCACCGGCTGAGGTTGCCCCGGCGGCATCGCCCACCGCCGTGGCCCAGCCGGGCGATCAGGTCGCAGTCAGCCTGACCGAGTACACCATCGACATGCCCACTTCGCTGCCTGCCGGAACAATCACCTTTATGGTGACAAATAACGGCACTGTCGCGCACAACTTTGCGATCGAGGGCCAGGGGATCGAGGAGGAATTTGAGCAGAATCTGCAGCCCGGTGCAACTGCGACCATGCAGGTCGATCTACAACCCGGCAGCTATACCGTCTACTGCCCGGTCGCCAATCACCGCGAGCAGGGCATGGAACTTGCGCTAACTGTGACGGAGTAAGCTGGAACCTCTGCATCTTCCGTTTGGATAGCAGGCGAACGATGATCGCAGCAAACGAATTGCATCGTTCGTCCTGCTCACTGGGAAAAATTTCTCACTTCACTCCCGCCGCAACCGCCGCATCAGGCGTGCATAGAACTGTCCCGGTGGTTGTACCCGCGCAAATTTGCAGACCTGCGAACTCCGCTGAATAATGACCTCGTCGTCCTGCTCCAGCGGGATATTATCATGCCCATCCACGGCCAGGATCGCGTGGTGGCGGCTGCGGAGGCGTAAAATGATGCGGGTATCTTCGTGCAGCACCATCGAGGGCACAGCCGTTAGGTGCGCAGCGACCGGCACCAGGATCATCGTCCGCGACCGGGGATCGACAATCGGGCCGCCCGCCGATAACGCATACGCCGTGGAGCCGGTTGCAGTCGAGACCAGCACCCCATCGGCCCGGTAGGTCGTCAGAGGAATATCATCAATCTGGACATCAACGGTGACAATGCGGCTGACATCGCCCCGCGACACCACCGCCTCATTCAGCACGGTCGAGCGTTCCAACGGTTGGCCGCGGCGCAGCAGCACAATATCGATCAGCGTCCGCTGATCATACCAGCAACCATGCTCCAGCAGCGTTTCCATGCAGTGGTACATATCCTCTGGCCCAATCTCAGCCATAAAGCTCAGATGGCCCAGCGCCACCGGAAAGATCGGAATATCGTAGAGAATCGCCGGCCGGGCCGCGCGCAGCACAGTACCATCGCCCCCCATGGTGATCAACAGTTCCATGCCCTTAAAAACAGAGGGGTTATCCCGCGCTTCCTGCGAGAAGCCGCGCCAGACATCAACCTCGCGGCTTTGCAGCCAGGTGGTCAACTCTTCCGAGATGGTGCGCGAAGTCTCGGATAGGGGATTATAAAGCACGCCAATGCGCCGCATGTGTTGTTCCTCCTCATCATGGCTGGTGTTGTGCTCAGGATACCATAGAAGTGAGGTAGGGACAAAGTGAAGTATGCTATAATCCCTCGCATTCTTTCTTTTCCACCGGAGGAGTTGTCATCCATGGCTGATTTAAATCTTTCTTTCCTGAAAACCCTGCTGAATACGCCTGGCCCCTCGGGGGATGAGGCGGCGGCTGCGCAGGTCTGGCGTGATGAGGCGCGCACCTTTGCCGACCAGGTCTATACCGATGTGCGGGGTAATAGCTATGCGCTGCTGGAGGGCAGTGGGACGCGCGTGCTACTGGCCGGGCATATCGACGAGATTGGTCTGATGATTAGTTACATTGATGATAACGGCTATCTCTTCTTTGCGCCGGTTGGCGGCTGGGACGCGCAGGTGCTGGTGGGTCAGCGCGTGCGCCTGCTGGGTCATCAGGGCGAGGTTGTCGGCGTTGTGGGCAAGAAACCGATCCATATGATGAAGGGTGATGAGCGAGACCAGGTCAGCAAAATTGAGAATCTCTGGATCGATATTGGGGTCAAGAGCCGGGAGGAAGCGCTGGAGCATGTGCGCGTGGGCAGCGTGGGTGTGATTGATGCACCGCTGTATGAACTGCCCCACGGGCGCATCGTCAGTCGGAGCCTGGATAATCGTATTGGCGCGTTTACAGTACTGGAAGCGCTGCGGCGGCTCTCCCAGGATCGCCCGACCGCCAGCGTTGCCGCCGTTGCAACCACCCAGGAGGAGACCAGTTTGACCGGAGCAACGACGGCGGCTTTCCGGTTTGATCCGCATATATCAATTGTCGTGGATGTCACCTTTGCCACGGATCATCCGGAGACCGACAAGCGGCAATTTGGCGATGTGCGGCTGGGTGGTGGCCCGGTACTGTCGCGGGGCGCGGCCAACAGCCCGCTGGTCTACGAGCGACTGGTGGCGCTGGCTGAGCGCGAAAATATTCCCTACAGTCTGCAAATTACCCCGCGCTACACCGGCACCGATGCCGATGCGATTCATCGGGCCCGCGGGGGCGTGGCAACCGGCGTTATCAGCATCCCCAACCGCTACATGCACTCGCCCAACGAAATGATCGACCTGGCCGATGTTGACCATGCGGTCCGCCTGATTGCCGCCTTCGCCGGCTCAATCGCGAGCGAGAATGAGTTTCTGTCGGAGTAATACTGATTTGTTGTCATCGCCACAGATAACACCGAGGACGCAGCGATACGAGATGGGAACGTGCTGCCGCTGCGCCCGTCGCCCCCATTCCGGCTGATTGCTAGTTTGCCGGCACATTGGTATAAAAGCCGCGCCGCCCCGCATTATCTGCCCGAAAGCAGATAGTGCGGGGCGGTCGCCTGCAAGTAGTGGCATCACCCGTTCGTGTAACGCTGCAACGCCGCGTAGCAGAACGCTTTCCCGGCGACCTCCGCAGCTTTGCACGAACCGATCTGAACGAGATTGACCTTAGAGATCGTGCAGCGAATCGGCCGGATCCATTGCCTCACTTGTCGTCTCCGGTGCGGGGGTGGCTTCAGTTGCGCCGGGTGCCTCTGGTGCAGCCGTGGACTCGGGCGTGGCCTGGGGCGCGGATTGGGCCGGCGGGGTGGGACTGGGGCCAAGTCCCTGGGTCATCACTGGCGGCGGTGCCAGCACCGGTGTGGCAGTGGGATCAGGGGGAGCCTGGGCCGGTGAGACACCACAGGCGGACAGGACCAGTGCGACCATGACCATTGGTACGATGAATGTCAGCATCCGAGGTAGACCTTGCATGTGTTTGTAACGCTCCTTTCCCAATAAAAAGCAACACTCCTGAACCGTGTATAACACACGGCGATCTGTTTGCCGTCATACTACAAATGAGGGGAACATGGCACAATCGGCCAGATATAGTATCACGGCGAACCCGCTGGAGGTACCCTAGTATACCACCAGTATACCGTTGGTTGCGAAGCATTTCACATGCCGTTTGCGCTCGATCAGGGCAGTGGGACAAAAGTCCTGGTTGCCGGCAGGACTGGCGGCGCGCTTACTACATGGCATCGTTGATGCAAAAGTACTACTTGACAAACCCATACCTGCCGTTTATACTCTATGATGCAGGATTCATAATCTGGGTCTTGCGTTATGTCGCACCCTCACTAAAGGTATAGCGATGGGCGCTTGACCACGATCCGTTAAGTGCAAGTGAATGATAAGCCTCGGGGGCGCGGCTCCTCCCAGCACGGGGGGGGCCGCGCCGTGTCTCTGAGAGATAGGAGCAGGGGCAGATGCTCAAGCGCACGAAAGCAACCTGGGAATTACAAGAGTCGCGTATGCTGGGGGAAGAGCCGGAAAACTTTGGTCCGGCCGAGGAGATTACGTCCGATACCGTCGAAGAGACGCAGTTGCAGGCTGAACCGGCGCTTGATGCGGTCCAGCACTATCTGCAAGAGATTGGACGGGTTTCGCTCCTGACCGCCAGCGAGGAGGTCGAACTTGCAGAACGGATGGAGCGTGGCGATGCCGCACGCGAACGCCTCGCCTCCACTGACGCTATCAATCCACAACTCCGGCGTGCGCTTGAAGCTGATGTTATCAGCGGCACCGACGCCCGGCGGCATCTGATCCAGGCCAATCTGCGTCTGGTGGTGAGTATTGCCAAAAAGTATATCGGGCGGGGGTTATCGCTGCTTGACCTGATCCAGGAGGGCAACATCGGTCTGATGCGGGCCGTCGAGAAGTTTGACTATCGCAAAGGGAATCGCTTCTCGACCTATGCGACCTGGTGGATTCGCCAGGCTGTCACCCGCGCGATTGCCGAGCAGGGCCGGACGATCCGCCTGCCCGTGCATATGAGTGAGTCGGTTGGGCAGGTCAAGCGCGCTGCCGAGCGGCTATCCCAGACGCTGGAGCGGCAGCCGACGGCCGAGGAGATAGCGTTTGCGCTGGGGCAACCCATCGAGCGCGTACAGCGGGTGCTTGAGGCGGCCCGGCGGCCGGTTTCACTTGAAACACCCGTTGGTGATGAAGGTGAACATACGCTGGGTGATTTCCTGCAAGACGACGACCTGCCGACACCCACCGATTTTGCTGCGCAGCAACTGCTGCGTACCGATCTGGTGCAGGCGTTGAACCATCTGAGTGAGCGCGAGCGACGGATTATCGACCTGCGCTATGGTCTGGCCGATGGACAGCGTCGCACGCTGGAGGAAGTTGGCAAGGTGCTGGGCATGACGCGTGAGCGAGCCCGCCAGATCGAGGCTGAGGCGCTCCGTCGCCTGCGGCAGCCGGAAGTGGGGCAGCATCTGCGCGATTATCTGGAGTAGCGCCGGATCAACCAATTCAAACAATGTAATAACAGGACTTACGCAGTGGGCGTTCAAACCGGACGTTTTACCAGATAGAAGCCATATTGGACCCTGCCGGAGGCGAAGTTCCTTTTCGGGTTAATGACTGCGTAACTTCATCACAGAACACACAAACGCGGCCGCAGGAACATTCCTGTAGCCGCGTTTGCGTTCTACTCTCAGGAACAATACCTTTCAAATAACCGGGCTTACGTGGTTCCTTACCTGGAAGAGGATACCACCTCCGGCAGGGCGGAAGAAATCATCCTTGTTTCACAAAAAAGTTTTCACTTTATGAAAACTTTTTTGTGAAACAAGATAAAAACGTACCATGCTGCCGCAGGCGGAACCGTTCTGTATCGGAGCAACCACCCGGTTTGCCATACTACCGCGCAGGTTCTGCTACTTGAAAGGTATGGCTCTTACGAAACCTCCATGGCTACCCAGGCATGAATGCCGTGGCGCTCGTGGTCGTTGTTCAACGGCAGGGAGCGCTGATCGCCTTCGCGCAGGGTGTTGGTTGCTGCAACCACAAAATCGCGGAACAGCGGATGCGGGCTATTCGGCCGTGACAGGAACTCCGGATGAAACTGACTGGCAACAAACCAGGGATGATCCCGTAGCTCCACAATCTCTACCAGTCGCCCATCGGGAGACTGCCCACTGATGATCAAGCCGGCTTCTTCCAGCGCTTTGCGGTACTTGTTGTTGAACTCAAAGCGGTGGCGGTGGCGTTCCATCACAACGTCAGTGCCGTACGCGGCCGCCGCGCGTGTGCCGGGCACCAGTGAGCAAGGGTAGACCCCCAGCCGCATGGTGCCGCCCTTCTCCGTAATGTCGCGCTGATCGGGCATCAGGTCAATCACCGGGTATTGCGTATGGGGATCAAACTCGGTGCTGTTTGGTTCGTGGCTCTGCATCAGCCAGCGCGCAAAGCCAATCGTTGCACACTGCATGCCAAGACAGAGTCCCAGGTAGGGAATACGCTGCACCCGCGCATAATCGGCGGCCATAATCTTCCCCTGGATGCCCCGGTCACCAAAGCCGCCCGGTACAACGATGCCATACACATCGGACAGTAATCGCTCCGGGCCTTCGCGCTCGATCTGTTCGGCTGAGACCCAGCGCACATCAATATCCAGTTCCTGATGCAACCCGGCATGCCGTAGCGCCTCGACAACACTGATATAGGCGTCGTGCAGTTCAACATATTTACCCACCAGCGCAATCGGCAGCACACGCTTGGGCTGTTTGACCAGATCAACCAGCCGTTTCCACTCATCCAGATCGGGGAGGTGGGCTTCCAGCCGCAGCCGATCAACCAGGTAATCCCCCAGTCCGGCCTCTTCCAACACCAGCGGCACCTCGTAGATCGACTCGACCGTCTCCACCGGAATAACGGCCCGCGCATCAACATCCGAGAAGAAGGCGACCTTGTCGCGGATATCTTCGCTGACGGTATAGTCGGCGCGGCACAGAATGACATCGGCATTGATGCCCACGCCGCGCAGAGCCATTACCGAGTGCTGCGTCGGCTTGGTTTTCAGTTCATCGGTTGCGCCAATATGGGGCAGCAGCGTCACATGAATGTACAGAACATTATCCCGCCCCACATCTTTGCGCATCTGGCGAATCGCCTCCAGAAACGGCAGGCTCTCAATATCGCCCACGGTCCCACCGATCTCAACAATAACTACATCGGCGTTGGACTGGCGGGCAACTGCGGCAATACGTGCTTTGATCTCATTCGTAATATGCGGAATGACCTGGATGGTCCCGCCCAGATAATCTCCCCGACGCTCTTTCTGGATCACAGCGGAATAGATCTGACCAGTGGTGACATTGCTGAGGCGCGTTAAATGCTCCTCGGTGAAGCGTTCATAGTGACCCAGGTCGAGGTCAGTTTCCGCACCATCATCAGTGACAAACACTTCACCGTGCTGGTAAGGCGACATGGTCCCCGGATCTACATTCAGGTAGGGATCGAGCTTTTGAATGGAGACGCGCAAGCCACGGCTCTTCAGCAAGCGCCCAATGGAAGCAACACTGATACCTTTGCCAACTGAAGAGACGACGCCACCGGTCACGAAGATGTACTTTGCCATGGTCTTAACTCTCCTTGCTCAAGTGACATATGTAGGGTCTGACACCCGGCTCGTGCATACCGCTACGCGTTGGACAACTACAAACTACAGGCGATAGGGCAAAAAAGTCAGTGGGTCGGCTAACCTGACGGTTGTGCCGACCCACGTATCTCTTCACCCAGGTAAAAAAACAGAACACCATACTATCTTGTTGAACAGAACCCCGGATAGTCCAATAGTGAACGTTGCGGGGCCAGATACAGATTTCCGTTAGCATTATCGGTATTCGCAGATGCGTACAGGTTGCCACTATGCCTCAATGGTACGCCGGTTCGCTGCTGTTGTCTTAAAACGCCGATGTGCGAACCGCTATCACATACTAAAACGCATAGGTCGGCATTATTTGAGGGTGAACTGATTGCCTGTCATCTTCTTGTAATCTCTGTCTGATCTCGTTTTGCTGTCTGCGCTATGCTGCCCTATCCGGTAGGTCGATCACCCTCGGCGTAAAAAGCTCAAAAAGAAGAGGAGAAGGTGTACATCCCTTCCCCTCGCTGGAAGCAGTCATGTTGGTTTGAGCAGGCTAACCCAACGGGCCGGATGTCTAAAACAAACATCTACCAACATATGCCTCACCGTTCGCTTATTTTCGGAAGGAGTTCGTAAAAATCCCCCATTAGCCGGTCAAAAACGGCTACTTGGGAAGCATCTCGCCACACATGGCGATAAAAATTGCAGAAATGTTTTACACATTACGGAAACGTGTACGTCAAAGTGGGGAGAGCGCCTCAAATTTTGTCGGTTTTTCAGGCTCAAGTGAGATGAAAATTCCATTTAGTGCCCTAAAAAATAAGCGAACGGTAAGTATGCTATAGTCTGCTCTCCAGATATCGTACAAATGACGCAATCGTAGTGAGCAATGTAATGTGGTGATAATGTGAGAAATTGTTTACCCACATTGTTAAGACGAACTGCTCGCACGATGGTTGCACGGCACGTCGTCACTGCTGTCGCGCAAAGGCATAATCGGTTGATGCAGGCAGCACCAGCCGTTCTGTCCTGTCAGGCATACGCTGGCAGACAGGACCGCTTTGCGGTTCCGGCCAAGTGATCGCACACGCGTATGCGCCGGGGGCATCACGCCGCCGCCGGTTGCCGGGCCAACATGCTTATCGAAATAACCTGCGGGTAAGAAATATCCTTAACTGCATATTATATCACAAACATCCGGGGAACGTGGGGGGGCTGGACGGGGCGACGTGGCCGGGACGATGGCTCAAGTTGTGTTGGAGGCGCGGCCTGGGGCCGCGTGCAAGCCGCACCGACACTGACTTTGGCGTGGCCTGGTGGGTAACTGATGGAGTGCCGGTGTTGATCGACCCACTCAGCCGGAAAGCAGTTGGGGGAAAGGTGGGGGGCCACGATGCCTACACATTTGCGCTCATAACAACCACGCGCGTTTCTTCGTTTTCGCCGGGCAGACTTGATGTGGTGAGCGAGAGCTTATCAGTTGGCGTTACATCTTTTAAGCCCAGCTCGTGCATAAACTTCTCCAGCGGAGCCAGATCATACTCGAAGGAGAGCTGCGGCATTGCGTAGTGCATAGGAATGACAATGCGCGGCTCGAGCTGGCTGATAACGCCAGCGGCTTCTGCCGGGCCAATAGTCTCGCCGCCACCTACGGGTATGAACAGCACATCAACATTGCCGAGTTCCTCAATCTGCCGCTGGGTTAGCTCGTGCCCCAGATCCCCCAGGTGACAGAATGCTACATCGTCCAGGTGAATCACATAAACGGTATTAAACCCGCGTTGTGAGCCTTTGGATTTGTCGTGGAAGGTACGTACGCCGGTGATCAGCACGCCGCCAACTTCATACTCACCGGGCCCATCAACCACAAAGACCCGATCACGTACGGGGCGCACTGCGGCGACATTGCCATGATCGGGGTGGTTGTGGCTGGTGGTGACAATGTGCGCGGTCGGCCGCCCCAGATCTAGCCCGATGGAGCGGTCATAGGGATCGCATAGGACAATCCCGTCGCGCCCACGCATACGAAAACAGGCATGCCCCAGATATTGAATATCGGCCACAGAAAACCCCCCAATTTCAGGATACTATACACATACGAAGACACGCAGTTTCAGGAGATGTCATACCGATGTGTTATCATAACCACAGCGAACACAGAGATGATAACCGGGAATGTGCCGCCGTTGCACCCGTTGCGCCCATTCTCGTTGATTGCTGGGTTGATGGCACATTGGTATTATGCATCTCCCTGTTGCACTTCTTGCCAGAGCAGATCAAGAATGGAGCTAATGGTATCGAAGCCAAACCCCCGGCGTTGCAGGTAGCCACCCAACCGCCGCTGGAATGTTGCATAGTTGGGCGCGCCGGCATACTTGCGCAGGGTTGCCCGCGCCAGGGTTAATGCCTGCTCATACTCATCACCCATCAGATCGGTGTCGTTGAGCGTGGCATCGATAATTGTGCGGTCAATGCCCTTGCGGTAGAGTTCGCTACGCAGCGCCTGTACACCACGCGGACGACATGCCTGGCGATTCTCAACCCAGAAGCGACTAAACGCTGTATCATCGATCAGGCCACGCTCCTGAAGGCGTGTCAGGGCCGCCTCGACTGCTTCAGGAGGAAACTGCTTGCGCTGCAACCGCTCGCGCACCTCGGCGGTTGAGCGGGGGCGCGCGGTCAGATATTGCAGCGCAGCAGTAACAGCTTTGTCGGCACACTCAGCTTCTTCCAGGCGCGCCCAGGCTGCCGCGTCGAGCACTTTCCCGACGTAGAGCCCTTCGCGCGTGATCGTGTTCAGACTGACGCCGATGGCAAATGCATCATCGACGAAGACATTGACACGCTGGTTATCGTGTGCCTGTGTACGTAAAGCGGTAATTGTTCCAGTCGGCATAACAGGAAACGGTGTTACTCGCCTTCCTCAAGAACTTCCTCGTATGTGTCCGCGCCGCCTTCGCCTTCACCTTCTTCCTCATCGGCTGCGGCGGATGCAGGCGCATTGGGATTGGTGAGTACCTGAGCGCGGATCAACCGCTCGATCTCATTCGCCAGTTCCGGGTTTTCCTTGAGGAACGTTTTGACATTCTCGCGGCCCTGACCGAGGCGATCTTCCGCCAGGTAAAACCATGCGCCACTCTTGCGAATAATCTCCAGTTCCACGCCTACGTCGAGGATGTTACCCTCACGCGAAATGCCCTCGTTTGCCATAATATCAAACTCGGCCTGACGGAAGGGCGGCGCAACCTTGTTCTTGACCACCTTCACCCGCGAGCGCATACCGATAGGATCTTGCCCCTGCTTCAGCGTCTCGATCCGCCGGATGTCCATACGCACCGAGGCGTAGAATTTGAGAGCCTGACCGCCGGTCGTGGTTTCGGGCGAGTTATGTACCACGACACCATCGACAACATAACAATGGTTGCCCTCAACTTCAATGTCAAAGCGGTTCATGCCACGGGTTTCCGGCTTGACGTGAATATCGGTGATTGGAAGCAGCACGGCCTTTGATGTCCGCTCTGGACGGGTAGCGAGTGGCACAAAACGGACCCGCATGTCCGGCAGCAGCTTGTAGTCCATGGAGGGATGCACGTATGGTGCAATCAACGCGTGGAACTTACGCGTTTCGTTCACGCCGAAGGTGATCCGCCCGCGCGCATCCAGGGTCGCCATTATATCGTTCTGGTGGAACCAGCGCACAAGCGCCTGCTGCTTATCGAGCGGAAAGCCGGGACAGGAGATCGAGCAGCGGTTCTGTCGCTCGCTGTCAAACGTTCCGTCATCCATGTACCAGATGGCAACCGCCAGCGGTGTGAGGCGGTCAATGAGTGCCTGACTGGGATGCTTGCCCCGTTCATCATAGTTTTGCTCAAACAGACTGGTCAACTCATACATGGGGATGGTGTCGAAGCTGTGCCCCCCCCGCAAATTGGTCGTTTGCGAGCCGATCAGACCTTCAAAGAGGGACTGCTTCCAGCGGCAGTAGTCGTCCTGTTTTGCGCCGTGGCCAATGCGCAGACTGGTGTTAAAGGTTTTGACGCGGCGCAGGCTGCCGTCGCCCAGGATCGAACCAAGCACAACTTGCTGTTGCGTGGGCGAGAGATAGTGATCCACCATAGTCATCAGGCGATCACCAACCTGCAGCTCCTCGGCGGGTTTGTAGCCATATTCGGAGAGCAGCAGATGATTGGGCGTACAGGCAAAGCAGTGCCGTCCGCTGCCTTCATTTGCCGCCACCGTGAACTGCAAAAATGTATCCGTCGGGCCATTGTTAAACCAGTTAACGATCTTGCGTGGCTCAAATGCGCCGGTTGTGGTGTTGTAAGACATAACGTCCACATCCATGCGCTGATTGACAATCTTGCCAATCTTTTCACTACTACCATCGGCGAGAATGACCCGCGCATCGTAGTGGAAACAGCCAAACATCACCCCGATCTTCATCCGAAGCTGGTTGAGGAAGATCACCACCGTGCGGCTCTTGTTGATTGCGCCGGAGAGCTTCCGCAACGCCTGGCTCATCAGGCGGGCCTGCAGGCCGGGCAGCGAGTCGCCCATATCGCCCTCAATCTCAGCGCGTGGCACCAGCGCGGCAACCGAGTCGATGACGACCACATCCACGGCATTGGAACGCACCAGCGTCTCGCAGATCTCCAACCCCTGTTCGCCCGTATCCGGCTGGGAGATCAACAGATCTTCGATCTGAATGCCACAGCGGGCACCATAGACCGGATCAAAGGCATGTTCGGCGTCGATAAATGCGGCCACGCCCCCCATCCGCTGACACTCGGCGATAATATGCTGGGCCAGCGTTGTCTTGCCACTACTCTCAGGCCCGTAGATCTCGATCACACGACCGCGTGGAACGCCGCCGATGCCAAGCGCCACATCCAGCGCAATTGCGCCGGTTGGGATTGCTTCGATTGCCAGGCGGGTATTGGCCTCGCCCATCTTCATGATCGAGCCTTTACCAAACTTGCGGTCAATTTGACTCATGGCTGCGGCCAGAGCTTTTTCTTTTTCAGGCGAGATCGCCATTGCGTGCGCTCCTCCGTTTTGCGTGCTCACTCTTCCCTGCTCCTTTATGTCGGTAGTATACGTGAAGGGGTTGTTCCGCGCAACAGGCTCCATATCCTTTGAATTATAGCACGGCTGTTCTTTTGTTACAAGTAGATCATTCCTGACATGATCTTGATCAGGGCCATGGTATAATGGCCGCGAAGCAACCATATGGCATGGACGTTGATCTGAAGGAGGGGACGGGAATGGAGCGGCGGGTCGTCATTACCGGCATGGGGGCGGTTAGTCCGTTGGGGCTGGATGTTCCCCAGCTTTGGGCGGGCATTCGTGAAGCACGCAGCGGGGTTGCACCAGTTACGTTGTTCGACCCGACCGGGTTTGAGACCCGTTTTGCCGGGGAGGTCAAGGGCTTTGATCCGGCAACCTGTATGGATCGCAAGGAGGCTCGACGCACCGACCGCTTTGTGCAGTTTGCGCTTGCGGCCAGCCAGGAAGCGTTGCGGACGTCTGAGTTGCAGATTACGCCGGAGAATAGCGCCGATATCGGCGTGATCATCGGGAGCGCTATCGGCGGGCTTGATACGCTCACCCAGCAGGCCGAGGTGCTGCGCACCCGAGGGCCGGGGCGGATCAGTCCTTTTCTGGTTCCGGCGATGATTAGCAATATGGCATCCGGTCAGGTGTCGATTATGACTGGTGCGCGCGGGCCGAATATGTGTGTCGCTTCCGCCTGTGCCAGTGGTGCGCATGCGATTGGCGAGGCAGCCGAGACGATCCGCCGTGGATGGGCGCGTGCGGTGCTGACGGGTGGGACCGATGCCTCGATTTCGCCGCTGGGAATGGCGGCCTTCAACAGCGCACGCGCACTCTCGACTCGCAACGATGAGCCGGAAAGCGCTTCCCGCCCCTTTGAAATGACCCGCGATGGCTTTGTTATGGCTGAGGGCGCGGGAATTCTGCTGCTCGAAGATCTGGAGCATGCCGTGAGCCGGGGCGCGCATATTCTGGCGGAGGTGATCGGCTATGGCTCAACCGCAGATGCCTATCACATCACACAGCCGGTTGAGGGGGGCGACGGTGCTGTACGTGCTATGCGTATGGCTCTCCGGCAGGCAGGGGTGGCAGTTGATGCAGTTGATTATATCAATGCGCACGGTACCAGTACTCCGGCGGGTGATGTCACCGAGATTGAGGCGATCAAGACGGTGTTTGGCACACACGCGGCCACTGTGCCGGTGAGTTCCAGCAAATCCCAACTGGGACATCTGATTGGCGCCGCCGGTGCGGTTGAGTCGATCATCTGTATCATGGCGATGCAGCATTATCTTGTGCCGGCAACGATTAATCTGCACCAGCCGGACCCGCGCTGTGATCTGGATCTTGTGCCACACACACCGCGTCCGGCACAGATCAATCTGGTGGTGAATAACTCGTTTGGTTTTGGCGGGCACAATGTATCCCTGGTATTTCGGCGTTTTGTGCAGTAATTTCAGGGGGCGCACACCAGGATTATGGTTGCCGAACTTTTACATGAACGAGGAGTGACGTTCAGTGATCCGCACCTGTTGGAGAATGCCCTGATCCATCGCTCCTACATGCATGAGCATCCGGAACTGGCCGAGGGACTATCCTCGAACGAGCGACTGGAGTTCCTGGGTGATGCGGTGCTGAACTTTCTGACGGCGGCCTGGCTCTATGAACGCTTTCCGGAGCGGGGCGAAGGGGAGTTAACCGGGTTACGCGCTGCTCTGGTTAAAACCACCACCCTGGCGCGCTTTGCCCGGGAATTGCACCTGGGCAACTATATTCGTATCAGCCGGGGTGAGGATACCAGCGAGGCACGCAATCGGCCGCCGCTGCTGGCTGATGTGTTTGAGGCCGTGCTGGGCGCGATCTATCTTGACCAGGGTCTCGCGGCGGTGCGTGCCTTTGTGATGCCGTTCCTGGAGCACGAAGTCGCCCTGATTCTGGCGGGCCAGGTAGAGGTTGATTACCGCACGCGCCTGCAGGAGAAGGTGCAGGCCGAGCATGGCATTACCCCGGTCTATCGGATGGTGAGCGCTACCGGGCCGGATCATCAGCGGCAGTTTACGATTGAGGTGCTGATGGAGGCGGAACTGCTGGGCGTTGGGCAGGGATCAAGCAAGCAGGCAGCGGCCCAGGCTGCGGCCCGCGCGGCCTTGGAGGCAATGGGCGCGTCTTCGTCGGTGGATTGATCTGGTGGGTATACCGACTTCTCCGCCTGTGAGCAGGGTTGATGGCGCAGAATGAAACGGGATCGGTCGGGAACGTATGCAACGTCTTTTCATAACGGGTGGAACGGGCTACCTCGGAGGTGAGCTGGTTCGGCAGGCCCGCGCCCAGGGTTGGCAGGTAGCGGCGACCTATTTCAGTCATCCCCCGCAGGTGGCTGCCGACGATGCGCAACTGCTGTGGGTGTCGCTGGATGTACGCGATATGCTGCAGGTTGAGGAGGCACTCGATGCCTTCCAACCCGATCTGATTATTCACACATCATTTCAGCAGTCTGGTCCGGATCTCTGGCCCGTTACAGCCGAAGGTGTGCGCAATGTGAGCGCTGCGGCACAGGCGTTGGGCGTCCGGCTCATTCATATGTCGAGCGATGTTATTTTTGATGGTGAGCGTGAAGGAGCATATACCGAGGGGGATGCTCCCAGTCCGGTTAGCCCGTATGGTGCGGCCAAAGCTGCGGCTGAACAATTTGTCACCGAACATGCCCCGGATGCGGTGCTGGTGCGCACATCCCTGATCTACGGCTTTACGCCGGTTGATCGGCATACCCGGTTTGTGCTGGATATTGCGGATGGTCGCAACGCGGCGCAGTTATTTTATGACGAGTACCGCTGTCCGATTTTTGTGGGCGATCTGGCGGCGGCACTGCTGGAGTTGGCGCAGAGCGACTATCGCGGCGTTCTTAATATTGCCGGTGCCGAGTGCCTGAGTCGTCACGAATTTGGCATGCTCCTGGCCCAACATCATGGGCGTGATCCCGCGCAACTGCCGGGCAACTTGAGTGTTGATAGCGCTGTCCGGCGTCCCCGCAACTGCCGGCTGGATAGCAGCCTGGCCCGCCAACTCTTGCAGACACCGCTGCGTGGTGTACGCGCCGTGCTGGAATCACACCAGGCCACCGCTAACCAGTGAACCTCACGCTGTGTATCGCTGACCGAAGCGGTATCAGTAGGCCCCCCGTCCAGTCAATAGCGCCGGGATTGTCTGTACCAGAATGTTGAGATCCAGCCAGATCGAGTGGTTGCGAATATAGTGCATATCCAGGCGCACCCGCTCCTCGTAGGAGAGATCACTGCGTCCACTGATCTGCCACAGGCCGGTCAGCCCCGGTTTAACCGTCGCCAGGTTGTGCTGCCACTTGCCAAACTTCTCCAGTTCGGCGGCAGTGATCATGCGCGGCCCGATCAAGCTCATCTGTCCCAGCAGGACATTCACCAGTTGCGGCAGTTCGTCAATACTGTAGCGCCGGAGGAACTGACCAACCCGGGTGATGCGCGGGTCATCCTTGAGTTTGCCCTCGTGTGCCAGTTCCAGACGCTGTTCAGGCGTCAGTCGCGCGTCACCATCGACATACATCGTGCGGAACTTGAAAGCATCAAAGGGGCGTTTGCCCTGCCCGACAACCCGGCGGCGGTAGAACACTGGTCCGGGCGAGTCACGCCGGATCATAATGGCAATAACCAGGAAGACCGGAGCGAGGAAGAGCAGCGTTATTCCTGCCAGCAGGTAGTCAACTAACGTTTTGAGCAGATAGTGTACGCCCGTGATGCGGGTCTTATTGAGGACGATCAGGGGGACATGCCCTTCCTCACGTACCCGCACGCCGGTTGTCAGCAGTTCAAAGAGGCCCGACGCCAGGCGTACCTCGACATCCTGGAGCGCATCCAGCGAACCGTAGATCCCCAGCAGGCGCTCGCGGGTGATGGAGGTGTTGGCGATGACGATGATGTCAACTTCTTGCGATTGAACCAGCGCGGCAAAAGACGACGACCGACCTACGACGGGCATACCGGCAATTGGTTCACTCCCGACGGGCAGGTAGTCATCCACAAACCCCACGATCTGCGCACCGGAAGAGCGCGCTTCCAGCAGTTGCTGGGCCACCGCCAGCCCTTCGGGATTGGCGCCGATGATCAGGGTGCGATCAAGGAAGCGTCCGGCGCGACGCCACATATAGATAACACGCCGCATCAGGAAACGCCCCGTAAAACCAAAACAGACAATAAACGAACACGACATCAACAGCCAGGCGCGCGCGATAGTAAACTCGGGTCTAATGAAGTTAAAAAAGAGAACCAGCACAATGCCCGCAGTGGTCGCATTAAACAGACGTGCATACTCCGTCGTCCCACCGAGCAGATTCGTCCGGTTGTACAGGCCGTAGATATAGAAAAGAATAATCTGTGCCGGAACCAGGGCCAGCGCAACCTGCACATAAAACCAGGTATCACGAAAGGCATCTTCATTAAAGGGCAGGCTCGTTTCAAAGCGCAGCATGTAGGCCAGCGCAAAGCTGGACACAACAACAAACGCATCAAGCAAGAGCAGGCCTAGCTTCAAGTAACGCTGTTCTTGCTGGCGGGTAATTGCCCGAGGACGCGCTGTGGTAAGGATACGATGGGAAGTGCTCATAAATTTATGGTTACTCCTTGTACCATTGGTGTCCGAGCGCCAGGAACCGGGTAGTGACGTTCGTCACAACACGAGCGTTATGTTTGGCAAAAGATCTTATGACTGTGGGACACACCGAAGCGGGATAGCAGCCGGGTTTGGCGTAATACCAGTCAGATCCGACTACCACCGTACGAGATTACTAAGTGTGCGTGTAATGTTAGTTTAATGTGGAGTGCTGAACGGTTAATGAAGAGGAGGCGAGGAACTATAACAGTTTCGTTAATTACACGCGTTACGTGGTGTGCGTTCAAACTGAGCGTTTCACCAGATGAAACACAAACCGTTTGCGGCCGCATGGTACATTTTTTATCTTTTTCACAAAAAAATTCACACAGTGAACTTTTTTGTGAAAAAGATCGGGCTTCTTCCGCTCTGCTGGAGGTGCAACGCTCTTCCGGGTCAACGACCGCGTAACGTGGGGTAATTACAGGAGTTACATAGTCCGCCACAAGCGGACGTCTTTTGTCCTGCCGGTGGGCGAACCTCTCCGAATGTCGCAATTCTGCCCATACTGGTGGGCAGCAGCCTGACGGCCACGCGCCGTTTACACCTTGTAAAAAACGAAACAGAGCAACTGATTGTATTGTCATCAGTTGCTCTGTTTCGTTCTGTTCCGTCTGCGCGGTAACTGGTATTCTGGGATTAACGTAGGGTAAACAGGTGGGCTTCTATGCCGCGAAAGTCGTGCTGCTCTGTTAACTGCATCGTTGCATGTTCACGTTCAAAGAAAAAGTCGCGCAGGTTGCCGGTGCGTTTTTCTTGCCCCCGCATAACCAGCCAGAAACGGTCGTGACCGGCCGTACAGGCTGTCAGATCCCGGGTCAGGGTTGCCGCATCCTGTTGGGGCGAAGTCAGGCTACATCCGGGCAAATTGCCCTGGGAGTACATAAAAAAGAAGGTTTGCAGGCGCTCCTGTTCATCGGGCGCAAAGACCATCACATCACCGGGCTGGGCCTGGGCATCGACATAGGCGACCATGTCACTCCACTGCTCTTTGTCATCATGAAGATAGTATTCATACGTGCCAAGACCATTCATGAGCACGAAGATACCAAAGAACACCGGCAGGGGCACAATCCGGCGCAGGCTGACCAGCCCCATCGCCAGCAAGAGGTAGAAGGCGGGGGCTGCTCCGATGACATATCTATGAACGTAGACTGGCTCGGATAGTTCGGATAAGCCGACCAGAATAAGGATCGGGCAGAGCAGCCAGAGGCCCACCAGAATGAGGGGTTCCCGGTGAAGCACGATATTACGCCGTACGGCCGGCACAAATGTTTTTATCGCTTTCAGCCACTGCGCGCGCCCTTTCCATAGAATGAACAGTCCCGTTCCCAACACCAGCCAGGCGATACTCGCACCGACCCGCTTTGGTGTAACATAGAAGCGCTCGGAGCAGATAAATTTTTGCAGGGTCTCCAGGGGATACCACCAGGATCGTGCGGGAATCCAGTTTTGCACGCCGGCTGAACCGCTAACCGATGAGGTGGCCGCGTGTAGGACCATTGGGGCAATTGCCAGGGCAATCAAGATCTGGCTCGCCAGCCATAGACCCCAGATAGGGCGATGTCGGCGTGCCTGGAGCAGGAAGGCCAAACCCTGTGCTATCAAGATGAAAACCCCCGATGTGTGAGCAAAGAACATCAGGCTACTGATTAAAACATAGAGCGCCATGCTACGGTAGGTACCATGTTTGAGGAAAAGAATGTAGCCGAGAAACGATAGCAAGGTAAAGAGCAGAAAAACACTGTAGTAACGAAACTCCTGAGCATAAAACAACTGGAATTCCGATAGGGCCATCAACACGGTTGCCACCAGCGCAACCCGGCGTCCGGCCAATTCGCGGCCTATGGCATAGATGACGGGCAGACAGAGCGTACCGGCCAGGGCTGAAAGCGATCGTGCTGCCGCCTCAGAGGTACCAAATATCTGGGTCCAGAAATAGGCCAGTACCAGCGAGACCGGAGGTCGCCCGCCCCGGGCTTCATCCATGATGGACTCCAGCCCGGCGTTAACTTCCTGAACCATGATCAACTCATCGAACCAGAAGTCTTCTGCTCCTAAATTGTAGAAGCGTAATACGGTACCAACCGCGATGGTCAGAACGAGCAAAACAACATGAAGGATATGATCATCGATACGTTGTCTGCTACTAATCTGGCGCAACATAGTTGTGGCTGATAGCATATTCCCTTTCCTCTTCTTTGTTAAACTCCGATATGGATCGATCCCAAACTCTGCATAAAGTCTGGCGATGCCGGCAAGTCGGATAGGATTGAGCCAGATAACCGTCCTACCGTCTGCGCAAGAGTGGCAGGTAGATTGCACGTTGATTGACGACATTACCAGTTTCTGGTGTTGGTGTCGCTGAAATGACCGGTATTGTTGCCGTTGCTGTTGGCGTTGCTTCAGTTGTGCTCATTGGTGTGCTGGTCAACTCTATCCCGGTTATGCTGGTCGGCGTGCTGGTTGCTGTGTCTGTCGGCGTACTGGTCCGTGTACTGGTTGCTGTGTTCGTCGGCGTACTGGTTCGTGTGCTGGTTGCTGTGTTGGTCGGCGTGCTGGTTGTTGTGCCTGTCGGCGTACTGGTTGCTGTGTCTGTCGGCGTACTGGTTCGTGTACTGGTTGCTGTGTTCGTCGGCGTACTGGTCCGTGTACTGGTTGCTGTATCGGTTGCTGTATCGGTTGGTTTGCTGGTCGGCGTACTGGTTGGCGTGCTGGTTGCTGTGCTGGTCGGCGTGCTGGTTGCTGTGTTCGTCGGTGTACTGGTTGCTGTGCTGGTTGCTGTATTCGTCGGCGTGTTCGTCGGATAGGCTGGTGGGTCGGGAAGCTTGCTGCAAATCGGATCTTGCCATACCTGTGAAATTTGCTCAAAGCCCGCTATATTCGGGTGCAGTGCGTCGCTCATCAGGTCGGTGCGGTTTTTGAACAGATCGTACATATCCGGGCCGGCCCAGACAGGCGTGGCGTTGGTGTTCTGGCCCTGGATAATGCTGTTCAACTGGGTATTGTAGCCGGCAATAAAACTATCCTTCGAGTCATTGCGCCACGGAATTGTGGGTAGCCAGATAGTCAGCCCCGGGTTGTCTGTCTGGAGTGCATCGATAATATTGTTCGTGTTGCTTGTCCATGTTGAGATTGGAGTGCTACCCGATGCATCGTTTGTGCCGGCCTGCAACATGACATATTTCGCTCCCAGCCGGTCTATATGATCCCGGTATGTGGCCCGCCGAGCATAGATACCCTGTGATGTGACGGCGCTCAAGCCATCATTGAGGATAAA
This sequence comes from Chloroflexaceae bacterium, assembly GCA_034436755.1. Lineage (GTDB taxonomy): Bacteria > Chloroflexota > Chloroflexia > Chloroflexales > Chloroflexaceae > CAKZQX01. The sequence continues at coordinate 42,569 of DAOTVB010000232.1, read as the reverse complement.
TACCGGTACGGGTGCCGCGCTACACGTCGTCAACAGGTCATTGAGTGCTACCTGATATCCGGTGTAGACATTACTGTCGTTCAGCAGATAGTTGTCGGACTGGTAAAAGTTCCGACAGTCGGCGCTATGTTCATCGGCTGATAGTGCAGCACAGTTCTGACCCGGGTAACGCGGTTGATCCGCTTCCAGCCAGCGTCCCCACTTGCCCGCTGTAATCGAGTCGCCGATAGCTACAAAAACCCGGCCATATCCCAGCGGGTTGATGCTGGCATCGGGCGCGGCATGCATGCGCTGCCCGTTTACATTGGATAGAATGTATGCATTCAGCCGGTACTCACCGAAGGTCGGCATGGTGAAAGTTGCCGCAAAGGGCGCGCTGGTATCGATAGTGGTTACGGTCTGTCCCGTTGGCAGATAGATCAGGTCAAATGCCACCCCGACACCACCACCCTGCAGGACGGCCTCCGCTGTCACCTGCGGGGTGGTCTGAATATAGGGAATAGAGAAGCTGTCTTCCAGAGTGCGCTGGCCGATGTTATTACTGGGCATATTCGCATCAACCAGTAGCATGCCGGTGAGCGGATCGATCTGCTTGTCTGCAATTGTCAGGCTAAGCGTTGGCGTCGCAGCAGGTGCAGCATTCAGAGTAAAGGTGCGCGCCGCCGGATCGGTTTGTGGTGGCACGACGCGTAGATACTGGAGCGTCAGGTGCCGGCGGTTGGAGTCCCAGTCGGCCAGGTAGTCCTGTCCGGCAACCAGGGTCTTGTCACCCTGTTGAACTGTGACCGCGGAGTCGGGCCAGTTGGCAATAGCAAAGCGGGGGGAGCGCAACCCGACATCGGGCGGGATTGACAGCACGGCTTTACCGGCCTGGGCCTCGGTTTGAATTGCTCCGGTCTGCGGATCGTAGATCATTGGCTCGGTCTGGGCCAGGCCAGGGCCGGTGTCCCCGGTTGATTGGGCCAGCCGGGTACTATCTTCCCCCGTCCAGGCATCGAGAAAGAGCATCATGGTTTGTGCGATAGCACCATCGGTAGTTGTGGTAGCCGGTTGTAGCTGAAGCGCTGCACCAGTTATGGCTTCGGCGTCACGCCGCAGGGTGGTCTTGATCGGCGCAGCACTGCGGAGTGCGACAGCAATTTGTCCACCTGCCCAGATAGTATAGTCCAGGGTGATGGGTGCCCCATTCGCAGCATCCTGCCCCTGCCAGATGACTTGCGCGCGTACGGGTGAGGTCGCCTGGAGACTCCAGATCCCACCCGACCAGACAGCATCAGACGTGGCATGCTCCAGCAGATGTGCGCCGGCCGGCACAAGATTAGTCGTACGCGTCGGGTCGCGCCGCAGATCATACCAGGCAGCGATGCCCTTACCATCAAGGTGAAGTTCGAAACGGTCAGGCGAGATGACAATCAGCCGCTGCTGCCCGTCCGCAGTGATAGTCCGGGTTGTTAAACCACTGCCGGCGGATTGCGCATTCACAGACCTGGATGATGAAATGATAGGAAACATCATACCGATCAACAGGGCGATAACAAGGCAGATTTGCCAGAGTTTGTAACGATTAACACTGTACCTCAGCGTGCGAACAAACCAGAACGAAGCGAATACCATAAGGTGTGACTGCATCAGAGTTTCTCTTGGGTAACATACAACATTGTTGTACCTGGGCTTGTATACGGCGGTATGCGTATGTCTTCCAGCGTACGGGGTTTTTATGCCAGAGAGGAGGTTCTTAACCTCTCTCGCTGTTTGGAGCACGCCAGCCATGCCGACGCACTCCATATCGGCAGACAAACAGCAACCGGTACGATTTACCTGATAATCAGTGGCAGGTAGATCTCAATCGCTTCCAGGAAACCGAGACGCGGCGCTGAGGCGGTCTGCTCGTTACCCAGCAAATCTTGTGCCGTCACACTCGATAAACCCTCCATTTCGCTATCATAGGTTGTGCTACAGGTATATTCCCAAATTTCACCCGGATCGAGCAGCGCGTCATCATTGCCGGTAATAATGGTGGGCCCGCTGATCGGTGTGCATTTCGGGTCCGTAACGGTGACATCCGTGAATGCATCGTCGTCGTCATTGTTCGTAACCCGGTAGGTGAATGTGACAGTTGTACCCTGCCGGTACTGCGCCGGATTGGCCTGTTCAATGATGGTAATAGCGTCATCGGCAACCGTGACCAGATCGACTGCGGCGCTATCACTGTCGCTGACGGTAATCCCCAGGGCTTCACCCACAACCGTTGCCGTGCTGTCGGTATCTGCATTCACGTCTGTCGAACAAGTGTAGATCCAGATCTCGCCAACATCCAGGCGGGCATCATTATTGCCCGCTGACTGTTGCTCAACCGGCGCACACCCGGTATCACTAACCGTTATTGCCGACAGGGGATAGTCGCCCGTATTTGAGACTGCGTAGGTGTACACAACCGCTGTGCCGGGAGCGACAACCGGCGTATCTACTGTCTTCGTCAGGGCGACCGCCGGGGCGATCACCTCTACCGGAGCATCTGCGGTTGCCGTAACCGTATTCCCGCGTGAGTCGTCTGCCGTGACCTGCGCTGCGCTGTTGGTGTCCTGCTCCAGAACGGTTGAACAGGTGTAGGTCCAGCTCTCATTCACATCCAGGATATCGTTGTCGTTGGTATCACCAGCGCGGTAGGCAATGTCGCTACAGCCCGGGTTATCCGCATCGCCAGGATCTTCCAGCGAGACATTGCTCAGTGGATCATCGCCACTGTTCTCCACGACATAGGTGTAGTCAACGGTGCCGCTAAACGTAAGTTCCGTCGGAGTGGCCGTTTTGGTCAGCGCGATGCCGGGATTGATGACCGAAATAGTGGTATTCTCACTGTCTGTTTCGATAACATTGAGTAGATCGCTGGCGGTAACGGTCACGATACTGGTTGTATCCGTGCTGAGATCCAGCGATTTCATACAGGTAAAGGTGCGACTTGTATTTACCGCAAGCGGCCCGCTGTCGTCGGAGGAGAAGCTGCCGCACACGGTATCGATGACGTTTACATCGGTAAGTGGATCTGTGCCGGTATTTTCGACAATGGCGATGAACGTTACATTCTCGACCTGGTTCTGGTAGAGCAGGGAGGGCATGACTGTGTAGGATGTAATGCTAATTTCGGGATCGATGACTACATCGATAGCGATATTGCTGTATGAGATCGGTGCGATATAGTCGTCACCCTCGTTGGCGACAGCACCATCCGGTGCGTCGGCGCGGGCGGTTGTGGTGCCAGTGAAGATCGTGTCCTGATTAAGGCTCTTTGTGCAGGTAAATGTCCAGATTTCACCAGGATCAAGCCAGTCAGGGTTGGTCGTATCGCCGCTCAGGTATTCGATCGGCGTACAGTTAGCATCAGTAATGCTAATATTCTGTGCCGGTACACCACCAGTGTTCTGCAGTTTGTGGGTAAAGGTCACGTTCTCACCGACGGCAATGAGCATCGGTGTGATCGTGACCTCCGTTGGATAGCCCATAACAGGTATGCCATTCGTAAAACAGTATCCGACACTGGCCTGCCCATACTGATAATGTGTGATAATCTCATCTGGCGGAAGTGCGCGGTTGTAGATCGCCACTTCGTCGAGTGTACCAGTAAATGTGTAGAATGGCTCTACCGCGTACCAACCCAGGGTAATTGGCGCTGATGTCGCAAAGTCCTTTGTGTAGGCTTGCGTGACTTCAGTCGGCCCGCCGTCGTCAACATACAGAACATTCTTATTCGCCGCAGCATCGCGTACGGCAACAACATAGTGCCACTCCCCATCATTGATCTTTGTCGATGATGTAACTGACACGTCTGCTAAACCATCGCTTAAAAAGAATCTGGCAAACCCGTCGCTGTTGTGTCCAATCCACCAGTTGGCTGTGCGGCGGCCAACCATCACCCGGGTGCCACTGTCGGTACTCCTGGTCCAGAATGCAATGGAGAAACTATCATTAGTTCCCCAGTCAAAGGTGGCATTATCCGAGATCAAGATGCCGGCATTTCCATTAAAGGATTGTGCATCACCGACACGGCCGGCGGTGATAACCGGGGCCGTGTCGGGTTCACCCGTTTCGTCAGACACCAGGTTACAATTTGTACTGTCACACGCCCCACCGTTTTGTGTATCCTGGGCATCAGTGTAGGTCGGACCACTGCTGTTGAGCTTCCAATAGGCGACCGGGCCATCGTTTGAGTATGCGGGGCAGCTATCCGCCGCCGCAACCGGCGGCGTACTGCTCAGGTTGGTCAGTCTGCCGATAGCGCCGAGTAGCAGTAGGGCAACCAGACATACTCCTGGTATGAAATACTTGTAATTCATATAACCCTTTTTTACCTGCAAAAGGTTTCTAAATCTATCTTTTGAGACGCTGGTATGGAAATCAGTTCTGTGTGTCTGATTTTCGCTAAGAAACCGGTGTGAAAGAGCCTGTCTATGCGATGCATACTCCTCTGTTTCAAAAGTAGAACACGATAACCCCAGTCACCCGCATCAGAACGAGATATGTTGTTCCTGTGCATTAGCGATTTTAACTACAACCGATAGAAGGTAGTTGAGGTTTTCGTTTGATCATTTTCGAGAATACTATAGAAAAATCTGATGAAGAAGGGCTAAAAAGATGTTATACTGCGGTTGAAGATATTGTTATGTAGCAAACCACTGCCGGTTGTAGTATCACCTGATGAATGTTGAAAATGTCATCCCGACAGCTACAAAAAACTGCCCGGCATCGATGATGCCGGGCAGTTTACGGACGCAGGTAGTATTTGTGGAGGTTATTCTTTCAAAGCAACGGTCTGTGCATTTACCTCGACTTGCCGCGTTTTCAAACCACTGATCAGAAAGAAATACCCGGTCACCGGAATGATGGCAAAGCGCCAGAGCACGGAGGAGAGCAGACCAACCAGAAATGCCTCGGTTTGCGCCACCCCAATCAATCCAAAGAGGGAAACATACAGACCCTCGCGCACGCCAATACCATCAAACGATATGGGCAGACGCACAATCATCATAATAATTGGCACAAACATTAAAAAAGCCAGAAACGGAATATCGAGTTGCAACGTTCGTGAGATCAAGAATGCGGTGATAACTGCCGAGAACTGTTCGACAATCGAGAGAAGCAAGAAGACAAACAGCGTTGTGCGATGTTGCGCATAATCCTGATATGATTGCAAAATCTTGCTTAATCCGTCCAGCATACGCCAGCGTGATGACTCTAGCCAGGTGTGCAGCCGGCCCCACCAGCGTTTATTCATCGAAAACATAAAAATGGTTGCGACACCTGCCAGTAGCAACGCAACTCTAATCAAGATATTCCAACCATCACTGCCGATCTGCTCAATAAAGAGCGTTAAACTGACCATACCCACCAGAGCCACGGCCACAATCCCCAGCACGCGCTCGATCACTACCGAAGAGATAATATCTTCGGAGCGGCGGGTTTTCTGCGACACCTCCAGAATACGCATGGCATCGGTACCAACGGTTGGCAAAAAGATCATCCCCCAGAATGATGCCCGATAGTAGACGCTTATAGCATCTATCCAGGACACCCGAATATGCTTGGCGCGCAGAAGCAGGTTCCACTTGGTTGCCATAAGAACCCGCCCGATGTTGGCAACCACAAACATAATCCCCAGGTAGATAAAATTGGCCCCGGCCAGCCGGGTTACAAGCTGTTCGGCATCAATCATATAGACGAGCCAGCCGATCAGTGCGATGCTAACAGCAATGCGAAAATACGATAGGAGGCGTTTTCTCCACTTTTTCATATGGTTGGAATCCCTGTGGTATACAGGCTGTTTCTGCTTGTATACACCTGATTTAACTTCCTCAAAACTGATACCAGAGAAATTCGGTCGCAGGTTCGCTTCTAGCAGGATACCCCGCCGTCACGCGAGAAGCGTGACCTACGACGACAAAGACCTTTTCACACAGTCTCTCAAAACAAGCGTAGGGTGAAGCGGGAGCCATGCTCCCGCCCTGCAAACTGAATCGTTCTCTTAGAAATTTCCTACCACAATTGCCCAGTCGGACGGATACGGCGCGGTCCAGGTGTGTTGCGTTGCATCCAACTGTCCCAGATCAACCTCCTGGTAGGGTCTGGTCGTATCTACGGCAACGGCGGGTTGCGGACCGGCCATCGTTGTCAGGTCCAGCGTGATGGTCTCACGATCTTCGGCGTAGAAAATGTAGTGCGCATTGGTCGGTCGCTGCAGACAGACGCCATCGGTCAGGGAGTTGCACCGTTGCAGATCGGCCGTAAAGCGTTCCGCAAAGAAGGTCGCATAGGTTTTGATCTGGTCAGCATTAGGATAGGGGGCCGAACCGTCGGAATGCGAGCCACCATTGGTGAGATTGCCAAAGATATTGGCGATGCCCCCGGCCATTGTCGATTGCCAAAGCAACCGGCGGGTCTGATCAACGGTGAAGTGTCGTTCTGAACTGGTATCCTCCAGAATGCGGAAGCGATCCTCAGAAAAAGCGGGCTTGGACGGACGCGCATCGATGGCAGCAACATACAGGTCATAATCCGGCCGTACCTGCTCGTAGGAGGCATAATCCATTGCCTCTGAGAGCTGGTTGATTTCATTTTTCTGGGCCCGTGCTCCCAGCATATGCGGCCAACCCATGTGTTCATGCATGTACGCATGCCATGTCGTCAACTCTTCTTCCGTAACCCACTCCCACAGATCATAACCATAACCCATCGTCCATCCGGGCAGCGGTCCCAGTCGGGCAGCGATGTAGCGCTGCAGGCGCTGATCATCGGGTCCATTAATGCCCCAGCGTTTGGGGGTTTGTCCCCGGCTCTCATCGCCCCAGGCCCAGAGATGAACGGTTCCCCCCGCAGCATATGTTCTGGTGATCAACAACTCCAGGGCGGCGAAGGTGCGTCGGTCCGGGTTCGGATTGGCGATATTGACGTCATTGCAGCTTTCCTGGTTAATGTCAAACCAGCGACACTGCACGGGGGTGTGAAAGCCGGTGAAGCCATGCTCAACCAGAAAGGTCTGAATATCAGCGTCAATTTTGTCCGGACGGTTATAGAATGACTCCGCGCGACTGTACATAACAAACTGCGGCACAAACGCCCGGTTGGTCGCCGTAGCAAGCCACTTGTCACCGGCATTGCTGATAAAGCCGGTAAGGTTGGGATTCGTGGCCGGTTCGATAGTAACAGTGCCACTCTTCCCATGGAGTTCTGGATCATCACTATTGGTGGTAAAGGTCCAGACCCCGGTGCGTGTCCCCGTGAAGCGAAATTTCCAGGTATCATCACCATCAAAAAACATGCCGGTTGTTCGTGTTTCGCCGCTCTCAGCATGGACGAAGGTCGCCGTTGCAATCAGATCAAACGGATTGCCGGTATAGCTGGGATTCGCCAACGACCACTCCAGGTAGGACTCCCACTGTTGTCCAACCTGATCAAGGGGTCCGGGCGGCTCCGGCTCCGGCTCCGGCTCCGGGTTCGGCTCCGGCTCCGGCTCCGGCTCCGGCTCCGGCTCCGGCTCCGGCTCTGATGCCGGCTGGTCGGCTAAGATCAACGGAAGATGGGTCGCCGCAGTACTCGCCGGCGCCGCGCCGGTTGTTGCGCTGGGAACGGGTTCCATTCCTTCCGTCGCATGGACTGTTGTCGTACTCCCGGCAATATCCATTGACTGATTTGATTGAATAGGCAGCGTGAATGCGACACTCAGCAGCCGGGTTTCCAGTAAACGCTTGCCGCCATCTACGGTGGTCGGCATAAGAATATTGAACAGTAAAAACACCGGAAGTGGTCCAACCACTGCAGCAACCCGCACATAGCGGGGCAGTTGTGCAACCAGCCAGTCAATTCCAAAACCAATTCCGGTTATCAAAACGGCCATCCCCAGGAGTATCCCAAAAGAAAGTGGGGGAATAGCCAGCAAACCCGATAGCAGAACAACCAGAATATCGGCGCCAATCCAGAGAGCAAATCGCCGATCTGGACGTGTATCGACCAGGGTACCGATGATGGCAACAACCAGTGCCGGCCAGACCGAAGTCCATGCACCGACAGCACTGAGAACAATCCATGTTCCGGCCGTACAGAGCAGCCATCCCGCTGCGCGTACAGGCGGATAAAACGGCTCAACCCGAATTGCGGTTCCCATCACACGGAGGGTCAGTGCAACCACGATGAGAAAGTAAGTCCCGATCAAAGATTCCTCCTCGCAATCTATTCTAAAACTGGTACTCGATGAAGCGATCCACCCGAAGGATGGGAGGCCCTTCAGGGACTACACGGTCGTAGTGGCACCAGCGCGCTGGCGAATGACCTGCGCCGGCATACCAGCGGCTACGACCTGTGCCGGAATCGATTTACTCACTACGGCTCCCGCCCCGATGACGGTGCTATGCCCAATTGTCACGCCATCCAGGACAGTTACATGCGCCGCAACCCAGACACTCTTTTCAATCTCAATACCACCCCGCGAATCCATACCATCCTGTTCGGCAAACGAAACATCGGCGCGACTGACATCATAGTTACCACCACCAACGAAGTAACTGTACGCTGCAACCAGGACATTCTCGTGGAGTGTCACCTGACTCGATGAGAATATCTCTGCATTAAAGCCAATATTGACCCCATCCTTCAGGCAGATATTACCGTCCTTACAGCTTAGAATGCTGTTTCTTCCCAAAAATACCCGGTTTCCGATAGCGATACCTTCGTTATTCACCCCTTTGGCATCAAGCAGGCAGTTATCATCGATAACCACATCATCACCAATGAAAATCTTGTGCGGATGCCGCAGGACGACATTCGTGCCAAAGATAACGTTTTTTCCGACCTTGCCCAGCATCATTGGATAGAGCTTGCTCCGCAGGAAGAGTCCGAGCGCTCCCGGTATCCAGCTACAGAGCAGCGTAATCAACTCATAGGTTATGAGGGCGCGCAGGCCGGGTTGTCCAATAATCAACTCCTGATAGCGTTGAATTTTGGATTGCTTCTCGTTGGCAAGCACCTTGCGAATTTTGAGATCTGACTGTTTCATTATCAGAACCTTAACTTACACGACTTACGCGATGGGCGTTCAAACTGCCCGTTTGACAACATGAAAGGCAGACTCGCCATTCACACGAGTTACACGGTCCCTGACCCGACAGGGAATGTCACCTCCGGCAGGGCGGAAGATTACAGTCTTTTTCACAAAAATATTGCACTCTGTGCAAATTTTTTGTGAAAGAAGGAAAAAGCGTACCATGCTGCCGCAGGCGCATCGGGCCACTACCGGGCGCAAACGCCCAGTGTGCAGATCCACCGCGTAAGTCGTGTTATTCAGAAAAATGTTGTGCCTTATGCAACTTTTTCTGAAATATCATCGCGAGCGTTACACGGAAGACATTTGTGGTTGTTCCCGGGTTGCTGCGTAGGTATTCTTGAAGACGTTAATGACCTTTTCCGCGCTCCGTTTCCAGCTAAAATCACGCGCGCGTTCCAGGCCGCGGTTGGCAAGCGATTGCCGCAAGTCGGGTTCTGTCAAAATACGGTTCATCGCCTGGGCCAACCCTGCGATGTCGGGTGGTTCCACCAGCAGTGCCGTATTACCGACAATTTCGGGACAGGAGCCACCCGTGGATGTGACCACCGGGCACCCACTTGCCATCGCTTCCACCAGCGGCAGGCCGAAGCTTTCTGAGTAGGAAGGAAACGCCAGCAGTTGTGCCAGACTGTAGAGATAGGGCATATCCGCCTGCGGCAGCCATCCGGTGTAGACCAACCGGGGATCATCGGCGAGTTCCTGCCCAAAAACAGTATGGACATACTGATAACACTGGCTGCGATTACCGGCAATCACCAGTTTCAACTCGGGATGCTGATCACTAATCGACAGAAATGCCTTGATCAGCCCGTCAATATTTTTGCGCGGATAGGGCTTGTTGCCCATATACGGACGTGTCACCGTGAAGATGAACTGCTCCGGCAGGTTATACTTCTGCCTGATATTTGCCAGTTCCGCCGGATCGGTCCGGGGATAGAACAGTTCCGCCGCAGCCGAGTGAACGGTTTCCATCTTCGAAAAGGGCACCTTGAGATGGGTGTGAACCTGTTTTTGCAGGTCATTCGAGAGTGTAAGCACACGGACAGCTTTGCGATAGTAGAGCGGGATAAAGGTCTTGACATACATCAGATCGAGCCGCTCATAGAACTGGGGAAATGTGTAGTATTCCAGCCCACGACACATAACCACCGTAGGAATCGGGCTAAACAGCGGAACCGTAAACTTGGGATGAAAAATAAGATCAACCTGTTCGCGGTGCGCATGGTAGGGAACCGCCACCTGATCCCAGAGAAACTTATTCGGGGCTTTGACCAGGATTTCTTTAACATTTGAGTAGTTTTGATACCGCCCAAGATGTTTCTTTGTTCGATAAAACAGAACATAGGCCGTGTCACGGTCAATTTCCATCATTTTGTCAATTAAGTTCTGGTTGGCTACACCGGGACCGTCGCGATCATCCAGGGTGCGAACCATCATACCAACTTTCATATGGCCTCCTCAGTTGAATTGCAGCTATGCGTCCTGTTGCACCAGACTGCCGATTGAACGGATATGATTCTGTTGCCGGTACCACTCGGCCGTGAGGGTCAGGCCAGTGCGCAGATCGAACTGGGGCTGGTAGCCCAGTACCTGCTTCGCCTTTGAAATATCAAATGCCCGACTTTTGGTAAAGAAGCCCAGTCGGCGCGGATAGAGCGGTGGCTCAATTCCCAGTGGCCGACAGAGGCGCTGGCAGATGACCGCAGCCACCATGACCGGCATCACCGGGATGTGTCGCTTTACTACCGAACGTCCCAGAATATCACCGATCAACTGCACCAGATCATTGAGTTTAATATACTCATCGCCGCCGATGATAAAGACCTCTCCAATCGCCTGGGGCCGCTCGCCCGCCAGGATGATCCCGGCGGCCAGATCTTCGACATAGACCATGTGGAAGTAGGCTTCACCATCGCCGATCATCCAGAACACGCCTTTGTCGATGGCGCGAAACAGCTTGAGCAGGCGCATATCTCCAGGACCATAAATCGCCGCCGGGCGGACGACCGCGAGCGGAAAGTCATACTTCTGCTGAAAGGCCAGGGCGCGCTTCTCACCTTCGAGTTTGGAGCGCTGGTAGACATCGTCCGGGTTGTAGGGTGCCGTTTCGGTGGCGGGTGGGTGCTTAATCGCACCCAGGACACCGATAGTGCTGCAGTGAACAAAGCGGCTGACATCGGCCTGGCGGGCTGCGTGCAAGAGCCGCTCGACGCCGTCGGCATTCACCTCATAGAAATATTTGTCGGACACGCCTTCAGTGCGGAAAACGGCGGCAACATTATAGACAGTATCAACGCCGCGCAGGGCTTCAGTGGGCAGCTTCTCCTCGGAGAGATCGCCTGAAACAAACTCCACATCGACCCCGTGCAACAGATCACGATTACTCGACTCGCGCACCAGTGCCAGCACATGATCACCGCGCTCAACCAGTTTGCGGCAGAGATGGCTTCCCGTAAATCCGTTTGCTCCGGTCACCAGTACTTTCTTGGGCATACTATTCCTCACATTCGTGTTTGATATTCCTGGAAGGTTATGCGCAGGCTTCTTCCGGGTGCTCTACTGGCTATCAGGCAGCGTGCTCCGTCTGTCGGAGCGACTCTGGGTGAACGGACGGTTGCGTATAGCCGGCTTCCTGGTGCGACGGTGTAGCCTTGCAGACCCGCGCACGCACAATGAGCATATAGCCACTGCGCCAGAACAGGAGTTGATCCAGCCTGGCGAAGATCCAGATAATCGGGTAAATCAGTGAGTAAAGCTTGAACATTGACTTGTATGCATTCAGATCCTGTCCCGTGACAATAGCTCCCTTGTGCGACTGCTGCTTTTTCTTATTTTTATGTTGCTTTAAGAGGTAAACGGCATGGACAATCAGCGTGTCGATCAGTTCGGAAAAGAAACGTGAATAGGTTTTATGTTGTTCGAGTGCAAAGCGCTCACCGGCCAGCGCCTGCAGGGTCTCCCGCGTGTATCCCGGACGCAGATGTCCATGCTTCTCGTCGGTCTGACCGATGGCGAGCCGGAAACGGCGCAGCAGACTCGGCTTGATATGCGGAACATTGATAATCAGTTCCCCATCCGGTTTAAGCACCCGGAACAGCTCTTCCAGACATTCGTCGTCATTGGGAATGTGCTCCAGGAAATCGACAATGACAATCCGGTCAAATTCATTATCCTGAAAAGGTGTTTTTCCACCCTCAATCTGATATACTTCGGACTGCACCAATTCCCGAATCGCGGCAACACTCTGCGCGTCAAGATCGGCACTCTTCCAGGTGCCGCCCCGCTGCCGCAGCAGGTAACTGATGACCCCATTGTCCGAGCCAATATCTAGACAGTGGAGACCATGCGTTGGTCCCAGCAGGGTAGTTATCTCCTTAAACTTGCGCTGCTTCAGGACTGACTTGTTGAACAGGCGTATTGGCCAGGGTTGCTCCATGATGCTCCTCATCTTTGGCTGTCCAGGTTGCGCGTGTAATGACTTCATCTAGTTCCTGCTGAGTCCTGGCGGTACTCCAGCCCAGTGCCTCTCCCATAACGCCGGCACAAAACTGCAAAGCGCGATTACCCGGATGTCCCGCAGTACCCAGTTCCGTTCGGCGAAAAACAATATCCGCCAGCTTTTGCGCCATCTCCGCGTAAACACCGTGCAAGGTTTCGGCCTTGAGCCTGCGTAGATTGGCGGGAAGTTCCTGCGGCGTGGGCGTGGTTTGATCCAGGGAGCGTAGCACCTCTGGATAGGCCGAACCATAGTTGTAGACCAGTTGGCGGAGGTTAGCTTCATCCAGACCGTAGGGCTTCGCGCGTATCGCAGTCTGCACAAATGCCGCAATATCTTCGATCTGCCCCCCATAGATCGGTGTGACGGCTGATCGTGATCGGGGTGGTTTCTGGCCCCATCCGGCATAGATCGTATTGACTACTTTCTCAGCAACATAGCGCGCTGTTGTATATTTTACACTGGTTACAGAGATAAGGCCATGCAACCCGTCGTGTCGATGCGTGTCAATTTTGAAATGTTTGGTCAGTTGCACCGATCCCGTCTCTGGATCAACGCCGGTGATTGGAACAAGTCCACCCTGCACAAATGAAACATCGGCACGTTCAAGTTCTGCCGCCGGGTAAGCCTGGTTGATCTCATCAATAAAGTTCTGGATCTCTGCTTCAGTGACAACAAAGTCATCCGGATTTCCATGATAGGCGATATAGTCAGTTCCGATCATCGAGTGACCCCGCCAGGGCGCGCTAAACAGCAGCCGACTGCCCTTATTGATCACGGCGTCACTATCCCGGAAATTCTGTCGGCTGGCAAGCCCGACGGCATAGGTATGGAATAGCGGTCGTGTCACCAGGTTGATCGCCTTTGCCAGGTAGGGACCGGATGACGCCGGTGTGGGCTGCACCTGCCCCAGCACCCGACGTATCCATGGACCGGCGGTGTTGACAACCGTACGGGCCTGGATGGTAAAATCGGCCCCAGTCACCTGATCTCGGACGTTGGCCCCGATGATCCGATCCTGCTGCCGCAGCAATCCGACAACCTCGGCATAGTTTGCCAGGTGCGCCCCGGCCGCCGCCGCCGAACGCAGAAACGCGATAGGCAGCCGCTCTGAGTTGTAGACCTGAGCATCATAGAAGATCGCCCCGCCGGTTATATCGTTGTCTTCCATGGCAGGCAGAATTTCCAGGCATGTTTTGCGTGAAACGGTACGCCCACGGGGAAGATGTTTCTGAGGGTCCATGTGCCGGTTGCGGTCACTGCTGATCAGATCATTCAGTGCCAGCGCCAGCGTCATCACCGCGCGGCCCTGCAGACCATGCCCGCGTGTCGGGAGCAGAATCGGCAGCGGATGCACCAGATGTGGCGCAATCCGCAGCAGATTGCGGCGCTCGCCAATCGACTCGCGCATGCGCGCAAAGTCGGCATGTTGCAGGTAGCGCAGCCCCCCATGAATAATCTTCAGACTATTGGCCGAGGTGGCCGAACAGAAATCGGCCTTTTCAACCAGCGCAACCGATAAACCTCGTAGTGTGGCTTCCCAGGCGAGGCATGCGCCCTGCATGCCCCCGCCGATGACCAGTACATCGTAGACATTGTCCGCCATTGCGGTAAGATTTCGCTGCATTTCTGCTGCCATGACTCTCCATCAATATCCATCTGTACGCGGCAGATACCCAATCCAATGCCGGTGACACCGACCGATCAGCCGTGTACCGGCCTTTCCCTTTATGCACGCCCCCAGTGCGAACGTGCGGGTGACGTTCCTGGCGGCGTATGTGGCGTTGTTTCAACTTCCGTCTTTAACCAGTCAAACAGCCCATTGACCCGTTTCTGAAATGCGGTGTAGGTAAACTTTTCCTGGATTAACTGCTGTCCCGCCGTGCCAATCTGTTTGCGTAGCGTGGCATCCTCGATCAGGCGTACCATCCCGGTGGCAAACGGCTGCGCCACCGGTCGCGCCAGCACTGCGACCTGGCGATCAAGCACTTGCGTATGCGTTGGCAGGTCGGTCGCCAGCAGTGGCTTACCGCTATCCAGATACGAATAGATCTTCATCGGAGTATTGTTCCCCTTGATGCGGGGAGATACCAGGATATCGGCCTGGGCAAGGTAGGCGGCCAGGTGTTCAATCGGTCGTGGCCCCGTGAAATGAACCCGATGCGCAATACCAAGCCGGCGACACTGTTCCTGATACTTTTCAATATCCTGAACTTCGCCCCCAATAATAACCAGATCGGCAACCAGGCCGGCCTGGTCCGTCTTTTTGAGGGCCAGTGCAAAACTCTGCAAGAGCAGATCGATCCCCTGGTACGATTCCAGGTTGCCCACATACATCAGCAACTGCCCCTGGAGCGACAGGTGGGTACGCAGATCCTCGGGGATGCGGGGCCGGCTATTGTCGAGCAGCGAGATATCTTGCAGCACGACCACCTTTTCGGGCTCATGCCGCCTGATGCCCATTGCCAGGGCATCACAGACGGGAATAACTGCCTTGGCATTGCGCACGGCCAGACCTTCAAAGAATTTGAGGGCCGGCGCAAGGAGCGTGAGCCAGGGATGGCGCTCAATAATCTGCTGGGCCAGGGACGAGTCCATGTCATAGACGTAGGGTATTTTAAAGAAGATCTTGAGCAACAGCGCGATAAACACAGCCTCCTCAACGGCATGCACCAGGTGGTACTGTCGCCGGGAAACCAGACGCAACACTGTGAAAAACATAAATATATCACAAATGATTTTCGCCAGTGAGAAACCCGGCCGAATATTCCGGATTGGCAGATTAGGGATGCGATGAATCGTGACCCGGTTGTAGGCCATATCACGTCCCTCGTGCCATGTCACCAGATCGACCCGATCACCCCGTTCTGATAGGACGCGCAAAATCCGATCGACTGCGATAGGCGTTCCCCGTTCCTGATAAAATGGCTGTGGAGCCATAAAGAGTGTATTCACGAAATCACTCCCCTTCTCGGATCACCTTGAGAATAATCGGTGAACCAAAGAGACTTGTTAATCCTACCTGTCGAAACAGATGCTCTACCGCTGTAGCAACTCCGGGCGATTTCATCATCCGGTAGAACACCATTGGCAAAAAGTACTGGGCATAGCGTGCGCCATAGGTAAAGCCCAGGGACCGGAAGAACTGTAACAGGTCGGCTTCGTGAAAACAGGTATAGGGACGCGTATTCTGTTCAACCCGCTTTTTAAACCGGAAGAGAAAGGGTGCAATGTAGTTCACGCTCTGCGTCGTCGGAAAATCGACGATAACCGCCTGTCGCGCTACGCGCGTCAACTCGGCCAGGTAAGGCTGCCACCGGGTTACATGGGGCAACAGTCGGTAACTTACAACCACATCGAATGCGCCATCAGCATAGGGCAGGCTAAGAATATTGCCAGTATCAAAGGCACACTGTCTGGTTGACACAAAATGTTGAATGCGTTTCTGACAACTGGTACTACTACCCAGAACCGTTACGTTATACCCTTTAGCAAGAAGCGGGCCAGTAATCTGTCCATGCCCGCCACCCACATCCAGCACCGCTGCGCCGGGATAGGGGGCCAGCATGTTCAGCGTGGCTTCTTCCTGAATTTTTAGGAACCAGGCTCCGATGTTGCCGGCAAACCGCCGCGCATAGTCATCGGAGGATGTTTCAATATCGGCGGTTTCGGGAAAGTTGTCCGGTATGATTTCTGTTACCTGCTGCAGTATCCCGTCGATAGCGGTTGGGTTTGAGTTATAATCCAACGTGGTCATTATCGTCCTACTCCTTGTACACCAGTCTTCTTGACGGATCAGATGGCGCACGTCATTGTGCGACCTCTGTGCGATCAACTCCTTACCAGGCTCGGGAAACCGAGCGTTTCAGGTTTTATTCTTCAAGTGCTGGTTCTAATTTTTGTTCGGCGTCCGTTTGTTCGTTCTCAACAGACTATGTTCCAACTTCGCGTGCCTGCTCAACCGCCGGCTGTGCCGGTGTCTGGGGCGCGAGCGTCTCACGCACGGTATAGATCGACTTCTGCTGCGCTTCGTAGTAGATGCGCACGACCAGTTCACCAATTAACCCCATCGTAATAAACTGGACCCCCAGGACAATCAGGAGAATTGCCAGCAGCAGCAGCGGCCGGTCGGCCAGTGCCTGATCAAAGAGCAGCTTGCTGACGGAGAGATACCCACCCAGCAGCGTCCCTGAAGAGAGACAGAGCATCCCCAGCAACCCGAAGATCTGAATGGGCCGGGTAGCATAGTCCAGCAGAAACTTCACCGTCAACAGATCCAGCCAGACCTTGATAATGCGGCTCAGACCATACTTCGATTTGCCATATTTCCGGGGCGAGTGATTCACCGGCACCTCGGCCACCTGCACTCCCAGCCAACTAGTCAGCGCCGGGATAAAGCGGTGCATCTCACCATAGAGCCGGATGTTCTTCACCACCTCGGAGCGGTAAGCCTTGAGCGAGCAGCCATAGTCGTGCAGCTTGACATTGGTCATCTTCGAGATAAGCGAGTTAGCAATGATCGAAGGGAGGCGACGGTTCAAGAAGGGATCTTTGCGCCGGAAGCGCCAGCCGCTGACAACGTCATAGCCCTCCTCAATCTTTTCCAGCAGAGTGGGGATATCGGCCGGATCATTCTGCAGGTCGGCATCCAGCGTAATAATGATCTCGCCCCGCGCGGCATCAAACCCGGCTGAGAACGCCGCAGTCTGTCCGAAATTGCGGCGAAAGCGAATAACCCGGATGTTGGGATCACGCTGATGCAACTGCTTGAGAATGGGAAAACTCCCATCGGTGCTGCCATCGTCCACGAGAATGACCTCATAGGGCCGCCCCAGATCCTGCAAGATCGGATGGAGGCGCGCGTGCAGTTGTTCCAGGCTCTCTTCCTCGTTAAAAATCGGTATAACGATTGATACATAAATTGGTACATTCACAGGAAACTCCAACGGTAGTGTTAGACTGGGACGAGAGTAGGTTGCTGTTCGGGTTGACTGCTCTGTGTCTTCATACGCAGTAGACTGTTCCAGATATGGCCGCACCTCGCGCACTGGCACCCCCTTCGATATACCTGTCATGTGCCCCTCCTTCAAACCTCAACTAACAAAGTTATTTCAGGTTGGTGAGCCGAATATCGACACGTCAACTGTCCGCATATTCGGTAGAAATATCCTGCTTTACTGGTAAGATGTATCAGGCTGCGATACCTGCTCATATGATAGCTATAGTTAGTGACGATGTTCTGAATATAAGCCGTTGAACAGATAAACAGATCTTTAGTCCCCGGTTCCCCGTTTGACCGATGAACCGGACAGTCTGGTCCTTCTCCTGTCAAAAACGGCACTCCCTGGTCCATCCGCGACAGCGTTTGATGTATGCGGGTGGGGTAGTTGCGGCAAGCCAACACTGCGCCGGGTTACAGCCGGCTCACCCATCAGGTAGAGCAGCCCACCCAAAAGACTGACAGTCAGGCGTACAATAAAGACCAGGAATGACAAGACCAGGGCCAACTCGGTGGTCGTGCCCAGTTGGCTAAGCAGTAGTGCAAAGATGGCTTCACGCGCTCCCAGGTTGTTAAAGAAAATCGGGACCATCCCGACAATATCGACAACCGGTACCATCAATGCCATAAATGCCAGGGGAACATCCATATGAAGGGCGCGCGCAACAGCATAGTTAGCGCCAATCCAGACAAACTGATACACAAATGACAGTCCAATAACCCCCACCAGTGTCCGGCGATAGTCATAGTAACCGGAGAGCGCCTCGGCCATACCGAGCAGCTTCGCGCGCCAGTTCATCACATTCGGCAACTGCAACCGGGTAAGCCGGCGCGTAATCGGTGTGGCCGCTAAGGCCAGCCCCAATGCACCACTTGCGCAGACGATGCACCAGACAGTGCCCCAGAGCAGTTGGGGGGCCGCAGTCAGCAACTGTAAACTCAACCCCAGAGAGGCCATAGCAATCAAGGTGAGCGCCACAAAGCCGGTGATACGCTCGATAAAGACCGAAGCAAAGGCGCGGGATGTGCGTTGCGTACGCTGGTTGAGCCGATAAATGCGGACGGCATCGCCGCCGACCATTGTTGGTAAGAAGTTGCTAAAGAACTGACCAATGAGATACGTTCGTAGCGTCCAGGCATACGATATTTGCTGTTCTGAAGTCCGTAACAACCACCACCAGCGCAGGGCTTTGACGCAGACACCGGTAAATTCAAGTAGGATTGCCAGAAGTAAAAAGGAGAGTATAGCCCCGCGTCCAATGGTAAAAAGTTTAGTTGTATCGACCTGGAAGAGCAGGTATGTTATAAGCGTGACACTGATCAGTATACGTGCAAGAACCAGGAGTGTGCGACGATCCAGTTTGTTCATCTTCTGTATATACCTCCCGCAAGCATTAACTATGCCAACACAAAGCCGTTCGGCATTTGTGCTGCAACTGGTAGCTACATTTCCAAACGTCCTGGTTACGCACGTATGTACTTTCTTAACATTGGCACACGTAGTTTAAATACCGTATGTGAGTATTTGATGAACGTGAATCGCTTCCGGCTGAGCGAATACTTATCCTTACCATGTTTGGGACGCAGGTGTGCCGTTGCAAAACCAGGATTGCTCTTTGGCGTGCGGCCGCCAGGCGGCCGCACTTCTCGTGTATAAACTTTTATCAACTATGGACGACTGCTTGCCGGATTAACTGCATAGACTATGGCTCTGGGTGTGGTGAAAGCCGGCTGTAGAAACGTCGAGGTATCCGGTTGGTAAGCCCCAAGTTCCCGTTCAACCTGACCATAGAAGAGGTAATCCACATCGTAGGTCTGCAGAATCTCCTGCCGCCGTGTATCACTGGTGGTTTCGGCAAAGAACTCCGTGACCATATCGCGCTTGTTGAAGAAGTCTACCGTCTGCGCCCAGTGCCCCAGGAAGACGCGCTGCCCACTCAGGCCGGGAATATAGCGCCCGGCTTCATAGGCACTGAAGACAATCGACTCCGGCGGGGCTTCTTCTTCCAGCCAGTCGATGGCGGTCACTTCATCCTGGTACAAAAAGAATGGGTAGTTATGCCGGTTCAGATCGACAAAGCGCCAGGCGATCAGGTAGAGGTTGGTTGGGATGACCAGCAACACAAACAGCAGTGCCACCGGCCGCACCAGGTGCGGCATATCCCACCGGCGCTTCAGGGCCGGGATTGCATAGTGAAACAGCCCCAGAACGGCCAGCAGTCCCACCGGCACCTGCCAGCTACTGATCATATGCACCTGGTAGTCGGTGGGGATGTAGGTCAGTGCCCAACCGACAATAAACCAGACGACGAGGAAGACTTCATTCTGCGCCGCCGGCTGAATATCTCCCCGCTCCCGCAGCAGGTCGCGCAGCCGCAGTCCCAGCGTAATGAGCGCAGCGATCAGCGGGATACCCATCAGGATCAGCATGTGTAGCGGAGTAGGCGTAAACACCCCGGCATTGGAAAACTGATCCAGGATCTCTTTCCAGAGCGGATTCGCGCTGGTCAGCCAGATCGAGTAGAACGCCGGGGCGCAGGAGATCAGCCCGACCATCAGCATGGACCAGAACCAGTAGTGCGGCCATTTGCGGTCAAGCAGCAGGCGCACGCCACCGTAGGCCACCGGTATGCCCCACACAATAATCAGGTCATAGGTATGCTGCCAGCCCAGCAGGAGCGCCACCAGTCCGGCATACAGTCCATAGCGCAGGTTATTCTGCTGTTCGCCGCGCAACAGCAGCCAGAAGACCGCCAGGATCAACCCGGCAGCCTCGGCAAAGTGGGGATAGCCCAGAATGCACAGGAACGAGTTGCCCTCCGCAATGTAGAGATTCAGCGGCAGTGGCACATCGTCCATTGACCAGAGATACTTGATCACCACCAGGATCCATCCCAGTCCCGCCCCCAGTGAAACCACCAGAAAGGCGATTCGGCGGCGCAGCACATCGGGAAAGAAGCAGGCCGCGACCAGATAGACCATCGCCAGGAAGAAGGCGCCGGCCAGCCAGCGGAAAATCTGGTAGACCACGACATAGCTCAACCCGGTGTACAGCCCCAGGCGACCGAGCGACCACCAGAGCAGGTTAAAGAAGAGCGGCGGGTTTTCCTCCGATGTCAGGCGATTCGTGATCAGATGATCGGTCTGAAAACCCTTGTACCAGGAGAGGTACTGCGTATGATCCGATACATTTATGAGAAAACCCATAAACTGCTTATCGGCAGGAGCGGTAAAGGTAGCAAACAGGTAGGGCAGCGATGTCAGCAGCAGGACTGCCAGCGAAACGATACCAACAAAGCGCCATTCGATCGGGTTGACCCGCGTTGACGATGCCGGCTGGTCGTGCGGTACCCGGCGTTGCGCCGCCTCCGCACCCGGCGTGGACCGTCCCCGGCGTCTGGGGCCCGAAATGGTTATCTTGTGTATCAATGACCATAACATCGCGTCTGTATCCTTTCAAGAAACCCCAGGATGCTGCAGATGCCAGCCTGGACATACTGATGATTGGGCAGACCGGGGCGGCGCAGGTCCAGAGCAGTCTGCCCGACCCACGCCGGCGTATCCCGGCAACTGTGGTTCTATTCCGATGTTGTTTTATGTAGCGTCAGTGGTTGATTCGCTTCCCGCGTGATGTAGCGCAGAGTATCACCTCCCGGCAGGGAGAGTTGCTGAACATTGCCCCCCACCGTCAACTCCGGTAGTGTCTGATCGTCAAACAGGACGACGGTGCGCAGTTCTTGCGGCACCAGAATGGTACCGTCGTCGGCGGGCTCCGCGTGTGAGATATTATGATAGGCCGGCAGATAGAAATCCGGCAGACGGAAGTTGCGCGAGGTGGCAAAGATCGCAGTTTCTTCCGGGGCAAACTCACTGCGAATCGCGGTCAGGCGCTCCGTTACCAGGTTGTCATACTCGCGGATGGTGGCCCAGGTCGGCGCGCTGAAGATCAGGCGCGAACTACCGAACAGATTCGCCGGACCCGCCAGGAAGAAGAGCGCATTACTCCCGATAATCAGCCCCGCCAGAATGGTCGGCGCATGCCGGTGGAGACGCTCCAGTGAGCGACCAGCCAGCACCACGGCCACTCCGGCAATGACCATAAACCCGGGCATAAGCGTAAAGGTATGGCCCGGCTGCCGGATGTGGATCACGATAAAGTAGAGCAGCGCGGGTGTCACCCAGAGCGCAATCGTCTGGGTGCGCCAGTCGTGGCGCAGGTTGTGCAACAGGGTGCGCCAGTGCAGCAGGAAGGCCCAGGCCACCGCTATCAGACCGGCTCCCACGCCATAAATCGTGAACATCCCCATCCGGGCAACATGCAGAAAGAGCCCTTCGGAACTGCCCGAGTCTTCCAGATGCTGCGCGCGCCACCACTCGAACTGCTCCCAGTAGGCCAGCGGCCCCCCGGACATAATCACCAGCGGAACTGCCCACAGGGTCACGCCCAGGGCCATCACACTTAGTGCCAGGATAATCTGACCAAATGTATATTTGCGTTCCCACCAGGCCAGTCCCACCGCTACACTCCAGAGCGGGAACATAAAGACCGGCGTGTTGGGCCGAATGCCTCCGGCCAGGCCAACCAGCAGCGCAGCGATCAGCAGCACACGCGGATCGCCCGCCCGCGCATAAAAACAGGCAAACACAATCAACAACACCCAGAAGAACTCCAGCATGTAGGAGAGCGCAACTTCGCTGTGAAACCAGACCAGCGGACTGGTCAGCATAAAGAGCGTAATAACCACAGCGGTACGCGCATCAAACCAGGTTTTCCCCAGCAGGTAGATCGTAACGGTTGCCAGGCCGCCGGCAAGCAGGCTGACCCAGACCAGGCTGGTATTGGCATCCGCCAGAAACAGGTTGAACAGGCGGCTCAGCAAAATATAGAAGACAAACATCCCCGGCGGATGCGGCTGATGCAGGCGCAGATCATACTGCTCCAGTGCCAGCGCAAAGTTCACCGAGTCCCAGTGGTGCAGAATCATGCTCTGGAAGGGCAATCGGCTGGCGATCCCAATGCCGATAAGCAGCAGAATGCCTACCCAACTCCAGGTTTCCACATGCTGATACGGGTTGACGCCGGTGCGTAGCGCTTTTACGTTAGACATCGGTCGATAACTCCTTCTGCTGATTATCGGTTGTCAGGGTCAACGGTATATGCATGCGGGGCGTCGCTTCCCGGCCCAGGAGCCCCCAGAAGAGCGCAACCCCCGCAAGAACCAGAACCAGCGGCAGCAGACTCTGGAGACCCGATTGTCCCAGAACCATACCCAGGTTGCGCGCGATATTCCCCGAGAGCACGTGGGGCAGCGAATAATCCACCAGCGGATTGCGCGTCCAATCAGGAAAGCTCTGTCCCCCAATGGTCAAAGTCCAGACAACGATCAATGACCAGAGCCCCAGGATTGGCGTGATAATGCGTACAGCCCGATGGCTGTATCCGTAGTAGACAAATAGCCCCAACCCGACGGCCATAAAGGGCTGCATCGGCAGCAGGTAGCGTGGGCCCACCGCGAAGCCACCCTCCCACATCACCGACGAGCCATTGAAGAGAAAGAAACTGGTTACGGCCCAGATGCAGACACCCCACTCCAGGCGATAGCGCTGCTGCCGCCACCAGAAGAGGAACCCGGGCAGGGCCAGCAGCAGGATCGGCGCAACAAAGAAGAGTCCACGCATCACCCCGAAGCTGATGCCCCACAGCGCCTCGGCATTTGGTCCGACCAGGCTAACAAACCCCTGCCCATGAATATCCTGGTAGAGCGCCGAGTGCGCATACCCCACCGGCAGAACCGTGCGAAAGATCGCCCAGTTGTAGGCCATCAGCAGCAGCCCCGGCGGTATCCCGGACAAGACCAGGCCGACCGTCCAGCGGCGATTAGGCATGACCAGAATGGTGTAGACAAACACCGCCCCGGCAATCAGCACGGTTGGGTACTCGGTGATAATGGCATATCCCAGCATCAGCCCGACCAGGATGGTCCATTTCACACAGATGCGCCGTTGACCAATCAAGAAGGCCAGATAGAAGGCCCCAAAGAGCAAGAAGGCGACAATCTGGTGCCCAAAAAACGACCCGGAATAGGGAAACGCATTTGTTGCCAGGCCATACAGCAGCGCGGTAGCGATCCGCCAGCCGGGCCGCTCATCGAAGTGGCCCAGGAAGCGGTAGAGCAGCACCCCCAGCAGCGCCGCCGGCAGTGCCACCACGCTGACGGTTGCCAGGTACAGCACAATCGCAAAATAGATCTTATCGGTCAGCAAACCAGTGCCGTCTTCCTTGAGGGTTTCGCCAAAGGCATCACTCTGCGCCAGGCGCTCCAGGATGGATTGCACCGGCGCGGATTGCAACAGCGGCCGGGCTGCCGCGTAGACCGGCACCGCCAGGAAGGATGTTCCGGGAGCCTTGTCGCTGTAGTAATGTCCATTGAACAGCGCATAGTCCCCGGTATTCTGATAATAGTTGTCGATATTGAGAGTGCCGTCATCAACAATCGCCAGCACCAGGTTCAGGCGCGAATTCTGGTTCCAGCTTGCCCAGCGCGGCAGGAAATAGACATAACAGAACAGCAGGGCCAGAAAGATAAACAGCTCATTTCGATATTGTCGCAGCCATCGCATAGGTTTCTCCTGATAGCGTTGCAACCGAAACATCTATTGCGTTATGTTTCGAGCATGCAGTTATAGATGCGCGTGTAGCACATGCGCTATATTTTCGACATACCGATCAAGATTGAGTTCCGTTTCGATGCGGCGGCGGGCATTTGCGCCCATCCGCCGCGACTCTTCCGGGTGGGCCAGCAGATACTGGATAGCCTCGCGCATCCCGGCCACATCACCCTGGTCAACCAGGATACCTGTCTCACCATCAATCACATAGTCGATAATCCCGCGCGAGCGCGTCACAACCACTGCGCGTCCCATGCACATCGCCTCCAGCACCCCGGTTGCGCCGGCTGAAAAGACCTGATCGTAGACCGGCAAGACAACAAACTGTGCGCGCGCGTACAACGTTTTGAGTTCGGAGCGCGAAAATCCCTTTGTGACGGTGACATTGTCCGGGATGGTCAGGGGCAGACTGGTATCTTTCTCGCGTGCGTACCAACTCCCGGAGGCAGCCACCAGCAACTTCATTGATAGACCATCAATTGCGCGAAACAGGGTGCGATAGTCCCGTGTGCGTGTCTCACCCAGGCTCATCACAAACCCGTTTTGCTGTTCGACCTGCAGCAACGGCATAAAAAAGCGCTGATCAACGGCATAGGGAATGACATGAATGCGCTCTGCCGGTGCGCCGAGTTTGATAAAGTGTTCTTTCATGCTCTGGCACTTGACGATAATGCTATCCATTGCCGCAAACAGGTTCAGCCGGGTGATCATGCGCTCCTGCCGCGCGGACCAGCAGGTAAACATCGTCACCAGCGGTCGCCGGTGGGGCAATATTCGATGTAACCCGGCGAAAGGAATACCAACGCGTTCAGACATAGCAAAGACCAGACGATAGGTGCGTTTTGCCAGCAGCCCTGCCAGTGTTAAATAGAGATCTGAACGAAGGACGGTATCAAGCCGCCGGAGCATGCTTCCCAGCCGGGCATGGTTGTAAATGTCATAATCCAGGACATCCATGTTCAGGCAACGCTGCAACTCAAGATAGTCAACCCGCGGATACCGGGCATGTTCCGTATCGTTCAGTTGATCTGGGCGTAATCCGGCGGTTGCCAGCGCAAGAATATCGGCCATGAGCAGCGTTCTCCGGTATTAAAAAAACGATAACTACATTGACGGTAAGACCCGCAGTAATTTCCAGAAAGCATAATGTTTCTGGCGTTGTTGGGCATTCGCCGTAAGCAGATAGTACCAGAATCCGGGCCCAATACGCAGTAAACAGCTCAAACCAACAATAAGCTTGAGCAGATTGGCCGAGGTTCTACCATAATATCTGCGAAAAAAAACCACGCGGCTCAGATAGAGCTGGATTAACATCTCCACCCGCACCGGTTTACTACTGCCGCCCCAGAGATGAATGGCTTCAACATACGGATAAAAATAGACTTTCCAGCCGTTTTGTTTAAAACGGTAGCACCAGTCCACCTCTTCCGAATACATAAAATAGCTCTCGTCCAGCATACCAAGCTGTTCAATCGCCGTAGCGCGGACCAGCATATATGCGCCCATAATGACATCGACTTCGCGGATATCATTAAAATCCCAGTAGGTCATGCGATACGCGCCAAAAAGACGGCTTTTCGGGAAGAGCCGCTCTAACTGGGTGGCAATCAGCAGTTCGGTGAAGAGGGTCGGAAAGGTGGTACAGGATGGTTGCAGCCGACCATCGGCATAGCGCAGCTTGCAGCCGACCATGCCCGCGTCGGGATGCGCGTCCATAAAAGCAACCGTCTGCGCAATGGTCTGATCGCGCACAAAAGCGTCGCTGTTTAACAGCAGCACATACCGCCCACGGCTACAGCGGATCGCCTGGTTGTTAGCGCGGGCAAAACCGACATTCTCGGTGTTGGCAATCAGATGCACATCGGGAAAGGTGCTGCGCACCATCTTCTGACTGCCGTCGCTCGAGGCATTATCCACGACAATAATTTCATACGTCAGATCGTGGGTGTACTGCTTGACATCATTAATACAGTCGGCAAGTAACTGGCGCGTGTTCCAATTTACAATAATAATTGATACGTCAGGCATACGGCTTATGCTCCTGGATTACTCTCTCGCGTGGCGGCGTATCTGCCGGCATCAGGCGCGTTCGGCGCTCATATCCGGGTGGCGCACGGCTGGTCTGGTTCTGGTCGGTGCAGCTACAGCTTCGATAAACTCATTAAACTGCTGTCCAATGCGGCTCCAGTCGTAGCGGGCGGCAACAGCCTGGCGACCCTGCCGGCTCAGGCGCGCGCGCAGGTCGGCATCGTCCAGCAGGCGGAGCACAGTTGCCGCAAACGCGGCCGGCGTGTCGGCCTGCAAGATCTCCTGCTCCGGTAGCAGATCCAGCCCCTCAGCCCCCTTTGCCGTGGCGACAACCGGCGTCCCGGCGGCCAGCGCCTCCAGGATCTTGAGCCGGGTGCCACCGCCCTGGCGCAGCGGGACAATATTTACCCAACTGTGCGCCAGCGTCGGGCGAATATCGTCCAGGTAGCCCGTAAACGTGACATTCCGGCGTTCCGGCAGGCGCTCAATCGGCACGCCATCCAGCTTGCCGGTGATGGCGAGTTTGACCGCCGGACGTTGCGCCTGGATCAGCGGGAAGATCTCCCCCAGGAAGAACTGCATGGCATCGAAGTTCGGCCCATAGGTCAGCGCGCCGGAGTAAATCAGCGTATCCGGTGCGGGCGGCCCAAAATCCTGCGCATAGTGCGCAACATCCACCCCGTTCGGCACAACCTGGATGTTGGCATAGTCCGGCACTATCTGGCGGACCCGGGCCTGCTCCTGGGCTGACACCACTGTGCAACCGTCGAATGCGCGCAGCAGTCCGGCAACGTAGCGTGAGAGTTTCCACCAGGTCAACCCGCTCCGCAATTTTTGGGGCAACGGCTGCTGTCTGACAAAGCGGTCATAAAAAACCGTTACCTCAATCTCTTCAAAGATTTTGCGCGCATCGGGAACCAGTTGCGCATAGGGCACCATATCAATTTGCGAGGCAATAACCAGGTCAAACGGCTGCTCCCGGCAGGTCTGCTCAACCAGGGCATGCAGTTCCTGGCTGTAGGTATCGATCACCGACCGCGGCTTCGCTGCGAAGAAGCCCGCCAGCGCCTGAAGGCGGTTGGGCTGGAACGGACGATAGGGGGCAACGGCGACCTGCCGGCAATACTGCCGCAGCACCGCCAGGTCTGCCGCCGTCACCGCCTCGGACGCAAACGAGAGCAACACCAGTTCATGCCGGGCCGCAAGATGCCGGAGCAGGTTGAAGATGCGGATCTTCGCGCCATTGTTGGCCGGATAGGGAAACCAGCGTGACAGAAAGAGAATTCGCATAGTCGCGTTGTACCTCACTACATCTGCATTCGGGAGAGTCGCCCGCTACTTACCCGACGCGACATATCCCACCCGCCCGGCGAAATAGTCGCGCACGGCGCGCAGCATCACATTGCGTTGCGTGCGCTGCGCGCGCCATTTGGGGCGCACACTCCAACTGATCAGGGTTCGCGCATACTCCAGCACCAGGGTATGCACCCAGGCGCGCCAGCCCATCCCCGCCGCGCGGAGAAAGAGCAGCCGGTTGCGTGTCATGTAGTAGTGAACAAACGGTGTGGCGGCCCGTTGCACAATCGAGATCTTGTGCCAGATGTGGGCCTGTGGCACATGCACAATCCGAAAACCCGCCTGCGCTACCCGCACACACCACTCGGTCTCTTCGTAATACATAAAGAAGCGCGGATCGAGCAGACCCGCCCGTTCCAGGGCAGCGCGACGAATAAGCAGCGCACAGCCGGTCACAAAATCAACCGGACGCGGCGCGCTTCCGAACTGCCCGGTATCCGTTTCATTCAGGCCGGCCATGCGTGTGCTGCCCCGCTGCCAGTCGATAATGCCCCCGGACGACCAGACGACTTCGGGATGGTCGTAGTAGTAAATCGTCGGCCCCACAATGCCGATAGCTGGATCAGCTTCGGCGACCGTGACCAGGTGCTGCAGAAAGTCGGGCGCGACCTCGGTATCATTGTTCAGCAGCAGCACATATGCGGCCCCCTGCTCCATCGCATAGCTAATACCGACATTACTGCCCGCCGCAAATCCCAGGTTTGCTCCGGTCTGGAGAATCGTCAGGTCCGGATACGCGGCGCGAAAGGTGGCAACCGAGCCATCTGCGGAGTCGTTATCGACCACCACGATCTGCATATTGGGATACTGCACCTGCTCCAGGGAGCGCAGGCAGGCCAGGGTATCCGTCCGCCCGTTGTAATTCAGAACGACAATCGCAACCGATGGAAGTGTCATGTAGGCCTTTCCTTCGCTCGTATCCCCAACAATCCGGCGCGGATGTGCTATTGATATACGTAGGGTGTGATTGTTACGATACCAGAAACAACTGAAATTGGGTTAAATTTCGGTAGATTAAATCTGACAGCTTTGTAAGCCAGTATCGGCATTTCTGTTCATCAACAGACCATTGCACAGCAAGAGCAGCGTTGTTATTTCCCCGGAAGAGCAACGCCGCGCTTGTACCTGCATCAGTTCATACTCATTTGTTGTCATCGCCACAGAGAACACCGAAGACGCAGAGATGATACACGGGAACGGGCTGCCGGTGTGCCCAGTGCGCCCGTTCCCGTTGATTGCTGGTTTGACGGCAAACTGGTATCAGGTTGATCGCGCCCAGCCCTACCGCCGCAGTCGCTCTTCCTTGCGGCGGCGCTTGTGCCAGGTGAGACCGCCATAGATCATCAGCATGCTGACGAGGGGCGTCAGGGCAATGCCGATGGTGGTTAACCCTGGCCCTTCCCACTCCGGTTCGCTCTCGGGGATCGGGGCTGACAACAATGCGGGTGCAATCGTCGGCATGGGCGTCGGTACAACCGGCGGTACCGTTGCCGTCGGCACGCTCTCCGGCGTTGGTGTGAAGAATGCCGGTGCCGCAACCGCCGCAGTGTTGAGCGCCCGACTACTGTAGTGAACGCGTGTATCCTCAGTCGAGAAGATATCAATCCGCGAAAACCAGACTGCGTGGAGTTGATTGCCGTTTGTTAGTGCCAGGCGGGGCCACTCCGGTTTGCGTTCATTGCTGAAGACCACCTCCGGTGCCGACCAGGTTGTGCCATTCCAGGTCAGGTGAAACAGCCCCAGATTATCATCTAAATCACCTTCCAGATAGCCGCCCATCAGTAGATGAATAACTCCCGCGCTGTCCGTCACCATGCTGTAAACATCAAGCTGGTTATCAAACTCATACTCGCGGGCTACCACGCCCGGAATTGTACCGGGCACACTCCAGTTGACATCGTCGATGGCAAACTGGTAGTAGAGCTGCCGGCTATTAGCTCCGCGATACACCAGAAACGGATTGCCCTCGGCGGTGAGTGCCAGCGTGGTTTGCAACACGCCCTCTTCGGCAACCCCGACCGGCACCGGCGCATTCCAGGTCTGCCCGCCGTCATCCGAGCGCCGGTAAACGCCAAAGAGCGGCTCACCTTCACCTGCATACCAGTCAAAGCCTTCATCCCAGACCACATGCACCCGATCCCGTTGATCAATTTTGATCTGCGGTCGGTTGGCGCCCTCGAAGTCCCGCGAGAGATTAATCGGCCAGGACCAGACCTTCTCCACATCACCTGAGTGACGATAAAAGAGTTGCGCACAGTCAGGACAGACCTGGCGTGGAGCGGTGGGATCGTCTACAATCGTCTGAGTGTAGAGCGCATGCAGCCGGCCGCTGCTATCCACCGTCATGGCATTGTAGTAGGCCGACCCGGTGCTCATAGTGTAGGATGGGCTCCAGGCTGCGGCTGACCAGGCCCGTTCCCACGGAGCATGGAAATAGTCAATCCCAAACCCATTGCGAAACAGAATATGTAGGCGACCATCGCGCCCCATGACAATGCTGTTCCGCACCGTCAGACCCGAGACGCCAAAACCCGCCGTAAAGAGTTCATTTTCGGGCGACCAGCCCCCATCGCGGAAGTCACGATAGATGAGTGCGTCACGCCGATCCTGCAAGGGTACCGCATCTTCACCTGCGCCGGCCGGCGCTGCATTGTCCGGCGCTGCATTGTCCGGCGCTGCACTGTCCGGCCCTGTGCCGGCCAGATCGCCCCGCGATTCAATCGGCCAGGAACGCCCGGCGTGCCAGATCACATGCACGCTGCCATCCGGTCCAGTTGCCAGATCGGGAAACCAGCCGCCACCAAGTTCAATCGGCGCTGACCAGCCGTTCGTCTGGGCTCTGACCGGCAGGGAAATCGGCACACTCCCCACCACCAGGAACAGCAGCAGCAGGATTGGTAGATAGCGCTTGCTCACGTCCGCACCTCACATTGCACACATTCCTCGGCCTGCGCATGCAGCAGATGTCTGATGCTGATCAGCGTGCCCAGGAACACCCAGCTCATAACCGTAAACCCGAACCCGCGAATGGTGACATTGTAGTAAAAGGGCAACACCCAGTCACCGAAGAACATTGACGCGGTTGCGCTCATCCAGCCGCCGGTGGCAATCACGGCCAGCGTCCGCAGAAAGCCCGGTGGCGCCCGCTGTATCAGGTAGACGCCCTCACGCAACGCGGCGATCACAATCCAGAACCATACCAGCAGCCCGATCACACCAAACTGCGCAGCAATATCAAAGTAGTTATTGTGGGTTGATGCGGCATTATCCCGATTGTAGGTCATGTAGTAGTAAGCATACCCGGCGGGACCAGTACCGAGAACCCAGTGATCCTGCACCAGGTTGATATTGGTCCGCCACAGCTTCAAGCGCCCGGTGGTACTGCCTTCGGCCGCATTATCCTGCCGTACGTCCGAGAGGAAGGTAATCACCGGCGGCGTCTGGTACAATAGTGCGCCCACGATCAAGAACACAAAGAACATCCGCCGCGAGTGGAGCCAGGTTATGGTAAAAATGGCAACGACGGCCGGCATCCAGCCCGAAACCCAGAGCGAGTCTTTGATCACAATCAGCTCCAGCGTTATGCCCAGGATGCCCAGCAACCCCACCCGCCACCACCAGCGCAGCCCTGGGTGGGCAATTGCCAGACCATAGGTCAGCGCCACCAGCCAGGTGCCCCACAACCCCTTGATCGTCAAAAACTGTTTAAGTGGGAGATCATAGATCCGGGTCAACGACATAAGCGTCAGGATGAGCAAAAAGAGACCCGTCAGATATTTTAGTTGCCGGGTGGTCTGCAGAAAATTGCCAATCAACAGCGTGGCACTGATCGACAGCAGACAGATAAGCAGTGCCAGCACCTGCACAATAATAAACTGTCCATCCCAATGATCAATGAGGATTGGATCACGCCAGATAATACTCCAGGGCAGCGAGAGGCAACAGATCGCCCCAAAAACCAGCAGCGGTCGGTTGAGCGGTGAAGGTTCCAACCGCCAGCCGCGCAGGTACATCGAGGCACACCAGATCGTAGTCATCCCCAACACCAGGACAAAACTCACCGGCAGTTCCGGACCGGCCCCCGTCGGCAACGTGTAGGGCATTGCCAGCATAACAATCGGCAGGATCACCAGGGCAAATTGAAAGCGGCGGTATCCGGCGAAGAACATTAGCGCCAGCCCACCCGCCGGTAGTCCCAGCAGCAGAATCGTCTTCATACTCTGGGGATCACGCGCCTGCATGCCGACGACGAAGCTGTAGGCCAGCACCCCCAACACCATGGCTATCGGCAGCAGCCAGTGCAGCAGGAGTCGCCGTGGCAGATAGCGTTGGATCAGATTCGTCTGCATAATCTCTCAATCTCCACCGAATATAATGGTTTGTTCACCTTGCCGACCTGCTACTGCTCCGGTGCTAATGCATACAGCGCATAGTTCCCGAATGAAACCACCAGTTCCGCCTGGCTCTCATCGGTCAGAATCTCATGGTAGATCTCGGTCCACATACTGAAGCTATTCTGCAAAATATACTGCGGGTTGCCCTGGCGCACATCATAGAGATCTGCGGGTGGTTCTGCGCGCCGGCTCCACATATACTCGGTGATAATATTTGTCACATCGGTTGGGGGGTGATGGATCGGCTGCGGCACAGCAAGCATCTCCCAGGCCCAGGACTCGATCACCGCGTCGGCCGGCACCTCCGTGCGGAGATAGCGCTGCATTGCCAGGTAGCCGGTATCGACCGGCGCAATCAGGTTACGCGCCAGCAGCCCGCCATTGGCAACCAGGTAGAGCGCAACCATGCCACCGACCAGCACTCGCCGCCCGGGCAGGTTGGCAAAGCTGATCCGCCCGCGCCACAGGTCCACGAGCAGCCCCGCCGTCCAGATCGAGGAGAGCACAATCGGGTAGAAGGCGTAGCGGCCCCAACCCACCGAGAGCACAACAAACCAGAAGGTGCCGATCACCGGCAGCGCCAGCCCGACTGCGTGTTGGAAGCCGTCACGGGTGCGTTGCCGGGCCTGCCAGAGTCCCCAGATGATCCCCGGCACTCCCCAGAGCCACCAGCCGGTCTGCCAGACGACACTCGCCGCGTTACGCCAGTGGATCGGGTTGAGGCTGACGATATGTAGCGCAAACCCCTCCTGTAGCACTGCCGAGTTCTCCTGCCAGCGCTCCGGCCCGGCCATAGCATACTGCGCGGCATACCAGGCTGCCACACATCCCACCATCACCACACCGGGGATAAAAAAGGCCAGGAATCCCGCGCGGCGATAGTAGAACAGGTCCAGCAGCATCAGCAGGCCCAGGCTGACCGGCCAGATCAGCAGGATCTGTGACTTCGTAACCATGGCGATGCCCCAGGCCAGCCCGCTCAACACCAGCCCGGCCCAGCGCCGATCCGGCCGCTCCACCACGCGCAGCCAGATCAGCATCCCCAGCGCATAGTAGCCCAGCGCCGGAACTTCCCCCAGCACCTGGCGACCCACGGTGACAAAACCGGCATACTCCTGCCGGCTACCGACCAGCAGAAAAAACAGGGCCAGCAGTGCCGCCGCGCTACCCACCAACCGCCGTGCCAGCAAACCATAGGCCACAACCGCCAGCAGCGCAAACGCAACCATAACCAGGCGTGCCGGCATAATGCCTACGCCAAAGAAATGGTAGACTAGCGCAATCGGCACCAGCACCGTCGGCCCCGTCTGAATGGCCGGGTCCATAATGCGCGGTCCATCGCTGTTGGGAAGTGCATAGACACCCGCGCGCGCCAGAGTTGCCGCCGTGCTGACATTCAGCCCTTCATCAAACCAGGGATCGGGAAAGAGCGGCTGCCGAAAGAGCATCAGTCCCAGGAACAGCAGCAGGCCCAGACTTACCAGACTCCACTTCACCAGGGTGGAATGGTGCGCTACAAAGGCCAGGTTCGGGCGAACCGGCGCGGTTGTCACCGAAATTTTTCGTGATGATTGCATCTTCCTGCCTCGATATTTACCTTGTGCGCGGTGTGTAGACCAGAATATGATTAAAATATGACCCACGGAAATTCAGTTCCTGCTCCAGCGCCAGCGCCTGATCGATCTCGGCCTTGAATACTTCGGTGACTTCTGCGCCATAGGTCGTTGTCACCGGGCCATCAGCGCTATTGTAGAAGAGCCAGACCTGCCCCTCCGGCTGGTCAGCCAGGCGGGCAACGGTTGATTGAGCCTCGGTCACCAAGTCATCCCGCCGGTCAAGCAGCCCCACGACATCCATCCATCCCGGATGGCTTGCCGTATCCTGCGGAAATGTCTCGATCTGGAGACAGCCGGGAGCATCGAACCGCCGCAGGTAGTAGGTCACTTCCGCGTAGGAGAGCCCGCCCAGTACCAGCGTATCGCCACACTGCGCCTGCTCCACCACATACTGCACGCTCTCACGAGCCGCCGGCTGGGTTACTTCGCCGTAGGTGCGGACGGCAGTATTGACCGAGCCCAACGCCACCAGTGCCATCACCAGCAGCGTCAGCGGACGCCAGCCCACGCGCCCAAGGAAGATCGCCAGCGCCAGCGCCGCCGGTGGCAAAAACATGATCGGGATGCGTTCCGGGTTAAAGACAACCTTGTACTGCGAGAAGACAAACGGCACCAGACTGGTCAACACCAGTATTCCCGCGCTGGTCAGAAATGCCCGACTCCAGAGCACTCCCAGGCTCTGCCGGAAGCGCACGAGAACCAGCCCGGCGGCATAGGCCAGAACGATCAATGTTTTGCGGGTACCCCACAGGCTATCAAACGCCGTTTTGAGATCGCCCAGGTCGGGTACCGGCATCCAGTCCAGAGAGGGGCCCTCCATCACCCCAAACAGAATCGGCCCCCGCAGCAGCAAGAACGTGCCAAGCGAGACAGCGCCGCCCACGCTGAGCAGCACAAACCAGCGCCACGACACCAGGATCGTCACCCCAATGTAGGCCGCCACGAAGAAGGCAAAGATGGTATGGGTGAGTAACCCCACAATATTCAGGAGAATCAGCAGCGCAACCAGGCCGGCAGTCTGCCAGAGCGGGCGCGCGCGCGAGTGCGACTCGCCAGTGAGGAGGGGCAAAGGCACAAGTTGCACCCAGAGCAGAACTGCCAGGGCGGCTTCCAGGCCAAGCAGCGCATACGGCCGCGCCGTGGCCGCCTGTATCAGCCCCATACCCGTGCTGGTTGCCACCAGCAGCGCGGCGATCAAGCCGGCCGGCATCCCGGCAATCCGCCTGGCCGTAACCCCGACCGTCACAATCGTCAGGCCAAAAAACAGCATCGAAATGCTACGCAGCGCAATCTCCGACTCGCCGAACAGCCCGGTCCAGAGGCGCGCCAGCATAAAGTAGACCGGCCGAATACTGGTGCGGATACGCTCTGCCAGCATCTGGAAGAGCGGTTCAGCCATCATATTCGCGGTCAGCGGTTCATCAATCCGCAGACTGCGGCCGGCGCTGACCCCGGCCAGCGCCAGTCCAAACAGCACAATTGTCAGCAAGCCGGCCCAGAATAGCAGCCGGGGCCGCGAGCGCAGCAGACTCTGTACGGCAGTTCTGTACTTTAATGGTGACGCAGCGATCATAGACGCTCCTCTCGCACCGATGTAAACCTGATCTTATGCAAATGTTTTTACCGGGTCTGGGTGAAAGGTGAAGTGAAAAGCAAGTTCAGGCCCAACCTTCGTCAACAACCTGAAAGTACCATCATATCAACCGGGTCGCGGCAGTGAGCCCGGTTGAGCGTCGGCGTATGCAGCAGTGCCCTGAGTCTGAAAACTTGCCCATATCCTACTATGGCAAGATGAATGTCTTAAAACAAGGTTGTGCTGTCGAATGTTAGATTTGTCATCTTTGGGCCGATCCGGGGGATTGGTCTGATACTACGTTGTTGTCATCGCCAGAGAGATCACAGCGGACGCAGAGGTAATGAACGCGAACGTGCAGCCTGTGCCCGTTCCGCCCGTTCCGGTTGCCGGCAAACAGCCGGCAACCGGTTATGCGGAGAAGCGTCTGGTGGGAGTTCGTGGCAGAGATAACCCGCCGCTCCGGTTTAATCGGCAGCTAAAACCGGGCGGACGGGCCGTTGCGCAATATGAAGATACGAGTATGCGTCGGATGAATAAACGCTAACCTCGCCAACGTTAGAGCACGCCTTTGGTACTGGGCACCGAGCCGGCCAGCCGCTCGTCGATGCGGGTCGCCGCGTCCAGTGCGCGCCCCAGCGCCTTGAAGATGCCCTCGACTTTGTGATGGTCATTGTGGCCGTAGAGCACCTGCGCATGCAGGTTCAGCCGTCCGTGGAAGGCGATGCTCTCAAGCAGGTGCGGGATCAGGTCAGTGCCCAGTTGCCCCACGCGCGGCGTCACAAAGGTGGCCTGCACCACACAGTAGGGCCGCCCGCCCAGGTCCACCGCGACCAGTGCCAGCGCCTCGTCCATGGGCACAAAGCTGTGGGCTGTGCGCACCAGCCCGCGCCGCTCGCCCAGCGCCTGGTTGAGCGCCTGCCCCAGGCAGATGCAGGTGTCCTCGGCGGTGTGATGTTCATCGACATGCAGGTCACCCGTGGCCCGCACGGTCAGATCGAACAGGCCATGCTTTGCCCAGAGCGTCAGCATATGATCGAGGAAGCCGACGCCGGTCTGCACCTCAGCCTGCCCGCTTCCGTCGATGGTTAACTCCAGGTGGATATCGGTTTCGCCCGTCCGGCGATCAATCGTTGCATTACGCATAGAGTTGATCCGTTAATCCGTATGCCGTATGCCGTATGCCGTATGCCGTAGTCCGTAGTCCGTAGCCCGTAGTCCGTAATCCGTAGGAGCCGTAGGGTGCATTCGATGCACCATTCTGCTGCCGTACACCAGTAGTCCGTAATCCGTATGCCGTATGCCGTATGCCGTAGTCTGTAATGATCAACAGCAGGACTTCACGTAGTGCCACCTTATGAACGTTGCATGTTTGATCCAGATCTCGCCACGCAGGAGTCCCGGCTTCAGCCGGTCCAGGTTTTCCCGGCAGTCTGCGGCTGCCCCGGCGGGCATTCCACCGCCTTATGAACGGTGCATATTCATCCAAATAGCGCCACTCCGGAGTCCCGGCTTCAGCCGGTCCAGGTTTTCCCGGCAGTCTGCGGCTGCCCCGGCGGGCATTCCACCGCCTTATGAACGGTGCATATTCATCCAAATAGCGCCACTCCGGAGTCCCGGCTTCAGCCGGTCCAGGTTTTCCCGGCAGTCTGCGGCTGCCCCGGCAGGCATTCCACCGGCTAAAGCCGGGACTCCCGGACATTCATGTTCGGACTATTTTTCAAACTTCTTAGGCCGGGACTGTATCCCGTATCCCATAGTCCGTAATCCGTAGGAGCCGTAGGGTGCATTCGATGCACCATTCTGCTGCCGTACACCAGTAGTCCGTAATCCGTATGCCGTATGCCGTATGCCGTAGTCTGTAATGATCAACAGCAGGACTTCACGTAGTGCCGCCTTCAGGCGGTCGGGTCTCAACGGTAGGGTGCATTTGATGCACCATTCTGCTGCCGCACACCAGTAATCCGTAATCCGTAACTTCGGTTCTCACCCTTATTTGCCGATGAGGGCGAGGACTTCATCCAGGACCAGGCCGTTGGTGCCCAACCCCTCTTCCCCGGCGATGGTCGGCACGCCGCGCCAGTCGGTGAAGGTGCCGCCCGCCTCCTGCAGGATCGGCAACAGCGCCGCCGCATCCCAGATATTCATCACCGGGTCCAGCATGGCTTCGGCCCGCCCGGTGGCAACCAGCAGGTAGCCGTAGCAGTCGCCCCAGGTGCGAAACTCACCCGCCGCCGCAACCAGCCGCGTGAAGGCTTCCTGCTTGCCATAGCGATCATAACGACTCGCCCGTGTCGCCAGCAGCAGCCCCTCCGACAGCGTTTTGACCGACGAGACCCGGCAGGGCCGCCCGTTCCACCAGCAGCCCAGCCCCCGCGCCGCATAGACAATCTCATCCAGCGCGGGGATATTGACCACGCCCAGCACTGGCTCCCCGGCATGCTCCAGGCCCAGCATTACGCCATAGAGCGGCACCCCGCGAATAAACGACTTGGTGCCGTCAATCGGGTCGATAATCCAGCGCCACGCTGCATCGCTGCTGCCGGTCGCGCCCTCCTCTTCACCCAGCAGGGCATGGTCGGGATAGCGCGCGCTGATCACGGCCCGCAGGTAGCTCTCAGCCTCCCGGTCGGCAACGGTAACGGGCGACTCATCGGCCTTGCGATCAATCGCCACGCCCGCCTGAAAGTAGCGCCGGGTGATCTTGCCGGCCTGCCAGGCGATTTCGTGCGCAAAGGTGAGCAGTTCATCGAGTGTCTCGGCCATAACTCCTCCTGCAAAGAACAGAGAACAAAGAAACAGAGAACAAGATCACGGTCTTTGTTCTTTGTTCTTTCGGTTCTTTGTTCTTGCTACCGTTTTAACGCCTGTAATAAGGTGTCGTTCTGCTCCGGTGTGCCGACGCTGATGCGGATACAGTCGCGCAGCCCCGGCTTGCGATAGTAGCGCACCAGGATGCCCTCCCGCTCCAGCGCCTGCTTGAGGTCGCCGGCATTACCGTCCCGCACCCGGCAGAGGATAAAGTTAGCATGACTGGGGTAGACCTGCAGGAAGGGCAGGGTCTGCAACTCCGCCAGCAACTGCTCGCGCCCGGCGACGATCCGCGCCACATTCGCCCGCAGGTAGTCCAGATCCGCGAGTGAGGCCAGCGCAGCCACTTGCGCCGCCAGGTTAACATTGTAGGGCTGCTTGATCTTCCAGAGATGCGCGGCCAACTCCTCCGGCATCAGGCCATAGCCCACGCGCAGCCCGGCCAACCCGGCCCACTTGCTGAAGGTCCGCAGCACCACCAGGTTTTCATACCGCCCCACCCAACTGCTCACGCCAGTCTGCCCTTTGCCGATCGGCCTCGGGCTTTCGGCAAACTCGATATAGGCTTCATCCACCACCACCAGCAGCGGCAGTTGCAGCAGCCGTTCGATCTCTTCAGGGGGCGTCAGGTTGCCGCTGGGATTATTGGGCGAGGTCAGGAAGAGCAGCTTCGCACCAGTCGCAGCGGCGGCCTGCTCAATCGCCGGAACATCCAGCGCAAAATCGGCGCGGCGCGGCACCTCCACCACCCGGCCCGCGCAGACCGCCGTGTCGAAGGCGTACATGCCAAAGGTGGGCGGGCAGTCGATCACCGCATCGCCCGGTTGCAGAAACAGCCGCAGCAGCAGATCGATCACCTCGTCGGCCCCGGAGCCGCAGACGATCCGCGTGACCGACTGGCCGGTGTAGGCGCTCAACGCCTGCCGCAACCGCGAATGCTCCGGATCGGGATAGATCGCATAGTGCGGCTCGGCCGCCAGCGCCGCCAGCGCGCGCGGCGCGGGACCATAGGGATTCTCATTCGCATCCAGCTTGATAATCCGCTCAACCGGCAACCCCAGTCGCGCCGCCAGCACATCGAGCGGCACAATCGGCGTGTAGGGCTCCAATTCGGCAATATCCGGGCGTATCAGATCGGCAATCCGCGTCATACGCTGCTCCTGCGCTGCTTCGAGACTCTCGCCAGCCCGTAGTATAGCATGCCCGCGCGGTTGCAGTGACGCGGCATAACAGCACGACCGTTATGTCGGTGTTCAGGTGTGCAATCCGCGCTCACGCAGACGGGCATCAAGCCAGGCGGCATCGTCGGGGGAAAGGTCCGGCGGAGGTGGATCGGCGCGATAATCAACCTGCAGATCATAGCGCGCATTACGGTAGACCTGCTGCACCACCTGAGTGAGCGATAGGGCGACATCCGGGTCAGGATAGCGCAGGGGTACCGGCACAGTTGGCAGCGGTTGTTGCAGGGCGCAGGGCCAGATGGCGATTTCGGGTCGGCGTTCCGCCCGGCTCAGGAGGATAAAGTAGGGGGCGTCGGGCAAGGTTCTGGGGTGTGCTATCTGTGGCCGGCGACCGTTCCGCAACAGGTCAATTTCGAGGAGATGCGCATCAGTCCTAAATTTACCGTAGTGCTGCCTTCAGGCGGTTGACAGCAAATCCAGATATTTGTATCAATATTCATCGCACAATCGTCAATCGGCCTTTTTTGCTCGCACGCGTACCTCCCGAGGGACGTTCCGATAGTTCTCGTTGACATACGCTTGGAGCCAGCTTTCGGAAACCTGGACCGCCCACGCGATGCCCGCTAAGGAAAATGTTCTCCAGCAGCAAGCGGTCAGTCAGGGCCTTGGTGTCATCCGAACTGTCCGCTGCATTTGAATTGTTAGCTGGCATCTCAATTAATTCAATCTGCCAAGCTTTTGCGGAGAACCCCACTAAATTCCCCAAACATTTTGATAGCAATACCTAGCGAGGCTTTCCGTCCTTTTCTCTATCGAATTAGCATTCCACGGTGCTGCATACTCTGCCGCAAACTTCCTTGGCAAGGAATATCGAGATCTCTCATAAATAGGCAGCTTATCAACAATTGGTTTATCTTTTGCTTTTTCATTAAGTTCTTGGCTTAATGGCAAAAGGTTGCCAATTTTACCAATAATCTCCTTATCGTTATTAGATTGACAAAGTATATGCTCGAGGCTGATATTTTCCGGTACCAGTTCATTTGTCCCTAATTCCATTCGTTCAATCTTATTAAATATATATTGTATTAATTTCTTGTCTCGTGTATACCCATTATAAAATTTCAATTCTTTGAACTTATCTATAAATACTGTTTCATCAGGTATTCTTGCAGTAAGGTTTTCTTTAAGTGTATTAAGTATTTCTTTTGCCTTTCTCCTATCTGAAACGGCTTGAAGATCTCTTGCTGCACGAGAATAGCTCCCTTCAATACCAGAAGGCCTTAAAGAACATACTGCATTAAAGATAAAATGAAATCGTTCAAGAAACAGCATAATTCCTTTTTGCTCATCAAATTTAATAACTCTCTTTCCTCTTGCTTGAAATAAACTCAACAGAAATGGCCTCTGCTGAGTGACATTAAATATTTTAAATGCAGACAACACACTATATATAACTCTCTCCTCTTGCTGCTTGAAGTCTTCCTGGAGTGGAGATGCAATCTTTATGTATGTCTCAGCGTCTGAATAAAGTTCTTTGATGAAAACCTTTGCATCAATTTTATCTTCAAGCCAAAGTTTCTTGAAGTTTTTGTAAATATTTTCCTCACCTACATAAGAGTACTTTGCTATCCACCAATGACGAACAAATGTCTCTAAACTACCTACACTCTCCCTAGAAGAAATAACCGATCTAATATTCTTCCAAGTCGTTTTTGCATCATCATCTGGATGAGTATCACTTAGTTCTTTAAACAATCTATTCTTGATAAGATCTACAAAACTAAGATTCATACCTCTAGCATTGAGAGTTTCAAAAATTGTATAAGCTTCCTCCTC
This sequence comes from Chloroflexaceae bacterium, assembly GCA_034436755.1. Taxonomy (GTDB): domain Bacteria; phylum Chloroflexota; class Chloroflexia; order Chloroflexales; family Chloroflexaceae; genus CAKZQX01. The sequence continues at coordinate 1,522 of DAOTVB010000232.1, read as the reverse complement.
CTCTTTAACAGTTATAAAGATCACTTTCAAATACTTTACAGCTTGATCACGAACAGCCCTAAGTAAAATCTCATATTTCTCATCACTAATTCTCTTACTCATACGAAAGCGGCTTGCAAGGTTATCCCTGGAAGTAAAGCTATAAAAATCCTGATATGAAGACAACAAGGTTTTCTCTTCATCGCTTTGAGGAATGGATTGTTCCTTGTTAATATACTGAATACTTTTTTGAAAAAACGGTTTAGGAGTTTCGTTGTCCAATTTAAAGTAGTTCTTTCCATCATCATCTTGTCCTTCTATATAGTTCTTGAAAATTGCTTCTGCAAGGTTCTCTTTCTCTAGCTCCTTAAATCTCTCACATAGAACAGATAGAAGAATAGTGATTGTCGTAAGCCTCTGCTGCCCATCAACAATTTGCATGACATTTGATTTGTCATCACCAACGAGTACAAGGGCACCAATGAAATATTCTTCGTGGCTTATATTTTTACCATTGATCTCAATATTGCTCGTAATGTCCTCCCATAGCTCCTTAACTTGTTCTTTTGACCATGAATAAGCACGTTGAAAACGAGGGACAATGTATTTTCGCTTCACCGAAAACAAGTCAGAAATCGTTCTAGTATATGCGTGAAGTTCCATATTTTTGCATACTCACTATTGAATAGTACTGAACCCAAAACTGGTCTATCATTCAACAGATTCTATGCCTGAGTCTGTTGCAGATAGAATTAATGGTAATCACTCTTTACCCACAGCGTCACTAATCGCTCCTCGCCACTGCACTCATTCTTAACTTTCTGGGTTTTCGGGTCTGCCAATCGCCTCAAAAGACGAGTACAAAGGCTGAATGCGGAGCCAGTTAACAATTCTTAGACGGAGCTTTCCACATAAACATTTATACGGAAACTTCCAGATAAACGGTTCGCTGATCCCAGGGCTATGTCAAAGTCAGAGATAGTGACTATCCTGTTAGTCTTATTCGGCAGCAGGAGGAGATCGAAGAACCGCCTGAAGGCGGCACTACGCGCATGTTCCGGAACTTTGACGTAGCCCTGACTGATTATACTCCCGCTTAACTGCATAGTCAAGCCCTGCGGGTTAAACACTTATGCCATCCGCACCGAAGAAGCTTACATACACTGGATTAAACGCTTTATCCTGTTTCACCACAAGTGCCATCCGCGTGATACCAATGTGCCGGCAAACCAGCAATCAACGGAAATGGGGCAACGAGCGTAACAGTGGCACGTTCCTGTGTATCATCTCTGCGTCCTCGGTGTTCTCTGTGGCTATGACAACACATCGGTATCAGGTTGGCGCGATGCGCGGATGGCCGCAGCGATGTCTGCGACACTCATCGTTCCATACAAACGTTCTTTTTCCGCAACCGAGTCACCAGCACCCATCGTAAACTGGTGAATAAACCGTGTCGTATTGACTATGCCCATTTCTTCGACTAAGAGCCGTAATGCTGTTTCATTCACGTCAATAAGTGGCGCGTTTGGCGTGAGCGTCATAG
>DAOTVB010000231.1:0-23439 GCA_034436755.1 Chloroflexaceae bacterium | reverse complement strand
CCACCTGCCGCCAGCCCGATATTGAGCGCAATCAGGCGGCCGGTGATCAGCAACGCTCCGGCCCAGTCGAACGAACCGCCCGCCCGCGTCTGGGGCACCCGCCGCAACGCCCACCAGGTCAGCCCCAGCGCAACCAACCCCATCGGGATATTCAGCCAGAAGAGCAGCCGCCAGTCATCGAAGGCGCGCATCAGCACGCCGCCGTAGAGATGCCCCAGCATCCAGCCGGCCGTATCGACCGCGCCGATAAAGCCCAGCGCGGGCGCCCGCCGCTCCGGGGGCAAGAGATCGCCGACCAGCGCCATCGAGATGGGCACCATCGCGCCCGCCCCCAGCGCCTGCACGACCCGCCCGGCAATCAGCGCGTTCAGCGTGGGGGCCACCGCCGCTGCCCCGGAGCCGACGATAAAGATCAGCAGGCAGAGCAAGTAGGTTGCCCGCCGCCCGAGCAGATCCGACAGCCGGCCCATAAAGGTCATGCTGATGGTGTAGGCCAGCAGGTAGCCGGTAATGACCCAGGCGGCATGGTTCAGGTCGGTGTCAATCGAAACATTCAGGTCAACCATGACTTTGGGCAAGACCGCCGTGACAACCGTCAGATCGGTTGCGCCCATGAAGATCGCCAACCCGATCAGGGCCAGCGCCACGTTCGGGTTTTTGACCTGTGACCGGGAATTCTGAATGTCTGTGGTGAGTGTTTGTGTTGACATAGCTGTTACTTGTACAAGTTACGCGACCGATATAGTTTAAGCAGTTCAGTGCGGTGCTTCGGCGCTCGCTGGACAATTCAGGTGTTTAAACCGGCAGTTTGATTATAAAACAGACAGATCTTTGTCTCAGGGTTGCGGTACTACCGTTATCGTCGGTCCCCAGGGTTGCCCCTCTAATGTCCACTCCTCGGTGGCCAGATCAAACGTCCCAGTCCGGCCAGCCTCGGTGGTAAACGTGATCATTCCGGTAGGCCCGGTCACATCAGTGATTTTGATCCAGCCGGTATCTTCCGGACACGGCCATGCCGTGGCTTCTTCTTCCAGGAACTCTGATCCGTACTTTGTCACCGCCAGTGGGGTGACAATCAGGCTGCATCGATGCATGTGACTCGTCGCTAATAAACGCCAGGGATAGCCATCCTCGGCAATGATAATACCGGCCCACCAACCGGATCTCATAGCACTAAGCCAGGGAAGCCCCGGTCCAAGATGGTGGTTAGGACTCCGATAGGGTTCAACCACCTCCCAGCCATCGGGAATAACGCCGGGAACGGGTGTCGGCACGAGGGTGGGGAGGCCTGCGGCCACCCAGAGAGCCTCCTGGGTCGCGCGCCGCGCATCCGGCGAACCGGTGGGCAGCGCAACCATCGTCTGGTTGACCATGGCAGCGATGGTTTCTTCCGCCCAGCCAACCCCACCGAAGGGTGTGGCACACACCTCCCGTTCCTCTGGAGTCAGTTCGTCCCAGGTCTGAAGACACGGAGCCAGATCGGACTGGGGGCAGTGGCCTGACTGAGCGAAAAGACCAGCAGGGTAGCCAGGGCTACCAGCCCCAGCATAATCCACTGTTTGCGGTGCATAATCATCTCCTTCCGTAATGCTGCGCTGTGCGGATGCCGGCTGCAGCAGCGCAGTCAGGGCTCGTCGCGCCCCAGTTGCGAATGATAAAAGCTGGAAACCGACCGGCGCAGCGGTACCCGAATTTGTGCATTGGTGCCGGTACGCTTTGGGCAACCGCAGGCGTGGGGTTATCTGTCGGGCGCAACGCCCCACCCAGCAGATAGAGGAGAAGGAGAATCCAGCCCATCGTCATCAGGACGTGCTTACCAATTCGCTGCATACCATGCTCCTATGTCGTGATGTCGATGTTATAGCCGCCGTCCCCGCCCAAAGGCTTGCAGTAATGTGCAACTGTCGGGTCTGCTCCAGATAGCAGAGAAACAGCGAAAAACGATACGATCACCAACCTTTTTTATGATATTTATTTCTGTATTGCAATGTAAAAGAATTATTATCCGTATTAAACCCAGGCGATCTGACCTCATAACACAGGGTAATTGCGCCAGCAGCAGTATCAAGATAGATGTACAGCAGGCAATACGCATCACACAGCGGAAATTATGCGTATCAGCAGTCAGCGCCCGGCGGCACCCGCACATCAACCGCCTTGCCATAGTCGCTAAAGTTCATCGTCCAGGTGCTGGGTTGCTCCGGATCGGTGGCCGTATCGACCAGGATAATCCGCTTTGCGCGCATGGTTGACTGCTCGGCCCAGAGATCCACAGCAACCGGCCCCGCGCCCAGCGAGTTATAGCTGATCGCCCGCAGTTCTTCGCCGGGGACAATCCCCCGCAGATGGTAGTGCGGCTGCCCTTCGAGATCCTCAATCCCGATCAGTTCAACCTCTTCAAAGCCCGTCTCCAGCAGATGTGACAGACCAACTTCGGGGTCGAACAGGATAGCCGGATCGAAGGCAAAATCGGCAGCAACACACTGCCACTGGCGGGTAATCGGGTTGGTGACATACTGCCGGCCCGCCAGCGAGACGGTGCGCACCTCGGCGATGCCGGTCACGCTGCGCACCGTCACCGTTGCCAGCACCGCATCGGGCCGCTTCAGATCACCCTCCATCGTCACCAGGGTAAAAAAGCCGCTGGGCTCGGCGGCAACCGGCGCGCCGGTCAACTCGATCAGGAAGTGGACGGTCTCGGTGGCACGGGTCGCTGCGCCAATGCGACTGCTAATTTCGCGGGGCGTCGGGGTGGGGGTGGCGGTAACATCGGCGGTGGGTCCACCGGCAATGTTGCACCCGACCAGCAACACGCCGGTGACCATGAGTAGCAGTAACAGAACCCGATTGAAATAGTGCATTGGTTCCTCTCAACTCAACTGGTGGTGTAGCCCTGAGTGTACTGATCACAACCAGCCGTCATCGTAGCACGGAACAGGGAGGGGCGCAAGAAAAACCCGTTCAGGGCGTGACCGCCTCCAGTGTCGCCAGCTTCTCTTCCACGAGCCGCTGCATACCGCGGCTGTCGCTCAACTTCAGTACCCGCTGGTAGTCTGCCACCGCCCGCTCCATGTCGCCGAGCTCTTCATACAGGATTCCACGACTGAGATAGGCATCGGCATCCCAGGAATAGAGCTTGATATAGCGGTCATAATATTCAATGGCCTGCATGTGCTCTCCCATATTGGCATAGATGGCAGCTATATCTAGGTAGACATAGTCATCTGAGGGATCAAGCTCGAGGTATTGCTCGTAATCCGCGAGTGCCGGCGCATACTCCCCCATATCGGCATAGGTTTCAGCACGACTGGTGTAGACGTAACTATCCTCGGGGTTGAGTTCGATATAGCGGGTATACTCAGCAATCGCCACTTCATAGTCGCCATTGCTGGCATAGGCGGCGGCACGACTTTGATAGACATAGGTTTCTTCAGGATCAATTTCAATAATAGTATCATAATCGGCAATCGCCTACTCATACGCTTCGATATACTCGTAGGCATAGGCCCGACTGTAGTAGCCCTGAGGATCATTTGGTTTCAACTCAATATAACGGGTATAATCGGCAATCGCCTGTTCATACTCACCGATATACTCATAGGCCACCGCGCGGCCGTAGTAGCTATCTGCATCGTCGGGATCTAACTCGAGCAACACGCTGTAGTCGGCGATGGCCTGCTCATACTCGCTCATGGACTCGTAGGCATAGGTCCGGCTGTAGTAGCCCTGGGGATCATCCGGGTTCAGCTCAATATAACGGGTATAATCGGCAATCGCCTGTTCATACTCGCCGATATACTCGTAGGCCGCCGCACGATTGTAGTAGGCCGTCGCATCGTTGGGGTTGCAGGCGATTGCCGCGTTGGAGCGTTCGATAATCGCCTCGTTGCGCGCGACTTCGGCCGCATAGCTATTCATACCCTGATCGGCAACGCCTTCCCCGCCGCTCTGGGCATACTGAGCGTTGAGCGCAGCGGCCTGCGCAAAATCTTCACTTGCCTGCTCACTATTACCAACGGCAGAGTGCGCCAGACCACGCGTGTGGTACGCCGTCGCCAGTTCCGGGTCAAGTGCGATCGCCTGGTTCAAATCGTCAATCGCCTCGGCATAGTCACCCGCTTCATACAAAACCAGGCTGCGACCATAGTAGCCGTAGGGGTTATCCGGGAACCGCTCGACCGTCTGTTCAAAGTCGTCCATGGCCTTATCAAATGTGCCTGTCTCGTAGTAGGCAAACCCGCGCATGTAGTAGTTGCACTGGCATGGATCGCGGGGATTAAGGTGCAGGGACTTGTCGTACTGTTCGATAGCCCGGACATAGTTGCCCTGGTCATAGGCGGTTTTCGCCTGCGTTGCATGATAGTTGGCGGCGATGGGCGGATAGAGCAGCGCGGCAATCGCATAGACAATCACGCCGCTTAACACCACGAAGAAAGCGACACCGGCAATGACGTACTTGAGCATGATGCTTCTCCAGGTTTTAGGGGTTGCAACCGGCACGCACTGGTTGTGCGTTGCTTGCAACATACCGCTATGACACACGATAGGCAATAGGCCAAAGGTCACACGGGAGATGCGAATTGAGCACCATCCAGGGCACAGCAATGACGTTCCCACCATCGTCGCCCGCAATAGTTTACCGATCTGCTCGGTTGCAGCATCAAGATCCTGCAACCGACTGCCGGCATTCAGGGAACCTGGTTTGCCAGGCCATGCTATAATGACGCTCCATCCAACAGTCGCAACAAGGAGTTTCCATTGGCAACAATTTTAATAATAGATGATGATGTGATGCTTCTGGCGAGTATGGCGAATCACCTCGAACAGGAGGGCCACACCGTCCTGAAAGCCAGTGAGCTGACTCATGGCGAAGCACTCTTTGCCGAACAGTCCCCCGACCTGGTCTTACTCGAGGTCAAGTCCGGGCGGGATACCGGCTGGGAGTTGTTAGAACGGCTGGCAACCCAGGCGCCGGTGATCGTGGTCAGCGCCTACAGCCGCGAAGAGGATGTTGTGCGCGGATTGCAGGCAGGCGCAGTGGACTATGTCGCCAAACCCTACCGCTCGGCTGAACTTGTTGCCCGTGTGCGCGTCGGCCTGAATCGGGCAAGTCGCGGAGAAGTACAACCTGCCCCGCAACCGGTCACACCGCTGGCACCGCCGTCAGAACAGGCCCCGGTAGAGGTACAGGCTGTGCTGGGCGCGCAGGACGAGCCATTCCCGGCGGATATGGCCGCCCCGCCCTACCAGCCGCCACAACCCGATGGTCAGGACCGCCAGGGTACCGCCCGCAATGAGTCGATCTTTATGACCGAAACCGAGGAACTGGCGCTGCTGCGTGCCGGCAACGATGCCCCGGAACCGGAGAATGAAGCATTCTCCGATGGGATGACGTTGGGGCAGCGCCTCAATATAGAACGTCTGCGCCGCCGAATTACGCTGGTTCAGGCGGAGAGTGAACTGCATATTCGCATGTGGTATCTCCAGGCGATGGAGGAGGAGAAGTTTACGCTGCTGCCGCGTGGGCCGCTTTCTTCGCAGATGCTGCGTTCCTACGCCGCCTACCTCGGCCTGGACGCTGATGCGATGGTCGATGAGTACCAGCGCCTGCACTATACCGAGCCGGTTGCACCGCCGGCTTCCCTCGGTAGCAGCCACCGCCGACGCTTCAGCCTACCACGCTGGCCCATCTGGATAGCTGCGGTGATCCTGGCACTGACGGTCAGTGTCTCCGGGATCTTCTTCTTTGATCCGGCTGGAGCTACGGCCATCAGTGAGAATCTGCGCAGCATTATTGCACCCGTACCAACCGCAACCGCAACCCCCACACCCGAGCCGACCGCCACGCCGACCGCGACACCCACGCTGACACCGACACCCGAACCGACCAGTACGCCTACACCTGAGCCGCCACCACCACCACCACCGCCGCCCGAAGGCGAACAGCCACCACCCGAGGGCGAGCAACCACCACCACCTGAGGGCGAGCAACCACCGCCGCCCGAAGGCGAACAGCCACCGCCGAACGAAGGCGAACAGCCACCGCCGCCCGAAGGCGAGCAACCACCGCCGGAGGGGTAGTATCCGGTACAACCGAATTGCGCCAGATTTCTTAACACAGTCTTAACGCATACGATCCACGCCGGCAGTACAATAGAAAACCGTAGCGTTGCTTGTACATGGTAGAGCAAGAGCAAGAGAGGGGGCCATATGCATACTGCACGTTACACCCGACAACTTCAGCAGATGCTGCCGGCGGGAGCGGAGGTGTATCTGTTTGATCCCGCCGGAACAATCCATATCCTCACCCGTGGCAACCTGCAGTTGCTTGACCCCCTCCAGTGTGCAGCGGACCGGAGTGCCTTTCTGCGGTTTATTGACGAGGGACATTTTGCGCGCTACTTTATTGGCAGCGCGGCGACCTCGGAGCAGAACCCCACAAATGCCACCGGCAAGGTGGGGATGATGCGTCCGCATAGCGCCTTCACGCCGCATGCCCATGGCGCCGAGCATTTTGTGTTGAGCCTGGGCTATGCCTCCTGCGGCCTGTATGATCAGCAGACGGAGCAGGTGGTGAATGTCCGCCTGCTGCCCGGCACCCTGCTGCGCATCCCGCAGATGATGCCACACTCGTTTAACAATCGCGCCGCCGATCCGCTCCACCTGGTTATTGCCAACACGGGCATGGGCCTGGAACACGAAGAGTATGCTATCACGGCTGACCAGGCCGAACGCTACGCCCGGCAGCCAGCGGTGCCACACCCGGTGCCGGTGCCGGCCGGAGAGCATTCGTTGCATACGCACGATCACAACCACAATCATAATCATTTTCATCCACATCCGGAGCAGGCCGAAGCGCTACACCACGCAGCACATGAGGTTGACTACACCGAACTGGCGCGTGCCCTCCGCCGGCTCGAACAGGAGATGCCGCAGTCGCCCCTGCATACAACGCTCACCTGGCGCGAGCGGATCGCCGCCGTGTTGCGCAAACTGGCCTGGACGTTGGAACAGCAGTAGCCGGGGCCTGACCCCAACTCCGTGATACTATGAAATGTCCACATTGCACTGCCGATCTGTTATACCGTGAGCGTAGCGGCCGGCGTTGTTCAAAATGCCGGCAGGAGTTTGCGCTCGAACCAAAACTCAACTCACTACATCTGCATGATCTGCGCCTGGTGCGGGTAGCGGAGAAAATCAGCCAGTATGGTACGCTCGGGTACACCGCCGGTCAGTTATACCATGCCGTGAGTTATAAAGCGGTAAAGATGCAGAAACCGTTCTGGATATCCATAATTAGTGGCACCCTGATTACGGGTGTTCTGGCGGGGTGCATACTGGGAGCGCTTCTGTCAGAATATACCGATCTTCCCCTGGAGATAATCGCCGTCGTAGTTTCAATGCTTGTCATCGGGATGGTATTGGCAGTTCTTGCCATACAGGTAAGCCGTTCACCCGGCATCCGTTTGCCGATGAAATTCCGCGATTTTCAACAGAATGTGCTCGCAAGCTGGCAGCGGGTCTACCATGCGCTGCCACCGGGTATGATCGATCCGCGCCAGCCGCTGCCACCCGATCCAGCGCCGGCGGATCAGCGGGCAGTGCTGGCCTGCCCCGTGCCGGATATTCTGACCTGCCTGCGCGCCAATCGCGTCCCGGAGCGACTGGGGATCGGGTTGCTACCGGGTGATGCGCAACGGACCCCGCACGAAGAGGCGACACTGGCGGCGCTCCGGGCTAACCCGCGACGACCGCTGCTCATCCTGCATAATGCCAGCCCAGAGGGGTGTACGCTGGCCCGCAGTCTGCCCCTGGCGCTGGGCTTACGTCCCGAACAGCCGGTTATCGACATTGGGCTGCATCCACGGCAGGCCATGCAGCCCAATCTGATGCATCTCAAGACAACTCCTTCGCCGGAACTGCTGCGCCTGTTGCAGAAGCGGGTCGCGCCATCACCTGACCCGACCCATGCCGGTATGTTGAGCCAGCCGGAGTTTGACTGGTTGAAACAGGGGTTTTATACACCACTGCCGGCGGTTTCACCTGCGCGGTTGATCCGGGCCGTAGAGCAGGCGGTGGCCCGGGCTGTGCCACGGTCGGCGGCAGCAACCCGACCCGGCAGCGATCCCGAACAGCAGGCGCAACACGCAGCACAGACCGTTGGCTTTCTGACATGGCCTGAGTAGTTATGCACGATCAGACGAAGGCATTGATCAGGAGTATCGAACAGGTTGCCGCACCGGGCCAGATCCGCTACACCCGGCGACAACTCTACTATGAGGTGTGCCGCACGCTGCATCTGCCGCCCGGATTGACGAACCAGACAGCAGGCTGGAGCCTGGCGGCCGGGCTGCTACCCACGCTGGCACTGCTGGGACAGCCGCGCCGCGCGGTACGCCTGGCGGCGCTGTACACGCTGCTGGTTGGCGGGTTGCGGCTGGTCCGCATGGCGCCCTTTACGCTGAGGCCACCGCTGGCGTATGCGCACTTTGCGGAACTGCTGCAAGCCTACACAGATCGGTGGGGCACGCCGCCAGGCCTGCTAACACCAACCGAACCGCCGCAATTCCGGCTGCTGGGTGACGCACCCGACCTGACCAACTACGGGTTGTCGCGCCTGCTGATCTGCCAGGATACGGAGATTGCCGGGATGCTGCTGGCAAATCTTTTTCATATGGAAACCAGTTGCGCCGTCCTCAGTTTGGCGGCGGCGACGCCCCTGCCGGATGCGCTCCGCACAATGCTACAGCGCACACCGGAAGCCGGCGTCTACCTGCTGCATGACGCGGGCGCAGAGGGTGTGGCCCTGGCTGCCCAGGTACGCGCGCGCCTGGAACTGCCGGACACCATCCCGCTGATGCCCATCGGTCTGCGGCCGGCGCATGCGTTGCGCCTGCATCTCTTTGCGACACGCACGCCGCCAGTAGTGATCGAACAGCAGGACTGGCCGACATCTCTGACTTCCCGCGAACGGGCATGGATCGAGGCCGGCTGGTGTGCGGAAGTGGCCGCTGTCAAGCCGGCCCGGCTGCTGCTGGCGCTGCGCCGGATTCTGCTGGGCCTGGTACAACCACCGCGCCGGCTGCCCGACTGGCGGCGTGAACGGGCCAGCGGTTTTATGACCTGGCCCACCGCGTAAGTCCTGTACATTACCGGGGTGTTTACATGGCTAAACAACCTGGTATTCTTACCTACAAAGATGAACTGCTCGCCGACAAGAGTGTGCGCCGGACCTACAGCGATGGCCGGTTTGAGTGGCGGCGGCGTCTGCCGGATGGCCGGATCGAGTGGCAGGACAATCAGGGCAACTCCGGCGTGGATGAAATGCTGGGCGATGGCGTACTCAAGCGCACCTTTACCTCGGGGCAGTCTATCTATGGCCGCGAGCAGGGCTATGGCCGCACCGCCTGGGGCACGCCGGGCAACCTGGTTGTGACGATGAATGAGACGTCGTTTGGGGGGCGTGTCGGTGCTATCCTGACCGGGATTGGCGCGGGGATGCTGCTGGGCAGTGTCCTGGCTCCGCCGCAGGTGCTCTCGATGGAGGAGGAGCAGGCATTGCGCGAGCAGGCCAGAGAAGACACCACCGTCGGGAGTAGTGGCGGCGGCGACGGTGGCGACGATGGCGGCTGGGGCGGCGACGGGAGTGATGATGGCAGTTTTGGCGGCGATAGTGATTTTGGATAGGCTTGATACCGATTTGTTGTCATAGCCACAGAGAACACCGAGGACGCAGAGATGATACATGGGAATGTGCTGTCGTTGCGCCCATTACGCCCGTTCCCGTTAACTTCTGTTTTAATGGCAAATTGGTATAAGGATCGGTGATGCCCCGCTTCTGTGCCACACTGGCACCAACCGAACCGGCTTGTGAGATTCCCCAGATGGGCGGGCACCTGGCCTATGCCGGGCAGCAGTGTGCGCTGGGCACAATTCCCGACGAACGACCCGCCGGCGGTGTCGGGCCATGGACCGTTTCGACCAATGGGACAACCCTGATCGGTGTTGGCGCGGTGACGCTCTACAACCGGGCGGCGCTGGTTGCCATACTGAGCCAGGATATGTCCCCACCGGCGTTTTCCTGCGCCGATGGAGAACTACTACTGCAACTCTATGCCCGGTATGGCACCACCGGGTTGGCCCGGGTCAGCGGGATGTTTGCGCTGGCAATCTGGGATGGCACCCATCTGCTGCTGCTGCGCGATCCGGTTGGCGCGCGCACTCTTTTCTACACCCGCGTCGCCGGCATCTGGGCCGCCGCATCATCGCTGCGCGCGCTGCGCCGCTGGCCGCGTCTGCCGGCCCGCCTCAACTTCGCGGCGGTACGCTCGTTTCTGACCTTTGCCTATCTCCCCGGGGACGAGACGCTGCTGGCGGGCGTGCAGGAGCTACTGCCGGGCTGCTGCCTGCGGCTTGCGCTGGATGGCACGGCGACCCTGGAGCGCTACTGGGAGCCCTGCGAGGGCGCGTGGAACCCGGATGATCCGCCGGAAGTTTATGCCAGGCATCTACGCACATTACTGGAAGATGTAACCCGGAACTATCTGCCACACGACCAGGAGGTCGGCGCGCTGCTCTCGGGCGGGCTGGACAGCAGTCTGGTGACGGCGCTGGCGGCCCGGCTGCATGACCGGCCCGTGACTACCTACTCAATCAGCTTTGGGGATGACCTGCCGAATGAACTGGCCTACGCCGGGCTGGTTGCCACCCACTGCCGCACCCGCCACCGGGTACTCTCCGTCACGGGGGACACAGTGGCCGCATACCTGGCCCAGGCGGTCGCCTACCTGGACTGTCCCGTGGGTGATCCGCTGACGGTGCCGAATATGCTGCTGGCCCGCGCCGCCGCCGACGAGGGCATTCAGGTGTTGCTCAATGGCGAGGGCGGCGATCCCTGTTTTGGTGGCCCGAAAAATATCCCGATGCTGCTGTTTGAGTTGCAGCGCAACGACGATGATCCGGACACGCGTAGTCGGATCTATCTGCGCGCCTACCGCAAATGCTACGACGATCTGCCGCAACTCCTGAGTCCGGCGGCGCTGGAGGCGCTGCGGGATGCGCCGCCCCTGGAGCGGCTGGTTGCGCCCTATCTGCAGGCTGACGGTATGCACCACTACCTCAACCGGCTGATGCATGCCAATGTGCGGATGAAGGGCGCGCATCACATCCTCACCAAAGTCGAGCGGCTGACGGCCGCCTGTGAGGTCGAGGGGCGCGCGCCGCTGTTCGACCCGGCGATTGTGGCTTACTCATTTGCGATTCCGCCGCAGTTCAAGCTGGCAGCAACGACGGAGAAGTGGGTGTTGAAACAAGCGGTGCGTGATCTCCTGCCCTCCACCATTCTCGACCGGCCCAAGAGCGGGATGCGCGTTCCGGTGCAGCACTGGCTGCATGGTCCGTTGCGCACGCTGGCGAACGATCTGCTACTGGGTCCACAGGCCCAGGCGCGCGATCTCTTCCGCCCGGAAACGATCCGTGCCTGGTTACGCGGTGAGGGTTCGCTCTGGCCGCGGCAGGGCGGCAAACTCTGGCTAGTGCTGACGCTGGAACTCTGGCTGCGGGCCTACCTGGACCGCGCCGAATTGACGCCGGATTACTTTGTGCGCCGCCGCTGGTGGCGGGTGACCTGGGAAAGAGCGACAGAACGACGCGAGATGGAAGGGCAATGAAGATCGGGATCATTGGTGTAGGTGCGCTGGGTAGCCTGCTGGGGTTCTACCTGAGCGGCGTTGCCGGGCAGGAAGTCTGGCTGCTGGGCACCTGGCCGGCGCAGATCGCCGCCATCCAGCAGAACGGTCTGGAATGCGAACGCGACGAGCGGCGCGAACGGCGCGCGGTGCGGGTAACGGATGATCCGACAGTGATCGGACCATGCGCTCTGGTGCTGGTGCTGGTCAAAGCACATCAGACGGCGCAGGCGGCCGTGCGCATGCAGCCGTTGTTGGACGACAGCACGCTGGTGATCACGCTGCAGAATGGTCTGGGCAATCGGGAGATCCTGGCGCAGGCGCTGGGCACGCAACGGGTGACCCAGGGCGTTACCCGACTGGGGGCCACCCTGACAGCCCCGGGACGGGTACGCCACGCCGGGATGGGTTCGACCTTTTTTGCGGTCGCCCCGACCGGCGCGGATCGTCTGGCCGCCCTGGTCGATATCTTCCAGGCCGCCGGACTGCCCGCCGAACAGCACCCCGATGTGGAACAACTCATCTGGAACAAGCTGATCGTGAATGTGGGCATCAACGCGCTAACCGCGCTGCTGCGGGTACCCAACGGCGCGCTGGCGGAGCTGCCCCCCGCGCGTGAACTGCTCGGCCACCTGGTAGCGGAAGCTGCCGCCGTTGCCGCCGCCCGTGGCACACCCCTCCCGAATGATCCGCTGGCGCAGGTGCTGGCCGTGGCCGCAGCCACCCGCGCCAACCACTCCTCCATGCTGCAAGATGTGCTGCGCGGCAGCCCGACCGAGATCGCCGCGATCAACGGGGCGATTGTGCGCGAGGGCGAACGCCTGGGCATCCCCACGCCCTACAACCGGGTGATAACGGCGCTGGTGACGGCGCTGGATGCGGCAACTGCAAGCCGGATCGGATCATGTTGATTAGCCCCCCAACACGGTCCGCACCGCCGCCACCGCCGCCCGCACCTCATCGGCAGTGATGCCATAGTGCGTCACCGCGCGGATCTGCCGCCCGCCAAAGCCGCCCATCAGCACACCCTGCTCCTGCAGCGCGGTGAGGAACTGCTTCGGCGTAATGGTCGGATCACTCAGTTCAAAGATAACAATATTGGTCTGGACCCGCTCCGGCTCCAGGGCGATCCCCGGCATACCGGCCAGTTCGCCCGCCAGCCTCCGCGCGTTGGCATGATCCTCGGCCAGGCGGGACACCATCTCGGTCAGGGCAACGATGCCCGCACCGGCAATCACCCCCGCCTGGCGCATGCCGCCCCCCAGCATTTTGCGCACCCGCCGCGCCCGGTTGACGAATGTGTGCGACCCGGCAATAACCGAGCCCACCGGCGCAGACAATCCCTTGGAGAGGCAGAACTGCACGGTATCAACATGCCGCGTCAACTCGCGCACATCGCAGTTGAGCGCCACCGCCGCGTTAAACATCCGCGCACCATCCAGATGCAGCGGCAACCCATGCTGCCGGGCCAGGGTATGCACCTGCTCCAGATACGCCGGCGGCAGCACCGCGCCCCCACAGCGGTTGTGCGTGTTCTCCAGGCAGATCACCCCGACCGGGGCGCGATGCACATCCTCCGGCCAGCCCAGGGTCACCTGGAGGGCGTCCGGGTCCAGGGTGCCGTCGGGCAGATTGGGCACCGTCTGGTAGACCAGCCCGCCCAGCGCCGCCGCGCCGCCCGCCTCGTAGTGGTAGATATGGCTCTCGCTGCCGAGAATAACGCGCTGCCCACGTTCGGCGTGCGCCAGCAGCGCCGCCAGATTGCCCATCGTGCCGCTCGTCACCAGCAGCGCCGCCTCCTTACCCACCATTTCGGCCGCCAGCGCTTCTAACCGGTTTACGGTCGGGTCTTCACCATAGACATCATCGCCCAGTTCGGCCTGGGCCAGCGCCGTGCGCATAGCGGGACTGGGGAGGGTTACTGTATCACTACGCAAATCTATCATTATGTCACCTCAATCAATACCTTCGCGTTATTGTTGTCATATCACATCCAGGTTAAAGACTCACAACAATTGACAACAGGGGACTTGATCGATACCGTCAACTATACTATCATGAAAAACGCGCCCGTAGTACACAAATTTTACTACATTTTTTCTTTTCATACCACGCCGATATAGCGCATCCCAATAGGGTACTTTTTCATAAAAAGCCGATGCAAAGCAGACGCACACCCCTTGCAAAACTTGACTCTCATACTATAGTCTGGTACAAATTGGGCCGTGCAATAAGTTGAAACCAATTTAATTGAAGGCTCGATTATTATACTATCTGGTTATGTAGTTTAGATTTCTGACTACAGCTTCCTACTACTGGCGTGGCGATTCAGACCATTGCAACGGGATCGAGTTAAATCCTTCGTGGATGCACAACTTTTGCATATAGTTTGTATATCTTGACTCTTATACAAATTTTTGATACGAATGTAGCGCGCCTTAATTTTTTGTTTAAAGAACAATGCCGTTCGGCCCCGCAGTATTGTTGCGGTGGCAACTGTGTAACAACTGTATCGGTATCTCGCGGCAGATGAACAGCACCCGCGTGGTGGGTAGAGGTATATCGATTATGCGCTTCGTGGTAATTACAATGGAAGGCAGCCAGGGTACTGCTTTGCGGACAGCGGTTGCCCACCTGCAACGCGACAACGGCATTGCCCTGAGTCTGCGTCTGTATACCGCGCCAACCCTGCGGAGTGCTGACGATTGGGAAGAACTGGCGCGGGAGTGTGCCACCGCCGATTTTATCTTTGGCTCGATGATCTTTGGCGAAGAGTATGTCCGCCCTCTGGAACGTATCCTCACGGCGGCCCAATGTCCGGTCTGTGTGATTACCAGCAACCCGGCGCTGATCCACTGCACCCGAATTGGCAAGTTTACGCTTCAGCCCCGTGATGAGGAGCAGGAGCCCGGCTTGCTGCGCCAGTGGATGCGCAAGCTGCGGCCCAGTGGCGGGCATGGCGAGGGGCAGCGGCAACTGGCGCTGGTCCGTAGCCTGAGCAAGCTGCTCAAGCATCTCCCCGGCAAGGCACGCGACCTCTACAGCTATATTGCCGTTCACCAGTACTGGCTGAACAGCTCGCCCGAGAATCTCTACGGCATGCTCTGCCTGCTGATTGAACGCTATGTACCCGGCTACAAAGGGCAGTTGACCATCCCGGACCCGCTGGCCTATCCCGATACCGCGCTGTTCCATCCGGAAGCCCCGGAACCCTTCGCTGATCTGAGAGCCTATACAAAATGGCAACGACAACGAACAAAAAGTAAAGAACAAAAGACAAAAGCGCGGAAGCTCGATCAAGGTGTAGTTGGGGTGCTGGCGCTACGCGCGACAGCGCTGAGTGGCAGCACGGCGCATCTGGCGGCGCTGACGCAGGCGCTGGAGGCGCGTGGGATTGAGGTGCGCCTGGCCTATAGCGCGGGGCTGGATTTCCGCCCGGCGATTACGCAGTTCTTTATGACGAATGGTGACGCCGGGGCGAAGACGCGCCGCAAGCAACTGCCCGCCGCAGCGGATGTTGACCTGCTGGTCAATACCACCGGCTTCTCGCTGGTGGGTGGACCGGCCGCCTGCCGCCCCGACGAGGCCTGCGCCATGCTGGAGCAACTGAATGTCGGTTACCTCGATCTGATCCCGTTGATCTTCCAGCGGGTGGAGGATTGGCAACGTGATGATACCGGGCTTGCACCGCTGCAACTGGCGCTCAATGTGGCACTCCCCGAGATGGACGGCGCCACCGAGCCGCTGGTCTTTGGCGGTGTTACCGCCGGCAGCGAGAGCTTTACCGCCCTGCCCGCGCAGATCGACCTGGCCGCCAATCGGATTACCCGCCGGGTGGCATTGCGGCGCGCAGCCAATGCCGACAAGAAGCTGGCGGTGGTACTCTTCAACTTCCCACCCAACCTGGGCAACGCCGGCACCGCCGCCTACCTCGATGTCTTTGCCGGCGTCTACCGGCTGCTGGGCGAACTCCAGGCGGAAGGCTACAGCGTGGAACTGCCCGCCAGTGCCGAGGCGCTGCGGCAGGCAGTGGTTGAAGGTAATGCGCTGGTCTACGGGACCGACGGCAATGTCGCGGGCCACCTGCCCGTCGCCGACTACCGGCAACTCTTCCCGGCCTATACCGAGATTGAACCCTTCTGGGGCGCGGCTCCCGGCGAACTGCTGACCGACGGCAAGGGCTTTCACATTTTGGGCCGCCAGTTTGGGAATGTCTTCGTCGGCATCCAGCCGAGCTTTGGCTATGAGCGTGACCCGTTCCGCCTGCTGATGGCGAAAGATGCCACGCCGCACCATGGCTTTGCCGCGTTCTACACCTGGCTGGAGCATGTGTTTGGGGCGCATGCGGTGCTGCACTTTGGCACGCACGGCGCGCTGGAGTTTATGCCGGGCAAGCAGGCCGGGTTGAGCAGCACCTGCTGGCCGAGCCGACTGCTGGGTAGTCTGACCAACGTCTATTACTACTGTGTTAACAATCCCAGCGAGGGCACGATTGCCAAACGGCGGAGCGCCGCCACGCTGGTCAGTTACCTGGTGCCGCCACTCCAGCATGCCGGGCTCTACAAGGGGTTGCGCCTGCTCAAGGATAACCTGGACAGCTACCGCGCGCTGCCCTCGCCGGAACTGCTGGCCGACATCCGCACCCAGGCGGAAAAACTGGACATCACCGTAGAAATGCCGGACGCGGATCAGGCAGATGCCGCAGATGAAGCCTACGCCGCAGCCCTGGCGCATGAGCTAATCCAGGTGGAGCAGCGCATGATCCCGGTGGGCCTGCATGTGCTGGACGAAGCACCCTCACACGCGGAGTTGATCGATATTCTGACGCTGGTCGCCACTTTTGCACAGCCCAGAATTGACAAAAATGACACGACCACACTCCCGCCGCTGCCGCGCCTGATTGCCGCCGGTCACGGGTGGGACTACGATGAACTGCGCGTACGGTTGAACAGCAGTCGCACCGCCCAGGAACGCTGGGAGCAGATCGACACCATCTGCCGCGAAGCCATGCGGCTCTTTGTCGAGACGCAAGCCCAAACTGTGGAACATATGACAAACGGTGATTCGTCTTCCGTCCTTCGTCCTTCGTCCAGGGACAACGTTGATGCCTATCTGCAACAGGCAGCGCAGATTACGCCGGGAACGCTGGCCCCGCTCTGGAGCTTCCTGGATGATCTGCTGACGCGGCTGGTTGCCAATCAGGAACTGGCAGGACTGCTGCATGCGCTGCGTGGTGGCTATATCGCGCCCTCGCCGGGGAACGATGTGGTGCGCAACCCGGCGGTTGTGCCGACCGGGCGTAATCTGCACGGATTGGACCCGTACCACATGCCAACCAACGCCGCTCAGGAAACCGGCGCACGGCTGGTGCAGGAACTGTTAGCCCGCCTGACCCGCGAGCAGGGCGCGCTGCCCGAAACCGTCGCGCTGGTGCTCTGGGGCACCGATAATCTCAAGAGCGACGGCGAAGGCGTGGCGCAGGTGCTGGCGCTGCTGGGAGCGCGCGCAGTTAGCGACGAACTGGGCAAGATCTCCGATGTGGCGCTCATCCCGCTGGCCGAGTTGGGTCGCCCCCGGATCGATGTGGTGGTCACGGTCAGCGGTATCTTCCGCGATCTCTTGCGCCACCAGATGAGCCTGCTGGATAAGGCCGTCCATCTGGCCGCCAGCGCCGATGAGCCGCTCGAACAGAACTTTGTACGCAAGCATGCCCTGGCTCAGTCCGCCGAACTGGAGATCAGCCTGGACGAGGCGGCAGCGCGGATCTTCTCCAATGCACCGGGGAGCTATGGCGCAAATGTCAACCATCTGGTTGAGAGCAGCACCTGGGAGCAGGAAGACCAACTGGGCGAAGCCTTTATGAGCCGCAAGAGCTTCACCTTTACCGCGCAGGGCGAGTGGCGCGAGGTGCGCCCGGTGATGGAGCGCGCGCTTGCCACGGTTGATGCAACGTTCCAGAATATTGACGGCTTTGAGCTGGGTGTCAGCGATATTGATCACTACTACGAATACCTGGGCGGCGTCACCAAGAGCGTCGAGTTGGTGCGCGGCAAGCGCCCGACGGTCCTGGTGGCCGATGCGATTGCGACCAACGAGCGGGTCAGTTCACTGGAGCAGATGGTGCGACTGGAGACGCGCGCCAAGCTGCTCAACCCCAAATGGTTCGAGGGCATGCTGGCCCACGGCTACGAAGGGGTGCATGAGATCGAAACCCGCGTCAGCAATACCTATGGCTGGAGTGCCACTGCTTCAGCGGTTGATGGCTGGGTTTACCAGGGTGTAACCGAGACCTTCCTGCTGGACGATGCATTGCGCGAACGGATGGCGCAACTCAACCCGCATGCCACCGCCGCCGTTGCCCGGCGGATGCTGGAGGCCCACAGTCGCGGGTTCTGGGAGGCGGACGAGGCCACGCTGGAAGCGCTGCGCGATATTTATGATGATCTGGAAGATCGCCTGGAAGGTGTCGGTCTGGCGACCAGGACGGTTAGTTCGTAAGCCCAGCCGGTCTGGACGCCACTACAGTTAAGAGTGAAGGTAGCACACGCATGAATATTCGACGACAGCTCACTGAGGAGCCCATCCTGGTCGGCGACACGACCCACCCACCATTTGCGCACACATTCGTCCCGCGCCCGGCAGATAACCGTAGCGCTCATCGCACAGCCGCCCGTTGCCTACCCGCCATGCCGTGGCCGGCATGGCCCATAATCAGCGACCCTCTCCGGCAGATCGACGGCATGCGTAATGCTGCGCATGCCGTTTGTGTTGACCCGGACAGCCCGGCAGAACAGCATCCGGAATCAGTGCGTGTGTAGCGTCTCGAGGAGTAGCGCAGCCTGAGAAGAATCCATAAATGCGCATGAGTAAATAGTCGTATAGCTATTCTGACATGCTCCCATTGACACTGCTGACAGAGAGTGATAGATTTCTGTATATCTGTATAGATTTGCATACATTTTATGTCTTGTAGTACTCGCCCATCGATCTAATACCTACAGTCTGGACGTTTATATGAGAGACTTGAGAGTTTCGGTAACAGTTCTCGTAGGGAGGGAGGAAGAATCATGAATCTGTGCGTGGTCGGTCTTGATCATACGACGGCACCAGTTGAGGTCCGTGAACGTCTTGCCTTTAATCCTGCCGATCTGCCGGCTGCCCTGCTGCAGCTTACTGGTCGCCGCAACGGTTCAATCCCGTTGCTGAGGGAGGCCGCGATTGTCTCAACGTGTAATCGGGTCGAGATCTATGGTGTCGCCGCCGATGCCGGCACCGCACGGAATATTGTGCGCTTCCTGGCTGATTTTCATGGTATCGCCGAGGAGCAGTTTGTTGCATCCCTCTTTTTCTATTCCGGGCATGAAGTGACGGAACATCTCTGTGCCACCGCCGCCGGGCTAAACTCGATTGTCCTGGGTGAAGCCCAGATCCAGGGGCAGGTCCGCAGCGCGCAGGAACTGGCGCAGCAGGTCGGAACGCTGGGGCCGATCCTGTCGCGGCTCTTCCGGCAGGCAATTGTCGCCGGTAAGCGCGTCCGCAGCGAGACCGAGTTGGGCCAGGGTGCGGCCAGTGCCTCACAGGTCGGAGTTGAACTGGCGCGCCGGCAACTGGGTAGCCTGGAAGGGCGTAGCGTGCTGCTGGTCGGTAGCGGCCAGATGAGCGAACTGGCGGCGCAGAACCTGCTGGCAAACGGTGCGCGCGATCTGCTGATTGTCAACCGGACGATGGCCCACGGGCTGGAACTGGCCGAACGCTACGGCGGGCGCTGCTTCGCCTATGATGAACTGACGGATGCAATGGCCCAGGCTGATATCGTCATCAGTTCGACCGCCGCTCCCGTTACCGTCATCCACCGCTACCATGTGGAGCAGGCACTGCAGGCCCGGGGCGCGGAACGCGGCCTGGCGCGCGCGGTCAATGCGCCCTATCCACACCACGAAATGCTGCTGATCGATCTGGCCGTGCCCCGGGATATCGACGCGGATATTGCCGAAATCCCCGGCATCCATCTCTACACAGTTGACGATTTGCACAATGTGATCAACCATACGATGGAACGCCGTAGCGCTGCGGGTGAAATTGCGAAGCAGATCGTCGTGGAAGAGGTACATGCCTTCAAAGAGTGGCTGACCAGCCGCGAGGCTCTCCCGGCCCTCTCCTGTCTGCGGCAGCAGGCCGAGCAACTGCGCAACGCCGAACTCAAACGCGCCATGCGCAATCTGGGCGATCTCTCGCCGGAGGAGTGGTATGCGGTTGAGGCGCTCAGCCGCAGTCTGATCAACAAACTGCTGCATTCACCCACGATGCGGATGAAGCATGCGGCCACCAATGGCGAGGGGCAGCGCTATGCGGCGATGTTGTGTGACCTGTTCGGTCTGGATATCGAACTGGAGGAAGAGGTCAGCCGCCCAATGATCCTGGAACGCCGCGAGAGCGTCCGGCAACAAGAGATGTGTGATGTCTAAAAAAACGCTGGTTATAGGGACACGCGGCAGCAAGCTGGCGCTGACGCAATCGGAACAGATTGCGGCACTGCTGCGGGCCGCTCACCCGGGACTTACGGTTGAGTTGCAAATTATCTCGACCAAGGGCGACCGCATTCTGGATGTGGCGCTCTCGGCCGTGGGCGACAAGGGACTGTTTGTCAAGGAGATTGAGACCGCGCTCCTGGCACACGAGGTTGATCTGGCGGTGCATAGCTGCAAAGATATGCCGTCCATGCTCCCGGATGGGCTGACACTGGCGGCCTTCCCTAAACGGGTCGATCCGCGCGATGCGCTGGTTTTGCCGCTGACGCATACCGCGCCGTCCCCGGACGCCCCCGGCAACCCGCTTGATCTGCTGCCCCCGGGCGCAACCGTGGGAACCAGCAGCCTGCGGCGGGCCTGTCAGTTGCAGGCGCTGCGACCGGATCTTCAGCTCCGCGATGTGCGCGGCAATGTGGACACCCGGCTGCGCAAACTGGACGAGGGACAGTATGATGCGATCATCCTGGCGACAGCCGGCCTGAGCCGCCTGGGGTTGAGTCAACGCATCAGTTGCCCACTGCCGCCGGAGGTGATGCTGCCCGCCGTGGCCCAGGGCACGCTGGCGATTGAGGCGCGTAGTGCCGATCCGGTGACGCTTGATCTGCTTCGTGTGCTGGATGATCCGGCCACGCGCGTCGCCGCCCTGACCGAACGGGCCTTCCTGCGCCGCCTGGAGGGGGGCTGTCAGGTGCCGATTGCGGCGCATGCCGCGCTCGATGCCGCTCAGTCCGGCATGCTCCACCTGTACGGTCTGGTTGGCGCGCTGGACGGCAGTGTGATGGTGCGCGGCGAAAAAACGGGCAATAGCAGTGATCCGGAAGGGGTAGGGTTGGCACTGGCCGAGGAACTGCTGGCGCGGGGCGCAGGCGATCTGCTGGCAGCCATCCGCCCGGCCACCGTCAACGAGGGGTCAGCCTGAGTATGCCACCTGCGAACGAATCTCGCATACCTGTAGTTGATCCGCTCAGCGATCCGGCGCGCCCCCTGCAGGGCCGCCGGATCGTGATCACCCGCTCGGAAGATCGCGCCGACAGCCTGATCGAGCGCCTGCGCAGCCTGGGAGCCGAGCCGCTGGTCTACCCCACGATTGCCTTTGCGCCCCCCGAAGATGAAGCACCGCTCGCTGCGGCGCTCCAACAGTTGAGTGCGGGCGCGTACGACTGGCTGCTGCTGACCAGTGTCACGGGTGTGCAGGTGGTGCGGGACAAACTGGCGGCACTCGGGTTGATGGATCGCGTGCGCACCCGGCAGGCCACCGGGCTCCAGGTGGCAGCGGTTGGCCCGTCCACAGCGGCAGCGTGTGCCGATCTGCTGGGCCTGCCGCCGGCGGTCGTACCGGAGAAGTTTGTAGCCGAAGCGCTGGCCGAGGCACTGGGCGATCTACGCGAGCAGCAGGTGCTACTTGCCAATGCGGACATCTCCCGCCCGAAGTTGCAAGCAATGCTTGAGACCGCCGGGGCCAGGGTTGAGCGGGTGGTAGCTTACCGCACCGTCCCGGCCACGGGTGGGGTCGATCTGCCGCCACTGCTGGCTGCCGGCGAAATTGACGCGATCACCTTTACCAGCGGCTCCACCGCGCGCTACTTCGTCCAACGCATCGGCTCGGCCGCCCTGGCGGATGCCCGCCGCGCGGCGATTATCTGCATCGGCCCGATCACCGCCGAGGCGTCCGCCGCCGTCGGCCTGCCGCCGACAGTTGTGGCCGCGACATTTAACGAAACCGGACTGGTTGACGCACTGCTGGAGTGGGTTAAGCAAGGAGGAACCGATGAGTAGCTTTCCTGCGCTGCGTCCGCGCCGCCTGCGGCTCAACGCAAATATGCGCCGCCTGGTGCGCGAGACCACGCTGAGTGCCGATAACCTGATCGCCGCGCTGTTTGTGCGCCACGGTCAGGGGGTGGAGCGACCGATTGCCTCGATGCCGGGGCATGCCCAGTTATCCGTTGATACCGCCGTGCGCGAGGCCGAAACCCTGGCCGAGATGGGTATCCCCGCCGTGCTACTGTTTGGTATTCCTGATCAAAAGGATGCCGCCGGCAGCGAAAACTACAATCCCAACGGCATCGTACCCCAGACGATCCGCGCAATCAAGGCCGCCGTGCCCGAGTTGCTGGTCATCTCGGATATGTGCTTCTGCGAGTATACCGACCATGGGCATTGTGGGCTGCTCAACAGTACCGACTCACCCCACTACGCGGCGAACCTGCCCGAGGGCTACCTGCTCAACGATGCCACGCTGGAACTGCTGGGGCGCGCCTCTGTGGTGCATGCCGAGGCGGGAGCCGACGTTATTGCTCCCTCCGGGATGATTGACGGGATGGTCGGGACGATCCGTCAGGCGCTTGATGGGGCCGGGCTGACCCACACGGCGGTGATGAGCTATGCCGCCAAGTTCTCCAGCGGCTTCTACGGACCGTTCCGCGATGCCGCCGAGAGCCCGCCCAGCTTTGGCGACCGCAGCCAGTACCAGATGGACCCGGCCAACACCCGCGAAGCTATCAAAGAAGTTGCGCTGGATGTGACCGAGGGCGCAGATATCCTGATGGTCAAGCCCGCGCTGGCCTACCTGGACATTATCCAGCAGGTGCGCGCGCAGTTTGAACTGCCGGTGGCGGCCTACCAGGTCAGCGGTGAGTTCAGCATGATCAAGGCCGCCGCCGCGCAGGGCTGGATCGACGAGCAGCGGGTGGCGCTTGAGAGTCTCTACGCCATCCGGCGCGCGGGCGCGGATATGATTATCACCTACTTTGCCAAAGATGCGGTGCGCTGGCTCTCCTAGCGCTGGAGTTGGTAGTTCGTAGTCGGTCGTCCGTATGCCCGGTTCCACAGCCACATTTCCGTCTACGGATTACGGTATACAGCACACAGCATACGGACTACGGACTACGGACTACGGATTACGGCATACAGCATACGGAACAAAAATATGCAGAATGATAGATTTTTACGCGCCTGCCGCCGGGAAGATGTAGACCGCACCCCGATCTGGTTGATGCGCCAGGCGGGGCGCTACATGGCCGAGTATCGCGCGATACGCGAGCGCCACGGCTTTCTCGAGATGGTCAAGACGCCCGAACTGGCCGCCCAGGTGACCATGCAGCCGGTGCAGGCGTTCGATATCGACGCGGCGATTATCTTCGCGGATATTCTGCCGCTCCTGGAGGGGATGGGGCTGCAACTGACCTTTGCGAAGGGCGAGGGGCCGGTGATCCACAATCCGCTAC
>DAOTVB010000230.1:0-42327 GCA_034436755.1 Chloroflexaceae bacterium | reverse complement strand
ACTACGGGCTACGGACTACAGATTACGGACTTATACGGACTATCATGCTCAAATTCGATAGCAACGGTTTGATCCCGGCGGTTGTGCAGCATGCTCGTAGTGGCGAAGTGCTGATGCTGGGGTATATGAATGAAGAGGCGCTGCGCCGCACCCGCGAGAGTGGCCTGGTGACATTCTGGAGTCGCAGCCGGGGCGAGTTCTGGC
The DNA here is from genome assembly GCA_034436755.1 of Chloroflexaceae bacterium. GTDB lineage: Bacteria > Chloroflexota > Chloroflexia > Chloroflexales > Chloroflexaceae > CAKZQX01. Next base: position 42,123 of record DAOTVB010000230.1, on the reverse strand, counting down.
AGAAGGGCGCGACAAGTGGGAATTTCTTGCGGCTGGTCGCGGTACGGCAGGATTGCGATGGCGATGCGCTCCTGCTGCTGGCCGAACCGGATGGGCCGACCTGTCACACCGGGCGACCGAGTTGCTTTCACCGCGATATGCAGGGCGAGATTACGGAAGAACGAGTACCGCCGGGTGTTGTGTTGACCCAACTCATTGATGTGATCCGGGCGCGCGCGGCGGATCAGGCTGAAGGTTCCTACACCGTCAAGTTGCTACGTGGCGGTGTTGACCGTATCGGCAAAAAAATTGGCGAAGAAGCCTCCGAAGTAATTATCGCGGCAAAGAATAATTCCGTTGCAGAGTTGACTTACGAGATGGCCGACCTGCTGTACCATAGTCTGGTGCTTCTGGAGTGCCAGGGCGTATCACTTGAAGGCGTTTTAGCAGAGTTGCAGCGCCGTGCTGCGAAATGAGTGCATAAGCGGGGCAATGCGCCGGGCGCATTTTCCGGTCTGTGCTTTTCTTCCGATCATGAGCGACCACGCGAGCCGCATACTAATTATTACCGATAACCCGGATGTGCTTGACCTGTGTGCGCAGGTACTTCAGCATGCCGACTTTGTCGTCCAGATCGTTTCTTCGGCGGAACAGTCACTCGAGCTGTTATGCGATGATCTGTTCGACCTGGTCTTGCTCGATTTACAGGTACCGGTGCCCCAAGACCTGACGCCCCTGGCGCAGATTCGTAGTTGTGACCCGAACATCCCGGTTGTGCTTCTCACCGACATGGCAGCCCTGGAGCATGTGGCGCGGGCCACGCGGATGGGGGCTCAGGGCGTTCTGCTCAAACCTTTCTCGACCACCGACCTGCGGAACACGATTGTCAATGTTTTGCAGCGGCGGCGAGCATTACGCACGCAGAATCGGGTCGATGCCCTGCGGCCGCTGGTGCAGATTACCGAGCGTCTCCTGGCCGAACTTGATCTGCCCCGGCTCTATGATCTGATCATCGAGACAGTGCGCGTCGAACTCAAGGCTGACCGGGCCTCGCTGATGCTGCTGGATGAGGGTGAGAAGACGCTCCAGATAGCGGCCTGCTCCGGGTTGCCCCAGGAAGTGTATGTGGGTAAGCGGATTAATGTGACCGGGAGTCTGGCCGGGTGGGTTGCGCGTCACGGTCAACCGCTCCTGGTGAATAGCCGGCAGTGCCCCGTGCCGGAGTTGCAAGATGCGCTGAAGAATGATCAGCTCTCTTCCGCGCTCTGTGTGCCGCTAATGACGGGCGGACGAGCGCGGGGTGTGTTGAATGCGGCGAAGACCCAGGCGGCCGGATTATCATTTACCGAGGCCGACCGCGAGTTGCTGGTGTTGCTGGCGGGGCAGGCCGCCATCGCCATTGAGAATGCGCGGCTCTACAATCTGGCTCAGCGGCGTGCTGACCGGCTGGCACTGCTCTACAACCTGAGTACGGCGGTCACCGGTTCGCTGGATCTTGAGCAGATTATTGCTACAACCCTGCGCCAGGTCAGCGTCGCGCTGGGGATTGACCATGGCTACCTCTTCCTGGCCGCCGATGATCTCCCCCATACCTCACAACGTCTGGTGCAGTATGTGACCTTGCGCTATGGGAGTCTCTCGCCGCTCAAACCGATTGATCAACCGGCGAACCAGGGGATTATCGGTCAGGTGCTCGCCGATGGATACCCACGGGTGGTACCGGCGCGCGAGTGGAGAGCTACTGTTGCCCAGCGGGTTCCGCCATGGGAGGGGATTGTGCCGGTTGCAACGGCAGCCGATGTTCCTGCGGATAACGGTGATGATCTGGCTCCGTTCGCTTACCCGCTGCAACCAACCCCCTACTGGCTCTGTGTGGCGCTGGCGAGTGAACGTGGCATGTGTGGCGCCATTGAGTTGCTGGGGCAGCCGGGCCAGCATTTTGGCGAGGATGATATCCAGTTGATGACGGCGCTGGCCACGCCGGTAGCAATGGCGATTGAGAAGGCACGGCTGCACGCCAGTGTGGCCCAATCGGAGGCACGCTACCGTACGCTGCTGCACCACGCGACCGAGGCGGTGCTGCTGCTGGATACGGAGCGACAGCGCATTCTGGATATTAATCGGGCGACTGAGCATCTGAGTGGGTATGACCGCGCGGCATTGCTTGAGATCAATCCCAACGATCTGCTACCGGGGCTCTGGGAGATCGGGGCAAAGGTCTGGGTGGAGGTCGGTTCGGGCGAGGCCGAGCCGCTGTCAGGATCGGCAAGCCCTGTTAATGGTGTAACGCCCTTCACTGTGTCGGCGGCGGGTCCGTCGCGGGTTGCCAATGATCTCAAGGAAGTTGATGCGCTACTGCAGGCAAAAGATGGTCGCACGATTCCGGTTTCGATCAGTATGAGCGGGGTGCCCTACAATGGGCAGCAGCTTTTGCTGGTGATGGTCCGCGATATCAGTGAGCGTCAGCGTATTGCGCATCAGTTGCTTCAGACCGAGAAGCTGGCAGCGGTTGGTCGCCTCTCCGCCTCAATTGCGCACGAGATCAACAACCCGCTGCAAGCGATCCATAACTCGCTGCATCTCCTGAATAATCGGCCACTGAGCGAGGATAAACGCCAGCTTTACCTCTCCAAGGCGCAGGAGGAGGTTGATCGCCTGATTGGCATTGTGCAGCGCATGCTGGATTTCTACCGTCCCTCGCGTGATGGCGTTGGCATGCGTCTAACCGATATGCACGAACTGCTTGATGCGGTGCTGGCCCTGGCCGACAAGCAACTGCAAACGAGCCATATCAGTGTGGTGCGGGATTGGACCGTTAAGCCGCCGCTGGTTTACGCCATCGGCAACCATCTCAAACAGGTCTATCTCAATCTGATTCTCAATGCGGTCGAGTCGATGCCGGACGGAGGCGTGTTGACCATCCGCACCTATGTCACCGCCGACGCCGCCAACCAGGAGCGCCAGAGTCTCGAGACCACATCGACGGTCGGGTCAGCCGGACAACGGTTGGGAGCGGCAGTCGTGATCGAGTTTAGCGACACTGGTCAGGGTATTCCGCCGGATATTCTGCCGAAGATTTTTGAGCCGTTTTACACCACGCGGAGTACGGGTACTGGTCTGGGGCTGGCAATTAGCTATAGCATTATCGAGCAGCATCAGGGTGATCTATCGGTCAGCAGTGTGGTGGGGCAGGGAACGACGTTTCGTATCCGCCTGCCGGTTGCCCAATCCCAACCGGATTAAACCCGGTTAGAGCAACCCCTCCATCGGCTGAATAACCAGCCGTTTTCCCTCCAGATCAAGTTCCTGCACAATGTCGTGGATCATCGGGATCAGCGCATCGCTCTGGCCTGGACGCGCCACAATCAGCACCTCGTTTGCCCCGGTTTCCAATATTTCCCGAACCTGACCGACAACAGTGCCCTCGGTTGTTTCAACCCGCAACCCGTAGAGTTCATGGATGTAATACTCCCCCGGATCGAGGGGGGCTGCATCGCTCTCGCGGATCGATACCTCAGTGTTGCGCAACTCCTCGGCGGCATCACGCGAGGTGACATCTTTAAGCGTCAGGATGAGCAATCCGGGTTTGTGCTGAATGACATGGACCAGTTGGTAGGGGGTACAGGCCGCACCAACATACACGGTACGCACATGGCGCTGCAGATGATCGGGGCGGTCGGTGACGGCGCGCAGTTTTACCTGACCGCGCACGCCGAAGGGCGCGACAATCCGGCCAATTATGAGCAATTCATCTGGTGCTGGGGTCATCATGGGCGCGGGAAGCCGTTTATCAGGTGGCAGAAATCAGAAATCAGGTAGTAGAAGGCATCTGATCTCTGATCTCTAACCAGGTTCCGATAGCTGACCTGCTAGTCAATATCAACATGAACACGCTTATTTTGGCGGGCGGCGGCAACGCTCATCAGATCGCGGATTGCTTTGGCGACACGACCACTGCGACCAATCACTTTCCCCGTCTCCGAAGAGTTGACCGAGAGTTCGTAGGTGACGGTAAAGCGCCCGACCCGTTCTTTGATGCGAACCTCTTCTGGCTTATCGACAAGGTTGCGAGCGATATATTCGAGTAGATCTTTCATAGCTCATCATTGAGAAAAGCAGGTAGCGCACACCGCGCCGCCTGCTTTCTGCGGTTATGCGGAAACGCCGGTCTCCTCCGGTGTGGAAACCTCCGCTGCCTCCGCAGGGATAATCCGGCCGTCACTGTCGAGGACGTTCACCTGCTTCAAGAGCCGCACCACCGTATCCGAGGGCTGCGCTCCGGACTCCAGCCAGTAGCGGGCCCGGTCAGCCTTGATCTCCAGCACTTTCGGCTGTTGGACCGGGTTGTAGTAACCAATAATCTCAATAAACTTGCCGTCACGGGGTGAACGTGAGTCGGCAATAACAACGCGATAACTGGGTTGTTTAGTCTTGCCCATGCGGCGAAGACGCATCTTAACCATATCTCATCTGCCTCCGTGGAAATAAACTCGTATGTAAAATCCGGTTGCTAACCGTTTGGGTTACCGCAACATCCGTAGCAAATCGTTGGGATCGATCTCGCCACCGGGCCCACCGGGTCCGCCGGGACCACCACCACGCCCCCGGCGACCTTTTTTGCCCTTCTTGGTAGCTTTGCCTTTGCCGCCGGTCAACTGCTTCATCATGCGCTGCATTTCCTGGAACTGCTTGATCAGGGCAGATACATCCTGGACATCGGTGCCGCTGCCCCGGGCAATCCGCTCGCGGCGGCTACGCTTGATAATCTCCGGATTGCGCCGTTCCTGGGGCGTCATCGAGAAGATAATCGCCTCAACCCGCTTCATCTCCTGCTCGCTGAGCATCTCCTCGTTGCCCTGCGTAAGCTGGCTCAGGCCGGGGATCATGCCGATAATCTGCTGCAGGGGACCAAGTTTGCGCATCTGGTGCATCGCGTTGAGGAAGTCTTCAAAGTCGAACTTCCCTTTGCTGAGCTTCTTCTGCATCTGCTTGGCCTGCTCAGCATCGTACATCTGCTCGGCCCGCTCGATCAGCGAGAGCACATCGCCCATGCCCAGGATGCGCGAGGCCAGCCGATCCGGGTGAAATGCCTCCAGCGTATGGGTATCGACCTTCTCGCCGGTACTCATAAACTTGATCGGCACGCCGGTAACGGCCCGTACGGACAGCGCCGCACCACCACGGGCATCGCCGTCCATCTTGGTCATCACCAGACCCGTCAGGTTAATCCGCTGGTTGAAGGTATCGGCCACCCGCACGGCTTCCTGCCCGGTCATCGCATCAACGACCAGCAGGCGCTCGGTGATTGGAACCGCCGCGCTGATCTGCTGCAGCTCCTCCATCAGCGTGTCGTCGATCTGCAAACGTCCAGCCGTGTCAATAATGACGGTGTTGTAGACATCCTGGCGGGCCAGTTCAAGCGCATTCCGGGCGATATCGGGTGGACTGGCCTCGGTTCCCTCGCTGTAGACCGGAACATTGATCTGCTTGCCGAGTGATTGAAGCTGGGTAATGGCTGCCGGTCGGTAGATGTCACCCGCGACCAGTAGGACGCGTTTCCCATTCTTCCGCAGATGGAGCGCCAGTTTCGCGGCAAGCGTCGTTTTACCGGTACCCTGCAAACCAACCAGCATCAAGACAGTTGGACCGGGGCGGGCCTCTTCCAGCGGGGCGTTGGTTTCGCCGAGCAGATTGACTAATTCCTGATTGACAATCTTGACCACCTGCTGGTCGGGCGTCAGGCTTTTCATCACCTCTTCGCCGATGGCCTGCTCGGTGACCCGGGCCACAAAGTCCTTGACCACTTTATAGTTCACGTCAGCTTCGAGCAGCGCCAGACGTACCTGCTTCATGCCCTCGCGTACGTCGGCCTCTGTGAGCATGCCCTTGCTGCCCAGTTTTTGAAAAACGTTTTGTAGTCGATCCGAGAGACTCTCAAACATTCGTTATATCACTTCCGCTGAAACTCTGTATACACTACGCACACATGCTGTACCATGAGTGAGCAGATCCTCACGGTCAAAGCTATCCCTGCCGGGTTTTTGTATCATGCAACAGTTGATAGAAATAAAAAAGCGCGGGAGTCAACCGGGGGAGTATCCCTCATTTTCTGGCGTACTCCGAGCATAGTTGATATTGTAGCGGCGAATTGGTTGCGCGTCAAATGATTCGGCCAGCGTACGGTAAGAAAAGTGGGTGTGACGTATGTTCTTGCACAACGCCACGCATCGGTGGCAGAAACGGCGGCTCCAAGCCGCCGCTCCGTTGCGCGTGGGTTGGAGCGGCGGCTTGGAGCCGCCGAATGCAGGCAAGAGCACATCCATAGAATGCAGAACAATTCGTCACACCCAAGAAAAGTTTTTGACTTGCGTACTTCACTATCTACCGATATACTTGATCCCGTTGAACCAGTTACCCTGTGGCCCAGGCTGAGGTTATGCGAAACCCTTCGATTGCCCTGCTCCCGGAGTTGATCGCCGCGCTGCCCGCTGAACTGCGCGCGGTGGCTGATGATCTGCTGTTTATTGAGCGGGTGTATGGGCGTCCCGTGCCGCCCCCGCCGATGCGCGACTGGATCGAGCAGCGTTTTGGCAGCCTGGAGCAGGTCGCCGAACAGACGATTGTGAAGGTTACAAATCGCTGGTCGCTGGAGGCGGCGTACTACAACCCGCTGCGGGCGCGCCGTCCGCTGGGCGATGATGATGTTAATGCGCGCAAGCATCGTGCTACTGATGCTGATCAGGAGTTGGAGGCGCTCATTAGCGCCGGGGCCGGGCCGCACGATATGTTTGGCGACCCGTTCAACCAGACGACGGTAGATCTGTTCGGGCGCATCCAGGGCCGCTCCTGCGTCAGCGCCTCAAATGTTGCCAAGTGCGATGCCTGGCATGGGCTGGTGATCTTTGATGAGTTTCACCCGCTGCGCTTCAACCAGGAGCAGGTGCGGGACTATTTTGATGTCGCGTTGCGCTGGCTGGGGGCGGCCCACGCTGCCGATGCCGGCGCGCGGTATCCGTTGCTTCTCTGGAATTGTCTCTGGCGGGCGGGCGCATCGATTACCCATGGGCATCTCCAGACCATGCTTGCCCATGGGATGGCTCCCGGCCAGATTGAGCGCTGGCGGCGCGCGGCAGTTGAGTATCGCACACGCCATGATCGTAACCTGATGGCGGATCTTGGACAGTTGCACGATGCGCTAGGGCTGACCTTCTGGCAGCGCGATGGCGTGCATGGGTATGTCACCCTGACGCCGATCCGCGACCGGGAACTGCTTCTGACGACCAGCAATCTTCCCCGTGTGGACGACTGGAGCACGCTGGACCATGCGGTGGTGCAGGCTGCACTTGAACCGCTCTGGGATGCGACCTGGGCAGCATTGCGCGGGTTGATCGATGCGGAGGGCGTGCGCAGCTTTAACGTGGTGGTCTACCTGCCGCCCTGTGGAGCAACGTCCGAGCCGTGGGAGGAACTGCCGGTTTGCGTGCGCATTGTGGACCGGGGCAACCCGCTGACCCGGATGGTCAACTTTGGGGCAATGGAACTGTTTGCCAGCAGCGTGATCGCGGTTGATCCATTTACCGTTGCCGCCACACTCCGCGCGGCCCACAGCCGGCAGATCTCGTTTGCCCGGATTGTGTTACAATAGAAGAAACTTACGAAAGTCGCCTGGACCACCACAAACCCATGCAAGCAGGCAGGCGTGGCATATCGGATGCCTGATCTTGTTCAAGATGGGGCAGATCGTTCATCCCGTGGCACGGGTTGTGGTATAACCAGAACCAGTTCCGCGATGGAGTAGCTAGAGAGGAGGGGCGCGATGGCGTCTAGACAGAGCCGGTTAGCACAGCAGCAAGCCCTCTGGAAGTGGCTCGAACCCTACGGTTCGGTGCAGTCGTTTCGTCGCCACAACTTCATCTACACCCCCAGTCAAACCGCCCAGTCATTTTACCTGCTGCAGTCAGGGCAGGTCAGTTTGCAGATGCTTTCTGCCAGCGGGCGCGTGTTAACATTATGGGTGGTCGAGGCGGGACAGGTGTTTGGACATAGCGTCCTGGCCGGGAGTCGCACCTACGACACCTTTGCCGAGGCGATCAAACCGGCGCGGGTGGTGACGGTGCCGCGCGAGAGTGTCCTGCAGGCCCTGGCAAGCCAGCCGGCATTGAGCCTGGCGCTGATTGAGGAGTTGGGCCAGCATCGCCTGATGGTCAGCCGGCGCTTGAATGAGGTTGCGTTCAAGTCGGTTCCGGCGCGACTGGCCTCGCTGCTGCTCGATATGGCCGATGCCAGTGATGTTCAACAGATCGAAGGTCAGCAGTCACGGCTGCCGCATCGTACGCATCAGCAATTGGCCGAGATGATCAATGCCTATCGTGAGACGGTGACCAAGGTGATCAACCAGTTCCGCGCGGCGGATCTGCTGGATATCGACCGCTCCGGGATCACGCTGCGCAATCTGGCACGGCTCCGCGAAGTGGCGCAAGGATAAGTAGTTGCGTGCGGACCTACTTTGTTGTTACTCCCACTGCTACAATCAGGATAAGTGAATATAGCTAACTGAATATGTGTACAGGAGACAGATGCCCATGTTAGCACGGGATTTAGAGCGCCGGGTGGGATTGTCGGCAACTGAGTTGACTGGTCTGCAGGCGGAACTGCTGGAGCTGCAGGCCACTGTTGGGGATAATCCGGAGGCGCAGCAGAAGCTCCTCCGGTTGCTTGACCGGGTGGAAGGCTACCTTGAGGAGCCGGTAGCTATGAATGCTACTCAGGATGCGGATGAGTACCACTTTCACATGCCTGGGATGGCAACCCTGGTAGCCCAGGCGCAGCAGCAACAGCAGCAGTAAGCTGCCGCTCGCCGGATCACAAAAACACAGACTGGTTCGCAAGCACCCCACGTACGAGGCGAATGGTTCGCTTCGGTGGGGTGTTTGTGTAATTATCGTCCGGTGGGGATGTCAGGGGCGAAATAGCTTTCGCCCCTACAACTCTTTTGTAAAGCCGTCTAACGACATAAGGACAGCAATTCTACCTCAGCCTGCTGGTAGCAGGCGCGGCAGCGGGCCTCGTACAACTCCTGGCCGCCGACGACGATGGTTGGCGCGTCGGCGGGGGCCGGTTCGCCGTTGATCAGGCGTTGCGAGCGGGTGGCATACGCCCCACAGCGTACACAGATGGCATAGAGCTTATCGACCTGTTCCGCGACCGCCATCAGCGAGGCCATGGCGGGGAAGGGCTCGGCCCGGTAGTTCTGGTCAAGCCCCGATATGATCACACGTAGATCGCGCGCTGCCAGTTCCTGACAGACGGCGACAATCGCTTCCGGTGGATCGTCGAGGAAGTGCAGTTCATCGATTGCCACAACATGCAGATCCTCGGTGAGCGGTGGTATCTCGGCAATTGAGGAGATCGGGTGCGCTTCCAGCCGTGTCCCGGTGTGGGTTGCAACCTGGTGCGTGCCGTAGCGGGTATCCAGCCGGGGCGTAAAGATGCGGTATGGCTGGCGCGCAATAATGACCTGGCGAATCCGCCGGATCAGCTCCTCGGTTTTTCCACTGTACATGCAGCCGCAGATAACTTCGATGCGGCCGCCGGCACAAGGACGAGTCATTGGGCCTACCTTACTTATGCTAGGTGCGCTCAACATACTGGCGGCGGTAGTATTCCAGATACTCACCCGATTTGATGGGACGCCACCAGTCCGGATTCTTCACATACCAGCGCACGGTCTTCTCCAAAGCCGCGTCAAAATTGTGGCGGCTGGTCCATCCCAGGGCGCGCAGTTTGCTACAGTCCAGGGCATAGCGCCGGTCGTGCCCTGCGCGGTCGGTCACATGCTGCAGCAGGCTGTGGGGTTTCCCCAGGATATCCAGCAGTTTGCGGGCCATGTCGATATTGCGCGTCTCGATCTCGGTCCCGACATTGTAGGCTTCGCCAACCTGCCCCTTGTGCAGCACAACATCAATTCCTTCACAATGGTCCACCACATACTGGTAATCGCGTACCTGCAGCCCATCGCCATAGATCGGCAGCGGCAGATCGTCAATCGCATTGGTGGTAAAGAGGGAAACAGCTTTCTCGGGGTACTGGTAGGGGCCGATATTATTGGAGCCGCGTGTAATGGTTGTAGGGATGCCATAGGTGATATGGTAGGCATACACAAGATGTTCCGCGCCGGCTTTGCTGGCGGCGTAGGGACTGCGGGCGTGCATCGGGTCGCCTTCCCTGCTGCGCTGACCGGGCGGAATGTGGCCGTAGACCTCATCGGTACTGACCTGATGGTAGCGCTCCAGCTTGAACGCTCTGGCCGCCTCCAGCAGCACATAGGTGCCGCGTACATCGGTTTCGATAAAGGCATCCGGGCTAAAAATCGAGCGATCAACGTGAGTTTCCGCCGCAAAGTTGACAATCGTGTCGATGGAGTGTTCCTGGATGGTTGCACGGACCCGGGCCGCATCACAGATATCGCCCTGTATAAAGGCGAAATGGGGATGTGCTGCCACGCGATCCAGGTTTTCGCGCCGCCCGGCATAGGTCAACTTGTCATACACAATGATGCGGTAGTCAGGATAGCGTTCGAGCATGTAGACTACAAAGTTTGAACCAATAAAACCGGCACCGCCGGTCACGAGGAGATTGCGCATAATGCCTCCAGGGGTAGTACCGTCACACTGCTTTAAGCTTTATCAAGTGTAGCAAGCCCCAACCGAGGAGTCAATTTACAGTCTCCTCATCCGAAGATGACAAAGGGTTCACCCGGTCATTTTTTGCGCGCGACTGCTCTGCCAGGGTTTCCTTGTAGGCCAGCACTCGTTCCAGCAGCGCGGGATCGGCGGCCGCCAGGATCTGCACCGCCAGCAACCCGGCGTTGCGCGCGCCACCAATCGCCACCGTTGCGACCGGCACGCCGGCCGGCATCTGCACGATGGAGAGCAGCGAGTCAAGCCCCTGGAGCGCTTTACTCTGCACCGGCACCCCGATGACCGGGAGGGGCGTATGAGCAGCCACCATTCCCGGCAGATGGGCCGCGCCACCCGCGCCCGCGATAATCACGCGCAACCCTCGCCGATGCGCGTTGTCGGCATAGTCCGCCATATCGCGTGGGGTGCGGTGGGCCGAAACGACGCGCACCTCGTGCGGAACGCCAAACTCGCGGCAGACTTCAACCGCGCCCTGCATGGTCGGCAGATCGCTATCGCTGCCCATAATAATGCCGATGAGTGGTGTCATTACTCGTGCCCGTTTCCGTATGCACCTACAACTCGACGCGTGACGCCGCGCGCAGGGCAATTGCCTCCGCCTCGACCACGCTATCCCCCAGGGCGGTGATATGCCCCATTTTGCGCCCGGGTCGCACATCTCGCTTATGATACAGATGCAGATGTGCGCCGGGCTCCAGCAGCGCCTGGCTGACCCCGGCAGGACGCGCCGGGCCCTGCCGCTGCCCCAGCAGGTTGACCATCACGGCGGCCGGTGTGCGCATATCGACCGGGCCCAGCGGCCAGCCCAGAACCGCGCGCAGATGATTTTCAAACTGCGAAGTAACACATGCCTCAATGGTGTAGTGCCCGGAGTTGTGCGGCCGCGGGGCAAGCTCATTCAACAGCACACTGCCGTCTTTGTGCAGAAACAACTCAACGCCAAAGATACCCACGCCATCAACCGCCTGGACCGCCTGTTCCGCCAGTTCAGTGGCACGGCCGGCAACTTCAGGCGTGACTGCCGCCGGAGCCCGCACGATATGACAGATATGGTTACGCTGAACGGTTTCGACAACCGGGTAGGCGCGACACTCGCCCGATCGTCCGCGCACCACCATAACCGCAATCTCGTGGGTAAAGGGGACAAATGCCTCGACCAGCAGCGCGCGCCCGGCACCCGTCAGCCGTTCCCATGCCGGGAGAATATCTTCCGGCGACTGCAGCGTGGCGTTGCCATAGCCGTCATAGCCTTCGCGCCGCGCTTTCAGCAGGAGCGGCCAGCCATACTGCTGCGCTGCGTCCAGCACATCTTCCGGGGCGCTTACCGACTGGAATGGCGGTACCGGCAGCCCGACCGACTCCAACCGCCGCTTCTGGATAAGTTTATCCTGGATGGCGGCCAGCGTGAGCGCCGTGGGATACACCGGCAGGCCGATTTGCTCCAACTGCCGCAGCACACCGGCATCGACAAATTCGTTTTCGAGGGTGACAACATCGCACAGCGTGGCAAAGGCGCGCATCGCCGCTTCATCGTCCCAGGGACCAACGATCTCGTGGCGCGTGATCCGGCCGGCGGGACTATCCGCGAACCGCTCAAAGATGACCGTCTCCAATCCAAGGGAGATGGCCGCCTGGGTTAACATCTGGGCGAGTTGACCCCCGCCAAGTATTCCTACGCGTGTCATACCTGCTATGATAGCCGCAGATGGCAACAGATGCAAGCGCCGCCATGGTATAATCAGGGCAGGCGTACGCGGTTCTGGTGTGAACCGGAAGCGAAGCAGTGCGCCGAACTGGATTGACCGGATCGAGAATTGTAGTGCAAACCTATCGGACAACATCATGTTGTTCGATAGCAGCGATAAAGGAGTGTCCTGTATGCCTGCTCAGACGCGCAGTCAGCGGCGCAAACAGTCCCAATCGAGCCGCGCCCAACAACGTTCCCAGCAGCGACGCACCGGGCGGGTGGCGGTGAAACCACCCGAACCAGTTGATTACTCGCTGGACTATGCCTATGTCCGGCGAGATCTCCGGCGAATTACGCTCTGGGGCCTGCTGCTGTTTGCCGGGATGTTTGCCGTCTATTTTGTTATCTAATATATCATTTGAGGCATACCTGTGATCGGCGTATCCAGCGATGAACGGATCAAAAGCAAAGCTGCCCGGCTACGCCGGATTGAACACTGCCTGTATAACGCGCCCGAGGGCATGCGCGCGGTTGAACTTGCCAACTACTGCGGCGTAGATCGGCGCACCATCTACCGCGATCTGATGGCGCTACACGATATCGGTATTCCGGTCTGGGAAGATCGCGGGCGGTTTGGGATTGACCGCGCCGCCTATGTTTCAACCGTGCAACTGACCCTGAATGAAGCCATTTCGCTCTTCTTTGCGGCCCGATTGCTGGCCCACCACAGCGATGAACATAACCCGCATGTTGTCTCCGCGCTGGATAAACTGGCCGCCGGTCTGCCCGATCAAACCATCTCCAGCCATCTGGCCCGTGTGGCCGATGTGATTCGTGCCCGTCCGCTACGCGAGATCTATATCCGTGTGCTGGAAGCGGTGACGCGGGCCTGGGCTGACCGGCGGCTGGTGCGGCTGCGCTACCGGGCCGCCAGCCGTGAGGTGACGGAACGGGTGGTTGCGCCCTACTTCTTAGAGGTCTCCCGGAGCGAACCAGCGGCGTATGTGATCGGCTTTGACCGCCTGCGGCATGCGTTGCGGACCTTTAAGATCGAGCGGATCGAGCGGGCCGAGTTGCTGGAAGAGCAGTACGATATCCCGGATGATTTTGACCCCTACGCGTACCTGGCAAGTTCCTGGGGGGTGATAGATGATGCCACGGTGGAAGTGCATCTGCGGTTTGCGCCCGAGGTAGCCCCGCGTGTGCGCGAGAGTGTGTGGCACCACAGCCAGCGCCTGGTTGACCGGGCGGATGGCGGTTGCGAGTTAACGATGACCGTTGGTGGTATTCGGGAAATTCGCTCGTGGGTGCTGGGGTGGGGCGCTGATGTCGAGGTGCTGGCACCGGAAGAACTGCGGGCCGAAATTGCGGCCCACGGGCAGCGGATGGCGGCGATGTACCAGCGTGAACCGGAATGAATTGCGGCGAGGACGGTTGTCCAACCATCCTCCATCCTCGCCGCAAATTTCGATAATGACCTTAACCTTCAACGTTACATAACGTAATGAAGTGACGCGACACGACCTACGCGATGAACATGCAAACCGGGCGTTTGACCCGATGGAAGCCCGATGCGCCTGCGGCAGGCGATATCTCCCGCCAAACGTCGGATCGCCTGATCCCTGTCAGCATTGGCAGTTTCACGGGTTTCGCGCATGTCGTGTTGGTCGTGGTTCAAACACCCACCGCGTAACTGGTGTTACGTAGAAGAGCTTGAACTTACCCCTACTCTGCGCCTGCTTCGCTCTCTTCCTCGCCGTAAATCTCCTTGAGCAGACTCTTCTTCTGGGGCTTCTGCTCCTTGCTTTCGCGGCGCTTCTCGGCTTCGGCCTGCCGCTGCTGCGAGGTTGCCAGGCGGCGCATAAAGCGATCAACCTGACCGGCGGTATCGACAATGCGCTGCTCGCCGGTATAGAAAGGGTGGCATTTTGAGCAGATATCGACACGCATGCCATCTTTGGTGGCGCGCGTCTTCCAGACGGTGCCACAGGTGGCACAAACAATATCGGTAGCGACATAATTTGGATGAATATCCGGTTTCACCTTTTTGCTCCTATTCTCAAGGGTATCCCCGGCAGCGGGATTGTTCTAGGATATGAAACGGACGACGCATGCGTCGTCCTGGTCTTCCTGATCATTTATGCGGTGTACATCCCGTTGGCGCGTGGATAATGCTTAATCGGCAGCCGTGGCTGTTTCGGTCTGCTCGATGGGGATAACGCTGACCTTCTTCTGGGTGCGGGAGTAGGGCTGAAAATAGACCTTCCCTTCAACCATCGCAAAGATCGTATAGTCGCGGCCCATGCCGACATTATCACCCGGCTTGATCTTGGTACCACACTGGCGGACAATAATGTTGCCGGGGAGGACATGCTCGCCACCGAAGCGCTTGACCCCCCGCATTTTCGGGTTACTGTCGCGCCCGTTGCGGGTACTTCCTACACCTTTTTTATGTGCCATAGCTTATCTCCCTATTCCACAACAATTTCACGGATCTTGATATGCGTATATTTTTGCCGATGGCCGGTGCGCCGGCGATAGCGCTTTTTGTTGCGATATTTAAATACGATAATCTTCTCACCTTTGACATCGCCCAACACTTCCGCGCGCACGGTGGCCCCGGCAACCAGCGGTGTGCCGACCTTCACCTCGTCGCCGTCGCCGATCAGCAGCACTTCGTTCAGTTCGATCGCGCTGCCCGGCTCGGCCTCAAGCAGGTCAACCCGCACGGTCTGATCTGGTTCCACGCGGTATTGCATCCCGCGATCTCGAACTATTGCGTACACGCCAATGCTCCTTGCCCTGTATGCTCAACTGGTGCGCCTGCCCTGGACCGCTTCCGGACAGTGCCCCGGTCTAACCTCTCTGCGCTATAAACACCAAAAAAGAGTGGCGTGACCACCCTTGACCGATTGATTATAGCAGAGCAGTGCAGGGGTGTCAAACGATTCATCCGGGCTTTTCCGGCCCCCTGTGCGTTGTGCGCCCGTCCCGGTGCGGCGGCCAACGCGATTAATCCGTAATGCCGTATATCAACGTGGTATACTTCACGATAAACATTGTTGCACTATTCCTGGAGAGGAGTGACCGATCATGGCTATCTCAGGTTACCGGATACCTCGTTTGATGCTTACGCTGCTGCTGCTGGTCGTGATGGGAGCCTGTCAGTCACTCAGCGGCCAGGATGCAGTAGAGCCTCCTGCCAGCCAACCGCCGCTGCTGCCGGAGGAGCTTATCACCGATGAGGCCGAACGTCGCCGCACAGTAATCTTTGACATTCCCTCAGGTCGTGTAGAGCACCCGGAACAGTGGAACCCGTTTGCGCGTGATGCACGCCGCGATAAAGGCTTCCACCAGGCAATGATTGAGCCGCTGTTTATTCTCAACTATGAGAATGGTGTGATCGAGCCCTGGCTGGGTGAGCGTATGACGGCCAATGAGAACCAGGATGTCTGGACACTCACGTTACGCGAGGGTATCACCTGGAGTGATGGTGTGGCTTTTACCGCCGATGATGTCCTCTTTACCGTGAACCTGCTGCTCGAACATCCTGATCTGGAACTGGATTTCTTCGCCGGGTTGACCAACTGGGTGGAGCGTGTCGAGAAAGTTGATGAGTTGACGGTACGGTTTCATCTGACTGACGCGAACCCGCACTTTCAACTGGATTTCTTCTCGGTGAAAGTCTGGGGGAGTTTCGATATTCTGCCGAAACATATATGGCATGATAAAGATCCTTATACCTTTACCAATTATGATCCCGACAAGGGGTGGCCGGTCTTCACCGGGCCGTACACGCTGCATAGGTTTTACGACGGTACCTTTATCTATGAGCGGGATGCTGACTGGTGGGGCGCACAGGCCGGCTTTAAACCATTGCCTGCCCCGGAACGCCTGATCTGGACTTCGATGACTATCGGTGACGATGTACGGGTGTCCACCGAGCATCTCGATAGCATCGGTAACATTGGTATGGATACCTTTCAGGAAGTACAGAAGGTCAAGCCTAACCTGATAACCTGGCTCGACGGAATTCCCTTTGCCTGGATGGACCCCTGTTCGCGCACGCTGTCCTTTAACACGATGGTGCCGCCCTGGGATGATAAAGCCATGCGGTGGGCCGTTAACTATGCTATTGACCGCGAAGCGATTGTGCGGGATGCCTACTATGGGACAACCATTGCTTCCCGCCACTTCTTCCCGGCCTATCCGCCGCTTGAGTACTATGTGCAACTGCTTGAGCAGGCCGGGCTGTATGATACATACCCCTTGACCAGGCGTGACCCCGATATAGCCCGGCAGATGATCGAGGCGCAGGGTTGGGTGCTGGGTGGTGATGGCTACTATCGGCAGGGCGACCAGCAACTGGAGTTGACGATCTATGCCCATGCGGACTCGCCCGAAATGCGCCGTACGGGCGAACTGATTGCGGCGCAGGTGCAAGCGGTTGGGATCGATGCCACAATGGTAGTCCTTGATGAGCACAGGTGGGTTGAACATAAAACCCTGGGCCGGTTTGACGCGCTGATCGATTGGGACACCTGTGGCTCGATCAACGAACCCTGGGCCTCGCTGGATCGCTACCATATGCGCTGGGCGCAACCAATAGATGTGCCTGTAACCAACTATAACAACCAGGGGCGCTGGGCCAATCAGGAGTATAGCGACCTGGTCGATCAGATGGCTTCACTGCCGCTGGGTGATCCGCGCATTGATGACCTGTTTGTTGCAGCCACAGCCGTCTGGCTCGATGAACTGCCCGTTATCCCACTGGTGCAGAATAAACAACTTATTTCGTTTGATACCACCTACTGGCAAAACTGGCCGACGGCTAATAATGCCTATGTGCATCCGCCTTCGTGGTGGCAGAGCGTGCATATCATCATTCATCATCTGGAGCCTGCTACTCAGTAAGGTCAGGGAGAGGCAGATTGGCACTATGCAGACATTTACGCCCAGGCCGGATGAAGCCACCCGCCGCTCACACTGGTTCCAGCGATTGCGCATTGGTACGATTCGCATCCGCTTGCTGGCTGCGTTTGTTGCGCTGGTCGTGTTCCCCGCCCTGATTATTAGCATCACTACAACGTCGTTGGGCTTTCGCCACGGAAAACAGCAGGTGACAAACCAGTTGCAATCCGTGGCAACGCTCAAAGAGGAGCAGATTGAAGCATGGCTGGAGAGTCTTCAGATTTACCTGACTTCCGTCCTCTATCCACATCAGGTGCCCCATCTGATCGAGCCACTTCTCAGCAGTGACCCGGAATCAGCCGCGTACAAACAGGCTGCGGCTAACCTGCGCATTCAATTTGAGCAGGTGCTTATGGCAACCGATCTGTTTGAGGAGGTGTTGCTGCTGGACCGGCAGGGCCGGGTGGTGCTCTCAACCGACCCGGCCAACGAGGGCCAGGTTCACCTGCAGGACTACTTCCGGCGCGGCCTGCAGGAGCCCTACACGCAGTCACTCTCATCCGACACAGCGCAGGGGTTGAGTAGTCCGGTGGTGGTTTCGCGCCCGGTGATCGATCTAGAGGGCACAGTGCGCGGGGTGCTGGTCGGGCGCTCCAGTTCGGAGCGGTTGAATGAGATTATGCTCCAGCGGGCCGGGTTGGGTGAAACCGGCGAAACCTATCTGGTCGGACAGAACGCTCTGCTGCTGACCGATTCGCGCTTTGAAGACCGTGATAAGAAGATCCTGCGCCTGCAGAGTCCGGCACTAGAGACTGTATTTAGTACCCAGACTGACCGCTCCGGTTTGTACACCAGTTATCGGGGACTTGAGGTTATCGGCGTTTATCACTGGTTGCCCTCGCTGCAGATGGTGCTGGTAGCGGAACAGGAGAAGGACGAAGCCTTTCAGTCAACCTATGCTCTCCTGCGTGTGAATGCGATTGTGGCGGTGGTAGCAGCTCTGATTGCGCTGCTGTTTGGCCTCTTTATTGCGCGGGGGATTGCCATGCCGCTGGCCGGCCTGGCAGCCACGGCAACCCGAATTGCGGCAGGCGATCTCAATCTGCGCGCGCATGTCGAACGTGATGATGAGGTGGGCGCAGTGGCCGATGCGTTCAATCGTATGACCGCGCGTCTACGTCAGGTCATTGGCAATCTGGAGCAACATGTGCAGGAGTTGCAGCAGGCCGAACTAGAGGTGCGGCGCGTTAATGCCCATCTGGAACGTGATGTGTCCGAGCAGGAAGCGCTGAATCGCCTGAGTAACATGCTCCAGCGCTGTCAGACTCTAGACGAAGCCTATCGGGAGAGTGTACACCTGCTGCGGGAACTCTTTGCCGGGCGGGCGGGCGCACTCTATCGCCGGCTTCCCGATGCTGTCTCCCTGTCCGTGGTTGGGCAGTGGGGCAATGATATGCCCATCCAGGTGTTACCGCCGGAAGGAGATTGTCCGATATTGCAGGGCGAACACTATATGCTGACGGATGCCTGCGATCTGGCGAGTCGCTGTCGGACCGGCGTATACTCCGGAAGGCAGTCGCTGATATGTGTGCAACTGCAAACGGGGGGCGAACAGTTTGGTCTGCTTCAGGTGCGGGCCGGTGCCGCTGATGCTGAGACGCTGCAGAGCCACCTGTTGCCGCTGGTCGTGCGCACCGCCGATCTGCTGGCGCTGGCGTTGGCAAACCTGCACCTGCGCGAAAATCTGCGTGAACAGGCCATCCGCGACCCGCTGACCGGTCTGTTTAACCGGCGCTTCCTGAACGAAACCCTGATCCAGACGTTGAGTCATGCCCGGCGTTATCAGCGTTCTATGGCAATCTACCTGCTCGATCTTGACCACTTCAAGTATATTAATGACACCTACGGGCATGATGCCGGGGACGCGGTGCTGCGGGCTGTGGGGTCATTGCTGCGTACGGGACTACGCAGCGGGGATACGGCATGTCGTTTCGGGGGCGAGGAACTCCTGGTGGTGCTGCCCGAAATTACCGAAGAAGATGCCATCATTCGGGCTGATATGCTGCGACAGGCGATTAGCGCCCTGGATATCGAACATGGCAACTCCCTCCTGCCCGCTGTCACCGTCTCAATCGGTGTGGCGGTCTTTCCCGATCACGGGTCAACCCATGACGCACTACTGACTGCCGCCGACCGGGCGCTCTATCGCGCCAAAGCCGCCGGACGGAACCGGGTCTGCGTGGCCGAGTTGGCGCAGGCGGAGGTGTATTAGTTATTGTTATTGGATCTGAGATAGAAGACGAAAGACGAAGGACGGAGGACGGATGCAAGGAGGAGGGATGTGGGATGTGAGGGAAGGATGCGAGACGGGGTGGGTGCGATAATGCAGGATGATCAAATTTGTGAGTATGTAGCGCTGGTTTTGACTGCCGGTTATGATTGTGGCGCGAACCACTACTGGTTTGTCGAGCAGATCAATGACCGTTTGATACCTGTCTCACCTGAAGATTACAAAGAGAACTATGGAGATCTTTTGAGTCTTTTTGGATGCGCAGGATGGGAAGTTGTGCATGTTCCTCCTTTTCTGAGTGCTGATGAGTATGATATGCAACGAACCGTGCAGCTTCGCCGAATGCCAGGCGATGTTACGAGATGGGAATACACCGTGGTTTTTGTTGAAGCAGAGTGGCCTGAAACGAAAATGAATAGTCATGGGTTCATCGTTGCTGATACTCAGTTGTTATCCGTAATACCTTCATTCTTGTTGGGACAGGGATGGGAAATGGTCCGGGCGATGGTGTACCCATGGTCTGAGGGTACAATAGAATGTGTTTTTAAACGCCGCCAGATGGCATAGAGCACAAAATTACCTCTGTGCCTGTAGTGCGGGAGATGTCGGCGGTTCACGCTTTCACACATCCACCCACTCACGCCCACTCCTACGCTATGACGCAGTTACACACTGCATTCCTGGCCGCTGGTCTAAGAATTGCTGTACTGCCATTGCTTATGGAAGAGCAAACAAAGGAGGAGCAATGGAAGACCAGCAAGTCCCGCTGAACCGGGAGGCCCGCGCGGATGCGCAGCCGGAGGGTGATGTGCAGGTGGTGCTGCCGGATCTGGCCTATCAGCAACTTTTGATTGTCAATGTCCTATTTTACGGCGCGGCAGGTGCGGGCGACCGCGAGTGGATCTTGATCGATACCGGTGTGATGGGTGCCACCGGGCGTATCCGTGAGACGGCGGCACAGCGCTTTGGCGCGGAGGCTCGCCCGGCGGCAATCATCCTCACCCATGGCCACTTCGATCATGTGGGGACGCTGCGCGAACTCGCCGAACACTGGGATGCATTGGTTTACGCGCATGCAGAGGAACACCCGTACCTCAATGGCAGTTCATCTTACCCGCCACCGGACCCGACGGTTGGTGGCGGACTGATGGCGGCGCTGGCGCGGTTCTATCCCCGGGGGCCGGTTGATGTCAGTCAACGGTTGCACGCCTTGCCGGAGGATGGTAGCGTGCCGGGGATGCCCGGCTGGCAGTGGTTGCACACACCTGGTCACACGCCCGGCCACATCTCGCTCTGGCGGGCCGCCGATCGGACGCTCATCGCGGGCGACGCCTTTATCACCACCCGGCAGGAGTCGGCGTTTGCCGTCGCGCTGCAGCAGCCGGAACTCCACGGTCCACCGATGTACTACACCACCGATTGGGATGCGGCGCAGCACTCCGTCGAGCGGCTGGCCTCGCTGGAGCCGGAGCTGGTGATCACCGGGCATGGACCGGCGTTACAGGGTGAGAAGATGCGGGCGGCGCTGCAAACGCTTGCGCGCGACTTCAAGCAGATCGCGGTGCCGGGATAGTGCTCTGTAATCCCGATTTATTGTCATTGCCACAGAGAACACCGAGGACGCAGAGATGATCCACGGGAACGTGTCGTCGCTACGCCCGTTGCGCCCGTTCCGGTGGATTGCTGGTTTGCCGGCACATTGGTATAACCTGTGGCCTCCATTTTGATTACAAAGACCAGGTTGTAGGGTTATAATGCTTACCAGTGGTGCGGCCTGGTGAAGGTTGAATGGTTAATCCGGACATCGCCAGGGCCGGTGTGCGGCCGTAGAATGGTGCATTGAATGCACCCTACGGCGGGGTTGTTGTGTGGCCGCAAAATGGTGCATTGAATGCACCCTACGGCGGGGTTGTTGTGTGGCCGCAAAATGGTGCATTGAATGCACCCTACGGCGGGGTTTTTGTGTGGCCGCAAAATGGTGCATCGAATGCACCCTACGGTGGGGTTGTTGTGTGACCGCAAAATGGTGCATTGAATGCACCCTACGGCGGGGTTGTTGTGTGACCGCAAAATCGTGCATCGAATGCACCCTACGGCGGGGTTGTTGTGTGACCGCAAAATGGTGCATTGAATGCACCCTACGGCGGGGTTGTTGTATGACCGCAAAATGGTGCATTGAATGCACCCTACGGCGGGGATGTTGTATGACCGCAAAATGGTGCATTGAATGCACCCTACGGTGGGGTTGTTGTGTGGCCGCAAAATGGTGCATTGAATGCACCCTACGGCGGGGTTGTTGTGTGACCGCATCATGGTGCATTGGATGCACCCTACGGCGGGTCCGGCGTGCGGCCGTAGAATGGTGCTGCCGATTACTGCCGATGGCAAGCAAAGGTAATCGTTGAGTTCCTTAGTTCTCAGTTCTCAGTTCTCAAGTTCTCAAGTTCTCAAGTTCTCAGTTCTCAGTTCTCAAGTTCTCAGTTCTTTACTTCTTTGTTCTTCCTACACGTAGAAACGAGTCTACCAATGCAGTGTGATCCGGCCCTGGCGGGGCAACCCATCCTGCCGACAACCAGCATTGCCGACGCGGGCGCGATCTGGCTGGCCCGGCTGGAGACGGCCGGCCTGGATGTGCTGGACGATGCCGACCTCGATGATATCGACCCGGCAGAACTGGCCGAGCGCGAGGCGCAGCGCCACCACTCCCGCCAGACTATCGACAGCTACCGAACGGCGCTGAACCTGTTTACACGCTGGCTGGAGCGGACCGGCCGGACCAGCGTCGGCTCCCTGGGGCTGGATGATCTGGTGCAGTACACGCGTGCCTTGCGCCGCCGCGACTATGATCTCTCGTTGCGCCGGGCCGCGCCGGATACGGGAAGCGCTACCCCGCAGCCCCGACTTGCGCCACGGACGATCCATAGCTATACCCGTCCGCTGCTGGGCTTCCTGGCGCTGCTGGAGTCGTTCGATGCGATCAGCTTTCGCACCGCCGCAGTGCGGGCCGAGATGCTGCGCGCGCTGCCGCGCCTGTCCGAAACCTTTGCTCCTACGCCACCCGATCTGCGGCGGTTGGTGCGCTTCTACGATCAGCCGCGCGAGGAGGAAGATCGCACCGATCGGCTGCGGCTGATCCGCCTGCGCAATGCCGCGCTGCTGCATCTGCTCTTCTCGACCGGGGCGCGCATCTCCGAGGCACTGAGTCTGAATGTCGGCAGCGTCTACCGGGACCGTCAGGTGCAGAGCCGGGTGCCGGTGTCTGGCAAGGGCCGCCGCGAGGAGACGCTCTTTCTGCGCCGCCATGCCGAGCGGGCTATTGATGTCTATCTGGTGGCGCGGGAATATCCGCCGGCTGCCCGCCCGCTGTTCGAGTCGTATGATCGGCGCACCGCCGGGGCGCGGTTGAGCCGCTCAAGCGGCTGGCGGATTGTGCATCAGGCGGCGCAGGCGGTGGCGGCCCAGATCGAACTGGAGGGCAAGTATGACGAGGCTGCGCTGCTGCGTGGAACTTCGCCGCACACCTTTCGCCACTTTGTGGGCTACTACCTGCTCAACGAGGGGGTGGAACTGGCCGAGGTTTCGCAGATCCTGCGCCATCGCAGCGTGGAAGTTACCCGCAGCTTCTACGCGCGCTACAAGGACATGCAGTTGCAGGAGGTGCATGATCAGTTTAGCGCCGATCCACTTGAGGAGTTTTGAGTTTTGGGTTTTGAGTTTTAAGTTTCTCCAGTGCGGTAAGGCCGGCAATCCCAACCTGACGGAGAGTAATCAGGTCGGGATGTGACTACGTTGGTGTGTATCCCTACGGTGTTGGAAGGGAATCGTAATTCATAACTCAAAACTTAAAAATCAAAACTTGCTTCATCTACCTCACCGATACCCCTCCGCCTGCATCAAAAACAGCCGCGCATAGGTGTGATCCAGCTCGAGTAGTTCCGCGTGCGAGCCGATCTCCGTCACGGTGCCATGCTCCAGGACGGCGATGCGGTCGGCCATGCGCACCGTGCTGAAGCGGTGGCTGATCAGCAGCGCGATCCGCCCGGCGGTCAGCTCGCGGAAGCGCTGGAAGATCTCATACTCGCGCTCGGCGTCGAGGGCGGCCGTCGGCTCGTCCAGCACCAGCACCCCACTGTCACGCATAAACGCCCGGCCTAGCGCCATCTTCTGCCACTGCCCACCCGACAACTCGTGCCCCTGCTCGAACCAGCGCCCCAGCATCGTGTCATAGCCCTGCGGCAACTCGGACATCACCTCGTCTGCGCCGCCGCGCTGGGCTGCGTTGATGATCCGGGCCTCGTCTGCCAGCGCGTTGATCTGGCCGAAGCCGACATTCTCGCGCGCGGTGGCCTGGTAGCGCACAAAGTCCTGGAAGATCACACCAATCGAGGTGCGCAGGTCATCCAGGTCATACTCGCGCAGGTCCACGCTATCCAGCAGGATCTGCCCCTCGGTCGGGTCGTACAGCCGGGTAAGCAGCTTGATCAGTGTGGTCTTGCCCGCACCGTTGGCCCCGACCAGCGCCAGCTTCTCGCCCGGTGCGATACAGAGGTTGACGTTGCGCAGCGCCCAGTCTTCGCGGTCGGGATAGCGGAAGGAGACATTGCGAAACTCGATGCCCTGCTGGATTGGGCGTGGCACTGTGCGGCCCTGGGTGGAACTGTTCATCTGCGGGCGCAACCCCAGGAAGCCGAACAGGTTGCCCATAAACAGCCCGCTCTCGTAGATGCGGTTGGTGTTGTCGAAGAGCCCCTGAAATGTCCCCTGGCTCTGGCGGAACAGCGTCAGGTAGAGCGTCATATCGCCCAGGGTAATCCGCCCGGCAATGGTCAGCCAGATAATCCAGGCATACGCGCCATAGTAGCTGGCGGTTGAGAGCAGGCCCCAGAGCATGCTGATGATGCTGCGCCGCTTTGCCAGCGCCTCATCATCCTGGTAGAACTTCCAGAAGAGTTCGTTGTAGCGCTCCAGCAGCGGCTCGCCCAGCCCGAAGAGCTTGATCTCCTTGGCGCTGCTGTCCACGGTCAGCAGATATTCCAGGTATTG
This sequence comes from Chloroflexaceae bacterium, assembly GCA_034436755.1. Taxonomy (GTDB): domain Bacteria; phylum Chloroflexota; class Chloroflexia; order Chloroflexales; family Chloroflexaceae; genus CAKZQX01. The sequence continues at coordinate 17,513 of DAOTVB010000230.1, read as the reverse complement.
CATCCGGCGGAACTCGGGCGCGCGCCAGGTCAGCAGGCGAAAGTGCAGGCTGCTAAAGCGGGTCTGCGCCAGGAATGCCGGAATGGTTGCGCCAAACAGGATCAGTGCAATCAGCGGGCTGAAGGCCAGCAGGATCACCGCAAACGACGCCAGCGTGATCATGTTCTGCACCAGCAGGAAGCTGGTGTTGATAATCGACAGGGCGCGAAAGTCGGCCTCGCGGCGAGCATTCTGCAACTTGTCATAAAAGTTGGCATCCTCAAAGTAGTGCAGATCCAGCGTTAACGCCTTGCGAATGATCGAGGTATTAATGGTGTGGCCCAGATGGGCGTTCAGGATATGCTCCAGCAGCCGGCGGCTCTGGCTGAAGATCGCCCCCAGCGTGATCAGGATAAACTCGATGATCAGGAAGGGCAGCGCCTGCCGCACGCCCACCCCCACCGGCAGATCGTTCGTAATGGCCGCCACGACGGTATCTACAATCAGCTTGGCAACCCAGGCCTGGGCCGCCGGCAGAAAGGCTGCGCCCAGCGTCACCAGCGCCATGCCGATGGTCGCGTTGCGGTGGGCTTGCCACGCCAGCAGAATTGAGCGGGGAATATTGCGAAAGGCTTTTTGCACATCCTGCCGGCGCTCGGCCCAGGTTTTGGGGCCCTGGTCGGTAATTGTCGGCCGACGACGATATTGCCGCATGGTCATGAAGCTCCTTAAACAAGGTTACAGGTTACAGGTTACAGGTTACAGGCATAATACCGATTTGTTATCATAGTCACAGAGAACACCGAGGACGTAGAGATGATAAACGGGAATGTGCCACTGTTGCGCTCGTTGCGCCCATTCCCGTTGATTGCTGTTTTGATGGCAAATTCCTCTGAAAATAGGCTGTATTCAGCACGCATGTACTGACCGCTCATTTTCATGCTTCCTGGTGGCTCGTAGAGCCATGACTATTGGTATAAACACGCAAAGGTCGCCACACCTGGTACCGATTCTGGTTATCAAAGTTTATAATGCGATCCCTGTTGTCGTACGTAAAGCAACCGTCAGGCGGATGCCCGACGGCTGATCACTACCCACTACCCACTGCCCACTGCCTACTGTCCACTACCCTACAATGTAATCAACCCGCGCCGGGCGCCCCGGCTGATGGCCTCGGTGCGGCTGGATGCGCCCAGTTTGGCATAGATCGACGAGACATGAAACTTGACGGTATGCTCGCTGATCTGAAGCTGCCGAGCGATCAGTTTGTTGGGCAGCCCCTGCCCCAGTAGTTCCAGCACCTCGTGTTCGCGCGCCGTTAACGGTTCATCCAGCGGTTCGGTGTCTGCTTCCGCTTCTTCCTCCAGCGTCTGGCTGAGGAGTTGGCCGGACAGGGCCAGCGGTAGCACCACCAGCCCTTGCGCCACGGCGACCCCGGCCGCCTGCAACTCGGCGGCCGGGGCATCCGGCGCGACAATGCCCCAGCCGCGCCGGGTCAAGTCCGGCAGACGGGCGGCCGGCTGTGGCGTATCAGCCAGCAGCAGCAGTGCCGGAATCGGCGCAGTGTCCGGTGCGGCCGCAAGCTCGGCCAGCAGTTCCTCATTCGCCACCACCAGCACATCGCTATCCACCGGCAGCCCGTCCGCCAGATCGGTCAGCGTGGCCGCCTCGCCGACGACCTGCAACTCGCCGCTGGTCAGGATGGCGCGCAGCCCGGCGCGCAGGGTCGGCGTCAGGGCGGCGATAAAGACGCGGATCATGCCGGCTGCTCCGGCCCGTTCAGGTGGGCTTCGATTGCCTGGATGCTGCCGCCGCGCAGCAGCCGCAGGCGGGCCTGCCCGCGCGTGGCGCTGCGGGAGAGTGCCCCCAGCAGCGTGTTGGCATCTGTGACCGGCGTGTCGTCAATGTCGAGCAGCACATCGCCAATCATCACATCGGCGCGGGCCGCCGGACCTTCGGCCTGCAGGCCCACCACCAGCAGTCCCGCCTCCCGCGCCGCCAGGCTGCCCTGACGGGTGGTGGCCGGCAGTTCCACCAGTTGCACCTGCACCCCCAGGTAGACCGGATGGCTCGGCGGCCCGGCTACCCACTCGCCGGCGACATGACTGGGAATCGCCACCGAGAGATCGCCCCCAAAGATCATCGCATTGATCCCGACCACATTGCCCTGCGCATCGATCAGCGGTCCCCCGGAGTTGCCCGGTGCCAGCCGCACATCCGACCGAATATACTGCGCGGTCTGGTTGCTGTCGCGCACCGGCACCGCGCCCAGGGCGCTGACAATCCCGGCGGTGACAACCCCGCGCTGTCCCCAGGGATGCCCGATGGCAAAGACCAGTTCCCCCACCCGCAGCCGGGAGGAGTCGCCCACCGGCACCGCCGGCAGATCCTGCGCGTCAATCGCCAGCATTGCCAGGTCCAGCGAGGGGTTGCGATCAAGCACACGGGCGTCGAAGCTGCGACCATCCGGCAGTAGCACCTGGATCGGTGCGCTGCGCTCGCCGGCGGCAATCACATGAAAATTGGTGAGAATGCCGCCGTTGGCACGCCAGACAATGCCTGACCCCGCGCCGTGCCGGCCGCTGCGCACCTGCACCACGCCCGGCTTCACCCGCGCGATCATCTCCGCGATAGCGGTCGAGGCGACGTGCGGAACTCCATCAACAACTGGTTCAACCATTGTATCTGTTATCATACCATTTCCTCTCAAGATCAGGGAACCGGGGATTGGTGACAGGGAACAGGGTAAACACTTACCGAGTCATCCTGTCACCGTATCGCCCGGTCGTCAGGTTATGACAGTTTCCCTTCGGTTATGATAGTAGTGCCGCCTTCAGGCGGTTGTGCCGGCCTGGAACTGTCTGAAGGCGGCACTATAAACGGTAAAGCGCTCAGGTTACTGCGAGTATGGCATGGGGCCGCCGAACGGTGCATCGAATGCACCCTACGATGGCTTCCGTAGGTGCGGTTTGCAGCCGTACGCCTGCGGGAAGGACAGCGGACGCGCAGAAGCGCGTCCCTACCGGCGCAACCTGCGTTTGGCTATGCCGACTTCCGTAGGTGCGGTTTGCAGCCGTACGCCTCCAGCATGCGCGGCTGCAAGCCGCGCCTACAACCTAGCGCTGACCAACCGTCACCTGCAGGGTCTGCAGGGTGCCGCCGCGAATCACCTCCACCGGCACAGTTTTGCCGGCGCGATCACTCATTAACAGCGCCTGCAGATCATCGGTATCATTCACCAGTTGCCCATCCAGGCTCATCAGGATATCGCCCAGCAGCATGCCCCCCTGCGCGGCGGGGCTGTCCGGCTCGACGCGCACGATTAGCAACCCCTGCTCCTGCGCCCGCCCGGCCCGCTGGCCCTCCGGCAGATGCACCGGCTGGCTGCTGATGCCCAGGAAGCCACGCTTGATAAAGCCCTGCTGCGAGAGGGTCGCCGCCACGCGCCAGGCAATCGCCGTCGGAATAGCCAGAGTTGCCCCACCGATCAGTCCAGTCGTCAGGATGCCCAGCACCGCGCCGCGCCCGTCGATCACCGGGCCGCCGGAGAAGCCGGGGTAGGGAATGGCATCGGTGCGGATGAACTGCTCCAGCATGCGCCCGCGCCGCATCCGCAGCGGCCCGCCCACCGCGCTGACAATGCCGATACTTGCCATAGGCCCGTTGGCGGATGGTCGCCCTACCGCCAGGATCAACTGCCCCACGCGTGCCGGATCACTCGCGGTGGCGGCCGGGTCCAGCCCCAGGTCGGGCACGCGCAGGATTGCCAGATCGGAGACATGATCGCGGCCCACAAACTGCGCCGCCAGCGTGCGCTCATCAAAGGTCTGGATAGTCAGGTTGTCTTCGCGCTCCAGGACATGGTCGGCGGTCAGGATCAGGTCGGGCGCGTAGACTATGCCGCTGGCGGACTGGCGCTGCCGCCCGTTGACCATGATCAGCGCCGGGCCAATCTGCTCTACCGCGTCGGCCATCTGGCTCGACAGGCTACTCAAGAGGTGCATTTCGGGTGTCGGGTTTTCCATAATATTCTCCTCCGGGTGATTGATTGTTCCGCAATTCAGTTCAAGGGTAGGATGTAGCGAGATTGTGTGTACCCCTACTATAGCCTGCGGCGCGCGTGGCGGCATCGCCCGTTCGATGAGGGGGCAACCTGGAAAAACGAGCAGGTTTATCAGGAGGAGGCGAGGATTCGAGGAGGCGGGGCGGCGAGGAGGCGACAAATGTAGGGGCGCAGCATTGGCCCATAGGATTTTCACCTACCGTCAACATATCCAGCCAATGCTGCGCCCCTACAACATGAATCGGCGCATCCCCAGGCGCATCCCCAATCGCCAATCGCCAGTCCCGGTGGTATAATCCGGTAAGAGCCGTCGGGACATTTGAGGAGCGCATCGGTGCATACTGAAAAACTATTTGATGTCTTTATCTCGCATGCGTTCCGGGAGCGTGATCTCGTTGATCAACTGGCTCGAGCATTAGAAGCGCAGGGCCTCAAGGTCTTTTTGCCGGAACGGGATATACAGCCTGGTGAAGATATAGTTGATGCAATTGATCGTGCCATGGCCGAGAGTCGCTACACGCTGTTGATCATTTCGCCGGCGTTTCTTGACTCGCAGTGGGCGAACTTTGAAACCGGGGTAGCGCTGAGTCGGGCCAGATCTCATCGTATGCAGATTATTCCGGTACTGACTGCGGGTGTTGCGGCGACTGCCCTGCCCTTTGGAATGAAGGGTAAAATCCACCTTGATGCAACGGATATGAATGTGAACGAACTCAGTTTGCAGTTGTCCCGCATATTTGCCGACCTTCAAGGCAAAGCTGCACCAGTAGTCGGTACAGACTAAACTATTCTTGTTTGCATGCCAGAACAACCAGACACTCCCCAACGTGATAAACTGCTCCGCACCGGTGCGCAGAAACTGGCGCAGCAGGCCGAAAAGCCCACCTGGGCCGGGGCGCTGGTGACCGGCGGTTGAGTGCCGAGTTGCTGGTTGGGTTGGTGCAGGATAGCCGACCTCAACCGGCACCTGTGCAGCCCCGATATCACCTTCCGTCTTAAACGTACCGAAAATGCCCATTGTATCCTGCGGTTTCTCTTCTTCCGGCATGGTCACCAGAATAGGTATTGTGTCCATCGTCTTCTGCTTCTCAAAGAATTCCCGCGTTCCTGCCATGTGCTCACGTACCCATAATTATAGCCGATGACAGATTGTAGATACGAGCGCCTCCGCGTCCGCACAAGCTCGCACCGCCACGATGCCAAGAATGCCGAGGGATGCGGCGTGCAATGAACTCAGCCATGCTGACCGGCGGGAGGCATCGCGCCGCATGGCACGGTGGAATCGGTGAGATGGTTCACTCCGTTCACCATGACAGGGCTTTTCCTGGTTGACGATGGCACATCATACTGCCATGAAGACTCAGGTCATGCTGACCGGCGGGAGGCATCGCGCCGCATGGCACGGCGGAATCGGTGAGATGGTTCACTCCGTTCACCATGACCGGGCTTTTCATGGTTGACGATGACGCATCGTCCCGCAACCGCGCCGCGTGGCATGGCGGAATCGGTGAGATGGTTCACTCCGTTCACCATGACAGGTCTTTTCCTGGTTGACGATGATGCAGTGTGCTGCCATGAAGCCCCAAGTCATGCTGACTGGCGGGAGGCATCTCGCTGCCATGGCACGGCGTGCCGCAACGAAGCCCCAATGTCATGCTGACCGGCGGGAGGCATCTCGCTGGAGTGCAACGTTGTACAATGGAAAACAATGCAGAATCAGTGAGATGGTTCGCTTTACTCACCACGACAGGGCTTTTTTCTGGTTGACAATGGCGCGTCGTGCTGCAACCGCGCCGCGTGGCATGGCGGAATCGGTGAGATGGTTCACTCCGTTCACCATGACCGGGCTTTTCCTGGTTGACGATGGCGCGTCGTGCTGCAATTTCGCTGCAATTTCGCTGCAGCATTGGTGAGATAGTTCCCTCCGGTCGTTATGACCCGGCTGTTCGTTGTTGATGTGGATTTCATCACCCGGTCGCTGTGTACACCGGTTTCGCACTATGGATATCCTGCAACAGTGCCTCCTCATCCATGGAAAACGTGGCAACTCCGTACCGGCCTAACTCGTGCAAGAAACGCACCCGCGAGACACCGGCAAGCTCGGCGGCCCGCCCGGAGGAGAGTTGCCCCAGTTCAAACAGCTTGACTGCTGCCGCCATACGGATCTCTTCGGTAAACTGCTCGGGCGTCAGGTTGAGTGCCAGACGGACCTCGTCAGGGTATTCAATCGTTGTCGCTGACATTGCTGATTGCTCCTCTCATTTGCGCGCCACACCCGATGGCTGGATAATTCTGGAGATGTAGTATACATTATAGGCGAACGCAGGTACCGGCGGGAGCAGAATGCACGCCAGAGAGGTGATACGTATGCAAACCATCACGCAGGCGCATCTGACTGCTGCGGAGTTCCGGCAGTTGCCGGAGACCGAGATGCGGCGGGAACTGGTGCGCGGGGAGGTTGTTGAAACTATGCCACCGGGCGGGGAACATGGCGCGATTGCGCTGACGCTGGGCAGTTATCTGCGCAGTTGGGCGAAACAGGGACCGGGTGGTTATGTCGGCGTAGAAGCGGGATTTATGCTGATGCGCGACCCGGATACGGTACGCGGTCCCGATGTGGCCTATGTCCGGGCGGAGCGCATCCCGGAAACGGGCGTCCCGGTGGCATTCTGGGAACTTGCCCCGGATCTGGCGGTTGAAGTGGTCTCCCCGGATGCGAGTGCCGCCGATGTGCGGGACAAGGTACGCGAGTATCTGGCGGCGGGGACGCTGCTCGTCTGGGTGGTCTATCCGCGCAGCCGTGAGATTATCGCGCATACGCCCGATGGCATGGCGCGCACGTATGCGGCTGCTGATACGTTGGCACACGCGGACCTGCTGCCGGGCTTTGCCTGCCGCGTGGCCGAGATCTTTGAATAGAACGAGAATCCATGCAATCCGACGATCAAACCATGACTGTGACAGCGACCCGCCTGCAGACGCTGTTTCCCTACCTGGCGCTGGCAGGCGCGGCGCTCTTCTGGTCGGGCAATTTTGTGGTGGGCCGCGCGCTGCGGGGCGATATTCCGCCCATCTCGCTGAACTTCTGGCGCTGGACGGTGGCGCTGGCGCTGCTGTTGCCGCTCAGTTATCCGCAGTTGCGGCAGTATCGCGCCCAACTGCGGCGCGAGTGGAAGCTGATCGGGGCGCTCGGCCTGACCGGGATGGCCGTCTTTCAGACCTGCGTCTACACCGCGCTGCAGACCACCACCGCCGTGAATGCGCTACTCTTTCTGGCGCTGACGCCGGTGGCGATTGTCTTTGGCTCCTGGCTGGTCTTCCGCGACACCCTGACGGTGCGGCAGATCCTGGGGGTTGGGGTTTCGCTGCTGGGCGCGGTGATCCTGATTGCGCGGGGCAGCCTGGCGACGCTGTTCGGCCTCCAGTTGAACCCCGGCGATGTCTGGATGCTGGTGGCGGTGGTCACCTGGGCGATCTACTCGATCCTGGTGAAGCGTCGGCCTGCCGATCTGCCGCAACTGGCGATGCTGACGGGGAGTGTGATTGTCGGCGTGTTACTGCTGCTGCCGGTCTACACGCTGCGCGCGCTCCAGGGGGCGGTGCTATCGTTCAACCTGCCCAACCTGCTGGGCATCCTCTATGTGGCGCTGTTTGCCTCGATCCTGGCCTTTCTCGCCTGGAACAACGGCGTCGCGCGGATCGGCCCCAACCGAGCGGGGCTGTTTATCCATCTGATGCCGGTGTTCGGAGCGCTACTCTCGTTTCTCTTCCTGGGGGAGGGGATTGCGCCGTTTCATATCGTCGGGGCGCTGTTTGTCTTCTCCGGCATCGGGTTGATGAGCCGGCGTCCGGTGCGGCGCGGCTAGCGGCGCTCCGGCAGTACCACCGCCAGCAGGAAGAGCAGCAGCAGTGCTGCCAGATTCATCACCAGTGCAATGCTGGTAATGGCGTAGAAAAAGCCATAGAATGTGCTCATCATCCCCAGGATGGTTGCGGTCGCATCGGCCATCCAGAGCGTTGCCAGGTTGAAGAGCAGCATCAGCCCGAGAATGGTCAGGAAGCCGGAGGTCGCCCCCTGAATGTCGGCGGGGCTCAGCCGGATGGAACTACCAATGGCGAATGCCAGATAGAGAAACGCATACCAGTGCCAGTCCAGCAGGTAATCCACCCGGAGCAGGGAGGTCGCAAACGCCCATGCTCCCTCTAATGCCGCCGTCGTCAGTGCGCCGATGTCCGCCGGCTGATCGGCCACCCCTCCCACACTGGAGGCCATATCCAGCCGAACAAAGCTCGTCGGGTCGAGCAGGAGCCGCGCAGCCAGGTAGATCAGCAGGGTGCCAAACAGGATGGGGCCAATCCCGGCGAAGAACTTGCCGATGTTCTGATAGACGCTGTTCGGGTCGTAGCGCGCATTGACATAGCCCAGTTGGGGCGCGTAGGGATCGGGGTTGAAGAACTGCACCTCGACGATCTGGTGTCCAAAGAGGAGCAAGAAGACCAGATGCCCCAGTTCATGCACGGTGGTACCCAGCCAGCCAAACAGCCCCAGGAAGAGCCCGCGCCCGAGGGTGCGATAGGCCAGCCGCTGGATGGTTCCCGCCAGGAACTGCATGCCCAGGGCCAGCGCAATGCCCGGCGCAAACATAATGATCAGTTGCGTCGCGGTGATCAGGATAACTTGCCCGACATAGTTGAAGATCTGCGTGAAAGCGGCGTCCATTGCTCTGCTCCTGCTGCATCGGTGAGTGTGAGTGACACCCGCGGCTACCTGCTCCCCATGATACCCGAACTTTGCTGCTTGTGTGCTTTTTACCACGAAGGTCACGAAGATCATGCCTCTGGTGAGCGAGGCGGTTGCTCCAGCACGACCCCGGTGTTGGAGTCCCGGCTTCAGCCGGATCAGGCTTGCCCGGCAGGTATCCCACCGGCTAATGAACGATGCCTGAAAAAAGACCGATATGGCGTTCCCTTCACAAGAACGGTGCATCGAATGCACCCTACGGCTATTTTCACAAACGTCATCAGCCATCTCAGGCGTTCCCTTCACAAGAACGGTGCATCGAATGCACCCTACGGCTGGCTTCCCCGCTTCGTGGTCTGCGTGATCTGCGGGGTTGTCACCTGATGCTATAATGCGGTGCGGGAGAATCTTGCTGAAGGCACACCTGCCGTCACCCGAGCCATGTCCAATCATTCATCTCAGTCCGATAATCCACCCGCCGGAGCCGATCTATCCCTGCGCCTCGATACCGCCCGGCTGCTCGAAACCATCCAGCAGTTCCACCAGTCCGATGCCATAGCAACGTTGCGCGCACGGATCGCCGCCATGCAGCAGCAACTGCGTAACGGCACGCATACCCTGCACGCGGTTGATCCGAGTGCGGCGGTGGTGACATTTCATCGGGACTATCTGATTGGCGAATTGGAGCAGATCGCCGCCGCGCAAACCCTGGAGCGGGCGCGCTACTACCTCGACCGGCTGGCCCGCAGTGTGGCCGAGGAGCGCACCAGCGCGGTCAATGATATCAACCTCAATCGCTGGAAAGAGTACGAGGATATCTACACCGACAGCCTCTGGATCGAGGAGCGCCGCGACAAGACCGGCGTTCACCGGGCGGGCTACTGGGGCAACTTTATCCCGCAGATCCCCTACCAGATGATGCGCCGCTACACGAAAAAGGGCGACTGGGTGCTCGATGCCTTCGCCGGGGCGGGCACCACGCTGATCGAGGCGCAACGCCTGGGGCGCAATAGCCTGGGCGTGGAACTGCAGCCGGAGGTAGCCGACCATGCGCGCCACCTGATCGCCGCCGGGCCCAATGCCCACAATGTAGTCAGCGCGGTGGTCACGGGCGATAGCACCGGCACCGATTACCGGGAACTGCTCCAGCGCTATGGGCGGGAGGCGGTGCAACTGGTAATGCTGCACCCGCCCTACTTCGATATCATCAAATTTAGTGACGATGCGCGGGATCTCTCCAATGCCGCTTCGGTTGAGACGTTCCTGGCCTTGATGGGGCAGGTGATCGACCGGGTCGCGCCGGTGCTGGATCGGGGGCGCTACCTGGCGCTGGTGATTGGCGATAAGTATGCGAAGGGCGAGTGGATTCCGTTGGGCTTCCGCACGATGGATGTGGTGCTGCAACGCGGGTTTCTGCTCAAGAGTATTATCGTCAAGAATTTTGAAGAGACCACCGGCAAACGCAACCAGAAGGAGTTATGGAAATATCGCGCCCTGGTCGGTGGGTTTTATATCTTTAAGCATGAGTATATTTTTGTGTTTAAGAAACGCTGACCATGCGGCTAAATCTTTCTATTTTATATTCTTCGTGTCATCGTTCACACATAATCAAGGCTTAATGAAATCACCCGAGAAAACCTCTAGACAACGTTGGATCTCCGTGCTATCATAACCAGTGGCAAACTGCATACAGTAGCATCCAGCAGCAAACCAGACGGAAACCCGCCCGCCGGCGGGCATGTGTTCCCCTGTGCCGGATGCCGATCAGCCCACGGCGACATCGACCGCGACGGCGACCGAGCGGCCCACGGCGACGGCCACCCCGACGGCGACCGCGACGGCGACCGAGCGGCCCACGGCGACGGCCACCCCGACTGACCCGCCGACCGCGACGGCCACCCCAACGACAACAGTGCCGCCGACACCAACTGCCACGGAGCGCGCGACCGCGACGGCCACCCCAACACCGACACCGACCGCGACCGACCCGCCGACCGCGACGGCGACGGCCACCCCAACGCCGACGGCGACCAACCTGCCCACGGTGACGGCCACCCCGACCGCGACGGTGACGGGCACCGCCACCAGCACCCCGACCGTCACCCCGGGTACATGTGTCGATCCCTATGAACCGAATAATGGCACAGACGCGGCGACCGCGTTCACCGTTGGTACGACGCAGCCGCATGTCTTCTGCACGGGTGGGGATAACGACTGGGTGGCTTTCGAAGGCGTGGCTGGCACCCCTTATCTCATTGAGGCTACCAAAACGGGCGCCGACATGTTCCTCCAGATGTACCTCTTTGCCGGCGATGGGAGCACCTGGATCGAACGCGTCAATGATACCGGCAGCGGGGCGAAGATTGCCTTCCAACCGACAACCAGCGCCACCTACTATGTGCGTGTCCGCAATGCGCAGGGCACCGGCGGGTCGGAAGCGACCTATGACCTGACCATCACGGCCGGCGGCTGTCGTGATGCCTATGAACCGAATGACACGGCGGACCAGGCCACCGCCATGGCTCTGGGGGACACCCAGACGCACAGCTTCTGTACCTTTGACGATATGGACTGGGTCACGTTTACGGCCACGGCGGGGCAGCATATCTGGGTCGAACCCCACAATGTTGCCGCCGACATACAGTATGACATCACCCTGTATGCCGCCGATGGCACCACCCGCCTGGCCTCCGACTTCTGGCTGGCCAGCACCAACCGGCCAGTACTGGCCTACACGTTTGCCGCCAGTGGCACCTACCTGCTGCGGATCACCAATACCGCGTACGCGGGCAGCCCGGCGGCAACCTATGACCTGCAGCTTACGTCCGTTACCTGCGACGATCCCCACGAACCGAATGATACCGTTGACCAGGCCACCGCCATGGCTCTGGGGGATACCCAGACCCATGCGTTCTGCTCGCCGGATGATGCCGATTGGGTTGCGCTCACGCTAACCACCGGACAGTCGATCTGGGTAACGCTGGATGCCAGTGCCACCCGGATCGACTACGATCTGGCCCTGTACCGGGCCGATGGCACCACGCTGGTTGCCACCGGGCTGACCCCGTTCAGTGATGACCAGGTGTTGGGCTATACCGCAACGGACAGCGACACCTACTACCTGCAGGTGCAGAACACCACGGGAGACGGCAGTCCAGGCTATACCTACGATCTCCAGGTCCAGGCACGCACATGCGACGATCCCCACGAGCCGAATGACACGGCGGACCAGGCCACCACCATGGCCCTCTGGGGGATACCCAGGCGCACGCCTTCTGCACCCCGGATGATACCGACTGGGTCACGTTTACCGCCACCGCCGGTCAGACCATCTGGGTCGAGACCCGGGCAATTGCGCCCTACCTGACCTACGACCTGACGCTCTACGCGGATGATGGCACAACCGAACTGACGACGGGGCGTCCGCTGTCCGAGGGCCAGCCGGGGTTGGCCTACGCCGTGACCCAGAGCGGTACCTATCGGTTGCGGGTGCGCAACACCAGTGGCACGGGCAACCCGGCCTACACCTACGACCTGCGCATGACTACGGTGGCCTGCAGCGATGGCTATGAATCGAATGACACGCCAGCGCAGGCACACCCCTTCACCCTGGGAGACACCCAGACCCACCGCTTCTGTACGATTGGTGATGAGGATTGGGTCACGGTGACCGGGACGGCCGGCCAGACCATCTGGGTCGAGACCGGGAATGCCCCCGCGTACCTGCGGCACACGTTAACGCTCTATGCCCAGGACGGGACGACAACGTTGAACACCGGGCGCACCCTGGCGGACGGCCGGCAGGGGTTGGCCTACACCTTTGCGGACAGTGGCACGGCCTATCTGCGCGTGCGCAATACCGTTGATCGGGCATACCCCAACCTCACCTACGATTTGCAGATCACGTCGCTGGCCTGCAGCGATGGCTACGAAACCGACGACTGGCGCAGCCAGGCGCAGCCCTTCCCAATTGGCAGCACCCAGGCGCGAGCGTTTTGCACTCCGTTTGATCAGGACTGGGTCGCCTTCACCGCGCGCACCGGGCAGACCGTTCAGATCCGGGTGCGCAATCCGGCAGACGGGATCGAACCGGTCTTTGCGCTCTTCGATGCGGACGGGCGCATCCTTCTGCCGAAAGCGGATGCGCTGGTGACATATGCCTATACCGCACCAACGGCGGGTACCTACTACCTGCGCTTCACGAATGACACAGATGCCGGCGACCCCACCGCTACGTATGATCTTGAGCTGACCTACCCGGGCAATGATCCCTATGAACCGAATGATACGCCGGCCCAGGCGCTTCCCTTCCCGGTAGGCACGACCCAGACCCATATCACCTATATGCCCGGTGGCCGAATTGATCCGGACTGGGTCACATTCACCGTCACGGAAACGGCCCGGTATCGGCTGGAAACAACGAATCTTGTCGCACTCCTCGATACAACCCTCGGGCTCTACTACAGCGATGGCACTTCGCGGCTGGCACTTGCCGGACGTGGGCCGGTCTTCGGAACCCAGGTGCTGACGGTGACGCTGCCACCGGACACCTACTATGTGCAGGCCATGGGGACGCCCAAAGACAATCCCCCACGCACCTACGATCTTACAATCTCCCTGGTTGCGTTCCAACCCGATGTCACCCCGACGGTCACGCCCTCCCCCACCATCACGCCGATCCCAACGGCAACCTGGCCGGCCCTTCGCCCAGACCCCCGGCTGACGCCCACCCCTCTCACTACCCCCGGGGTGCCGACCGCCACCATCACGCCCACTCCGGCACCAGCCGTTGTTGCGACCGAGGCGGCCATCCGGCAGCAGATTAACCAGGAATGAACCAGTCGCGGCCTGGCGCCCCTGGTGGCGCATCCGGCCCTGGACGCGGCCGCACGCATGCATAGCCAGGATATGTCGGCCAATGGATTTCTGGATCATCAGGGCTCCGATGGCAGTTGGCCGCGTGATCGCACTCAGAAGACCGGCTATCCGCACCTGTTCTATGCTGAGAATGCGGCCTGGGCCGCCGATCCGGTGCAGGCCTGGATGGAGAGTTTCTGGCATCGGCGGAATATCCTGCATCCTGATGTACGCGAGGTTGGAGCGGGAACAGCCGGGACGCACCATACGACGGTCTTTGGCCTGACGGACGCAATTGCTATCAACAATGATGCTGCGGTCATCACCAGCCGCGCAGTGACGCTGACCATTCCGCTGGATCGCGGTTGGAGCTGGCAGCGGGTGACCGCCATTATGGTCAGCGACAGCCCGACCTTCACGGGCGCATCCTGGACTCCGGTCACACCAACCCAGGCGGTGATTGACGACTGGACCGGCCCGATTACCTACACTGTCCCCCTGACCATGCCCTGGACCCTGCCGGCCGGCGTGGGCGAACGCGCCGTCTATGTCAAATACCAGTATACGAGTGGTGATCTACTCACCGGGCTCGAAGCAGTGGGGCGGGACACCATCTGGCTGGCGGCCCCGACGGGAACCAGTCCGCTGATGCCGGCCTTGCCGCCGGCCATGCGCGAGTTCCAGTCGCCGCAACAGCTTGGCGCGGGCACGTTTGCTTATCCATTGGTCGCTCCCGGCGGGCTACTCCCACCGCGACTGCGCCTGCACAGCAGCAGCTTCCTCAGTGACGAAGGGCGCGGGCAGCCCGCCGGCATCCTCGGCAGTGGTACCAGCCTGGGTGGGTTTGCTATCCTGCGCCGCCCGGATACCACCCCCGACCAGACCGCCGACGATGCGTTTGACCTGCTCTGGGATGGCGTCCGCTGGCCGCTGGTCTATGCTGACCCGGCCACCGGCGGCGACGGCTTCTACCACCGCAACCGCGAGCTGGCCGGGCAGACCCTGACCATCCAGCGGGACACGCCGACCGATACCTGGGTGATCACCGACACCAACGGCCTGACCTGGTTCTTCGGCACTACGCCGGAGAGTGTCTGGCACTATCTGGATAGCAGCGATGCGCCGCAGCCCTACCGTTGGAACCTGGCGCGCGTGACGGATAGCCACACCAACTATCAGACCTGGCACTACACCACCGAGCCGGGGAACGTTAATGGTGTGCCCTTTGCACGCGGCGGCTACCTCACGGCGATTGCCTGGAATGGCAATACCACCCTCGGCCAGGCGCCTGACCGGCGGCTACACCTGATCTATGGCGACCGGGGCGCGCAGGATTACGACCCGGCGGCGGATCGCTTCTACCTGACGCAGCGGCTGGAGCAGGTGCGGGTCGAAGTGGGTGATCAGCCCATCGGGGACTACCGCTTCAGCTATGCGGTGTTGCCCGACGCCGGGCGCGAGCAGCTCCTGCTGACCGGGATCACCCGGTATGGCACGGATGGCACCACGGTGCTCCAGACCGTGACCCTGGGCTACCTGCCGCCCACCGCACCGGGCGAGGGCTACCATCTTGACCAGGTCGCGCGGGATGGCACTCCCCGCCTGGCCTACACCTACGCGCGCTTTGCCTTCCACGGCGTGATGCGCTACCGGGTGCAGACGGTTCGCTGGGGCGTGGCTGCGGGGAGCGGTGCCGCTTCCTCCGCCGACACTCTTCGAAACCGATGCGCTGGGCCACACCACCCGGTATGCCTCTGACGCCGCCGGCAACCAGACCGCGATCACCGATGCGCTGGGCCACACGACGACCTTTACCTACGATGACCAGGGCCGGCTGCTCGCCACTACCGATCCGCAGGGTGCCACCAGCGTCAGCCACTACGACCCGGTCACCGGGGTGCTGCTCAGCAGCACCGACGCCCTGAGCCAGACCACCCACTACCGCTATGATGACCGGCAGCGGCTGGTGGCGGTGGAAGATCCGCGCGGTGGTATCACCCGCTATGGCTACAACGACCTGGATCAACAGGTGGTCATCACCGACCCGCTGGGTGCTGTCACGCGCTACGAATATGACGACCGCGGCCAGCAGATTGCCACGATTGACCCGTTGGGTCGCCGCACCGAACAGCGCTACGACGCGGCCCACGGCTGGCTGGTTGCCACAATTGACCCGCTGGGCCAGACCACGACCTATCACCACGACGGGGCCGGGCGGCTGGTAGCGACCAGTGATGCCCGTGGGGCCACCACGCGGACGGTCTATGACGGCTTTGGGCGCCCGGTGCTGCGCCGGGATGCGCTGGGCCACGCGCAGACGCTGACCTACGATACGCAGGGGCGTGTGATCGCGCAGACCGATGCGCTGGGGAATACCACCACCACGCGCTATGACAGCCTGGGGCGTGTGATTGCCCAGACCGATGCGCTGGGTCACACCATTACCACGCGCTACGACGATGCCGGACGGGTGATCGCCGTGACGGATGCCCGCGGGCAGACCACTCACTCCACCTATGATGCGCTGGGGCGGCTGATTGCCCACACCGACGCGCTGAGCAATACCACCCGCTACGGCTATGACGCCGTCGGCAACCAGACCGTCGTCACCGACACGCTGGGGTTTGCCACCCACACAACCTATGACCAGATGGGGCGCGTGCTGGCGCGCACCGACGCGAGCGGGGCCACCACGCGCTACGGCTATGATGAAGTGGGCCACCAGACCGTCATCACCGACACGCTGGGGCATGTCACCCGCTTCGCCTACGACCTGCGCGGGCAGCGCATCAGCCAGACCGACGCGCTCGGCAATACCACCCACTACGGCTATGATGCGGTGGGCAATCAGACCGTCGTCACCGACACGCGCGGCCTGGTCACGCGCACGGCCTATGACCCGGCCAACCGACGGGTGCGCGTCACCGATGCGCTGGGGCAGACCACCCATTATGGCTATGATGAAGTGGGCCACCAGACCGTGATCACCAATACGGCGGGCGTGACAACCACAATGACCTATGACCTGGCCGGACGGATGACGGCGACCCGCGATGGCCTGGGGCGGGTCACCCGCTTCACCTATGACCACCTGGGGCGCATGACCCGGCGCACCGACCCGGATGGCGTGGTGACGGCCTTTACGTATGATGCCGCCGGACGGTTGACGGCGGTGGTAGCAAACTATCGCCCGGGCGCGCCGGCCGACCATGCCACCAATGTCCGGACCAGCTACACCTATGACGCGCTGGGCAACCGGCTGACGGTCACGGATGCGAACGGGCATGTCACCCGGCAGACCTACGACGCGCTGAACCGGCGCGCCGGCAGCCAGGATCCGCTGCACAACACCCAGATCTTCAGCTACACCGCCCGGGGCGAACTGGCGCAGATGACCGACGCCATGGGGCAGACCAGCACCTACGCATATGACCCGGTGGGACGATTGCGCCAGGTAGACCGGCCCGCCGGCACGGTGCGCTTTGCCTACGACCCACGGGGGCAGCGCACGGTCATGACCGACACCCTGGGCATCACGACGCTGGCGTATGACCCGCTGGGGCGCATCACCGCCGTGACCGACCCCTTCGGCCGGCAGGTAGAGTATGGCTATGACGCGGCGGGCAACCGCACCCACCTGACCTATCCCGGCGACCGCACGCTGACCTATGCGTATGACGACCTGCACCGGTTGACGGCGGTGCAGGCGGGGGGCACCTCGCTGGCGCAGTATACCTACGACCCGGCCAGCCGGCTGGAAGCGGTGACACGGGCGAATGGGGCGGTGTCCACGCTGGAGTATGATGCTGCCGGGCAACTGACCGATATCACCTACGGCAGCGCCACCACCCCACTGGCACACTTTGCCTACAC
>DAOTVB010000229.1:0-42863 GCA_034436755.1 Chloroflexaceae bacterium | reverse complement strand
AAAAGAACGCTATTATCTTCCTTTTGCGGAACAGCGTGGTGTATTGGACAAACCCGGTGATGGACGCAAAACTCTTGGGAAAGAAGCCGCGCGCCGCTATGACCGCATTCGCCGGCGCTGCCCGGAAGATATTGTCGCACTTGAGCAACGCATCCACGCATGGATCATGGGATGACACGACTTGCGCGGTGGATACACAAACTGAACATTTGACCAGATGAAAGCAACCACACCTCCGTCCATATGGCCGTTTTGTGTTTTTTCAAAAAATTTGCACTTCGTGCAAATTTTTAAAAAAAACATGGTCAGTTCCACCCTGCCGGAGGCGAAACTCCTTTCCAGGTCAGTGAAGGCGTAAGTTTTTTGTTTAGAGAAAAATACACCATCTGGAGATACTATGTCACTGGGAATCGTTATTAAAGCGCCCGAAGGATTAGTGCTGGCAACCGAGAGCCGCCTCACCATCACCGCCCAGCCACCGGATGGCACCCCAATGCACGTTAACTTTGACAATGCCACCAAGCTCTTTGCCTTTGACAATCCCAGCCGACCCAACACCACGCTCCCCGCTATCGGCGTTGTCACCTACGGGCAGGCGGCCATCGGTCTGCGCACTGCCCAGAGCTTTATCCCTGAGTTTGAAGCCGGGCTGCCCGAGGAACGGCTGGCGGTACGCGAGTTTGCCCAACAGCTCAGTGACTTTTTTATGCAACAGTGGCAGGCCGCGATGCCCGCGACATACAGCGGGCCGGGTATGTCGTTCGTCGTTGCCGGATTTGATGCCGGGGAACCGTATGGCCGGGTATACCTGACCGAGATCCCCGGCAAGCCCGATCCGATTGAGCATTACGGCGCGTTTGGCGAGTTTGGCATTACCTGGGGCGGACAGCGCGAGATTGTTGACCGGCTGTTGCAGGGGGTTGATAGTCGTCTGGGGGAGGCGCTCAATGCGGCGACCCTGCAACCCGCCGATCGCCAGAAGCTGCAATCTGTGATCAACCAGATAAAAATGCCCATCCCATTACAGGCAATGCCGCTGCAGGACTGTGTCGATCTCGCTATCTTTTTCATTCGTACAACCATATCGGCACAGCGGTTAACCCTGGGGCTACGCGGGGTTGGCGGGCCGATTGATGTTGCCACCATCACCCGGCAGGAGGGAATGCGCTTTATTCAGCGCAAGCAGATCCAGGGCGAGGCAAAACCATAGCTTGCATGCGGGTGTAACGAATAGTTCTGCATTCTATGGATGTGCGCCTGCCTGCATTCGGCGGCTCCAAGCCGCCGCTCCGCTGCGCGTGGGTTGGAGCGGCGGCTTGGAGCCGCCGTTTCTGCCAACGATGCGTGGCGTTGTGCAAGAACATACGTCACACCCCTTGCACACGACCAGAACCGGGCTACAATATACTGAAGTGCTGTTACTTTATAATAGGACTTACGCGGTCGGTTCCAAACCAGGCGTCTGCCTGGACAACCGGCACGATTCGCCTCCGGCAGGGTGGAATGAGACATTCTTTTTCCGGAAAAAGACAAAAAAGTACCATGCTGCCGCAGGCGCATCGGGCTTCCATCGGGTGAAACGCCCCGTTTGGACGCTCACCGCGTAAGTCCTGTTTATGAGCGAAGAAGAGGAGAAATTGATGGATAGAGGAATGCATCAGATTGACATTGGACGCAAGCTGGATACGCTACGTATCTTCGATCAATGGTTTGATGTTGAGCATCAGTCGGTGCCGGTCATTCTACCAACCGTTATGCTCGTCGTGTTACCACCATTTATTCCCGTGCCGGTCCCAGTGCCGACCACGGTAGCGCTACCCATTCCGGTTATTCGGCTGCGACCGCCGAAGCAGCCCGCGCAGGCATCCCAGGATGGCGCGACCATCCCGCTAGAAGTGATTACGGACGAGATGTAACCCGCCCGCCGAGTCACGGACGCCCTGCCGCCTTCCGTAAACGGAGGATTGGCAGGGCACCATTTTCATCAGATGTGCTCAATTCCACACAC
The DNA here is from genome assembly GCA_034436755.1 of Chloroflexaceae bacterium. Classification (GTDB taxonomy): domain Bacteria; phylum Chloroflexota; class Chloroflexia; order Chloroflexales; family Chloroflexaceae; genus CAKZQX01. Next base: position 40,855 of record DAOTVB010000229.1, on the reverse strand, counting down.
CGGCGCGGCGCATTAACTGGCGCGAACCCCTTCACGGTCTTCCGCATACTGGAGGGCAGCCCGGAACTCTTCCAGCATCTGGGCCGCTTCCTCAAGCCACGTTGCGCGCTCAAACCGGGCAAGGTGGGTACGTACTGCACCGGGCGTAATCTGATGATAGCCCTGAAGGGGCCCAATGGTTGAACTGGGGTAGGCATTACGGTGTTGCCGCGCTGCTTCGACCGGCAGCACCGGGAAGGCTTTCCCCTCGTTTGTTGCCGGATCGATATACAGCAGCACGCCGCGCCCCTCTTCAGAGATGTATACCATTTCTTCCGGGAGTGTGTGGTGACTTGAACGATGATAAAACACCGTATTTCCTCCTTCCTTATCTCCCAGTAACACAATAGCTTATTGTACATGTGTGAGGTACAGTCCGGTTACAACCGAGCAGCGTCGGTCATGCGTACAGGCAGGACTGCTGGTTCCACGTCCGGGTATGTGCGGGGGCGCTACCGATCCAGGGTGGGGACCAGTAGAACGGTTGTTGCAAAAGATGGTAAAGATTGTTAACTTTTCCCTGGAAAGGAATTGCCCCATGCGCCATCTGACCTATCCCGAGCAGGACCGCCCGATCATCGAACCGGACCTGCGCTACCTGATCGGCGGGGCGAAGATTGGTTTACCTGACCGGCGCAGCTATCTACGTACCCTGCTCGGCATGGCGGTCTGGCTAGGCGGGCCGCCACTGCTGGCGCGTCTGCTGGGACGCCTCGGTGCCCGCACGGCCCTGGCTCAGGTGCAGCGCTGGTGGGCCCGAAGCTTACGCTACTACCTGGGAGTTCGCCTGGACCTTCAGGGACTTGAGCAGATTGACCCGAATGCGACCTACCTGGTGGCACCGTTGCACGAGGGTTTTGCGGATTTACTCGCGCTGCTCCACCTGCCCCTGCCGATGCGCTTTGTCCTGCGCGATGAGTTTGAGAACTGGCCCCTGCTTGGTCCGTATGTGCGCGACACCGGACAGATTACTATTCGTCCGGAGCAGGGGACGCGCAGTTACCGCCAACTGCTACGCGCAGCCCGGGCCGTCGTTGCCGGTGGCGAGAGTCTGGTGCTCTTTCCCCAGGGATCGGTCCTGGGGATTGAGATCGATTTTATGGTCGGAGCCTTTGGCCTGGCCCAGGCATTGCAATGCCCCATTCTGCCGGTTGCCCTGACCGGGAGCCATCAGGTCTGGGAATTCCCCTTTACGCCCCGGTTGCGTTACGGTCAGCGGATCAGCCTGCATGTGTTGCCACCCATTTCTGCCGAGGCATGCCACGCATACACCGCCGATGAACTACGGCGCGAGGTGCAGCGACAGATCAAAGCAGAAGCGCTTTCGGGGAAGATGGCGCCACCCCGCCGCTTTGTACCCGCGCGCGATGGCTACTGGGATGGTTATGCCTATGAGATTGATCCCCAGTTTGCCGACCTCACCGCCGACATTGCCCGCCATCGAAGTGGGTATAATGAACTCAACCGGAAAGGAGCAGCAGATGACCATAACCCTTGAAGAAATCCAGTGCCTGGCCGACCAGCTTACGCCACCGGACCAGGCACGCCTGATCGCTTATCTGGCGCAACAGTTGGAGGTGACAACCACGCCTGCGCCTGCGCCCACGCCGCCGGAGCAAACCAGCACCGCCGCCTGGAACCGCTGGAAAGCCTTCCGCGAAGAGATGCATCAGCAGTACCCGGATGCCGATCTGGCCGCCCTGCTTGAAGCTGATCGACGTGAACGGGATGCCTCCTTGCGTGGGCAATTGGGAGCAGACGATGTACACCCTTGACGCCAACATTTTCGTGCGCGATCTTGCTCCGGGTGATCCGAACTACGCCGATTGTCACGCCCTACTCGAACAGTTATCCAATGGCAGCCATCGCATCATTGTGCCGTTGCTTATTCTGGTTGAAGTAGCGGGGACGGTCAGCCGCGCGACCCGCGATCCTATCCGGGGACGGCTGGCAGCAGAGATCTTACATGAGCAGCCGCATATCACGTTTGTCACCCTTGATGCAACACTGACGGAAACGGCAGCGCATCTGGCAGCCGATCGCGCACTACGCGGAGCGGATGCAATCTACGTGGCCGTAGCGCGCGGGTCAGGATGTACACTGATCACCCTCGACCAGGAGATGCGTGTGCGGGCGGCACCGATTGTCACGGTGCGCACTCCCGGCGAGGCGCTGGCGGAGATTACGCCACCATAGCAAGGGAACTACCACAAAAACAACCGCGCCCCTGGGGGAGTACCAGGAGCGCGGTTGCCGTGAAGGAGGGGGAGAATTCTTCGATGCCTATCACTACCAGACCTGCCACTACTATAGCAGAAACCACCCCGCGTGTGGGTAACGACCTGGTAACTGGGAAGTAATGCGCCGGTAAAGCCCGCACACCGACTCACACCAGCTTTATCTCACATTTCTGTTCTCACTCGGTCTCCTGGTGATAACCCCGTCGTCGAGGAAGTGAAACGGCTGATCAGGTGTTCTACCTGTGGTATGATGAATGTCTGCGATTGAGTGTAACCGGAGAGATCACACGCGGCTATGCGGGCTACGTGGCATTTGCGGCAGTATGGCTGCCGCACTCCAGACTATTGCTGCACTCCAGAGAGTTTGATCTAGAGAAGGTGTTTTCGTGAAATCTGCTTTTACTATCACATCGGCATGGCTCTGGTTGAGCCTGCTCGCCACGCTGCTTGTCGGATGCGGCGCGGCGACAACCGACCCGGACGCCCCACCAACGCCCCTCTCTACCGAAGAAATCGGCAGGCTGGGACCGGCGTCCAACCTGGCCTTTGGCTGCGTTGAGGAGTATCGCCCGGGCGCGGACTACTTCCCCGATCAGGTCGGCCTGGAGTATGCCGAGGGCTTTACGGTGGAGTATTTCGATACCTACAAAGTAATTACCGTGCTCGATCCCTGGCCTGGCAGCGATACAACTTTCCAGTATCTGCTGGTGCAGTGTGGCACCCCCGCGCCGGAGGGCTTCGACGATGCGCTGCTGGTTGAGGTTCCAGCCATGTCGATGGTGGCGATGGAGACTACGACCCTGCCGCACCTGGTTGCGCTGGATCTGACGGGCCGACTGGCGGGAGTGGGAGATTTCGCCTACATCAACACACCCGAGATCCGGGAGATGATCGCCGCCGATCAGGTCACCGAGGTTGGCAGCGGTCCCCAGGCCAATGTTGAGCAGATCCTGAACCTCGCGCCCGACCTGGTGATGACCTCGGGCCTGGGCGATCCGCAGAACGATGCCCATCCCAAACTGCTTGAGGCGGGACTGACGGTGGCGCTTGATGCCTCGCACATGGAACCATCGCCGCTGGGCCGCGCGGAGTGGATCAAGTTTATTGCCGCCTTCTTCAATCAGGAGGCCGCCGCCACCACCGTGTTTGCCGATACCGCCGCCCAGTACAACGATCTGGCTGCCCGCGCCGCCGATGTCACCGAGCGCCCGACGGTGCTGATGAATGCACCCTACCAGGGCACCTGGTACATCCCCGGCGGTGGTAGTTATCAGGCGCAACTACTTGCCGATGCCGGGGCCGACTATCTCTGGTCGGATAATGCTGCAACCGGCGGAGAGCCATTGAGCTTTGAAGCGGTCTTCGAGCGCGCCGCCAATGCGGACTACTGGCTCAACACCGGCACATGGAACAGCCTGGATGAGGCGCTGGCCGCCGATGAGCGCTTCGCCGAGTTTGCCGCCGTCCAGAATGGCACGGTCTACAACAACAATGCCCGCGTGAATGAGTCCGGCGGGAATGCCTACTGGGAGAGCGGTGTCGCCAACCCGCATCTGCTCCTGGCCGATATGATCAAGATCTTCCACCCGGACCTGTTGCCGGAACATGAACTCTACTTCTACCAGCGCTTGCCGGAGTAATACTGATTTGTTGTCATAGCCACAGAGCACACCGAGGACGCAGAGATGACAGACGGGAACGTGCCAACGCTGCGCCCGTTGTGCTCATTCCCGTTGATTGTTGGTTTGATGGCAAAGCAGTAGGCGGCGGACGCGCAGAAGCGCGTCCCTACCGGGATGCTTTACCGTAGGGGCAACTCGCCAGTTACTGCTCGGCGGCAGACTCCTCACATCGAGACGGCCGGCGGACGCGCTTCTGCGCGTCCCTACCGGGATGGTCTTGAAATATCGAATCATGGGCTGCCGGTCATGTACTGGAGGGCGGCCTCCAGGATTGCGGCGGTGACGGCATGATGCGCGGGGGGCGTGCGTCGGGGGTAGGTCCGGTTGCTCAACAGAACCAGCGCCAGCCGCTGCTGCGGAACCAGCGCCAGGGTGGGTCCGGTAAACCCGGTATGGCCGTAGGTCTCGGCGGGAGCGGCTCCCATAAAGTTGGGGCGCTGGAGCATCCAACCCAGGCCGCAGTGGGGGATAAAATCTGCCCCAGCAGTAACTGGTTCGGCGGTAATCCGCTCCAGCGCGCCGGTCTGGTTGCGGATCGCCAGGGCCACCGTCGCCGCCTGCAGCAACTGCCGATCCGCCAGGCAGCCCTGCTCCAGCCACATCTGGGCAAACCGCCAGAGATCGGTCGCGGTGCTGAAGAGCCCGGCATGCCCGGCCACCCCGCCCAGCGCATGCGCGCTCTCATCGTGGACGCTGCCCTGCACCAATCCGCCGCGCCACGCCTGATCCCACTCGGTCGGGGCGATCTGCGGGCGTAGCACAGGCGCGGGGCAGAAGCCGGTGGCATGCAGACCCAACGGTTCCAGGATTAGCTCGCGCAGGGCTACATCCAGGGGTTGCCCATACACCTGCGCCACGATATCCCCCAGGATCAGGCTGTTGATATTGGTGTAGGCGATATGTGTACCCGGCGGTCGCACCGGGTCAACCGCGTACACTGCCGCGCGGATGCCGGCCGCGCCCCGATCACGCAGAGTGGAGAGCTGCAGGGACAACCCCGACGTGTGCGTCAGCAGGTGGCGGACGGTGACACCCCAGGCATGCAGACCCGGCAGATAGGCCGCCGCCGGTGCGTCCAGGGCGATCTGCCCGGCATCAAGCAGTTGCAGCGCGGCGGTTGCGGTAAAGACTTTCGTCAGTGAGGCGATATCGTAGCGGGTCTCAAGCGTTACCGGCTGCGAACCGGGATCGGCGTACATTGTTGTGCCATACGCGGCGAGATGTTCGATTTCGCCATTGCGCGCAACCAGAACCACTGCGCCGGGAAAGATCCGTTGCGCGATGGCTTTATGAACAATAGCATCAATTGATTTGATCATGGCAGAAAAAAGTGAAACGAGCGAGCCGCCCGGGTATTCCGCCGATCCGGTCACTCGTTTCACGCCGGCACTCTTTACGTTGAACTACCTGATAAATATCCCCCGCCGTACCGCAATCTCCAGCACCCAGAGGAACAGGGCTGCGCCAACCAGCCAGGGCCAGAGCGGCCGCGACTGCGATGCCGGGCCGCGCGGCTCCGGGATGAAGGGCATATCCGGGTCGGCATCGCTCAACACCTGCCCGCCCGTGATCTCGGCGATGGTTTGCAGCAGCGACACACCCTGCATTTGATTGCCGTTCGTTTGGGGCGGGTAATACTCCGCCGGCACCGGCTGGACGTAGCCCCGCTCGGCGACGTAGCGCGTTCCATCGCGTTCCAGCAGCACCGTGACGGCATACGGCCCGGCATCGGGCAGCCGCAGATCGCGGGCATAATTCCCCGGCGCAGTCTGTGGCAGCGTGAAGGGGCGTTGTGTACCATCCGGCAGCGTCACCTGCGCGGTGACATCGGCCAGATCAAGCGGTGAGCCCCCGGACTGAACGGCATCCACGCTGAGGCGCACACCATCCGGCTGCGGAATAAGCCGGACCTGCAACGGCCCGCTGGTGTCGGCTTCCGGCAGTGTGTAGCGCACCACCTGCGCCCAGAACTCACCAAACTCGCCCCAGGTGGGCCAGCCAGTGGCCCAGGGCTCGGCCAGCGAGGGCGTCCAGGCCACCGCGCGCCCCAACCCATATTGCCAGGCCGTCAGCACCGGATCATTCTCCGGGGATTGCAGCACCACCTCGGCGCTGTCTTTGGGTGTGGTCGCTACATAGCCTTCCAGTGAGGGCAGTTCAACCGGACTGAACCCGCGCAGCAGCGGGTGGGTGTTGGCAACATTGGCGTTAAATACCCCCTCGATGGTCGGATCAGACCGGGCAATCTCGCTCTCCAGCAGCGTGAGCCGGGGGATATCTTCGGGCGTTGTGGCAAAATAGTAGCGGCCCTGCCCCCACTCGGCCAGTTGATCCAGCAACATGGTGTCTGAGTCGATGCCGATGGCGATGGTTGAGAGGGTGATATTCTGGGCGCGCGCCGCATCAATCAGTTGGCGGTAGGCTACCCGGTCACTGGTGAAGGAGCGGCCATCGGTCAGCAGCACCGCATGGCGCACACTGACCGGCTGACGCGCCAGATCCCCCAGGCCCACGTTGAGCGCCGCAAAAATATCGGTCCCGCCACCGCTGGCAATCTGGGCAATCGTATCCTGGATCTCGCGCAGCCCCAGCCCCTGCCCCACCTGCTGGAAGGGCACCACCCACTCCTGCTCGGTGTCGAAGGTCAGGATACCGATGCGATCTTCATCGTTGAGCGCTTCGGTTGAGAGAATAGCCGCTTCCTTCGCCATATCGAACTTGGAGATGCCCTGGGCGGCGGTCATACTCGCCGAGCGATCAACCACCAGCAAGAGCGCGATATCGGTGCGGGTGGGGCGGGGCGGCGGGTCCATCAACACCGGCAGCGCCTGTTCCAGGGGCGTATCCTTGTAGGCGCCCAGGCCGTAGGAGTTGCGCCCACCAGTGACCACCAGGCCGCGCCCCTCGCTGCGCACAAACTCGCGCACGCTGGTCATCTGCTCCAGCGACAGCATACTGACCGGCACATCGATCAGGACCATGCCATCATACTGCTCCAGCGCAGAGAGGCGGGTGGGCAGCATCTGCGGTGGGATAGCCTGGCTGCCGATACTGACCCGCTGCAAGGCGGTGCTGAGCGCAAAGCCGCTGTTGGGCGTGCCTTCAACAATCAGCACACGCGGCGGCGGTACAACCAGGATGGTAGCGGCGGCGCTGTTGTTGCGTGCAAAGGTTTCTGGCAGACCTTCGCCAGTGACTTCGGTGCGGAGTTGCAGCACACCCGGAGTCGTCGCGGTGATGTTAAAGTCGAAAGAGTTCACCCCCGGCACAAGCGTCACTTGCTGCTCATCCAGCAACTGCTCGCCATCCCAGGCGCGCAGGGTGACATCAATTGCGTTACTCTCTGCCGGTGTCGCGGGGGCATAGGCCACGCCAACCTGAATGGCAGTATCTTCGTTGACATAGAGCGAGCGGGGCACATCCAGCCCGGTGATGCGGATATCCGGTGTCTGCACGGGCGCAATCGGCTGGACATCCACCGCCAGACCGGCAGCGGCGGCGCGTTCCGCCTCGAGCAGAGCATCTCCGCCGGTCTGTACGCCATCCGAGAGCAGCATAATACGCCCGCCGGTTGGCACAAGCAGTTCGCGCGCGGTGCGTAGCGCCCCGGCCAGATCACTGGCGGCGGGATCGAGCGTTTCGGCTTGAACCGGGTCGTCGGTGGTGGTCTCCTCCAGCGGAACGACATTGCCCCCAAACTGGAGGAGCGTCGTACGCCGGGCCATTTCGGGGTTATTTTCAACTGCTGATCGCGCCAACTGCTCGGCCTCGGCCTGGAGCGTGGCTTTGCCCTCGTTCGTCAGGCTGTCGGACTGGTCAACCAGGATGACCAGCGGTCCGGGCGGGGGTGCTTCGCGGCCCAGGGTGGGATTGGTCAGCGCCAGCACCAGCATACTCACGGATGCGAGCCGCAGAACCAGCGCGCCGGGTACCAGGCGCATCCCACCCCAACGCCAGAGCAGCACAAAACCAGGCAGCAGCAGCAACAGTGCCAGCAGTTCCGGGTTACGCAGTGTCAAAGTTATCTCCAAAAAAGTTATCGATGCACATAAACCCATTCTACCACCATTACAATCAAGGCTGCCACCGCCAGCCAGGGCCAGAAGGGTTGGCGCTCGCGGCGCACCGGCTCCCCGTCCGCAGCCGCTTCGGTCGCCGCAACAGTCATGCCCAGGTCCGGCGGAATGGGACGCGGCCGCAGATCGGACTCGACGGGTGTTCCCGCGTTGACGGCGGTACGCCCGGCGTACAACGTCTCACCCTGCGCGCGCTCAACAATGGTGTAGATGCCCGGCTGCGTCAGCGTATCCAACTGCACCGTCGGTGACACCACCATCTGACCGGACTCACCCTCCGGCGGCTCTACCATAATCGTGGTCGTACGTGGACTGGGCTGCAAGGGCAGCGGCTCGCCCGCCAGCAGCGCCGACGGCAGCGGCATGGGCGTCAGATCGCGCACCGTGCGCGCCACCAGCAGCGGAAAGGCTAGCCGCTCGGTCAGGTTGCTATCTTCCAGATCAAAGGTCCAGATCGCAACCTCACTCTGCGCAACCCGCCCGCGCAGGATCAGCGGCCACCCGGCATCATCTTCATCATAAGATGCCCGCAATAGCACTGCGGCCCACTCAGGCGTCTGTAACTCACTGACAATGCCAAAGTTGACGCTGTCCAGGCTAAGACCCTCGAGCAACTGGCCGGTCGCACCCTCGGCGGAAGAGGCAACACGCAGGGCGGGTCGGCGGCTCTCGGCATCCAGATCGAACGGGTCGCCAACCGTCAGCAGCGGGCCGGTTCCCGCGGGCGGGTTAATCACCAGCACCCCACCGGAGGGCCAGCGCGCGGGCAGTGTGTTATCAAAAACGGTCAGGTCGGCCTCGGCAGCGGGGGCACGGTCGGGGTTGTAGTTCCCCGGCGCGATCACAATCAGTTCAATGCCGGGCACAACCTGCAGAGCCCGCTCCAGCGGCCCCGGCGTGTCCGAGACCAGCAGCGTATTGATGGGCCGGATCTGCGCCAGGCTCAGATAGGCGACATTGTCGGCGGGTAGCGCATCCTGTCCGGCAAGCTCTGCCCGCAGCACTTCAACGCCGGGCGGAGTGGTCCAGGTAAACTCGGCCTCGCCCTCGGCAGGCAGATTGACCTCGTTGGTATCCAGCAGGCGATCATCACCAAAGAGCCGCAGTTGCGTGGTCAACTGGTTAGGGCTGTAGTTAGCGACCCGCGCATAGACATAGGCGGCGGTGCGCTCAGTCGCGTCACGGTTCTGACGGGCCCGTGCGGCGAAGGAGACGATGCCCTGGTTCTCCAGGCTACCACCGACGCTCACCCACTCGACGTTAAACTCCGGCAGGAGCGGCAGATCGGTCGGGCCATCTGCGAGAGCGGTCGCCAGTTCGGGCAGCGCGCTGTCGCTCAGGATCAGGATACGCCCGCCGCCCTCTTCCTCCAGGGCGGCCTGGGCCAGCGTCAGTGCCCCGGCGATATCGGTGCCGGTGCCGTCAATCGCCAGCGTATCCAGGGCGGCCAGCAGGTTGCCGCGCTGCTCAATGCCGCCGGTTGCCAGCAGATTGGCCTGGGGACCGGCGGTAATTAGCGTCAGACTGTCCGACCCACCCAACCGGGTAATCTCGGCGCGGGCCTGATTGCGCGCCTGCTCCAGGCGCGTCCCGCTCGCGTCCCCCGCCGCCATACTGGTTGAGGTGTCGATAATCACGGCGGCGTGGGTGCCACCACCCAGCAACCTGCCCAGCCACTGTGGCTGCGTCAACGCCAGCGCCAGCAGCGCCGCCGCCAGCAGATGCAGCAGCAGCAGCAGCGTCATGGGCAGACGCCAGCGCCGCCGGGCATCGGGCTTGCGCGGCACATGCTGCCAGAGCAGCAGCGAGGGCACCACCACCCGCCGCCGCCGCTCCTGAATCAGGTGCAGCCATACAATAATCGGGAGCGCCAGCAGTGCCAGCAGCCCCAATGGAACAAGCAATGTCACGGTAGCTTTCTCCGGTTCAAAACGAATTGACATCGGCATGATAGCTGATCTTGCGGATTTTTGCCTGGTGATTGGGGTGCGGTTATCGCAGTGATGTGATGCGTGGTTAGTGATACGTGGCGAGTGATCAGTTGTCAGTGATGCGTAGTCAGTGATGCGTGATGCGTGACATTGCAGGTATAGCAATCCTACATTTGTCGTAGTGCCGCCTTCAGGCGGTTGGGCGCGAATCTTTCAGAACCTGGTTCACAACCAAATGTAGGATTGCTATAATCTACTCATATAACGTTCTGGCGGGTGGGGTGAGCCGGCTCTGATGGCGAGATTGCAATAGCGTTACGGATGTGCGCTGCTCTCCTGCAGATCGCGCAGCAACCGGGCGAAGGCGGCATCAAAAGCGTCATAGTCCTTCAAGTGGCTGAAGTCAGCTTAAATCTGATCACCAAAGTGTATATCAGTGGGTTCTATCATTTTACCATCAAGCAATCCAGTAATTATGACGTATTTTTTGAAGTACGATCTAACCAGATCATCAAACCCTTCTTTGATAGTTATGTCGTACTGCACACCCTCTGCCGTTGTCAAGCCGACCATATCACCGCGACGCGAAGTGGCGTGATCGAGAACCCCTTCCACTTTTATGAGAGTTCGTGACGAAGTAAGAGCATCCTGGTTAGTATTATTTGTCAGGTCTATTTTATCTCGTGACCTTGTTATATTAACTATTTTCGTATTACTTGAAAATGCAACAAACTGAATCTGATCTCCATCTGGCGCCAACTCACGAGCCATTGATATAAAATGGTGGTAATATCCTTCAGATTGAATTAGCTCTCTCAAGGCATCTTCGTCATAGTTGCTCAAAAGCTCAATACCCTGAATAATCTCACCAATAACATCAGAAGTATTAATAAGAAAAGATTGCTGTTGTAATTCTGGTTGACCCAATTTCAATTTCACAGTAAAACTACCTGGTGCAAATCCAGACAATACTTGTGTAAAAGGTTTATACATTTGAGAGATGCGTCCAGACCTCTGATAGTCTCGTCCCATCTTTCTTTGCATCGTACGATCCACAAGGTGAAAGATAGCTTCAATTCTTTTATTAAATTCATGATAAACTATAGTCCCGTACCCAACAGCATTTCCTTTCATCGCCAACCCCACTTCTTCATTATCAAGATCAACTCCATGTGATTGCAAGTAGCGTTCAAAGTTAACCTGGTCGAGAAGCATTTTCAGTTCTTGTTCAACGCGTGCAGGAGGATATCCCGACAAGCCTTTAGCTATCAACTGTTGAGCGGTATAAAAATCCTTACATTGGTAAGCCAGAGAAGCAGCACTTCGATAAAGTATAGATCGTGTTGGCTCAGATGATCGTCCATCCGGAACAAGAGAAGCTGCCTCTGCTTCATATGTTAGAGCCTGACGTGCTAAATTCTCGGCACGCTGAAAATCACCAGTTTCTCGTGCTACCAGTGCCAGGTGAGAAAGCTTCATCGCTTCATCATGTAGTTCTCGAACTGTAGTCATACTTCAACCGTCTTTGAATATGGTCTACTAAATTCAACAACAGTAATAAATACAGGTAGATCATCTACTTTCTTCAGCCGTCTTACTTTCTTTTTAACTCTGTCTTCCACAATATTTTCAGCATTTTCCTGACGTATCCCAGATACTTCCAGATATGCGGTATACTCATTAAATATGAGTGTATCATTTTGCTGGTTTTGCCCCTTACGGACCAGGTAATAATCAATAGTTGTTCCGACGTTTGATTGCTCGATACTGGTAAATTCAGTGAGTTCTCGAATTAAGAGGAGGGCAATCGCACAGGCACCAAAGTCGGTAGTTTTCCGCTCATCCCGATAAGCTCTTAAAATCTGTTCGGTTACGCTCCCATCCCAGCAGACTTCCGCAATCTCGAAAGTATCCTTATGAAAAACCTCCAACTGCAATCCAGTTTGATGTCCCTGACTATCAAAACAAATTATGCAATTTTGTTTGTAGAATCCAACAGCTTCATCAGGTATCACCGGTATCCCATGAGACAAATCTTCTAGCTTAAGTATGCGAGCGGGGGTGGTTGTCATAAGCAGTATACCTCAGTTCATACAGATTGTATAGCAATCAACCGAACTTCCGTGCTAATTCAGTGTTCGGATTAGTAACCAGCCGAGCATACGTTCTGAATATCATAAGGTCTAACAGTCGAAATAATAGGTGAGTATAGCATATGATCAACAAGCATGGATATAGTTATTGGTATCCTGAGTAAACTTTAAGAGTTAGAGCAGCTTTCGATATTGGGCAAACGCGCCGCTCACCGACGCGCTCACCCGAAAACCTGTAACCGGTTAACCTGCAACCCACAACATCACTCAAAACTCACAACCCAAAACTCCACATACTACCGCCCAAACCCCAGCCCACGCTCGCGCATGCTGACGTAGCGGCCATGCCCGATCACCAGATGATCCAGCACATCGATATCGAGTAGCTTGCCCGCATCGACAATCTGGCGCGTCACCAGCACATCTTCGGCGGAGGGCGTCGGGTCGCCGCTGGGATGGTTATGCACCACAATCAGCGCGGCGCTGTTCAGCTTGATCGCCTCGCGGAAGACCTCGCCCACACGCACCATCGAGGCATTCAGGCTGCCGATGTACACAGTATGGATCTTCTGGACATGATTCTTGGTATTGACGCAGATCGCCCGCAGATGCTCCTGATCCAGGTGGCTCATCTCGACCTGCATCAGCGCGGCGACATCGGCGGGGGATTTGATCTGCACGCGGTCTTCGCCGCCGAGCAACGCCAGACGGCGGCCAATCTCCAGGGCGGCCTTGAGTTGTGCGATTTTGGCCTCGCCCACGCCATGCCGCCCCAGCAGATCATGGAAGCTGGCGCGCTGCAACCCGCGCCAGCCGCCAAACTCACGGAGCAACTGCTGCGAGAGCTGCACGGCATTGATCCCGACCGAGCCGACGCGCAGCAGGATCGCCAACAGTTCGCCATCGGACAGCGCCTCCGGGCCATAGTCGCGCAGGCGCTCGCGCGGCTTCTCATGTTCGGGCATTTCGCGGATACGGAGTTGATATTCGGCCACGGGCATGCCTCCAGTGTGCTGGTAAAAATGCTTCTATAGATCTTACCGTTGCAGCAGGCCAATAGTTACGCACTGTAGTAATTTGGTTCAGACGGCAGCATCTGGTAAACTGGGGGACGCTGAGAACTGAGGACGAACGACAAACGACGGTAAATGAGAAAGGAGCCGTGCATGGCTCGTCAACCAAAGCAGGAGCAAGCCCGGAAACCGGCGAAGCAGGAACAGGCGGCCGGTGCGGCCGGTGGCAAGAGCTGGCTGCACCAGAGTGTCAACTGGCCGGTTCACGAGGTGCTGCTCTCCAAAGGCTGGAACACCGAGAGCGCCATTATCACCGCCATAATCGCGCGCCGGTCGCCCCGGTCGGGCAAGATCGCCGCCGGATCATTTCTGGTTGATCTGGGCTGCCTGGGCGTCAAGAGCGCATTTATCCGCATCTGCAAATCCCCGGAGGACTACGAGCACCGCATGCGCGCGCCGCTGATGGAGGATCAGAAGATGATCCCGGCGGAGTTTAATCTGGTGGCGAAGATCATCACCGAGGGGCATAACTACGCACAGGGACTGGGGCTCTCGCCCGACCCGGAGTTTCAGCAGGCGCGGCTCCTGCTCAGCGGGGCGCAACCGGAGGCGTGCAAGGTCGAGATCCGGCTGGGCGGGCCGGAGGGCAAGCCGATCTTTGTGGCCCGCCAGAACGACGACATCCCACGCATCCTGGGGTTGCTGGCGCGCACGCTGGGACCGGACGGCTTCTACTACATGCTCCCCGGCGACACCGAGAAGCAGGTGTTTGATTCCCGGCTCCCCGGCGTCGGCGAGAGTTAATAAATTGTATCAGTGGCCGCCGAGTGCCACCACAAACTCAAACATGATCAGAATAATCTCGAACAGGATCAGCAGGACAATTGCCCACTCCAGCGCGGCGGCCCGCTCGGCATCGGCCTCGTTGTGCAGAATGCTGTAGGTCTCGCGCAGCAGTTCTAGCCGATGCTCAACCCCACGCCGCCAGACATGCACCCGCAGCACGTTTAACAGCGCGCTGTAGAGCCGGTTCCAGTAGACATCGTCGGTAACTTTGAAGGCATTATCGACCCGCTCCGTTACCTCGGTGACATCGGCAACCAGACGCAGCACATCCCGGAGCAGTTGATTGTAGGGCTTGACGATGGGGAAATTGAAGCGGCGCTGGGGTGCCGCGATGCGCCGGTACATCTGGGGTAGTTGCGCATCAAGTTCATTGTCGTAAGTACGCATGAATAGCAGTTCGACATTGGCAAACTCAATCAGGTCGCTGGCGGTGGTGGCGGCGAGCGGGTCCGCCTCGATAAACAGCGCGCCATTCCAACTCAACATCGCCAGGTCATCCGGGAAGTAGCTCATCGCGGTGATCAGGTTGGTTGCGCCCCGGCTAAGCGGGCGCTCCTCACCCAGCAGCGCGGCCTGCACCAGCGGATGTTCGGCCAGCGCGGCTATCGAACAATCACCGGCCAGTTGCTCTACCAGCAGCATACTGTAGTCCTCAACAATTGGCGAGCGCGAGGGTTTAATGACCGCCGGCCGGATCACCGCCTCCAGATCTTCCAACACGGTCAGAAAGCGCTGCTCAAGCGCTTCGGGCAGCATCTGGATGGCCGAGAAGAAGCGGGCCACCATTAACCACTCGGTCGGGGACGGCAGCGGCATCTCCAGGACCAGCACCACCGCACCCAGGTCATATATGCTGGCCCGCAGGCTGCCCTCCAGCACAACCTGCGCCAGATCAATTGCCATTGTTCCCAGGTCAACCCCTACCGGTGGCTGCGCAATATCCAGACTCTCCGACTGCCGCACGCGTGCCGGCGGGTAGCGCCGGGCCGATGGCGCTGCCAGACAACCCTGGGCCCGTTCCAGGTCAATCTCGTCACCAATATCGTAGAAGCGGTAGAGCGTCAGTGTGCCTACCCGTATGGCCGGTGGATAGCTGGTATCCGGACTGGCCGTGGGCGCCGATAACGAAGTTGAATTCATTGTTTATAATCCAGACGTAGATAAGCTACTTTACATCGCTCGACGTAGCGATCCGCCTGTAGCCGATAGAACCCCGGCCGGCCAACCGGCTCCTCCCCTGGCATCTCGGACAACCAGCCCAGCAGTAATGAGCCGGAACATGGGCTACGGGCACAGGGGCGGCACATTCCCGTTCAGAACCTCTGCGTCCTCGGTGTTCTCTGTGGCCATGACAACAACTTGGTATCAGTTGATCACATACCAGGGGTGGATGCTCACCGCGTACGGCCTGGACATCGCAGAAATTCCCCCTGATAGTATATTCTAGCAGGTATCAGTCAAGACGTATGCATTCAGGGCATTTTGCCTACCCGATAGTCCGTTTTGAACCCGCAGTAGTGCGTAGCACCTGGGTTCATCTCCGTGCGCACACCCGGTTATATCGAACCGGATCTCCGGAACAACCCGAAGCTTGACCATGTTGTATAATGGTAGTGTTCAGCCTGTAGCTAATTTCACGTTTCATATCAATCTGTGTCCGCGCTGCGTCACGATTGCCCCATACCTGGCGGCAATTGCGAACAGTGCGCATATCTATTCCTTCGCGGTATGATAGTAAACCGATAGGTGTTTAAGCTTCAGTGCAGAGGAGAGACAATGTACGACCTGATTATTATCGGTGGTGGCGCGGCGAGCCAGGCAGCCGCAATGTACGCGATTGGCAAGCAGATCAATTTCTTGATGATCTACGATGTACTGGGTGGCCGGGTCGGGGAGCGCTATGTGATGCGCACCGAAGAAGATGTGCCGGTTGGTCAGATTCTGGTGCATTTCGAGTCGGTCGATGAGGTGGAGAAAGAAGATCACCTGGTTGGGAGTGAAGCCGTCCATCTCTTTGAGAAGTACATCATGGAACAGCAGGGCCATTTGCTGAAGGATCATGTGAACAGTGTGACGAAAACGGATGCCGGATTTACCATTGAGACGGCAAACAATGGTGCGCAGCAGAGTAAAGCGGTGATCGTGGCGACGGGTGATCATACGAAACCGCTGAATATCCCCGGCAAAGAATTTCTGATCGAGGGTCTGGGATATTCGAGTGCCGCGCATGCCGAGATGCTGCAAGGCAAGAAGGCGGCGGTGTTTGGTATCACCGAGCGCGCCCTGCATGGCACCGCTGAACTGGCTCATACCACAAGTATGGTCTATCTGGTTGCCCCTGAGCCGGTCAAGTCAACACCGATTGTACAGGCATTGAAAATGCGTGCCGATGTCGAGATCCTCGAAGGCTATACGTTGAAAGAGGCCGTCGGCAGCAATAAGCAGATCCAGGCGATTGTTGTGGAAAAGAATGGCGAAACCCGCCGGCTGGAGGTGGATGTCGCGTTTGTGGCCCAGGCGTTGATTCCCAATAGCGATATGGTGAAGAACCTGGTCGAAACCGACACGGAAGGCTTCATCAAGGTTGATGAGCGCAATGCCACCAATGTGCCCGGCATCTTTGCGGCAGGTGAGGTGACAACGGACTATGGACGCGAAGTCCTGATTGCCATCGGCGAGGGCGCCCGCGCGGCGTTGAGTGCGCACGATTACTTGCTGGCCCTGCCTGCACTCAAGTCGTAGTGATTGCTTCGTCTTTTAATCAAGATCTGATGACCGTTGAACATTGAATCCAGACATCACCGCATCTGGAGTCCCGGCTTCAGCCGGATCAGGCGTTCCCGGCAGGAGGCCGCAGCCCCGGCAGACATCCACCGGCTCAAGCCGGGACTCCCGGATGGCATATTCGGCGTCTTTGCTCAACGTTCATCTGCCGAGTCAGGCGTTCCCGGCAGGAGGCCGCAGCCCCGGCAGGCATCCACCGGCTCAAGCCGGGACTCCCGGATGGCATATTCGGCGTCTTTGCTCAAATTTCTTCAGTCGGTTTTCCTGTGCCTCGGCAAGCAGCAGGCGGTAGCCAGGCTGCCGAACTCCATATCCGGACTTTGTTCACAACGTTCACTATATTTTGACAGGAGTTACGCGGTGGGAGTTTGGACCACGAACAACACGACATGCGCGAAACCCGCGAAACGGTCAATGCTGCCATGGATCAGGTGATCCCGCGCCTGGTGGGGGATATCACCTCCGGCCGGGCAGAAGAAGAAAAAGTACCATGCTGCCGCAGGCGACTCTGCCGTTCACCGGGTGAAATGCCCGGTTTGATGAACGACCGCGTAAGTCGTGATTGTGAGTAGAGTGACGTGCTTGCAGTGGTGTTACGCTCACAGAACGGTAACGATGGTGAAGAGTCGCATTCCCAGTTTCACGAGGAACCTATGACCGCTCCGTTGCAGCGCAATGCCGCCGCACGCGTCCGCACCTGGGTCAGCACGGAAATGGGCAAGGCTGCCAGTAGCCTGAGTCGTGGGCTACGTCTGGGCGGCGGGACGACCTTTCCCGGTACGCTGGCGCGGCGCATTGATCCGCAGGTGCTGCGCCAGGTAACGTCCGCCCTGCCACAGGGCATAGCGCTCCTGTCCGGGACCAATGGCAAAACTACTACGGCGCGGATGATTGCCAGTATCCTGCGCGCCGACGACCGGCGTGTCCTCCACAACCGTGCCGGTGCCAACCTGATCAGCGGCCTGACCGCCACGGCCATCGCCGACACCGATGCCCTGGGGCGGCCCCGTGCTACAATTGGCCTGTTCGAGACAGACGAAGCGGCGCTGCCCCAGGCCATTGCCGAAACGCAGCCGCGACTGGTGATCATCCACAATCTCTTCCGCGATCAACTGGATCGCTATGGCGAGGTCGATACGGTGGCGCGCGCCTGGCGGGCTGCCCTGGAGACGCTTCCGCCGACCACGCATATCCTGCTCAACGCCGATGATCCGGGGGTGGCCGACCTCGGCATCGATCTGGCGGCCCAGGTCTGGTACTACGGGCTGGAAGATGCCCGGCATGCCACCGGTGCAGCCGCCCACATCGCCGACTCGCACTTCTGTCGCCGGAGTGGGGCCCGCTACGAATACACGCTGGCCTTTTATGCCCACATTGGACACTATCGCTGCCCGGTTTCGGGCTATACGCGCCCCCAGCCACATGTGCGCCTGATGCGCCTCGATCTGCACGGGACGGAGGGCAGCCGGCTCTTCATGACCTATCCGGGGGGCGCGATGGAAGTCCAACTCCCGCTACCGGGTCTCTACAACGCGCTCAATGCCCTGGCAGCAACGACGGCGGGTCTCGCCCTGGATGTCCCGCCGCATCGCATTCGGGAAGCATTGGAAGGGTTTACGGCGGCATTTGGGCGTATTGAACGGCTGCAGGCCGGTCCCACGGGTCCGCCGCT
The DNA here is from genome assembly GCA_034436755.1 of Chloroflexaceae bacterium. Taxonomy (GTDB): domain Bacteria; phylum Chloroflexota; class Chloroflexia; order Chloroflexales; family Chloroflexaceae; genus CAKZQX01. The sequence goes on along the minus strand of DAOTVB010000229.1, from coordinate 22,479 downwards.
GCTGATTGCCTTGATCAAGAATCCGGTTGGTGCCAGCGAAACGGTACGCATGCTGATCGATAGTCAGAAAACGGCGAACAATCAGCAAACGGCGGCAGCCGCCGCACCGGTACCCGCTCCGGGTCTGCACCTGCTTATTGCGATTAATGACCGCTTTGCCGATGGGACGGATGTGTCCTGGTTGTGGGATGCCGATTTTGAACTCCTGGCCGGGCATGTGGCCCACGTTCTCGTTGCCGGGACGCGTGCCGCAGATATGGCCGTGCGGCTGAAATATGCGGGCATTCCCGCCGACCAGATTGCCGTCGAGCCGGATCTTACCCGCGCAGTAGATACGGCGCTAACCAGTTTGCCCCCGGACAGCCTGCTCTATATCCTGCCAACCTATACCGCCATGCTCGAGCTACGCGCCGATCTCGCCCGGCGTGGTTGGGTACGTCCCTTCTGGGAGGAATAGCTGGCATACTTCTTGCTACTTTATCAGCAGACATCACTGTGGATGTCAGTTATTAACCCATTCAGGAAGGAGATAAATTATGGCAGTGAATTGGGACGTTATAAAAGGCAAGTGGAATCAGTTCAAGGGCGATGCACGTATTCAGTGGGGCAAACTCACGGATGACGACTGGGACCAGGTTGCCGGAAATAAGGATAAGCTGGTCGGCAAGTTACAGGAGCGCTACGGCTGGAAGCGCGAAGAGGCCGAGCAGAAGGTAGACACTTTCTTCGACGAGCGAACTACCTAGCCCATCGCGTGTCATCTGATTATAAATCGGTAGGTTAGTTCAACCGAACACCCCATCGGTAAGCGGAAACCCTGCGGGGTTTCCGCTGTGTTGTGTCCACCTTTCACCCCACCCCACCTATTCTCCCAACCCCCGCTCCCGCAACGTACGGGTAATCTGGCTCAGATGCAGCCCATGCTGGGCAGCAATATCGGCGGCATAGCTCTGACCGGCAGGTATCCCCGGTGTAATGCGGTAGGTACGTGTCACCACCTCGCCATCATGTTGTTCCGCCCCGGCGACCAGACTGCCGAGTACTCCCCGGCCCACAGTTGCCGCATTCAGGGCGGGCAGTTCGTGCGCCAGATTATGTAAATGCGTAACAATCAGCGCGCGCGCTCCCAGCAACCGTAACCCGGACAGCAGATCCCGCGCAATGCCGGTGGCTTCAGCCGGACTGGTACTTGCCAGCGGCTCATTCAGCAGCACCAGGCTGTGCGGCGTGGCTGCCCGAAAGATCTCCGCCAGACGCGCGGCTTCCTCATCCAGGCGACCCATGCCGGTCTGCACCTGCTCTGCTTCGGGAAAGAGCGTAAAAATCTGATCGACCGGACTGATACGCGCAGCACTCCCCGGTACATACAACCCCGCCTGGCCGAGCATCTGCACCTGCCCGACCGCGCGGGTAAAGGTTGTCTTCCCGCCCCGATTCGGTCCCGTCAACACAAACACCCGGCCCGCATCATCAAAGCTGATATCGTTCGGAACGACCATTGGCGGATTTTCACCCGTCACGCTGTGCGAATGCAGGCGCAGCAGCAGTTCCAGGTTGTACGCCCCACGCACCTGGCAGATCCGCACCGCACAGGGCACTATCTCCGGGCGACACAGCGCATAGCCCGCAGCTTGCAACTGCGTAATCATCTGCCGGGCTCCCAGGTAAAACGCCAGTTCCCCTTCTAACCCGGCCAGCGTGCGGCTCTCGATCTGCGTATAGCGTGCCAGTGCCTGAGCTACGGGTGTAGTCACCTCCTCCAACAGATAACTCAGATCCTGAAAGAGCCGGCGCTCCGGTCCAAACGGCTGCCGGTCACTGGCAAGACGCAGCGGGGTGACACTGGCCTGCAGCGCCGCTTCGCCCCGCAGCAGACGCCCCAGCAGCGAGCGGGGGCCCTCAAAGCGCCCGGCGTGAATCCCCAGCAGCGTGGCACTCTCCGGGCGCAGTTGCGCATCCAGGTTAATCCCGACAGTCACACTGCCTGCATGCTCAATCCGGGCGCGTAGCTCCGGCAACTCTGTCTGGAGAGACCGAAAGGCTGGTGTCGTAGTCTGATCACGCAGTTCGGCCAGCAGATCACGCCACCCGGCGGCCTGGAGCCCTGTCTGCACGGCTTCCAGGGCCGTTAACAGCCCTTGCAGACACTCCACATACAGCTCAAGCTCCGCCAGACGCGCCGTCACCTGGAAGACGCCGGCATCGTCCCAGCGACTGCTGCCAGCGTGTGCCAGGCCCGCCAGCCGGGGTAACAGCATTTCCAGCCGCGTCGCCAGCTCCGGCAGACGCAAGAGATCCTCCAGCACCTCCTGCCGGTAAACAATCGTTGCCGGGTCGGGACAGAGATCCGTCAGAATCATTTGGATCTGCCCGGCGTAGCGCGCATCAAGACAGAGGGCGCGCACGATCGGGGGCAGCAGCAGATCGTCCGCCCATGAAGTTGCCACGGCGGGCCGGTGAAGTGACGGTTCCCGGCCTAACAAACTGATCACACAGCCTCCCGTTTCAGCTCAACCCGGGCATACTGCCGCCTACATACCAGAGTCATGGGAAGAGTGTACGATCAACCAGAAACCGATGCAAATCGTCCAGCCCGGCAGTTGGCCTGATCGCGGTAATCTGCTATGATTTCTAGTGGACACAACGGCGTTGAAGTGGTAGGATATGCAGAGAACCTGAAACCGCAAGTTCCTGCTTGTGGTATGGCGGAGACAGCAAACCATATGGGTTATCACGACCATAAAGTACGCGCAGGTGAGGAACGTCCCGGAGCAATTGCGTGCGGCATTATTACCGTTAGCGATACCCGCACCTTTGAGACCGACGCGAGTGGTGCCGCGATTCGCATGGCTTTGCTCCAGGATGGACATGATGTGGTAAGATATGAGATAGTTCAGGACGATCCCGGGTCGATTACCGCGCTCGTGCAGACATTCGCTGCCGAAGGATGCCAGGTTATCATCACGAACGGTGGTACGGGAATTGCACGACGGGATAGCACCTTTGAAGCGGTGGACAGTCTGCTGCACAAACGACTGCCGGGGTTTGGTGAGTTATTTCGTATGCTATCCTATGCGGATATCGGGCCAGGGGCAATGCTCTCACGGGCAACGGCAGGAACCTATGGTCGTGCATTGATCTTCTGTCTGCCCGGCTCAACCGGGGCAGTGCGGCTGGCACTTGAGCGTCTCATTGTGCCGGAGCTTGCCCACCTTGTCTGGGAAACGGTGCGTCAATAACACCCATCCCCACGGCGTCGCACAAGAGTCGTGGTTGGGTATGCACAATTTTAGTTTTTCTGTTATTATATTGGCGTTGCAGCATTACCTGCCGCGCTCTCAGTTAGTTGTGTAAGGAGCCAGAGTGCCCATGACGACAGTAGAAGCTTTTCGTGGCCTGCACTACCCCAATAAGATTGGCCGCCTGACCTTCCTGTCGCTTGAAGAAGTGATGGGCGTGAACGGTGTGAAAGCGCTCCTGCGCCTGGCCGATCTGCCGCAATTCATCGATGCCTACCCTCCGAACGATCTCAAACGGGAGTTTCCGTTTGAGGCGATCTCAGCAACCTCGGTGGCTCTGGGGACAATGTATGGCCCGCGTGGCGCTCGTGGTCTGGAGTTACGCGCCGGGCGTGTCGCCTTTACCCTGGGGCTCAAAGAGTTTGGTCCGTTGCTGGGGATGGCCGACCTCGCGCTGAAGCTGATGCCGGTCACGATGAAGTTGAAAATCGTGTTGAATGCTACGGCACAGACCTTTGACCGCTTTAGCGATCAGTCTAGTAATGTACAGGAGGAGCGTGGTCAATTTGTGTACCACATTACCCGCTGCTCCAACTGTATTACCCGCCCGGAGCCGGGGCCAGTCTTCTACATTGCCCGAGGCATTATTGAGGAAGCCACCGCCTGGGTCAGTGGAGGCCGACGCTTCGCGGTTGAGCAGTGTACCTGCATGGGGCAAGGCGCTGAGTCGTGTGCGTTTACGATTAGTAAGGAACCGCTGGAGTAAGCAGCAGCGCCAGGTGGTCACCCATATCTGTCGTCAGTAGTCAGACATCCGTGTGTCTGGCTACTGCTGCCTGGTGTGCGATGCTGCGCCAGTTATCTGGTCGGGGTCGATTGTAGAGTTATGCGCTGGTTTACACTCAAGCTCATACGTTTCTATCAGGTGGCAATCTCCCCCTGGACGCCGCCGAGTTGTATCTACACGCCTACCTGCTCGCACTATGGCTATGAAGCTATTCAGAAGCATGGCTTCATCAGAGGTGGTTTGCTGACGGTGCGGCGCGTTTTGCGGTGCCATCCCTGGGCCCGTGGTGGGTATGACCCGGTTCCCTGATACTTGAGGTAGAACTGCTCACGCCAGAGGATCCCCGGCAACCTCCTGGTCGCTTCCTGCCGCTGCCCGCTCCTGCCGGCACGCCGGTCTGGTGCAACCTTTCCATGTCAACGGGCGTCTTACCTGGTGACATGCCGGCAATATCCGGCATACAGTGAAACCGAAGTCTCTGGTACTGACAGCCGCCTGTTGCTGTTATTGTACCCAGTGAGGGAGCAAACGTTGGCAGAACCATCGAGTGAATTGATCCGCCGGGCACAATCGGGCGAGCCGGAAGCCCTGCATCAGCTTGTACTTAGCCAACAGCACTATATCTACAGCATTGCCATGAGCGTGCTGAAGAACCCGGACGATGCGGCGGATTTAACACAAGAAGCGTTTATCCGGTTATTTCGCGCATTGCCGCAATATAACGGTGAGAGCCGGTTTACCACCTGGCTCTATCGGCTGGTGGTCAATCTGGGGCGGGATGAACTGCGCCGACGTGGGCGGCAGGTGCCGATTGCGCCGGCCCCCAACGAAGAAGAGCAGGATCAGGTTAGCGGCGTGGCCGATGAAGACCGCTGGACTGACCCGGAACTGGCGCTCGACTCACAGGAGTTACGTTCACAGGTGCGCCAGGCCCTGGATCAACTGGAAGAACATTACCGACTGGTATTGACGCTGTACTACTTCGAAGATATGAAATATACCGATATCGCCGAGATTTTGAATATACCGCTCAATACCGTGAAGAGTCATATTCGCCGGGGGAAAGAGCGTCTGGCAACCATTATTCAGACTCAGGAGCAGCCGCCAACACCTGCGCGCAACAGCGCTCCGACCGAGCATGAGCGGCAGCACAACTCGTTCCCCGGGATTACGCCGATGCAGTTGCTGATCAATGTGGGAAGGAGGTAAGCATGCATAACTCCGATGAGTTGATCCAGCATAACGCAGATGATACATTTGAACAGGTGCTGCGCTCTGAGATGCGCTGGGAAGCACCGCCCGAGTTGACCACCCGGTTGTTGGGGTTGGTACCCGGTGCTGCCGGGGTTGCCACACTATCCGCCCGCCCCAAACCCTGGTATATGGTCCTGGTCCTGTCGCTAACGGCCATGATCATCGGGTTGTCGCTGGCGATTGCCTGGCAGTTTTATGGTCTGCTGGGTACGCAACTGGGGCTCGCCGACTGGTGGCAACAACTTCAGATTGCGCCCGACCTGGGCCTGCGCTGGCTGTATGCCGAGCTACCTGCTACCCGCTATGTTGTTGCTGTCCTGGGTAGCGTGCGTGACCAGTTGCACTGGTTGCTGCTGGTCGTGGTACTCTGGCTGGCGCTGGATGGCTGGTCGCCCAATATTCAACTCCGGCGGCAGACCACCTCGTAGAGCGGAATGCAGTGGACGACATGTGACGTAAGACGGGACAGAAGACGCTGGGTCTTCTGTCCTTTTTTGTACGCCGGCAACTGGACGTTGCGCTACCCCTTCCCGCCGAGGCGTTTTACCACAATCATCGTAATATCGTCGCTCTGGCTCTGGTTGCCAACAAAGGCATTGAGCGCCTCCAGCACGGCGGCAGTCAACTCCTGAGGCGTGCGGCGGTGGTGTCGCTGCAGCAGGTCAATCAGCCGCTCCTCACCGAATAGCTCGCGCCGGGCATTCATCGCCTCGGTGACACCATCGGTGTAGAACAGCACCATATCGCCCGGTGCAAGCGTTACGCTCTGCTGCGCAAAATGGGGCTGCGGTACAATCCCCAGCACAATGCCCTGCGCCCGTAACGGTTCAACTGTACCCGTGGCGACGCGGTAGAGCAGCGGGTAGTTATGTCCACCGCTGGCATAGGTTAACGTTCCGGTAGTTGGATCCAGTTGCGCATAAAAGCATGTCACAAACAACCCGGCACGCGAGTCGGCCAGGATCAGGCGGTTGGCGCGCTCCAGCACCACGGCGGGCGCGTGCCCATCACTGGCGGTGGCACGGAGCAGCGTCCGGCACAACGCCATAAAAAGCGCTGCGGGTACGCCTTTATCGGTGACATCGGCAATAACAATCCCCAGGCGGGAGATATCGGCGGTAGCCGCCGGGGAGGAGGAAGTAGTGTCGGCGCAGGCAACTTCTACCGCTGTAGCCGCACGGGGGGACGCAGCGCCCGCTCGCACGGCCGGCAGATCCACGCTGACCGGGTCGGGTTCCGGCGGCAGTTCAATAAAATCATAAAAATCACCGCCCACCTGCCGCGCCGCGCGATAGTAGGCAGCCACCGCATAGCCCGGCAGGCGGGGGCAGGCGTGGGGCAGAAAACTCTCCTGAATGGTGCGGGCCAGATCCAACTCCTGCTCCAGCCGCTGGCGCGCCAGGGCCTCCTGGTGTAACCGCTCACGCTCCAGTGTTTGCGCCAGTTGGTTCGCTAACAATGCCAGCAGTTGTGCTTCGTCGTCGAGGAACTGCCGGGGAGCCACAGTATTTACCATCAGGGTTCCGACGGGAACACCATTGAGTTCTACAAAAATAGCCAGGTGCCCCTGAAAATGCTGCCGGCGCAGCAGGATCGGCAGATCGGACAGCGCATCGTCGGGCAGGCTGGTCGCCCGCTCCGGGAGATACCAGAGGTGCGGTGTATGCTGATCGAGTGTCACCGGCCAGGCACACCCTTCCGGCAACTGCCAGCCATGCACTGCCCGCAACACAGCGCGCATATCCACCTCATCGGCCTCGACAAAAGCACAGGCATCGGCCTCCAGCAGGCGCGAGCCGACGCGCACCAGGCGTTGCAGGGCGGGCTCCAACTCTTCCGCACCGAGCAACTCCTGCGAGAGCCGCAGCAGCATGCCTTGCTCCTGCACCCGGCGCACCTTGACCTGCTCATAGAGTTGCGCCCGGGCAATCGCTGTCCCCAGCATCGACCCGGCCGCCGAGAGGAGCTGCAGATCAGCCTGCGAGAAGTGGCTCCACTCCTTTGTCGCAACATTAAGAATGCCCAGCATCTCATCGCCACTACGCAGTGGCACCGAGGCATGCTGTGCCAGCCCCCACTTATCACCGACCGCGTGGCGCAGGCGGCTACAGCGCACCATATTGACCGCCTTATCGAGCTTCCCGCTCAGGCAGAGTTCCTGGCATGCGCAGTCTTCCTCCCAAGCGGGGCCGGGATAGCTGATCGCCGGGGGCAGATCATGGCGCGCGGCCAGTACGAAGGTCGTACCTTCACCCGCCAGAAAGACCCAGCCGCTACGCAGCCGCATCAACTCGACAATATGCGCCAGCGCACTATCGAGGGCACCTCGCAGATCCAGCGCCTGGTTGAGCGTCTGCGCCAGCGCATTCAAGGTTGTCAACTCGGAGATATGCCGTTGCGCGGCACTGGAACGGGCCATAAGTAATCCTTGAGTGGAACAATCCGCTAAAGGGCATCCGCATGAACCGATGTCCACCGCTGCCCGGCGATAAGCGGATTGCGCGGCCGGTAGCGCTGCACTATGCCTCTTTTTTGCGGCTAATAGCGATGCCATCATGGATCGGCAGAATAACCGACTCCAACTCGGGATGGGACATAATCCGCTCGTTAAACTTCTGGATGCCCCGCACGGTGGGCGATGCGTTGTCTTCCAGCACCTGGGCACTGCAGAGCACATTATCGCTGATCAGCAGGCCATCGGGACGCAGCAGCGGCAGGCAGAGATCGAGCGCCTGAAGCGACTCCGTATCACTGGTCAGGCTGCGCAGGATATCGAGAAAGATCAGGTCATAGGGACCAGTCAGTGTGGGCAGGAGCGTCATCCACTCGCTATGATGCAGCGTAACATCATTGGTATACCCGGCCTTCTCCAGAAACTCGCGCGCCAGGTTGACCCGCTCTGGCCGGCTCTCAACGGCCGTCAACCGGCCACCGGATGCCGTCAGTGCCTGCAGGAGCCAGATAGCCTCATAGCCCGTCGTTGTGCCGACTTCGAGTGCTTCACGGGCACCCACACTGCGCGCCAGCAGGTAGAGAAACGTTCCCTCTACGGGGCCGACTAGCGACAAACCCTGCTGTTGCGCGCGCGCTTCCAGTTCCGCCAGAACCGAGGGACGCGGGGGAACCAGTTCACTCATGTAGTCTTCAATCGCGGTCGTCGTGATAGTATACAGCATGCGTTCAATCCTCCCTGGGCAATACAAACTGCGTGTGTATCCCTGATTGTATCATACTTGACGCGGCTCCTTCGCCGGGCGAACCTGTGTCCGGCAGCACGAACCTGGAAACCGGATCAGTTTCAGGGCAATCGCAACGCCATCCATCCATAGATATTTTCGTTCTGACTGTTCCCGGTTGAAACACCCGGCATATTTTGTCCGGGTCGCGGGATCGCAGGTGCCTGACACGGCAAATTGTGGTATCATACCAGCAACTCATAGTATTAACGCTATCACTTTATGTCATAACTCTTTCTACAGGATGTACCCTGTCACGGTCCATAAACTGTGTCATCAGGTGAACATACTGCGCGGGCCGGGTAGGTTCTGTCTATACGTATGTACCATGGGCCTGTTTTGCAAAGAACACACATCTCTGACATTGTCTACACCCCTGCCGGGCAGTGTGGGCAACTTCGAGGCCGTGTCCTGCCTAGTCGAGGAAGGGAGCCATGTCTGCTACCCGCATTTTAATTGCCGAAGATAATGATCTCGTCTCATTAACGCTCGAAGAACAACTCAAAGGACTGGGGTACGATGTGGTCGGTATTGCCCGCTCGGGTACCGAGGCGATTACCATGGCAAATCGGCTGAGTCCCGATCTGATCATCATGGATATTCGCATGCCGGAAATGGAAGGGACGGAGGCAGCAGCGGTCATCAAAAATCAGAGCCCGGTCCCGATCATTATGTTAACTGCGTATGCCGACAAAGAGACGATCCGCAAAGCCGAAGCGGCCGGAGCCCTGGCCTACCTGGTTAAACCGGTGAATGAGAACGAGTTGCCGCCGGCCATCGACATTGCCCTGGCGCGGTTTAAAGAGATCCAGGCACTGCGCACCGAGGTCGTCGAGTTGCAGGACTCGCTGGAAGCCCGCAAGCTGATTGAGCGGGCCAAAGGCATTCTGATGCAGCGGCTGGGCCTGAGTGAGCGCGACGCCTACGAGCGCCTGCGCCAGCGCGCCCGGGATAAGCGCACCAAAATGAAGGATATTGCCCAGGCCATCATCGAGGCCGAAGAGTTGCTCGGTTCATAGCCGGCACGCCAGTGCCGGCAACTGTGTCAGAAGCAACTGTTCAGGTGTAAGCAGTATGCCTGCGATCTAATTATGCATAGGTACCCGGTGGCCCACGTTTGCCATTCCGGGACATTTCCGCTATACTATAGGCAGTGTGCGTATGGAGTTTGTCGTAACTCCAGCAATGCGGCGTGCCAAATCCACAACAAAGGGGGTGAAGAAGACGACCGCAAGCGAAGCTGCCTGTCCACTGCTGTTATGGAGGAACTGACCGGAAGGTCATCTCAGCCGCAACCAGTTGTCGGGGGCGGTTTTTTTCGTCTATTGCGGTCCAGCGCATATGAAAGTAGAACGACGTGATGGTGAGTCGGTTGAGCAGTTGATCCGTCGCTTTAATAAGGGCGTTGTCACCGAACGCATTACCAAGACTTACCGTGAAAAGATGCATTTTATCTCCAAGAGCGAACAGCGCAAGGAGAAGCGTCGGCGTGCCGAGCGTAACCGACGCAAAAAGATGGCGAAAAGTTCTTCTTAGACCACCGTTCGTCAGACAGCACGGGAGTAGCGAGCGTCTCGTTCGTTGCCCCGTGTTTTGTTATAGCTTCTGTTTTGCGGTAAATTTGGGTGTGGTATAATAATCGTCCACTAAAAATGGTGGGAGTTACGTTTATATGTTTGATAAACTTGCCAGTGTCGAGCAGCGCTACGAGGAGTTGACCGAGATAATGGCGCAACCCGAAGTAGCCACTGATCCGACACGTTTACAACAATTTGCCCGCGAGCAGCGTGACCTGGAGGCACTTGTCACGGCGTTTCGCACCTATCAGCAGACCCTGCAGGGTATTGAGAACACCCAGGCGATGCTGAATGATGGGCTGGACGCGGAGATGCGCGAGCTGGCGCAGGAAGAGATGGATCTGCTGCGCCGACAGCGCGACACGCTGGAAGAAGAGTTGAAGGTGCTGCTGCTGCCGCGTGATCCGAACGATGCGAAGGATGTGATTATCGAGATTCGCCAGGGTACCGGCGGTGATGAGGCGGCGCTGTTTGCTGCCGATCTTTACCGCATGTACTATCGCTATGCCGAGACGCGCGGGTGGAAGATCGAACTGGCGAATATGGCAGAAAATGGCGTTGGTGGCTATAAAGAAGTTGTTTTCTCGATCCGGGGCGAGGGCGCTTACAGCCGCCTGAAGTATGAGGGCGGCGGCCACCGGGTGCAGCGTGTGCCCGAAACCGAGGCGCGTGGGCGTATCCACACCAGTACGGCAACGGTCGCCGTGCTCCCCGAGATTGAGGCAACCGAAGTTGACCTGCGCGACGAAGACTACCGCGTTGATGTGTTCCGCAGTGGCGGTCACGGTGGTCAAGGCGTTAACACGACCGACTCGGCGGTGCGAATCGTCTACAAGGGGGGCACTCCGGAAGAGATGGTCGTCACCTGCCAGGATAGCCGCTCGCAACTGAAAAACAAAGAGAAGGCGCTCTCGGTGTTACGCTCCAAGCTCTATGCCATTGAGCAGGAAAAACGGCAGCGCGAACAGGGTCTGACGCGCCTGGCACAGGTAGGAACCGGTGAGCGCGCTGAGAAGATTCGTACCTATAATTACCCGCAAGACCGGGTGACAGATCATCGGATTGAGCAGAATTTCTCGAATCTGCCAGGAGTGTTGAACGGGGATCTCGACCGGCTCATCGACGCACTGATTGTCCATGATAATGCCGAGCGCCTGGCCGAGGCGGGCATCGGATAATTCTGATCTGAATGATCTGCCGGTAACGACGACCTGGACGAACGTAGGGGTGTGGGGGAAATAGCGTTCTGCTATTTCCTTTTTTTTCCCCCACCTTACCCTGTTGCGTGTGCTGAAACTGACCTGGCCCAATGACATAAAGGAGTAGTGCTGTGCTCACACCAGAGATCGATACATTTATCAGGCGCATGCCCAAGGTGGAACTGCACCTTCATCTCGAAGGAACCATCATGCCAGGCACACTCCTGGAACTGGCGCAACGCAATGGTGTGGAACTACCGGCACGCGATATTGTGGGGGTGGAACAACTCTTTCGCTATCGCAACTTTGCTGAGTTCTTGACGGTCTACATGGCACTGGTGCGCGCTATTCGCTCCGGGGAAGATTTTGAGCGACTGGCCTATGAAGCGGGAACGATGCTGGCCCGGCAGCAGGTGCGCTATGCCGAGGTGATGCTCTCGCCAATGCAGCACCTGAACCGGGTGGATCTGCACGAGGCAATCGCCGGGACAGCCGCCGGGTTCCAGCGGGTTGAGCGTGAAACCGGGCTGGTTGTCCGCCTGGGGCTGGACTATGGCCGCCAGTATGGGCCCGAACTGGCCTGGGAGGTGCTGGAGATTGCACAACAGGCGATGAAACATGGGGTTGTCGCCTGGTCGATTGGCGGCAATGAGATTGGCTACCCGCCGGAGCCGTTTGCCGAGGTGTTTGCGGCAGCGAAGGCGGCCGGGTTACGCCTGATGGCGCACGCGGGTGAGGTGGTCGGGCCCGCCAGCGTCTGGGGCGCGGTTGATGCATTGCAGTCGGAGCGGCTGGGCCATGGTATCCGCAGTATTGATGACGCCAACCTGGTGACCTATCTGTCGCAACGGGGCGTGGTGCTGGATATCTGTCCCAGTAGCAACCTCTGGACCGGGGCGGCACGCTCCTGGGAGGCGCATCCGCTACGCCAACTGTATGATGCCGGGGTGCTGGTCACGCTCAATACCGATGACCCGACCTTCTTTCATACGACGCTGATCGATGAGTATCGCATCGCCGTGCGCCAGTTTGGGTTCGATGTCGATGATCTCTGCACGCTGGTGCTGAATGGCGTGCGGGCCTCGTTTCTAGCGCCCCCCGAGCAGGAACCGCTGCTACGTCGCATTGAGGATGAGTTGATCGCGCTGCGGCAAGAATTGGGGGTGTAGCATACAACCTCACTCGCCCGCCACGGGGCTCCCCGCGATGTCCATATCGGCGACCACCATGCAGTGGTCCGAGCCACCGCCACGGCACACCGTGTAGGCATCCGTCGGGAGCACGCCCCCCTTGCTCCAGACATAGTCAATGCGCACAAGCGGGAAAGGCACGGGCAGCGGGCCGAACGTTACATTCTGCGGGAAGGTCAGGCCCGACCCCCAGGCTGTTTCACGATAGGCGTCATGCAGACGCCGGTTTAACTCAGCATATGCCGGTTCCCGGTCGCTGGTGTTGAAATCACCCAGAACTACAAGCGGTCCCTCGATGGAGTCGATCAGCGCCAGCAGTTCCGCCTGTTGGGTTGAGCGGCGCGCGGTCGTATAGTCCTCAATGATCACCTCACGGTTCAGGAGCGGCAGATCGCGGGTGTGAAGTTCCGGCGTCGCCAGATGCACATTGATCAAAGTTAGTTCCTGATCCGCTACTTCCAGCGTCACGCGGCGCCAGGGAACCGTCGGATCATTGGTGCGGTTGATAAACGGGTAACGGCTGATAATCCCCATGCCGTGATCGCCATACAACGGCTCCAGCGCCTGGTAGGGATAATCCGGGCGCATCTGCTCCTCCAGTACCTCCGTAACCGGAACGGTTAGCTCCTGCAGTACGATAACATCGGCATCCTGCGCACGCAGGAGCGCAACAACCTCAGCGTCCCCGGGATTGTTATACAACACATTCCAGGTAGCAACCCGCAGATCCGGCTCCAGCGCCGGTCGGAATGGGTTGGCAGGAATCCAGGTGGGCACAAAGAGCAGACCAAAAATTGCACTCAAGCAGAGCACCGCGCCCCGGAACCAGCGAGAGCGGATCAGCAGGGCGGCCGGAACCAGCAGCAGCAGCGGCACGAACAGATATGGCGCAAAGATGTTTGGCAATTCCAGCCACCAGACCTCAGGGGTCTCGCTGTTCCAGAGCAGCGCCAGACCAGCCATTCCCACCGCGTAAACCAGCGTTATGCCGATAAACAACCGGCGCAGTGACTGCAGGATAGCATGCATGCAACTCTTCTCCCTATCTTGAAGCGCTTCCCGGCAGCGCTGAACCGGCGGGAAGCTGAGAGATCTCTCAGAATAAGCTATCGGGCACAGGGTAACGTAAGCGAATGTCCGGCCCGCGGCAACCATGCCGACGGGTAAGACTATCGCCGGTAGCGCGTTGTTGCAGACAAACATGACATGCTGGTCAGATGCCAACCCCATGGATACGCAGCACAGCGTCGGCATCTGGCCCGGACGTCTCCTCTGCTTGATACGACGTACGCGAGCACTCGTTTGGAAGCAGATATTGCCTCCGGCAGGGCGGAAAAGGTAAAAAGAGAACCATGCTGCCGCAGGCGGTCTATGTTGCATCTGTTGAAACGCCCAGTTTGATCGTTCACCGCGTAATGCGTCTGGTTGACAGGCATACAGCGGAGTGTTATACTGACCTTAATGACGCAATGCGTTATAAGCATTATGACGTGTCACTAACTCGCAGAACCATGCTATGATAGAGAGCGTGGCGAACCGCGTTCACAGGACATAGTCCCCAAATAGTACGTAAGGAGAGCCGGCTATGGCAGAAGAGATTGAGGTAAATGTCCGCCAGATCGATGAGGAGAACGGGAGCAGTGCCACCCCAATGAATGAGATACTGCGGCGGTTGATGCTGGCCGGGATTGGCGCGGTGGCGCTGACACGCGATGAGGTTGAGAGCTTTATCAACCGCCTGGTCGAGCGCGGCGAACTGGCGCAGAAGGATGGCGAGAAGCTGATGAACGAGGTCAAGGAACGCTTCCGTCAGCAGCGACCGCAGGCTGAGGCAGTTGAGGCCGAGGCACAGACCCAGGTCAACAATATTGGCGAACAACTGGAGAATAGCCTGGAGCAGTTTCTGAACCGCCTCAATGTTCCGTCCAAGCGGGATATTGACGAGTTGAGCGCGAAGATTGCCCAGCTCGCAGCCCGAGTCGAAGAGTTGCGCCGCACGCAGAGCCCGGAACAGGGAGCTGCCCCAGAGCAGGGAACGCCACCGGCGTAGCATTAAGTACTCATCTGTCCATCTATGGCGGGGATATGCTGTCATCATATTCCCGCCGTTACCCCCACGTTAGCATCTGATATTTCCCCACCGAATCTCTTTTCTACCACTCACAACTGAACCGGGTGTGCTATAATACAGCAGCCACAGGGAAGGGAGCCCCGATGCAGACGATCAAGAAGTATGCCAACCGGAAGCTCTATCACACCAATCGCAAGCGGTATATCACTCTTGATGGCATTGGGCGGCTGGTGCAGGCGGGTGAGCATGTTCAGGTTATCGATAATGAAACCGGTGAGGATATTACCGGGAGTATCCTGGCCCAGGTCGTCTTACAGACGCGGGGACGCAATGGTGGTGGTGGGCCACTGCCGGCAACCGTTCTGACGGGGTTGATCCAGTTTAGTGGCGATACGTTGACGAGCCTGCGCCGCGTGCTGCTAAACTCGCTCGGCGGGCAAGAGATTATCGAGGCCGAGATCAAACGGCGGCTGGATAAACTGGTGGCCGAGGATGCGTTGAGTAGCGAAGAAGATACGCGACTGCGACATCTGCTGCTCCGCGAAGATCTGGCCCAGGAAGAGGACCAGACGCTGAAAGTCCACGAGGAAGATGTGCCGAGCCGGCAGGATGTTGTCCGCCTGCACGCCCAGGTTGATGCGTTAACCGCCGTTGTCGAACAGCTTATGCGGCAGCACGGGGGTGCTGTGCGCGACGACGATCATTAACGAACGACTAACTAACGAGGGGAACGTGAGCATCCTCCCATCGCCACAACGCAGCAAAACTGCGCTGGTCCTGGCCGGCGGCGGCGTTGCCGGAGCCGTCTACGAGGTCGGCGCACTCTGTGCCGTTGATGAACTGCTGGACCAGATCTCGGTGAATGATCTGGATATTTATGTCGGAACGAGTGCCGGCGCACTGGTGGCGTCCTGTCTGGCGAACGGCTTCTCGCCGCGTACACTGCTGGCGCTACTCGATACCTCGGTGCTCGGTATTGAGCAACTCTCCCCAAACCATGTCTACGCCTTCAATCTGCCGGATGTGCTGCGCCGGGGTGCCCGGCTACCGGCAGCACTGCTGACAACCCTCCGCCGTATCTTCCAGGAAGGGCCGCATGCCTCGCTCCTGGATCTGCTCGAAACGCTGGCGATTGGCCTGCCGACCGGCCTTTACGATACCGCGATGCTGGAGCAGTATCTGCGCAATCTGTTTACCCAATCAGGCCATAGCAACGATTTTCGTAACCTGCCGCGCGAACTGGCAATTATTGCGACGGATCTTAACAGCGGACAGCGCGCCATCTTTGGGCATCCGCCACTCGATAATGTACCCATCTCGCTGGCAGTCTGCGCCTCAGCCGCCGTGCCTCTCTTCTACCAACCGGTGCGCGCCGGATCGAGTGACTACCTCGATGGCGGTATCCGTGGGACGGTGAGCCTCGATGTGGCAATTGACCGGGGGGCCGAGCTGATCATTTGCATTAACCCGATGGTGCCATTTGATAACTCGCGCCATACCATCGGCGCCAGTCTGGGTGAGCAGGGATTGTCGCACATCGGCAACCAGGTTTTCCGTACTTTCGTGCATGCCGGGTTGCACTACCATCTGAAACAGGTGCAGCGGCGACACCCCAATGTCGATATTGTGCTGATTGAGCCCCGCCACGACGATCCGCTGATGTTTGCGGAGAATGCGATGCGCTACCACACCCGGATGACCATCGTCCGGCACGGGTTTGAAACGGTTGCAGAGCATCTGACGGAACAGTATGAGCACTACCGTACCCTTCTAGCCCGGCATGGCGTTCGGATTCATGCTGGTCGGATGCAGCAGGCGCTGGAGGATCTGCGCCGGGCCGGTAATGACATCCAGGCGGTACGGACAGTGCTTTCCCCGGTGAGTACGATCCAGGCAAATTCGACTGATCTTGCGCACACCTTAGCCGAACTTGATCGTCTATTAGATCAGCTAGAGCGTAAACCAGCCGCATAGTCCAGCAGTGACTCCTGCAACGTACCGTATATCTGTTTTGGAGCCTCCGGATGTCCCGGCGGCAGCGTTCCTATCAGGAATGTCCGCTGCTGCACTGGAGGCTATCTCGCTGTGATTTTTTGATCGGCAAACCGTATATTTTGCGTTGGCGTGTTTTGGATTTTTAAGACAAACTATATCTGAAGCAATCAACGCAACATAGATATATAAGATTAAATATGACATATCGACGTTTTTCTAGTGTATTTACTCTTGCCCTCTTTTTACTCTTTCTTCCAATTGGGCTCATCCCGCCGGCAGCCCGCGCCACCGATCCAACCAGTCCAGATCCCCAGGCCGGCGGGAGTCCCTTTAGCACGACACCCGACCGACTCACTGCCACTGTCCCAATGGGCGAACAGCAGCAGGTTGCACTCAAGATCACCAACAATGGCACGGTGGCGCTGACACCCAGGCTGTACGAGGCCCGTTCAACACCGCCGGTTGGAGCGGTATCCCGGCGAGTGGTGCCCCAGGAACTGCGCCGGGTCGCCCTCCCCAATCAAGCGGAGCGGATCGACACCCAACTGACACGCGACCTGGATGCGTCAGCGGATGGTCAGACCGAGTTTCTGGTGTTCCTGAAAGACCAGCCGGATCTTTCGGGGGCCTATCGTATTGCCAACTGGAATATGCGCGGGCAGTATGTCTACGAAACGCTGGTGCAGCACGCAGCGCGCAGCCAGCAACCGCTGCGCGACTGGCTTGATGCGCGCGGCCTGGAGTATCAACCCTTCTGGATTGCCAATGCGATTGCGGTTGAAGGTAGCGCAGCGGATGTGCAGGCGCTGGCAGGACGGGCCGAGGTTGCACTGCTGCGTGCCAATCGGGTTTCCCGCCTGGATAACGCCGGCAGCACCGGTACCAGGAGCTTCAATTCCTATCCGGCAACTGCACCGAAGCAGTTCGCACCGAACCTGACAATCCCCTCGGCCTGTGATCCCGATGAGCAGGGCATCTGCTGGAACATCCGCAAGATTGCGGCGGATCGGGTCTGGAACGAGTTTGGGATCGATGGCACCGGCATTACGGTTGCAAGTATTGACAGCGGCGTCTCCTATAATCATCAGGCGCTACTACCCCAATATCGGGGCTACGACACATCGGGCAGCATTGAGCATGCCTACAACTGGTTTGATCCGCAAGATCCCCTGACCGAACCATTTGATGCGGGCAACCATGGCACGCACACGATGGGAACGATGGTCGGCAATGGCGACGGCACCACCTCCCAACCGGCGGTTGGGGTTGCCCCCGGCGCAGAATGGATCACGGCGCGGGGCTGCGACAGGACCTTCTGCTCCGAGGCGGCGTTGATGGCCGCCGCCGAGTGGCTGCTCAATCCGACCGACCCCGACGGCAAGAACCCCCGACCTGACCTGCGGCCGCAAGTTATTAATAACTCGTGGGCCGATAGCGTCGGTGGCAATGATCAGTATGCCGGCTACACCACCGCATGGCGCGCGGCGGGGATCTTCCCGGTGTTTGCGGCCGGCAATGGCAATCATACCACATGCAGTACTGTGGCTTCGCCGGGCGACTACAGCAATGTGGTTGGGGTTGGCGCAACGGATCGGAATGACGAGATTGCCTCCTTCAGCAGTATTGGTCCGTCACTTGACGGCAAACTCAAGCCGGATATCAGCGCGCCGGGCCAGGGGATTGTCTCAACATTCGCCGGCAGCGACACCAGCTATGGTTCGCTTCAGGGCACCTCAATGGCCGCGCCGCATGTGGCCGCCACGGTTGCGCTGCTCTGGTCCGCCAATCCCGCGCTGATTGGCGACTACGATGCCACCTACGCAATCCTGACCGAGAGTGCCATTGGCAGCACCGACTCAAGTTTTACCGGGTCGCAGTATACGAACTGCCCGGCTGATACCATCCCGAACAACATCTATGGCTATGGCGTCCTGGATGCCTATGCCGCCGTTGCCGCCGCCACGGTTGATGTGCCCTGGCTAGAACTGCCCGCCGGCCTGCCGAATATTGCGCCGGGCGCATCAGAGACGATTTCGGTTACGCTGGATGCTGGGCGCATTCCCGAACCGGGCGAGTACCGGGCACGACTGCTGCTCCACACGGATAACTTAAGCCAGACGCCGTTCATAGTCGAGGTTGACCTGACCGTCACGCCGGTCGATCCGCAGGTCATTATCACCGGCAGCCTCAGCGACAGCGAGACGGGCATGCCGATTACCGGAACTGTTACCGTGAGTGGCGGGCCGAGCGTGTCGGTCAACAGTAGCGGGAACTTCACCATTACCTTGAAGACGCGCTCCGAACCGTATACACTCACGGCCGGCGCACCGGGATACCTGAGTCAGACTATCACGGTTGCAGCCCAGGCGGGCACAGTCAGCACACCGCTGTTTGCCCTGGTTGCCGACCTGCCGCGCGTGGTTGCCGCGACCGATCCGTTGACGGCAACGCTGGCCTTTGGCGAAGTAGCCGAGTTTGCGGTAACGGTAGCAAATACCGGCACCCAACCGCTCGACTACACGCTTGAAGTGCCCCCGGAGCAGTATGGCATCTGGCGCAGCGATGAGACGGACGGCCCGGCGTCAACCTGGATTGATCTGCCGCCGGGAACAACGACTGCCCTGGAACTGGCGGATAATGCCGCGTCCGATGAATTGCCGCTTGGGTTTGATTTTCCCTTCTATGGAAATTTCTATGACGAAGTCTATCTGAGTGCAAATGGGGTTGTAACGTTCAATCCGCAAAGCAATTTCGCCGAGTTTGACCATACCTGCCTGCCGGTGCCGGAGTCATTTTCGCGGGCCATTGTGCCCCTGCGTACCAACCTGGACCCGTCACAGGGCGGCACGATCCGCTATGGCCCGGTTGCGACGGGTTTTGTGATCCTGTTTGAGGATGTGCCGCGGCATGATGAACCTGATCAGCGGTTCACGTTTCAGATTGTGTTGGCGCGCGATGGGCGGATTATGTTTAACTATGGGCAACTGGACATGCTGCCGGCGGATGTCGCGGTTGGTATTCAGCACCGTAGCCGGGATATTCAGGAGATCGGCTGCGGGCAGAACACGCCGATTGCGGATGGGCTAACGATTGAGTGGCGACCCCAGACTAACCCGCAGTTCTGGGTTGAACTTCCCGAAGATAGTGGCGAAATTGTAGCAGGGGTCACCGAGGAAGTTACTATCGAGTTGAACTGGGTGTCGCCGACGCAGCAACTGCCCTATCGCAGCGCGGTTCTGCTACGCAGCAATGATCCCTATCAGCCGGTCATCCGGCTGCCGGTTGAACTGACGACGCTGGAAGCGCCCTATCAACTGCATATGCCAATTGTCGCACGGTGATCAGGCCGGGTGATGCGGACGGAACCTGCCGCATCACCCGGCAACACACAATATCTTCATTACACGACTTACGCGGTGCAGTTTATTTCGGTCTGGTGACCGACCCAACCGTCAGCTTCGCCTGCGGCAGCATGGTACGTTTTTATCTTTTTTACAAAAAAATTCACAAAGTGAATTTTTTTGTAAAAAGATCTGGGTTCTTCCGCCCTGCCGGAGGCGATATCTCTTTCCCAAAGAGGGACCACGTAGCGCATGTCAGTTACGCGAGTTAGGTGGTGCGGACCGTTCCAGTCTCGTGCCAGACGCGAACGCCGGGTTTGCCGGCGGCAGCAGTAAGGGCGAAAGATTTTTTCGCCCCTACCCCTACCGCTGTCACACATTCGTTACTTCTGCCCCCGTTTTTTATCCCCCGCCTGCGGATCATCCAGATCGATCCCTCGCTC
Source organism: Chloroflexaceae bacterium (assembly GCA_034436755.1). GTDB lineage: Bacteria > Chloroflexota > Chloroflexia > Chloroflexales > Chloroflexaceae > CAKZQX01. Next base: position 2,147 of record DAOTVB010000229.1, on the reverse strand, counting down.
CGCGAACAGTTCGCGCAACCTCGGCAGATCGTCCGGGTTGACCTGCGCCAGCACGCCCTCCGACTGGTAGGGCTGGAGCAGCGCATTGATCTCCGGATCATCCTGGAGCGCCGCCAGGGTGCGTGCATCACTCAGGCGTAGCAGCAGCGGGCGCTCAACCCGGGCGCTGCCAAAGAAGCCACCCCACACCTTGATCGCCTGCTCCAGTTCGGCGGGGAGCAGACCACCAGACCAGCCGGCCAGCAGCGCAATGATCCGCTCAACCGGCAGACCATGCTGCACCGCCTGCTGCACCTGCGCCGTCGTCACCCGCAGATCGGCACCAACCTCAACCGTGAAGGGCGCCAGGGCACGCTTGAGGTAGAGTCGGGGCGCGCCGGGCCGGAAACGGATCAGACCATCGGGTTCAATCTCCAGGTAGGAAGTTGGTGAGGTCTGCTGATCAGCGGGGGGTGGGGGAGCCGCATAGACCACCGGCAGGGTGTCCAGTTCAAAGAGGGCCGCCTCCACCCGCAGTTGCGCTTCGGGCGGCACCAGCGCGCTGGTGGGGGTCAGGCGGCGTGCCAGCAGCGTGGCATCGTGCGCGGCAAGGCGATCCAGCAGGGCCGGCTCGGCCTGGAGCAACACCAGATCATCGCGCAGCAGCACCCGGTCCTGGGCGCGGCCCCACTCCTGCAGGGTGTAAGCCACATTCTGCGGCAGTTCCGCGCCGCTCTCGCGCTCCAGCGCGGCAGTGACCTCCTCAAGCGACATGCCATGCTGCTGACGGGCACGATAGATCGACTCGCGCGTCAGCCGGTAGGCCGCTACCTGATCCAGTCGCTCGCGCTCGGCGATGCGATCCAGCAGGGCCAGGTGGGTCTCCTGGACCGGCGGGTAGGCCAGTACCTCGAAGGTCGGCTGGACGATCAGGCGTCCGCCGGTGGGCTCGGCGTGTTCGGGCAGGGGCTTATCCAACAAAATATGCGCGCCCTGCGCGGTCAGGCGGAAGGCCACCAGCCCGGAGTCATCCTCGGAGGGAGCCTCACCGATATCGACCAGGCCCAGCCAGTGCAGCGGCTCACGCAGGATCATATCGATAAAGCCACCCTCGACATACGACCAGCCATCTTCTTCGTGCAGGGGCGCATCACTCTCGTAGAACCGCCCCTGCGCAGTCTCCCATACCTGCGGTATCACAAAGGTCCACCCCAGGTTATTTCCATAGTCAACATAGGGATTATTCATCCCCGACCAGCTTGAGGTCTGGCGCGGCAGCAGAAATTCGTAGTGCCGCTGAAAGAAGAGATCCCGCAGCCGGGCCGCATCCTGCCAGCCTTCGCCGACATAGTCTACCAGTTTGCGCAGGACAATCTGCCGCGCCATGACCACAAACGGCGGCGCATCCGTATCACTGACGCGCCGCCCGCGAATATTCACGTCGGGGATACGCAGCAGTTCATCCCAGGCCCGCATCTGCCGGTAAGCCGCGAAGCCGGCTTTGACCCGCTCGGCCAGCGGGCGCAGAAAGAAGGCTTCCGCGTCCGGGGCCGGGGTGAGCGTGTTACCTTCCAGGCGCACCAGTTGGCAGTGCATCAGGAGCGTACGCAGGAAGCGCAGCCGCCCGGCAGAGTTTTCGTCCCGCACATCGTCCAGGGACTCGCTGCGGGTCAACTCGGCATTGATGCGCTTCAGATGGGTTTTGCTGACCAACCCCTGTTTGGTGACTGTCACTGTATTATCGCGCAGATAACTCCAGTAGAGGTAGAGATCGCGCTGGAACGCGCCCGCATCGCCGGGGTTGACCTGCGGCGGCGGTGGCCCTTCCAGGCTGGTGGTAACGGGGGACAGCGCCGGCAGTGCCGCCAGCACCGGCGCGGGAATGAGCAACTCGATGCGCGGGCCGAGGTCAAGATACTGGCTACCATAGCGCGGCTCGCCCGGCGAGAGCACCAGGCCCGTCTGGATCAACGCGATAACTTCGGCATCAAATGTGCCGGGCTGTGACCGGTAGGTCGGCGCGTAGTAGCCGCGATACGGACTTGGGGAGGAAGAGGCTTCAAACAGGTTGCTACGCACAGCCTGCCGACACAGAGCCGCCGTGCTGATGCGCCCGCCGGCCATCTGGATCATTTCGAGCAGCGTACGCTGGCGCTCATTCAACTGCT
>DAOTVB010000228.1:0-20757 GCA_034436755.1 Chloroflexaceae bacterium | reverse complement strand
GGTGCATACAATGCACCCTACGGCTGATGCACGTTGAGCACATACCCCAGGGATGCCATCCGGGAGTCCCGGCTTGAGCCGGTGAATATCTGCCGGGGCAGAAGAACGGTGCATACAATGCACCCTACGGCTGATGCACGTTGAGCACATACCCCAGGGATGCCATCCGGGAGTCCCGGCTTGAGCCGGTGAATATCTGCCGGGGCAGCGGTACACTGCCGGGAACGCCTGATCCGGCTGAAGCCGGGACTCCGTTCCTATGATGTCCGGATTTAATGTTCAAACTGCGCAACCCGGCAGAGCACGATATCGCCCGCCACGGTGTACTGCAAGGTTGGCGTTTGCAGGACACTATGCTCAACCGACCAGTGCTTGACCCGGTCGGCAACATAGCGGCCGGCATCACTGACGGTGACAAAGCCTTTGCGATCATTGTCAGCCTGGCCGCGCAGGGCTTCCAGCAGGTAGTAGGTAAAGACGCTGCGTCCCTGATCGGGCCACTCCCAGGAGCGCTGCCCCTGCTTGCAGGAGGCCAGCACCGCCATCCCTTCCGCCTCCGCAAAAACCCGCTGGATAAACTCGGGCGTCATGGTCGGGGGCGCTTTCCCGATGGCCGCCCCGGAGTGGCAGGCGTCGATAATGACAACCCGGGCGCGGGCCGGCGACTGGTCCAGCAGGTCACGCAGATCCTGCATCACCACCGCCGTATGCCGGAGCGCCGACAGGCGGGCGTCACACGGCAGCAGGTAGCTTTCGCCGCCCTCGGCCAGGCCATGCCCACTGAAGTAGAAGAGCAGCACATCTTCTTCAGCGGCGGCCTGGGCAATATTTGCCAGGCTGCTCAGGATGTTGGCCCGCGTCGGCGGCGTGGTGGGGGTGGCATCGGTCAGCAATCGGGCCACCTGGTAGCTCTCCGCCAGTGCCTGCTGCACTGCGGTGACATCGTCCACACAGACCTGCAGATCGGCGATAAAAGCATCGTCGTAGCAGTTAATGCCCACCAGCAGCGCCCAGGCCCGGCCTGGGTTTAACACAGGTGTGGATGTGGGTAGAGCGCCGCCGGATTCTGCTCCCCTACCGTCAATTTCATCTAATCCCAATGCCACCCGGTAGATCCGGTTGCGCAGTTGAATCTGCCCATCGGACGCCTCGGCGACTGCGCCCGTCAGGTAGAGCGCATAGAATCCCGGCTCGGTCGAGTAGACCGGCTCACCCAGCCGCAGCCGCTGCCAGAGCTTTTGCGCCAGCGCATCGAGTGGCCGGGGCGACTCACTCAACAGTTCGTAGAGCTTGCTTTCAACATGCTTGATATTTTTGTCACGGCTGCGGGGAGCCAGCAGCCCGGTCTGCACGGCCCGGTCAACCACCTCCGGCGTGATCCGGGAGATCGCACGGGTATCGGCCCAGGTTGTGATGATCTCACACAAACGCTGCGTCAGATAGGGGTGCCCGCCGGTCCAGGCATAGATCTGTGCGTGGACCGCCGCCTCCACCGGCAGGTTCATCTGCTCCAGGTACCCGGTCAAATGCTGCGTCTCGGCGGCGGTAAAGTCGTTGAGGGTGATCTCTTCGGCGATATTGAAGGGCGAGATGCTCTGGTCTTTGATCAGCGCCTGCGGATCGACCGCCCCGGCAAAGCTGATCAGCAGGTGCCCCGGATAGTCCTCGCGGTGCTGATAGAGATCGCGCAACGTCATCAAAAAATCGTCCGAGAACTCCATTCCACGCAGCCCTTCGACCTCGTCAAAGAAGAGGGCCAGCCGCGCCGGGGCTGCCGGATTACGCAGGCCGATGGTGTCCAGCAGAAAGGTGCGGAACGCCTGCTGATCGACCAGGCCGTCCAACCCGGCAATCGCCGCCGTTGTGTGGCATGCCTGTGCAATCCGCTCGCCGATGCGCTGGAACCAGTGTGTACGCTCCAGGTTGCCGAAGGTCGCCAGATCTACCTGGCAACAGCACCAGCCCTGGTCGCTTAACCGGGCCGCCAACCGCTTGAGCAGCGAGGTTTTGCCCACCTGCCGGGGCGCGATGGTGTAGATCAACTTGCCCTGCTGGAGCGCGCGCCAGGCAGCATAGTCGGCCGGGCGGGAGATGTAGCCGGGATAATCTCTGGGCAGCGCGCCGCTGGTGTAAAAGTAAACGTTAGATGCCGTCACCATAGTCTCCCTTGCAATTCAGGCGGGGCGGTTTCCGGGGCGATATCGCCCGCATGCGCAAACACCTCGCGCCGCAGGTTGATCCAGTCGTGCAGCCGACGACTCCGGGCGATAATCAGCGGGAAAGCGCTGACGGCAAAGTCATAGCCGCCGGCGGTGCGCAACAGGATATTGCGCAGATCGACCAGCCGTTCCAATGCCGCGTCGACCTGGTTGAGCCGGGCATCGATGCCGCGCTCCAGCAGCGCCGCATGCACCGTGGAGAGGGTGCGCCGGTCGCTGTCCGCCGCCATCACCAGCGCGCAGAGATGTTCCAGCGCCGATGCCCGCGAGAAGTAGGTCTCCAGAAAATCACGCCGGATAAAGTCCGGGTCTTCGAGTACGCTGTTCACGCCCTCCAGCGAAATCCGGCGGATGGCCGCGGTATTGATCTGCTCGATCAGGCGGCGGCAGAGCCGCTGGATGATATTGGGATGCCCGGAGGTAAAATCGTAGATGCGGCGCACAATGCCGGGCGGGTCCAGCAGTTCAATCTCCAACTGGCGGATCGGCTGGGTGATCAACTCCTCGGCGGCGCGCAAGTCCAGGCGACCAATCAGCATCTCGTTGGCAAAGTTAAAGAGCGGACTGGAGGCGTCGCGGAGCGCATCGCGCAGCACCCGTTCACCACCCAGCACCACATGGATGCGCCCAGAGTTTGCCAGCGCGCGCAGGGCATTGAAGAGTTGCCAGTTGTTGCTCCGGTCGTCGGGAATCAGCTTGTCAACCTCGTCCAGCAGCAGCACCAGCGGGCGCTCCAGCGGCAGATGCTGCCGCTGATGCTGATTCTGCACCAGATCGCCAAAGGTTAGCTCGGCGTTGAGGGGCGCATCCGGCCGCCAGTCGCGGATCGGCGTCTGCAAAAAGGTGGCGTAGGTTGGTGTTGTCGCACAGTCGTGGTAGAGCGTGCGAAAGCCCACCGCTGACAGGCGCACGCGGTGCAGCCGTCCCAACAGCGAGGTTTTGCCCACCCGCCGCCCACCGATGACGGCAAAGGAGGCCACCTGCGCATGCTCACAAACGGTGCGCAACTCGGCCTCACGCCCGAAGAAGATATGGTCGGGCGTTGCGCCGGTGACCACGAAGGGCGCATAGTTCAGGATGTTAACCTGGGCCAGCAGCGCACGGCGGAATGCGGCGTTGGGCGACGGATCGCGAACAATGGTTTTGAGATCGCCATGACTCAGCACAACGGCATCACAGGCATGCACCTGGCGAATCGCGCTATCGAGCGCCTGGCGCGTGCGCGGGAGGGTATCGGCCTCAATGGGTGCCACGATCAGCGCCACACGGGTGGGCTGTCCGGCCAGCAACCGCTTGAGCGCATCGATATCGTGCTGCTCCAACTGGGAGGCGCGGAAAAAGAAGAAGGGCACCACCTCCGGGAAGTTCGGCAGGTCGCCCAGAATGCGCCGCAACCGCACATCCACCCGGCACATGCCGTTGAGCAGTTCGGGCGCGGACTGGCGCTCCGGCGCGATATCCAGCGCCTGTGACAGCGCGGTGACGGCCTCGTCCACCACTTCGACAACGTTGAGGGAGGCCGACTGAATGGCGGTGCGGTCGAGGGCGTGCTCAAATGCGCCGACGCGGTCGCGGACAACGGCAGGGGTCTGTTCAATCTCGGTGAGATATTTATCAACGGTATCAACAATTGTGCGTACAATTTCATCCGGCTGCATGGAGTACATAAAGGCGCACTGAATATGATCCCGAATCAATTCAGGCAGGCGGGCCTGGGTAATCAGGTAGGGCAGGATCACCACCTGCTTGTTTTTCCAGCGCTCGAACGCATTCTCAAGCTCATACTGGCACCATTTGCTGGTATGATACTCCTCGCTGATCAGCGCAATAAACACCTCACACTCACTCAGTTCACGGTTGAGTTCATGCTGCCAGGCCGAACCGATGCTCAGGGTGGCCTGATAGTGAAAGAACTGCACGTTGACCGTCTGGAAGCCCTTGATCAGCCCGATTGCCAGATCATTCAGTGTATGCGCATTGCTGACAAACACCTTGGCGCGGCGGCGGCCCGCACTCAGAAAGTAGCGTCGCCCGGCATCAAAAGAGTCGAGCAGCGTGCGCGTCTGCTGGAACTTTTGCATATGCTGCACAATCTCCAGCGCCAGTTCATCCAGCGTGTGCCAGGCACTGAGCGGATCGATATCGCCCACGCTGTAGCCGCTCAGGAAATCGGGTAACTGAATATCGGCGCGACTCTCGCCCGGCTTCAGGCGGCAGAGGCGAATATTGGGGATAAATCGGGCATGCGCAAAGGCCAGCGCAGTTGTCGTCACAAAGGGTCGCCGGATCTCAGATACCACCAGTTCCAGATCAGCCAGTTCCCGGATAAACTGCTGGTCATCGGTTACATGTGGGGGGATCAGCGTTGCCATGTAACCGCCCGCCCGCAACGCATCTTTAATCAGATCGACAACCTCGGGCGCATAGGCACTGCCGGCCCGCGCCGTATCGATCAGAATGCCCGCCTTGCGCGAGGGTGGTAGCAGCCGGTCGGTATACTTTTTGTAATCCTGCACCGTGGCGGCAAACTCCTGCACCCGCAACTGGTAGAGCGGCTCACGCTTATCCAGGATATCGCGGTCAAAGACATAAACCTCCTCGGGTGAACCAAACAGGTTGGCATCCAGACCGCTCTCCACAAAGATCAGGCGCGGCTTGCCCGAGCGAAAGGCCAGCCGATTCTCAAACTGGATGTAGGGCGAGTGGTTCCAGACCACCTGCGGTTGGGGCAGCATCACCCGGCCGATGGACGTGACCAGCTCCAACCGGCGCGTCACCACGGCGATAAAGCAGTCGCTCAGCCGGATCATCCGCTCCAGATGCGGCACAAACGTCCGGCTCGACTTGGGGTCCACCGTGAAGAAAAAGCCCTGCTCGCTAAAGAGCCGCCAGAAGAACAGGTTGACATTCCGGTCTTCAGCGCGATAGCTATGGCTAAAATAGGCTTGAATTGCTGTTATCAGCGTGCCCATAGACCCTATCCACTCCGATCCGCATACCGGCGCTACCGCAGCGCGGCAATGTCAATAATGTTGCAGGAAATATCGAGATTGCGACACATTTCGAGAAAGCTGCGGGTGCCGCCGATCTGATCGCCCAGTTGCAATTCATCACAGAGAATAAGACAGACAAGCTGCAGCTTATGGGCAACGGCAATGCCCAGCGCAAAAAAGAGCAGGGCCCGCTGGTTATCTTCAAAGTCTTTATCATCCTGATAGCAACCGGGCTTGACAAAATAGGGGGAGAGAGTGGCCTGCGCACACACCTGGTGAAAACGCTCGACCCACGCCGGCCCGGCATACGCCACCGAGTGCTGCAGAAAATCAGCTTTGTCGGCGAAGGGCAGGATCACATAGAGCGGTGCGCCATAGCGTAAAGCTTCTTCGGCGAAGATAATATCGCCACCGCATGCTGCCGAGGCGATCGCCGCGTGGGGCGCGAGGTCAGCTATCATCCGACGGATGTGGCTGCGGACTGCCGGTTCTGCAGTTGGTGGGAAGCGCGGGCAGGGACGGCTCTGTTGATCAATCATATGACCGGCAAAGGCAACCACACAGGAATGTTTCATCATGCTCTCTTCCTCCTCAGTCATAAGAGTAAACCAGTAATGCCTATGGAACAGAGCGTATGCCGCTAGAGCCAGAGGAGGTTCCGGATGTAAACCAATGTGTTTCCTAACATAACCTATATCCAATCAAGCGATTTCATTGATATGTGCAGGTTCTTGAGAAAGATACATCTTCTCCCCGGCACGCCGGGTTGCGCTGGTTGCACTCTGCCGGATTGAGGTGTGCGTAGCAGTGGTGTATCTGCAGGGTTGCCGTACGCAAGGAGACACTGGAGCATTTTTTCGATAGGACATCTCTTTCGCTATTTTGTTCGAAATAGCGAACACAATGAATACAGGATAGATTGCATAATTACTACACATTATAGCACGATTTTGGCATATGATTGAAATGGGTATGGGAATAGATTATTTCAAAAATGAGGGTAGATATATCGAGAATATGCAACAAAGGAATAGCGAACAACGCCCGGCATGCATATCTTTGGCGATAGTGTGGTTATTCGTTGTGCGTCGGCTGTCTGTTCACTCTGTACGCGAGCGAACATTGGCTGTTTCTTCTTTCCCGCGTGCTGGGCGCCCGGTGACTTGTTTGGATATATCACACAAGCCCTACCGGGCGACTCTCGTTCTCATGTTACAATACACTGATAGGATTCAGACCTGGTGACACGAGTTACGCGGTCTCTGACCTGAAAGGTATTTCAGCCTCCGGCAGGGTGGAAGAAACCCGATCTTTTTTTCAAAAAAATTCACAACGTGAATTTTTTTGAAAAAAGAATAAACGGAGTACCATGCTGCCACAGGCGATTTTGCCGTTCGCCGGGTGCAACGCCCGGTTTGATGAATCAGTGCGTAAGTCCTGTAGATGAGGAAAGGGAGATAGATGACCACGCTTCGCTCGTCAGTGCAATCGCATCATGCCAGTGGGCAGCAGACTGATACTGCACCAGGAGCCGCCAACGATCCGGTGACGGCCATGGTCCAGGAACAACTGGCTACGCTCGAGTCGCTGACAGCGGAAGGGCGTACGCAGATCGCGGAGTTGCAGAACGAGGTTGCCGATCTGTCGGTACAACTGCAACAGGCGCAGGCCCGGTTGGGAACACTGTCGGCCCTGCTGCTGGCGCATGAGCGGGTATTGCATACGCTGCGTACCGGCATAACCGCCGGGGCCGCCTCGTCCGCAGCCGTGGCTGCCGAAACTACACCGCCGCAGCCGGCGACTACAACTGCTCCCGCAACAACCCCAGAAGATGTGGAGGAAGCGATTGTGGAACCGGGAAACGAAGCGACAGCGGAACCGGCCGATGAAGCACCTGCGCCCACGCGCCAGGAACCACAAGCAGCAGAAGCGGCGGCATCTCAGGTAGCGCCATCGCGTGATTTGCCGGAAGCACCTGCAGTATCGAACCGACCCGCCGCAGCATCTGCGGAGCCGGCAATCCCGGAGAGCAAATCCTCATCTGTGCCGGAGCAATCGCCCGCGCCGGAGCCGGAGCAACACCCCGCGCCGGAGGCACTGCAGCCGGATGCGGTCTATAGCCGTGCCGCGCCGGCAGCCATGGCGGAGTCGCCGGTTGAACATGCAGATGTTCAGCGCCGACCCGCTGCCGGGCGGTCAAAGCCCAATGGCAACGGGCATGCGAATGGGAGCGGGAAGATCGTACAGCGCGGCTCGCGGGTCGAGATTGTGTTTGATGATGAGCCGGAGGAGATGGCCGAAACCTACACAATTGTTCACTCCAGCGATGCCAATCCCACCCAGAAGCTGATTGCCGAAAACAGCCCGCTGGGGAGCGCGCTGCTTGGCGCGCGTCCGGGTGAAGTACGGCGCTTCCGGGTGCGTAGTGGCCCGGATCAGACGGTGCATGTCCGCTCGGTCAACTAGAGCAGGGCTGCGACGGCGTTGCGGGAGGGGAGCGAGGGTTGCGCGCCGGCAGCGGTAACTGCCAGTGCCCCGGCCGCATTGCCCCAACGCAATGCCTCTGCCGGTGTGCGCCCCTCGGCCAGCGCCACGGCAAATGCGCCGACAAACGCATCACCGGCAGCCGTGGTATCGGCGACCTCGACCGAATGGGCCGGCACAAACTGTGGTTCGGTCTGCGCCTGGGCCAGCACCGCCCCCTGCGCACCCAGCGTGATGACCACACCACCGACGCCGGTCTGAGCACACAGGCGTTGCGCAGCGCCTGCGGCATCAGCATCAGTAGCGATAGCTTCCCCCAACAGCAGCGCGGCCTCCTGTTCATTTGGAATGAGATAGTCTACCTGCGCCAGCAGTTCAGCGGGTAGCGGTTGCGCGGGAGCCGGGTTGAGCAACACCAGCGTTCCTGCGGCATGGGCCAGTTCTGCGGCGCGCTGCACTGCCGGTAGCGGTGTTTCCAGTTGCAGCAGCAACACCTGCGCCGCCGTGATGGTTGGGCCGGCCGCCTCAACATCGGCGGGGGTCAGCGCGCCATTGGCACCGGGGGCAATAATGATGCTGTTCTGGCCGCTTGCCTCAACTGCAATCAGCGCAACGCCGGAAGCCACGTCCGGCAGGGTGACAACCTGGCGGATATCAATGCCCGCCTCCGCCAGTTCGGTGCGCAGCCGGGCTCCGAATGCGTCGCCGCCAACCCGCCCGACCATTGCCACCGCCGCGCCGAGCCGGGCCGCCGCCACCGCCTGGTTCGCGCCCTTCCCGCCAGGATGCGTGGCAAATGGTCCGCCGCTGACTGTCTCGCCGGGAGCCGGCAGGTGGGGCGTGCGCATCACCAGGTCCATGTTGAGACTGCCCACCACGCAGATTGATGTGTGCTTATGCATCATACCCTCGGCTATCTTTTGGTATCGTTTAAATGCACTTGACAGTTTGCATTCGGTCGTGCCGCCTTATGAAATTTGAATTTTTAATCCAGACATCCACTGGACCGGAGTTCCGGCTTCAGCCGGATCAGACTTTCCCGGCAGTATGCCGCTGCCGAGGCAAGCATTCAACCGGCTAAAGCCGGGACTCCAGGTCATTTATATCCGGACTATTTTCTCAACATTCATCTGGACCGGAGTTCCGGCTTCAGCCGGATCAGACTTTTCCGGCAGTATGCCGCTGCCGAGGCAAGCATTCAACCGGCTAAAGCCGGGACTCCAGAGTATTTCATATCCAGACTATTTTTTCAACATCTGCCGGTAGCAGGTGAGCAGTGCCTGGGCCGACTCTTCCCAGGTGAAGCGGGCGGCCTGGGCCAGGCCCGGCGCGCGCAACTCCGCCGCGCGTGCCAGTGCCTGCTCGATACCGGCGGCAATCGCCGCGCTGTCCAGCGGATCAACCAGGATCGCCGCTGCGCCTACCACCTCCGGCAGGCTGGCAACGGGCGTGGTGACAACCGGTGTACCCGATGCCAGGGCTTCCAGAGCAGGTAACCCAAATCCCTCGTATAGCGATGGATAGACAAATGCCTGCGCTAAATTATACAGTGCCGGCAGATCGGTATCTTCCACAAAATCCACGAAGATAACCCGATCGCGCAGCCCTAGCCGTTCCACCGTGGCAAAAATATCCTCGTAGAGCCATCCCTTTCGCCCCGCAATGACCAGCGGAAGCGGTGATGTCAGGTGTGGCAGCGCTTCTACCAGACGGACCAGGTTTTTGCGGGGTTCGAGGGTGCCGACAAACAGTAGAAACGCCGGGGGCAATCCCAGTCGCTGCCGCACCGGTTCAATCACTTCCGCCGGTAGTGGCCGAAAACGCGCGCTAACCCCCGGATAAACCACGGCAATCCGCTCTGCAGCGACACCCATCTGCTGCGTCAGATCAACCTGTGTGGCATGCGAGTCAGCCAGGATGAGGCTGGCGCGGCGCAGGCTACGCGGGACGGCACCCGTCAGGTAGCGCCGCAGTGCGGGCTCAAAGCAGTCCGGCTGCAGCACAAAGGTCAAATCATGCACCGTCAGAATCATACGGGCACGCGTGGGTGGCAGCACAAAGTCCGGCGCATGCACCAGATCGATTTTGCCGATAAAGCGCTCAACCGGCAGGGGCAGCCGCAGACGTTGCCAGAGAATAGTCAACAGCCGTGGGGAGAGTGCAATCGGCACAGCGCGCACATGCGGATGGTCGGCACAGAGTTGGCGCAGTTCGGCCGCATGGGCATTGGTTGGCGTGAGACCACCAGCCGCATAGAAGAGCAGATAGCGAAACTCGTCCGCCAGCGGAATCGCGGCGCGCAGCAGTTCGCGCGTGTAGCGGCCAATGCCTGCGCCCTGCCAGATAGCGGCCGTATAGTCAACGCCAATAATCATGCGATGCCAGAAATTCTCAGATCAGAGGTTGCGTTGCAATGGTATCGGCATCGGCGGGTGGTGTCAAGTCGGGATGCGTGGTGGTGGTGGGTGTGTCCGCGCCCCAACACAGCAGCGCTCCCAGGTGATTGCCTGAGAGCGCTGCTGTTGGACGTTCCTGGTCCAGAGGAGTTACCAATGATCATCAATGCCATCTCACAAAAACCAGTATAGCAAAATCCGCTTCAGATCCGGGTGATGATCTGGTAATGGAATAGTAATGTTCACGTTCTATTTACGTTTGCTCACCAGGTAGAGGATGAACCCAAACACCACGATGCTCCAGAAGTTGATCACCCGGTCGAGAATCGTCACCGCGCCACCCAGACTCGCCGGCACATGGAACAGCGTCAGCACGGCGGTAATGGTGCCCTCCACCACGCCCAGGCCGGCCGGTGTTAACGGCATGGCGGTCAGCAGGGAGGAGGCCAGCGCAACAAAGACAATCGCGGACAGCCCCAGATTCAACCCCTCCGGGCCGAGGGCCAGGATTACAAAGAAGAGGCGAAACCCTTCGAGCAGCCACACACCGGCAGTCAGGCTAATCAGTTGCGGCATAATACCGGGGCGGAAGGAGCGCAGCGCGGCATGCTCAAAGTCGCCATAGAAGCGGTGCAGTTTCTGCGGCATAAAGCGCCGAATGAAGGGACTGAGCCAGCGCATGGAGGCCAGCCCCGTCAGGATAACCACGACCAGCAGCGCGCCAAAACCAAAGACGATGCCGGTGCCGTCGGGCAGATGCGTACCAAAGGTCAGCCAGCCGGAAACGACCAGCAGCGTAAACAGCCCCAGCATATCCAGCAGGCGCTCGGCAAAAATCGTCCCCATTGTCGATGAAAACGAGACGCGGCCGTTATGCTTGAGCAGGTAGCCGCGATAGGCATCGCCGAGTTTTGCGGGCACAATGCAGTTGGCAAACCAGGAGAGATACATGTACTCAACCAGTGCAGGCATCGAGGCCCAGCTTTTGCGACCCTCGCGCACCGGCACATCGGCATTATCCAGCAAGACGCGCCAGCGGAAGGCGCGCAACGGGAAGGTCAGGTAGAATATGCCCAACCCGGCCATGAGCAACCAGATGTTAGCTCTGCGTATATGCAGCCAGATCTCCTGCAGATTAATATTCAGCCCGCGGAAGGCAAAGATAATAATAGCAAAGGCAATGGCAAAGGAGACCAGCGTCCGCGGACTGCGCAACTTCTTCCAGAGGGAAAACCCCTCGTGCGCAACCTGGTCCTGCTCAAGCGCTGCCGCATCCGTAGGGGTATCATCTTCATATGCGATCTTCTCAGTGGTGTCTTTTGCTATCACGCTGCAATCCTCCATAGCATTAGCATTGTAGGGCATTGCCGATACAACACCATTTCTTGCCACGGCGCGGTACGCTCCACACGATTTACGCCATGTTCAATACATCAACCCGGTACCATTCCCAGAAACGTGCCAGTCCATCTTCGACGCGGGTCTGTGGTGCGTAGCCGAGGAGTTGCTGTGCTTTGCCGGTATCAGCATAGGTGATGGGTGGGTCAGTCGCCGGCAGGGGTCGCGCCTCAATCAGCGGCTCGTAGCCCGTGATCTGTCCCAGCAGTTCCACAAAGTGTTGCATCAGCACGGGTTGGGAGTTCCCCAGATTAAAAATCTCATAGGGGAGCCCGGCATCCAGCGCCGCAACCACGCCCGCAACAATATCATCTACATAGGTATAGTCACGATACAGTTCTTCTCCGCCATTAAACAGAACAAACGGCTCGCCCTGTACCATTTTATCAACAAAGAGGAACGGCGTCATATCCGGACGCCCCCGTGGTCCATAGACCGTGAAGAAACGCACAACACTGGTTGGTACTCCGTAGAGCTGGTGGAAGGTATAGGCCAGCACCTCACCCGCCTTCTTGGTAGCAGCATAGGGCGAGAGCGGCCAGTCGGTTGAATCGGTCTCGACAAACGGCAGCTTGGTTGTCCGCCCGTACACCGATGACGTTGAAGCAAAGACAATTCCCTGCACATCATAGCGATGGATCAGTTCGAGTAGCGTAACGGTGCCGGCAATATTGACCTCCTCATACAATGACGGCTGGGCAATGGAGGGACGCGGCCCCGCCATGGCTGCCAGATGCGCAACCCGCTGCGGGCGATAGGTAGCAAAGACCTGCTCCATTGCCGCCGCATCACGAATATCGGCCTCGACCAGGGTATACCCCGGCTGCTCGGTGGCCCATGCAATATTGCGCCGTTTACGATAGGGGGTATAGTAGGTATTAAAATTATCAACACAGACGACCCGTTCACCCCGTGCCAGCAATGTGTCTACCAGATGACTCCCAATAAAGCCTGCCCCGCCGGTAACAAGATATGTCATACCGTCTCCCCAACGTACTTGATCGAACTTGAGCTACTCATACCAATGTGCCAGCAAACCAGCAATCAACGGGAATGGGCGCAACGAGCGTGACGGCGGCACGTTCCCGTTGATCATCTCTGCGTCCGCGGTGTGCTCTGTGGCTATGACAACACATCGGTATCATCAACAAGCATCTGTATTTTTCTCAACTGCGGCCAGTAATCCCCAGAGTGCTCCAAGCTGAACACCCATATTCAAAACATGCAAGTTTTCAAACAAATTGTGTGTTGCAACCGCTGCAATGACCCCACAACCACCCACGGCCACGCTCTGCCAGAACCATCCCGCAGCCCGACGCAGGGTGCGGTAGCCCTGGAGTATCAGCAATCCCAGGAGCAGCAGGTAGGCCAGCAACCCCAGCACTCCGGCTTCTGCCGCCATATGCAGGTAGTAGTTATGCGCGTGCCCCCGCGAGGTGTACCAGGGATGAATGCCAAACGGCTCGGCCTGCGGCGCGCTCCGTCCCTCGTACGCCGGCGAGAAGTTGCCCGGTCCCACCCCGGTCAGCGGATGCGTGGTCAACATATCCCACGCGGCCTGGAGGTGGGCCATCCGCTCAACGACCGCAAAGTTCTCGCCGGTTATATCGACGGTACGTACATCGAACAGGCGCAGGTTGCGCGCGATACTCTCAACCCGTTGTGTGGCTGCTGCCGGCAGCAACCCGCTGCTGCCGATCAGAATAACGACCAGCCCCCCGCCGGCCCCGGCAAGCACGGCCCAGCGCCAGGCATACCGCCGCATCTGCCGGCTCTGGACGGCGATGAGGGCTACAACCAGCACCGCTCCGCCCCCCATGGCTCCTACCCATCCGCCGCGCGAAAAACTGCTTCCCAGCGCTGCGATCAACACCCCGGCGGCAAAGGTTGTCCCCCCGGCCCAGAGCAATAACTTCATGGACAACGCGTGTCGCCTGATCCGGATCTCGCGCCAGGCACCCAGCGCCAGCGCGACCGCCAGCGGCCAGGCCATGTTGATATATCCCGCAAAGGAGTTAGGCTGCCCGATGGTGCCATAGGCCCGGGCAAAAGCGCTCTCGGCGATGGCAAAACTGGCGGGACCACTCCCCATTAGAAACTGCCCCAGTCCCAGCAGGGCGTTCGCCGTGGGCGCAAGCAGTAAACAAACGACCAGTATCCGGGCATGCCACTGCCAATCCGCCGCTTCCGTACGCGCCGGCGTCAGCGTATTAAAGGCCAGAAGATAGATCAGCGCAACCGTAAACCAGCGTAGCGTCTCCTTCAAACCTTCCGTCTGGCTGTAGGGCGTGGCAACTGTTGCCGGCAGCAGTGTCCAGAGCAGCAGCGTCAGCCCGATTGACAACCGTCCAAACCGGACGCGTCGCTCCGGGTAGGCCAGGATGCGCAGCCCCCAGGTTCCGCCTGCCAACAAAAAAGTGGCCTGGGTGACACTCAGACCACCGGGCAGGTGGATCAGTTCCTGGACCGGCACCGATAACACCGCGGCATAGAGCGCCCATACCGGGTTCACCAAGGTCAACGTCACAACCAGCCCGCCACCAACCAGCAGTGCCGCAAACCGGAGCGGTAAAAAGGTCAGCAATAAGACCAGCAACAGAAATGCGCCTATGCGCGGGTCAAAGATCAGAAACCGCCGTTGTCCGATCACAATTCTCCTCGTCGCTGCAACTGCTCCCAGAACCAGGGCAGCGTCTTCTCCAGTCCTGTCTCCAGTGTCACCTGGGGGGACCAGCCCAGCACGCGCTGCGCCTTGCTGATATCCGGCTGCCGCACCTGGGGATCATCGTGGGTACGGAGATCTTTGTAGGCAATCCCGGCGGGATTATCGGTCAGGCGATTCACAATCTCGGCAAAGCCTTTAATCGTAAACTCGCCCGGATTCCCGATATTTACCGGCTCAACCTCGTCCGAGAGCAGCAGCCGGTAAACACCTTCCACCAGATCGCTGACATACTGAAAGGAGCGGGTTTGCGCACCATCGCCATACACGGTCAGCGGCTCACCCTTGAGCGCCTGGGCAATAAAATTCGGCACCACGCGCCCATCCCGCAGGCGCATGCGTGGGCCGTAGGTGTTAAAAATGCGCACAATCCGGGTTTCCACGCCATGATACGTATGGTACGCCATCGCCATCGCCTCGGCGAAGCGCTTGGCTTCGTCGTAGACACCACGCGGCCCGATCGGGTTGACATGGCCGTAATAGGTTTCGGGTTGCGGATGCACCTGTGGGTCGCCATACACCTCCGACGTTGAAGCCAGGAGAAAGCGTGCCCCCTTATCTTTTGCCAATCCTAATGCCTTGTGCGTACCCAGAGCCCCGACCTTGAGTGTTTGAATCGGCAGTTCAAGATAGTCAATCGGCGAGGCAGGCGAGGCAAAATGCAGAATCGCATCAAGCGGCCCGTCAATAAAAATGTAGTTAGTTACGTCATGCTTGATAAAGGTAAAACGTTCGTGCCCGGCCAGATGCGCAATATTATCGGTGTTGCCGGTAATCAGGTTATCCATGGCAATCACCGTATGCCCTTCCGCCAGCAGCCGATCACTCAGATGCGAACCGAGGAAGCCTGCGCCTCCGGTAATCAACACACGCATAGTCGTTGTCTCCTATGTAGGCACTCCGACCCGGAGAGATTGCAGATAAGTAGGGTTTCACAGATCGGTTTGCGCTCAATTTTACCTGGACTTAGTGAACGTTTGATGATGTACTATCGAGTAGAGATGGCAAGTTATTCACCTCTCTAGTACGCCCCCCGACCCACCAGCACCGCCGGTATGGTCATCAACAAGATCCGTAGATCCATGCCCACGGACCAGTTCTCGGCATAGTAAATATCCAGCCGGACCATCTCGTCAAAGGTGGTATTGCTGCGCCCCAACACCTGCCACAGTCCGGTCAGCCCGGGTGTCACCTCCAGGCGGCGGCGATGCCAGGGTTCGTAACAGGCAACCTCGTCGGGGAGGGCCGGCCGGGGACCAACCAGGCTCATCTCGCCCCGCAGTACATTCCAGAGTTGCGGCAGTTCATCCAGGCTGCTCTGGCGCAGAAACCGCCCGACACGGGTGACACGCGGATCATGCTGAATCTTGAAGAGCGGCCCGTCGGCCTCGTTCAGCCGGGTAAGTTCGGCCTTGCGCTGCTCGGCATCACGCACCATCGTGCGGAATTTGTAGCAGGCAAAGGTATCACCATCCTTGCCCACCCGCACCTGGCGAAATAGCGCTGCGCCCGGCGAGTCCAGCCGAATCAGCCCGATCAGCAGCAGCGTTAGCGGTAGCGTCAGCGGCGCGGTCAGCAGCACCAGTCCCACATCGACGGTGCGCTTGAGCGCCAGATTCCAGCCCCGCAGCGAGACCTCTTTTAGCCCGATCAACGGTACACCGCTGATCTGCTGTACGTCCACCCGGTCAAAACTCAACTCATACAGATCCGGCGCAACCCGATAGGCCACCCCCATATCCCGGCAGGTCTGCACAAGCTGAGGCAGCCGCCGGTGTTCCCAGAAGGGCAACGCCAGGATTACCTGATGCACGCCGTTGGCTTTGACCACCTGCTCCAGGTTACTGACCTCTCCCAGGTGGCGATAAATCGTACCGGGCTTCGCCGTGCCGCTGGTGAACTGATCCGCCAGGTAGCCCACTAGCCGGTAGCCCAGATGCGGCTGCGCGGCAATGCCATTCATCACCTGGTAGCCCAGCCCATTGCCGCCGATCACCAGCACGCGCTCCTGACCGATACCCTGCGCCCAGCACCAGCGCCGGAACCCCAGCAGCAATATGCGCCAGAGCGAGAGGAAGAGGACAATATTGACCCCCGCAAAGGCAAAGATCAGGCGCGAGTAGTAGAAGGGGTTGTAGAGAAACACGACAACAATCAGCAGCGCAATCCCGGTCAGCGTGCTGCTCAGGATAATCCCGACATAGTCAAGCAGACCGGAGCCGCGCGGCAGTCGGTAGAGTCCTTTGGTTTCAAACAGGACGAGCAGCACCAGCATCAAGAGCAGCGTGGTTGGAAGAAATGCGCGAAATTCGACAAAGTTCTTGATAGCAACTTCGGTGACAATCGGTTCAATTGTGGTCGGCCAGTCGGCAACATACCGCATCCAGTAGGCCAACGCAAAGCCCAGCAGAATAAGCGCCTGGTCGCCAAATAGTAACCCGAGATGGACGAACCAGTGATTGTGGTGTCGCAGCGCGTGCCCTGGTGCGGAGAAGATTGTTGGCCTGACGACGTGGTACAGGCTTTTATCCATAGTCACTCCATAGGATGTACACAACGAACGACGTACAACCCAACACCATCATTCAGAACATAAAAAATTGTAAACCCGGTCAATTCTACCATATCTAAGCGAAAGATCCAGATTACACAATGCTGACACGGGAGAATTTGGTACAATGTACCGCTGTCAACCGTTTTATCACTCGGAGCAGAGATAATGCGACGTTTAGGAAGTCTTGGATTTTTGGCAACCTTTCTGGGTCTGCTGGCGGTTGTCTGGGTTGGTGCGATGGCCGGCCGGATTGTGCACGCCGCGCCGGAGCCGGTGTTGAGCGTTGGGCTGGCCCTTGCCACCGGCGGGTTGGGCGACCGCGCCTTTAACGATGGTGCCTACGCCGGCTTGCAGCGCGCGCAAAATGAGTATGGTATCCGCTTTCGCGTCGTCGAGTGGAAAGGCGCGGAGAACCAGGCCGCCAATCTGCGCGATCTGGCACAGGAGCGGCATGATCTGGTTATTGCGGTGGGATACGAGAATGCACAGTTTCTAGAACAGGTGGCCGCAGCATACCCACACCGGCAGTTCGCCATTGTCGATGCCCAGGTTGACCAGCCAAATGTTACGTCTGTCACCTTCCGCGAACTGGAGGGGGACTTTCTGGCCGGAGCCCTGACTGCGCTCCTGAGTCCCGCCGGCGTTGTCGGGTTTCTGGGCGGCGCGGATATCACGATCATTCGCCGCATTGAGCATGGCTGGAAGCAGGGCGTGCGGTATGTTAATCCCGATGCGCAGATCCTGGTAGAGTATGCCGGTGGTAAAGATGATTTTAGTGGATTTAATAAACCGGAAGTGGGGGCGGAGTTGACCAGCAGGATGTTTGCACAGCGCGCCGAGGTGGTCTACACGCCGGCCGGGCGTACGGCGCTGGGCGCAATCGAGGCTGCACAGCAGCAGCAACGGCTGGTCATTACCACCGGGTCGGATCAGCGCTGGATCGCGCCGGATGTGGTTGTCACCAGTCGCACCAAGAATATGGATACGGCTGTCTTTATGCTGCTGGCGGAACTGCATGCCGGGACGCTGGAACCGGGCCTGCGCACGCTTGACCTCACGTCGGGCGGCGTCGGGTTAGCCCCGCTTGACAGCCAGTTGGTACCAACCGAGGTCCGGGAAGCATTAGAAGGCATCCACCAGGATCTCGCAACGGGGGATATCCCGGTTGAGGAGTATAATCCCGAATGACACGGCTCGTGCGCTCAATCTATTCCTGGTGGCGTGTGCGTCTCAGCCGCCAGATCATCGTTCCCGCCATCCTGGTGACATTGTTGTTCCTGGCCGCCCTGGGGTTTGTCGCCTTTCGCCTGGGACAGCGCGCTGTCGTCAGCCAGATCGAGACGCGCAATCGCCAACTGGCCACCCAGGTCGGCCAGGACATGACAAATTTCTTTCAGAATGTCCTTGATACCCTACGCCTGCAGGAGCGTGAACTGCTTGCAGCACAGACCCCGGAAGAACAGGCCGAGGCGTTGATCGCACTCCGCCTGCAGTCACCCTATACCTACGGCGATATGTGCCTGCTCAATGACGAAGGGGCACAGACGCTGGTCATTTCGGGCACCCTGGAGCAGATTATTGATCAGGGCACAACCTTCTTTGATCCGCCGGTTGCTCGTGAGTTGGGCCCGGAGGTTACAGAAGCGCTGGCAACGGGCATGATTACCGTTTCGCCCGTGGCCTTCCGGCCGATTACCAACTCGCCCTATGTCACGATGACCATTCCGCTGGCGGACGCCGACACAACAAGCAGCGCGCTGGTGACCCAGATTGACCTGCGCTCCTTCTGGACGCGGGTAGATAGCCTGCGCATCGACGACGGCAGTGTCAGTATGGTTGACTCACGTGGGATTATTCTGGCACATCCTGACCGCCGGCGCGTTGGGCAGCAACTGAACCAGCAGGCGATTGCGCCGGTCTTTGCGGGTTATGCCGGCACGACCACATTTACCCAGGATGACATAACCTATCTGGCGGCCTATTCACCCGTGCGGGGTGTGCTGTCCGGGTGGGGCGTGATTGTCGAGCAGCAGCGCAGTACGGCCCTGGCTCCGCTCCGCACGATTGGCCTGATCGCCACGCTGGTGACGGTCTTGAGCGCCGTCAGTCTGGTGCTGCTGCTGTTGAGTGTTGTGCGCCGGGTGATGTACCCGGTCGAACAGCTTAGTCAGGCGACCGCCGACATTGCCGTAAGTGGTAACCTGCATGCCCTGCACAACATTGAGATGTCGCAAATTGCCCGGGCCAACGAGATCGGGTTACTCGCCGCGTCATTTAATCATATGATCAGCGCTCTGGGTGAAGCCCAGGAACAGCAGCAGCGCTGGAGTGAAGAACTGGAACAGCGCGTCACGGCACGTACTGCGCAACTCCACACGGTGATGGAGGTTGCCCGGCTCAGCGGTGTATCGCTCAACGAGCAGGAGGTGCTGACCACCATTCTGGCCCAGATTGAGCGGCTATGCGAGTATGATGCCGCAACCATTATGCTGCTTGATGACAGCCATACCCTGCTGGAGACGGCCGCCACTGCGGGCGTCGCTCAACCGCGCCGTTCCCGCCGCTCCCTGGAAGAATACCCGCTGAATCACGCCGTAATCAGCAGCCGTACACCAATTATTATCCACGACACCAGCCGTGACCCGCGTTGGCAGGCGACCCCGCATCTGCCGTCACCCGCATCCTGGATGGGAACCCCCCTGATTGTCAAAGACCAGCCGATTGGCCTGCTGGCGTTGTTAAAACATCAGACCGGCTTCTACCAGGAAGAGGATGCGGCCCTGATGGCCGCGCTCGCCAGCCAGGTTGCCGTCACCCTTGCGCATGCCCGCCTCTACGAAGAATCGGTGCAGCGGATCGAGCGCGAGATGGCCCTGGCCGAGGAGATCCAGCGGCACCTCTTTCCCAGCGTTGTGCCCCAGATCGACGGCCTGCTGGCGGCCGCTTTCTATCGCCCGGCCCGGGAGACCACCGGAGATTTTTACGAGTTTATTGCCGCCGACACCCCGCCGGACGCGCAGGGCTACCTGGGCATTATTGTCGGCGATGTGTCGGGCAAGAGTCTCCCGGCGGCGCTGCTGATGGCAATGGCGCGCACGGCCCTGAGTTCGGCCGCGCAGGCGACCCCCACTGATCCGGCGATGGTGCTACAAACGGCCAACCGGGTACTGGTGGGCGATATTCCCCGGGGCAGTTTTGTGGCAAGCTCCTATGCTGCCTTCAATGCTGCCAACCGGACGTTTGATCTGGTCAACGCAGCACAACCGGCGCCCCTGCTGCTGCGCGGCGGCCAGGTGGCTATGCTGGAAGGCCCCGGTAGCCATCTGCCACTGGGCGTGATGGCGACGCCAATCTACGAAACCCTGCGCATCGCTATCGAACCGGGCGACCTGATCGTCTTCTACACCGATGGCGTGATCGAGGCCCACAACCGCCGGCGCGAATTGTTCGGCTTTGAGCGCCTGGAGGATGTTGTACGCACCTGTACCGACCCGCATATCACGCCGCAACAGGTTGTTGAGCACATTATCGCCGCCGTCAACGACTGGGTAGGCGATATGCCGCAGCATGACGACATTGCGCTGATGATCCTGCAGGTGACGCAGGCCGCACCCGGTATCCGGACATCCGGTTGAACACCCTGGACGATATCCCGGCGCATGGTATAATCAGAAAGTACTAATCCAAGACGGGACTGTATCGGCATTGCCCACGTTTACATGCACGGCCCATAATAGTACAGCGTAGCAGCAGCCCATTGCGTTGGAGGAGGATGGCAATGCAGGGATTGGTAAGCTGGTGGCGACGTCCGATGATTCTGGTAGCATTGGCGATGATCGGCATCGCGCTGGTGTTATTCTGGCCTTATCTGGCGCATCGCTCAACCGGGGATACATCCGAAGCGGAGATCGCGCTGCTTGAGCCGGGTGGTTCGCAAGCGGAGTTGCTGTTATCGCCGGAGAATAACGCACCGGCAGCGCTGCCGACAACG
>DAOTVB010000227.1:0-18718 GCA_034436755.1 Chloroflexaceae bacterium | reverse complement strand
TGGACCGGATCACAGCGGGGCATCAGCACCCCGACCGGAGCAGGGACAGTAAATGCCGGCCCCCGATCTTCTGCCGGAATGCCCAGGTAGCGCTCCAACCGCTTGATGATCCACTGGTGGAAAAAACTCGGCGCAGTGGTCTTGTAGAGCATCCCATCAATGACCTCGTAGCGGTTGCCATCGTCCGGTAACTGCTGCCAGCGCGCATAGTCCCAGTCCGCACTGACCGAGCGCAGCACCAGATCGGGCACAGTTGCCAGGGTCATAGGGCTGCCTCCTTACCGTTGCTTACCAAATAACCGGGCAACCTGGCAGGCGAAGCCCGGCAGCAGCGGCGATGTCAGGGTGTCCTCGGCGAAGAGTGTGGCTACCAGCACCAGGGTCGCCTGTTCCCGGCGGTAGATTTCAACCTGGCGCTGCTGCCAATCCACAACCCAGTATTCCCACACTCCCCGGCGGGCATAGAGCTTGCGTTTGGTTTCACGGTCCCGACGCTGGTTTTTGGCACCGGGCGACAGCACCTCAATCACCAGTTCCGGGGCCGCGTGTAGCTTGCCATCGGACTCAAGCGCTGTCGCCAGCCGCTCCTCGCTGATCCAGACCAGATCGGGGGCCACGTCATCGTCATCGGCGAAAATGAGTCCCGGCGCGGCATTAACCATACCCAGGCCGGTCTGCTCGCTCCACTCATCCAGGAAGCGACTCAGCCGGACAGTGGCATACTGATGATCCCAGTCGGGCTGTTTCGATACGTACAGTTCTCCTGCGATCAACTCATACCGCTTGCCGTCGTCCGGCAGCAGTTCCAGATCAGCCGATGTCAGGCGGGGTGCCGTTGCCATACATCTTCCTCTCACGTTTCACGTTTCACGCCTTATTTGTACGCATCATCTGGACAAACTCATTAAACAGATAAGTCGCGTCGTGTGGTCCCGGCCCGGCCTCCGGGTGATACTGCACGCTAAAGGCCGGTATGTTGCGGTGCCGTAGCCCCTCAACGGTCTGGTCATTCAGGTTGACATGGGTGATCTCCACATCGGCGGGCAGGCTGTCGGGGTCCACCGCGAAGCCATGGTTCTGCGACGTAATCTCCACGCAGCCCGTGGGGATATGCCGCACCGGATGGTTGGTGCCATGGTGTCCAAACGGTAGCTTGAAGGTCCGCCCCCCCATTGCCAGGCCCATCAGTTGATGCCCCAGGCAGATGCCAAAGACCGGCACGCGGCCCAACAGATTACTCAGCGTCTCAACGGCATACCGGGCGGCAGCGGGATCGCCGGGGCCATTCGAGTAGAAGATACCGTCGGGTTGCAGCGCCAGCACCTCCTCGGCGGGCGTGGTGGAGGGAACGACCGTCACCCGGCAGCCATGATCAGCCAGGCGGCGCAGAATCGTGCGCTTGAGCCCAAAGTCATACGCCACCACATGCAGCGGTCCATCTGCCGGTGCCGCCGGGGGAGATGTATCAGTTGACTGGCCGGCAGCCCGCTGATCCTGCTGCTTGTTATACTTCGCGCGCCACTCGCCGCTGTCCGCGCGCCACTCACCGCTGCCCGCCTCCCAGTGGTAGGGCTCCTCGCAGGTGACAACCTGGGTCAGATCCAGCCCTTCCATGGGCGGAGCGGCCTGCGCCTTCGCCTGCAGGCGCTCGACCGTGTCATCCTCGGTGGAGATGATCCCGCGCATTGCTCCGACCGCGCGAATATGCCGGGTCAGCGCCCGGGTGTCGATCTCGCTGATCGCAACAATATCATGTTCGCGCAGGATCTGGCTGATACCGCCACGCGCGCGCCACGAACTGTAACTATCGGTATGTGAGCGAACAATAAAGCCCGCCACCTGGGGCTTCACCGACTCCGGGTCGAACTCATTCATGCCGGTGTTGCCGATATGCGGTGCCGTCATCACGACCAGTTGGCCGCAGTAGGAGGGGTCCGAGAGGATCTCCTGGTAGCCGGTCATGCCGGTATTGAAGACCACCTCGCCAATCCGCTCGCCGGGCGCGCCAAACGAGCGGCCCCGGAAACTGCGTCCGTCCTCTAATACGAGGAGAGCATCCACTATATATCCTCCGTTGTAAGGGTTACGGGTCAGGGGTTTGGGGTAAACGGCATACAACCAGGTAGACGCCTGCCCCGCTCTCCCGCTCTATTAGTCACGTTGTGCTGTTCGTTCATTGTAGCATAAAATAGGCTTAGGGGTTAGGGGCTAGGGGTTAGGGGTTAACGGCATACGGCATACGGCATACGGCATACAGCTCATGCATATTCTTCATATCTACAAAGACTACGACCCGGTACTGGGTGGTATCGAAAATCATATCAAGGTGCTGGCGGAGGGGCAGGCGGCACGCGGGCAGCAGGTTACGGTGCTGGTGACGAATAGCGAACCACGCACCACGATCCGGCAGGCGGGCAACCTGACGATCATCAAGGCGGCGCGGTGGGCGCATCTGGCTTCGACACCGTTGAGCCTGGCGGTGTTCCAGCAGGCCCGCCGCCTGCGCGGGGTTGATATTGTTCATCTGCATGTGCCCTACCCCCCCGGCGACCTGATCGCGCGGGCGGTACCCGATGCACCCCGCTTCGTTGTGAGCTACCACAGCGATATCGTGCGCCAGCGGACGCTGCTCCGGGTCTACCGGCATCTGCTGCAACGGACGCTGGCGCGGGCGGATCGCATTGTGGCAACCAGCCCGCGCTATATTGCAACTTCCCCGTTTCTGGCACCCCAGGCCGGCAAGTGTGTGGTTGTCCCGCTCAGTGTGGACCCGGCGCGTTTCGCCAATCCCGATACCGCCGCAGTCCGGGCGCTCCGGGAACGGTATGGCACACCGCTGCTGCTGTTTGTGGGTCGCCTGCGCTACTACAAAGGGCTGGACTTTCTGATCGCTGCGCTGGCGCAACTCCCCGCTTCCGCGCAGTTATTAGTTGTCGGCACGGGACCGGAACGGCAGCACCTGCAGGCGCAGGTTCAGGCCGCTAATCTGGGGCAGCGCGTCCACTTCCTGGACGATGTGAGCGACGCCGATCTGCCGGTGGTTTATGCGGCGGCTGATCTGTTTGTGCTACCCTCACATTTGCGCTCCGAGGCATTCGGGATTGTGCAACTGGAGGCGCAGGCGGCCGGGTTGCCGATTGTCTGTACGGAGTTGGGCACGGGTACGAGCTATGTTACGCAGCATGGCGTCACCGGCTTTGTGGTGCCCCCGGCGGACCCGGCGGCGCTGGCGCGGGCGATTGCGGTTTTGCTTGCCAACCCCGATCCGGCACGGCGGATGGGCGAAGCGGGCCGCGCGCGGGTGCAGCGCGAGTTCAGCCACACCCGCCTGCTGGAGCGGATGGAGGAGGTGTATGGTTTGAGTGATGAGTGATGAGTGGTGAGTGGTCAGTGATGAGTGGTGAGTGGTGAGTGGTGAGTGGTCAGTGGTTCGTCTGGTCTTTGCCGTTTGGAAGTCAGATGGGTATAAAGCCGCAGCGCAAGCCGATCACTCCATCCGGTGGGTATCATCTCTGCGCCCTCTGCGTCTCTGCGGTGAGAAAAAATCTCGTTGTCGGACTACAGCCTACGGGATACGGGATACGGGATACGGGATACGGACTACGGGATACGGACTACGGGATACGGACTACGGAACTACCGCCTCCAACACCAACTCCCCCGCCTCCACCTGCACCTGCCCGGTTGCTGCCGCCGTTGGCAGATCAATTGCCAGCGGCAGATCGGGCCGCAGTGTCAGCGGTATGCTGCGAAAAAGCTCCTGCCCATCGAGGCGCACCACAACCGTCGCATCCGGAATGATTTGCGCCGACGCCAGCGTAACCGTCAGGCCGCCATCGGCGCGGCGGGTCAGGCCCAGCGCCCCGTCTGCCGTAGCGGTTGCCAGGTCGCCCAATCCCCAGAGCGGCAGCCAGTCGGTGGTGATCGCGCGGGTTGCGCCGTCCGGCAGCGGCGGGTAGTCCCAGAAGGTTGGCTGCGCGCCGCTCCAGAGTTCCACATATTCGCTGCCGTCGTCGGTGTAGAGATTTAGATCAAAGGTATCGCTGAAGCCGAAGATCTTTGCGCCCACAACCTCGGGGCCATGGATCACCACTGCCCCGGCATCCTGGTTGCGGTCATAGACCCCCAGGAAGGGGATCGGCTGCGGGCTAAACGCGCCGACATAGCCGGTCCAGTTTGCGGGCAAGCTGAAGTCGCGCCCGGCATAGCCCGGCCAGGTGAACCACTCGCCGGGAGCGGGCAGCGCCGCATCTTCGGTCGCATGCACAATCATCCGCTCCGTTGGGGCGACAAACCGCAGTCCGGGGCCGATATCGTTGCGTGCGCCGGGAGCCAGCGCTGCGTTGGTCCACATCTGCAGCGGGCGCGCTGTGCCGGTGCTGTTCGCCACCGCCAGCGCCACCCGGAAGCGGCCCTCGTCTGCCGGCAGCGCGACGCGGCCCGTGACCCGCAGCCCGGTCTGCGCCTCGATGGTGGTCGCCTGCACAGTCAGCCCCGCCGGGGTCTCCTCCAGCGTCAGATCCCAGGGCAGATACTCCAGGTAGCCATGCTCCTCGGTGGGTGCGGCCCACTCCAGCCCGCCCACGCCCAGCCACCAGCCGCGCTGCCCAAACGGGCTCGGCTTGATCACCGGGTTCTGGTAGAAGATGTTCTGCCCGCCGGCCTTATCAATCGCCTGGTAGAGCCGTCCGCCCAACTCCGGCAGGAAGCTCAACTGCAAAAACTGGTTCTCCACAATCAGCAGGCGGTAGCTCTGCGATTGCGGCGGCCCGACCAGCGCGCGGTCCAGGCGTGGGTAAGGGTAGACCGGATCATCCGGCGTGGTGGGTACCAGCGCCGCGTTGTAGTCGTAGGTCGGCAGCGTGATAGTTGTCTCCTGCGTGCGGATGCCCTCCGGCAGCGGCGGTTGGGCGTAGCGCAGCGGATGCCCGTAGCGCCAGCGCACATAGTGCTGCCCAACATTGCCCATCTCAACCTGCCAGCCGGGCGGGTTGGTGGGCGTGTAGGTCAGGGTGCGCCGCTCAAAGGCCTGGAAGAGCAGCGTCGTCACCTGCCCGCCGACGCGCGCCCTGATCCAGTAGGGCTCGCTGATCGGGTAGCCAAAGGTCGCCAGCGGATCGATCGGTTGCGCCTGCATAAAATCGTCAAAGACCCGTGGCAGGTTATGCCCGGTCACCGGCGCGTAGGCGACCAGCGTGGTCTCCGGGAGCGCCAGGTCGGGCTGGTCGCCCACGCCGCCGGCCCCGAACGTCGCACTGACCCGTTCGCCCCGACGGTCGGGCGCGCGGTTACTGCCGGCGATAGAAACCAGCGGCCCAAGCTGCGCATAGGTCGGCGCTTCCGGGTTGGCAACGGGATCACCCGCCACCGGCAGATCGGCGGGCGCGCGCGCTGCAAAGCGATCCAGGCCCACCTGCACCTGCCCGCTGATCATCTCGACAACCAGCAGGCCATTGGTGACAAACCAGGGGTCTTGCGGGTTGGCAGTGGGATCGGTCAACTCCATCCGTGCCTTGTCGAAATATTGCACCAGCCGTGCCTCGCCGGGAGCCTCGGCAAAGCGCTCATAGCGGCGCTGGCCCACCCCCGCGCCCCAGATCCAGGAGCGGGTCACGTTCCCCGCTGTCACGGGCGCATCGGTGCGGCTCCAGCGCCGGCGAAAGGCGTCCGTGGCAAAGCCGTCGTCGCCGGTCTGGGCCTGGGTTGGTGGGGTCAGCAGGGTGATGAGTAGGATAAGGAGGATTAATAGTGATGCGTGACGCGTGATGCGTGATATATTTTTCATGGTTATGAGTTTTGAATTATGAGAACTCACACAGTTGTAGGCGCGGCTTGCAGCCGCGCGTATGCCTGGAGATAGGATACCAGATCTGTGATGAATTTTGAATTATGCGGGTTGAGTTTTAAACGCTGAGGATAGGATACCAGATCCTGGCGGAAATGGCGCATCGTCCCCGAAGAGAGCCACGAATGCACGCATGGGTATCTGCCAAATTTATGAACGTTGAAAAAATAGCCTGGGTATGAAATGACCTGGAGTCCCGGCTTGAGCCGGTAGAATGCCTGCCGGGGCCGCCGCATCCTGCCGGGCAAGCCTGATCCGGCTGATGAAGTTTGCGCACATACTCCGGACAGCGCCCCCGGAGTCCCGGCTTCAGCCGGTGAACGGCCGCAGACCGGCTGAAGCCGGGACTCCCACGCCGGGGCCGGGTTGGAGCGAACGCCATTCGGCCGCACGCCATATCCGCACTATTTTTCACATTATGAACGTTGAAAAAATAGCCTGGGTATGAAATGACCTGGAGTCTCGGCTTGAGCCGGTAGAATGCCTGCCGGGGCCGCCGCATCCTGCCGGGAATGCCTGATCCGGCTGAAGCCGGGACTCCTGATCATTGATGGCCGGACTTAACGTTCAAAGTTCATCTTAGAGAAGAGGGTCAGGGCCACGAACGCCGCGCAAGGGGCGAAACCTGCGAAATGATGAGGGTGGGTTGAAGCGCCGCCCCAGGCATCGGCGCGTTGGCGCGTACTACAGGGGACGGCACTGGTGTTATCTGGCCGACAGTATGCCGACCGGGAACCGGCCTATCGTTCTCCTTGAATGCCTCGGCGCTGCGGCGTACAGGTTACGGCACAGCGCATTTCCGGCGGGCAAGCAGCACGAGTGGCGAGACGCAGGCCAATGTTATCGTTGTGGTTGTCGGGATTGTTGTGGTTGCGATACGCACAACGCGCGTTTGATTGATCGTTGTTCCACGAGCCGCCCCGCAGCACGTTATTCGGCCGGTTCCTTTCACGTAATAGTGGGTTGCGCGCCGCCAACCCGTTTGAGCCAGTCGCCCAGTAGCGCACCGATAGCGCTGACTTCGCGTGAGACATGCTCGTACTGGCGCAGCGTCAGCAACCCCAGGTCGTGGGCCAGCCGCAGGTAGAGCCGTACCTGATCAAGTTTGGCATCGGCCTGGATCAACAGATCGCGCTTGTTGCGAATTTTGCGGGCCTGGATAATCAGTTCGTGAAAGTCGAAGGCGGCCTGCTGCGTACGCAGGGCCAGCGCATAGCGCTGCTCACGCGGATATTTGAGGGTTGCCGGGATCAGCCAGCGCAGCAGATCGTAGGTCTTGGGAAAAATCGGCGCTTCCTTCATACGCGCCCCCGCTTTTTGGGTTCGTAGATATAGAAATGGCGGTACGCGCCCGGGCGATAGGTCTGGTCGCGCAGTTCGGCCTGTAGACGAAAGAGCTTATCCTCAACCTGCTGCTCAAAGCGCATGACGTCGTACGTTCCCCGCTTGCCCCGCCGCGCCGTGGTATAGGCCCGGTAGAGATTGTCGAAGTCATAGATCTGCGGATAAAAATTGCGATATGTTTTCATAAAAAAATCGCGCTTCGCGCCTGTGGCGCGTGCAGGGGGATGCTGCGCCCCCCTGCACCCCCAGCCGGGAAACACACCCCCGACGCCTGTGCCAAAATTCTTTACAAGATCATAAAGACAAAAAGACATGAAGACAAAAAGACATGAAAACATATGTTCAGGAGAACGAATGGGCGAGACGGAACCCGTAGAAATAGTAGAGGTTGACGGGAAGGCTGTGGAGGCGATATGCACAACGTGCGTCCGATTGACCGGTGAACCACGAGCCGCCCCGCAGCACGTATGTTCTGTCTTTGTAGTCTTCAGTTGTGTCAATGGTTTCCGGTGATAGATCCTCCGGTAGCGGGTAACGCTGGTAGGGTGTGCTACACCACTCCCAGACATTGCCGGCCAGTTCTTCCGCGCCACAGGTGGCCCGGCCCTGTGGGAAGATGCCTACCGCCGTTGTGCCGCCAACCTTGCTCTCGTCTATGTTTGCGGGAATAGTGCTATTTATACTATCATTTGTCATATCTGTCAAATTCGCCGGCCAGTCGCCCCAGGGGTATTCCCGCCGGTCCATACCGGGGTTGTCGGCGGGCAGCGTCAGCGGGTAGGCCGCGGCGCGCTCCCACTCCGGCTCGGTCGGCAGGCGGATCTGCTCGCCCCGGGCGCGCTGCTCCGGCGTCAGAAAGGTGTCGTTGGCCCACTGCGCAAAGGCGCAGGCATCCAGCCAGGAGACCCCGACCACCGGGTGGTTGCCCGCGCCGGCGCGGTAACTGCGCCCCGGCCAGTAGCGCGGGCGGCGCTGTTCGGCTTCCTCGTTCCGCCCACTGCTGCGCAGATCTTCCAGGAAGCGTTCGTACTGGCGATTAGTTACCGGGTAGCGTGCCAGGGCATAGGGTCGCGGGATGCGGCAGGTGAAGGCCGGTTTTTCATTATCGCGTTTGCCATTATCATCGCCCATCACAAACGGCCCCGGCGCGATCCGCTCCGTCCAGTAGGCGGGATGTTCCGGATCGAGGGAACTGCGCTGGTCGGCATCCAGCCGGTCCAGCAGGCCGGCGGCCTGGTTGCGCGTGCGCGGGTCGGGGCAGCGGCTGGGGTTGAAGGCCAGCGCTTTTAACCGCTCTATCGTATCGTCTAACACGGCCAGCAGCTTTGTCACCAGCCGGGCATTGGCTTCATCGAGCGCTTCGGCTGCCAGGAAGAGCGCTTCCGGTTCCTCTTCCGCGAGCAGGGTGCGCAGCAACTGGTCGGCCCGCTGGGGATAGCCGCTGGTGGCCCAGTGCCCGACCGCCAGCAGGATCGTCTCGCGCCAGCGCGGTTCACACCACTGCGCCACCAGTCCGGTGATATCGTCGCGCTCGTCATAGTCGCGGGCCGTCAGATATTCCTGCAGCGTAAAGTGAATAAAACTATAGCCCTGGTCACGCTCCTGGATCAGCCCGCTGTGCAGCGAGAGCAAGACCAGGAGCGCCTGCACATGGTTGCGGCTACGTTCCGGGGTCCAGTTGCGGTTGGCCGCGTAGGTCGGGCAGAGCAGTTCCTGGGCTTCCCGCAGCAGGATCTCGCGGCGCTGCTGCTGCAACATCCAGGCGGCAACCTCCTGCAAGCGCCGGCGCACATCGTCGTCGCTCTCCTCGGCATAGAGCCGGATCGGCTGGTCATTACTGTCCGGGGGCTGCCCGGCCAGGATCTGCGCCTCGCGCCAGCGCACCAGCGTCAGGGCGACCAGCCGGTTGTAGATCTTGGCCCGCTCCGGTGGCAGCGGGTCGCCGCCATGCACCAGGACGGCCATGCTGGTCAGGAGCAACGGATTGGTCGCCATATCGAAGAGGCGCGGGCTACTCGCCAGTTTGTGCCAGAGTTCATCATACTCCTGCTCGGCACTACGGCGACGGCGGCGGCGGGCTCCCGCCTCGAGCTTGCTGACGGCGTTGAACCACTGGTGGAGCAACTGCTTGATTTCGCTTTCATCAAGCGGGCTGAGGCGGCGCTCGACAAAACCGGTCAGCCCCTGCCCCACCCCTTCAAACGGACGACTGGCAACGATGTAGCGGTTCGTATCGGGGCATGCCTGCACCAGATTGTTAATCAACCGCTTCACATAGTTGCGCTCTTCCGCATCCCCAGTTTCATCCAGGCCATCAAACAGGATCAGACATCCCCCGGCCTGCATGCGGCGAGAGATCAGGTCGGGCGGAAAATCGGGGGTGGCAACCTGGCGCGGGATGTCGGCATCCACCCACGCGAATACCAGATCGGCGGGGGCATTGGTCAGTTGGGCGCGGTCCTGCTTATACTTCTCCTGCAGATAGCGCAGCATCAACGTCAGGCGGATATACACCGGCAGCAGTTGCGCTTCACAGAAGAGATCCAGTTGCTCCCGCGTCAACTGGTTACTCTGCTGTTGACAGTCACACGCCAGCATCAATGCGCCAAAGTGGAGCGTGGTGGTCTTCCCGCTGCCGGCGTCACCAACCAGCAGCAAGCGCCGGAGTGTAACCTCTTCCGGTTGTTCCGGCGGGTCATCCCGATCGGGACGGGGGCGCGGACGGCGGCGCGGCGCGGCTTCCGGCGGGGGCGACGGCAGGCAATCGGCATCGCTCAGCAGGCGGTAGACGCGGTGGCTGCGCTCAAGGGTGGTAAATGCCTCACGGCGGGCGCGATACTCATCAGTGCCGCCAAACTCACCCAGCATGTAGGCGGTGAACTGTTCCATCTGCTCGCGCTCAACCACCCGTAGCGGCACATACACCTCGCGCAGCGTCAGATCTTGCTGCTGCTGATCCAGCGGGATCTGCGGCAGGTATTGCAACTCCTCCTGGAGCCAGGCCAGGTAAGCCTCCAACCCGGCGGCTGCGGCGGTGCGCTGTTGCCGTTCGGCTGCATGTTCCGCTTCGCGGGCCTCCAGCGTGGCAATGCGTTTGTCCAGCTTTCGCCCCAGAAAAACCCGATTAAGATAGTCAACCAGGGTTTCACCGGCTTTCTTCGTCAGGGCAAAAACAAACCAGGCGATGCCGGCCAGGAACCCGGCGACAATCGCCCCCCATAATCCGAGACGTAGCAGTAACTCACTGCCTGCTTCTGCCTCCTCCCCAAAGCCAACCAGATCGGGAACGGTTCGGGTCGGCGTCACCGGCGGCGGCGTCGGCTGCGCGCCCACCGGCAGCAGCAGCGCGGGTGCCGTCAACAACAGCAGCAACAGCAGCAGCGCGGCGATGATCATGAATTGGCGATGTGGTTTCGATAGTTGCATAGGCATAGTGATGCGTGACCAGTGTTTCAGCATAATGCGTGATGCGTATAGAATACCAGAGATTTAGCGGTCAGCGGTCAGTTTTCAGTTTTCAGTTTTCAGCATTCAAACCTCAAAACTCCCAAAGCACTCAATACTCAACACTAAAGAACCGAAAACAAAGAACTGAGAACAACATGCGCCGGATGCGGCGTTACGCGGCAGCATTTTGTTCTTGGTTCTTTGTTCTTGGTTCTCTGTTTCTTTGTTCTTTGTTCTCTGTAATGGTACACTGTGGCCCAAATCGCCTGGGGAGAGAGATCGTTACCAGGGAAGAAAATCTGTTTACCCACCGGATGGTGTATGAACCACGAAACCCTCGCCTACCTCCAGAGCACAGATGGGCAGGCGCTCCTGGCGGAACTGGCGGCGCGTAACCTGACCGAGGCCGGGCAACTGCGTGAGCTGACCCGCCTGCGCCGGCACTACCCGGCGGAAGTGGCACGGGCGGCGGTTGAGCAGACCCTGCTGCGCCAGCGGGCGCGGGCAAAGTTTCCCCAGGCGGAGCAGATGTTCTTCACCCGCGAGGCACTGGAGCAGGCCAGCAGCGCGGCGGTTGCCGCTCACCGGGCGCGCCGCTTCGCCGACTACGCCCATGTGGCCGATCTCGGCTGTGGCATCGGTGGGGATGCGCTGGCGCTGGCCGCCGCCGGTCGGCAGGTGACGGCCGTGGATCGGGACGAGGTGCGGCTGGCGCTGGCCCGGGCCAATGCCGCCGCGCTGGGGCTGGCGGCGCAGATGACCTTCATTCAGGCCGATCTGCTGGTTGATCCGCCACCGCCGGCGGATGCGCTCTTCTGCGATCCGGGACGGCGCAGCGGCGGGCGGCGGCGCTTTCGGGTGGAGCAGTACGAGCCGCCGCTGGCGCATGTGCTGGGCTGGCGCGCGCAGATCCCCGCGCTGGCGGTAAAGCTCGCCCCCGGCGTTGATCTGGCGGAATTGGCAGCGCTGGATGACTGCGAAGTTGAGTTTGTCTCGCTGAATGGCGAACTCAAGGAGGCGGTGCTCTGGTCCGGTCCGCCGGCGACGACCACGCGGCGCGCAACCCTGCTGCGGAGTGCCACTGACGCTGCCGGCGCAGTCACCAGCGCCACCCTGACCGCCGAGCCGACCCATAGCCCGACGCCGCTATCCCCGCCGGATGCGCTGCTCTACGAGCCGGACCCGGCGGTACTGCGGGCCGGCCTGGTGGGTACACTGGCGGCCCACCTGGGTGCGGCGCAACTCGACCCGGACATCGCCTACCTCACTGCGCCGGAGTTGCAGCCGACGCCGTTTGCACGCGCCTGGCGCATCCTGGAGTGGCTGCCGTTCAACCTCAAGCGGCTGCGCGCCCGCCTGCGCACCCTGGATGCCGGTCCCGTCACGGTGAAGAAACGCGGCTCACCGCTCGATACCGATGCCCTGGCAAAGCAACTGAGCGGGTTGGGAGCTTGCCCGCTGGTGGTAGTGCTGACGCGGGTGGAAGGCCGGCCGGCGGCGCTCATTTGCACGAACCTCTGAGGCGTGGTACATGGTGCGTAGCCCGTATTCTAAAAACAGACTACGGATTACAGACTACAGATTACGCATACATGAGGTTGCTATGGCTCCCGGAAATCGTTTTGCTTTTTTTGACGGCGCAATCGTACCGATTGAACAGGCGCAGGTTAGCGTGATGACCAACGCCCTGCACTATGGCACCGGCTGCTTCGAAGGCATCCGCGCCTACTGGAACGCCGACGCGCAGCAACTACTGGTCTTCCGACTGCGCGAACACATGGAGCGGCTCCAGCGTTCCTGCCGGATTCTCTTCATGGAACTGCCCTACACCACCGACGAGTTATGCCGGATCACCCTGGATCTGCTGCGGCGTGAGGAGTTCCACACCGATGCCTACATTCGCCCGCTGGTCTACAAGCGCGATGCCTCGATTGCGGTCCAGATGACCGGCCTGAGTGATGCGTTTGCGCTCTTTGCCATACCCTACGGCCAGTACATCCCGAGTGCAGCGGTACGGGCCTGCGTCTCATCGTGGCGGCGCGTCGATGATAATGTTATTCCGGCGCGGGCCAAGCCAACCGGAGCCTACATCAACACGGCGCTGGCGAAAACCGAAGCGATGCTCAACGGCTATGACGAGGCGATTGTGCTCGGTGCTGACGGACAGGTTTCGGAAGCGAGTTCGTCTAACCTGTTTATTGTGCGGAACAGCACACTGATGACTCCGCCCGTTACCGGCGACATCCTGGAGGGCATCACACGGCGGGTAGTGCTGGATCTGGCGCGTAACGAGCTGGGTGTGCCGGTCCTGGAGCGGACGATTGACCGCACCGAGTTGTATGTTGCCGATGAGGTCTTCTTCTGTGGCACCGGGGTGGAGATCAAGCCGGTAATCGAGATCGACCGGCGGCCGGTGGGAACGGGGGAAGCCGGACCTATCGGTAGCCGTCTGGTGCAACTCTACAGCGATGTTGTGCGCGGGCGGGTAGAGCGCTACCGCGAGTGGTGTACGGCGGTGGATTGAAAGCATGCATGATCTGCCCGTATAATATAACTGAGAGGAGATTAACCTGAACATACGGGAGGGTCGGTATGCCAAAACTTTGGGAGCAAATTCTGGCGGAGGGAGATTGGAACAAACAGGAGGCGCAGTCGATCGCCTATCGCATGGAATGGCAACGGATGTCGCGTGGTCGCGCCGAAGCTGCGGAGTGGATCGAAACCGGGGGCAAGTTGCGCGGGGTTGATGGCCGGGTTACTCCAGTTGCGCCACTCCCCGACCTGACCGGCTTCTGGATCGGGGAGACCCAGGGTAAGTACACCCGTGTGCATGAGTGGTTGCTCACACAGCGTGGCGAGTGGCTGTTTATTCAGACCCGGTGGGCCGGCGAGCGCGGCTGGGTCAACTACACCGGGCGTGTGCTGGCCGACCAGCGCGCGATCCGGCTTGAGTCGGCGGGTTATATTGCCCGCACAACCGGACATATCTTTGTCATTCCGCAGTGGGTCGGGAAGTATGTCGCGGGCAGGGTGGTTTACACCTATACCGCGCTGTTTCGGCGCAGTGACCCGGACGAGGTCGCCTGGTAGGTGGAGCGCGGGGTGACGCAATCACTTCACTGCGTCACCCCATTATTCTGCTACTCGATAGGGAGATCGGTTCCGGTAACGACCTCAAGCGGTTGGTAGTTTTCAAAGCCGGGGAATATCTCGCTCAGATAGGGCGTTGCCATGCGCCGGATGGCGACTTCGCTCAACACCGTGCGGAAATCGGTTGCGACGGTCAGGTCGACACCGCGATCAAGCTGTTCATTGGCAAGTCCCGGCCAGGTACCATGCATCCGCCCACCCTGCACGTTACCGCCAAGCAGCATCAGCAACCCGCCGTGCCCATGGTCGGTGCCGCCGTTGCGGTTTTCCTTCAGTCGCCGCCCAAACTCGCTCATCACCACGACGGTGAGCCGCCCATGGTAGGCTGCCAGATCGTCGTAGAATGCGTTGAGCGAGCGGGACAACTCCTCCACCCGAGCGGGGAATACGCGATCCTGGCTATCGTGCGTGTCCCAACCGCCAAAATCTACCGTGGCGACTTGCAGCCCGATATCGAGTTTGATGATCTGGGCGATCCGCCGGAGGGCGTCACTCAACCCACCTTCGGTATACTCGGCGTCGGGCTCCGGCTCATAGTCGATGACATTGCCGTCGCTATCGCGTGGCAGCTTGTTCTGCACCGTCTCAATCGCTTCCAGCGTGGCCAGTCCGCTCTGGTGCAGCGGCAGATCCCCCTGCTGATAGAGCTGTTTGAGGATCTGCGTCTGGCGTTCGGCGTAGCGACCCGGCGAGTTCCGCAGGGCGAAATCCTGCACCTTCTGGCCCACCGCAATCGCATAGGTGCTGTTCAGCAGCGAGTCGGGCACGCTCGATCCGGAGGCAAAGGCCGGGATCAGTCCCTCCGGGGCCATGCGCGTGAGCATGCGGGTAATCCAGCCCGTCGGCGTATTTTTGTTGTCGGGTGTCCCCCGCTCGATATAGTCCATCGCGTCGAAATGGCTGCGGGTGCCGTTGGTCAGACCGCAGGCGTGAATGATCGCCAGCGCATTGCCGTCGTAGAGTTCTTTCAAGCCACCCGCTGCCGGATGGAATTTGAACCCGGCCGTGGCCTGCACCGGGTTCTTCAGGTCCAGTCCTTCGGCTTCGGTCACGCGGAGCGAACTGCGCGCCGCGACATAGTTGGCATCGTTCGTGGGGGCGATCAGGTTTAGCGAGTCACAGCCGCCCCGTAAGAAAACCACTACCAGGATATCGCGCTGGGCCGCGGCAGCGCTATCCTGGGCAAATACGAGATTGCCGATGCGTCCGCCGGCCATAGCGGCAATGGCGGCACTACATCCCACCATAAATTCGCGTCGTGTCAGCTTCATACCTGCTCCTCTCTAGCGCAGCATAAAATCAGGCGACAGACAGATGAGAAACACCAGCGACTTGATCCGATCCCGGTAGGCGTTCTGCCGCCACTCAGCCTCATCACCGAAGCCATCGGGCGGCTCGTCCGGGCTGAGCGGTGGGTCATCCGCGTCTATCGCTGCGCGCATATGGTCGAGCAGCAGGGTGTAGCTGTTCGCTGCCATGGAACGGCCGAGTAGCCGCGCGATCCAGAAATCGACCATCTGGCGCGAGGTGCGCACATCGGCGGGCATTTCGCCCTCCAGGTCGATGGTGCCGGATTCAAGCCAGCTTTCCGGCAGTGTCTGAATAAAGCGCCAGGTGCCGAGTAGGGTGCCGGTACTAAGCCAGTACTCCATCGTGTCCGGGTGGCCGGTGGGCGTCGGCCAACTGAAATGCTGGTAGCCGGTGGAGTTGAACGACCAGCCCAGGTTGCCATAGGTAAAATCGGCGTTGGTA
Source organism: Chloroflexaceae bacterium (assembly GCA_034436755.1). GTDB lineage: Bacteria > Chloroflexota > Chloroflexia > Chloroflexales > Chloroflexaceae > CAKZQX01. The sequence goes on along the minus strand of DAOTVB010000227.1, from coordinate 3,180 downwards.
GCACGCAGAAACGCCACGGCGGCTTCAAACGGGCGCTTCACCTTCTGGCCCCAGGTGGTGCGGAACGCATCGGCCAGCAGGATCGTCCGAACCGTCTGCTGAATCTGGTTGTCGGCGTCCAGATTGGCGAGCCAGGTCTGGACCGCGGCGTTGACCAACGCTTCCGGCGGATTGTCGGCCACCAGCCGCTGACATAATTTGTAACAGACATGGCGGGCTGTGCCGGGGTGGGCCGCTACCAGGTCCAGCACGCGCCGGCCATCGGCGAGCGGTGGCTGGTTGGGCGAGAAAAACTCACCAAGCACAATCTTGAGCGCATTGTCGTGCCAGCTATCCACATAGGTAAACTCGCCCGTGTCCGGGAGTTCAGCCCCATTGCCGATACCGCGCCCGTTGGCAATCGTCCAGCCGGTAAAGGCACGCGCCGCCTCATAGACATCCCAGTCGATATAGCCGACCGGGCGGTCCTGATCATCACGCGGCACATCGTTGAAGTTGTCATACAGGTCGTTGATGTAGTGCTCGGCTCCGAGCCCGTGGAGTTCAAACAGCTCGCGGGCGTAGTTCTCGTTGGCGGGACCGTCGCGGCTCACCAGGTTGTTCAGGTAGTAGAGCATAGCCACGCTCTGGGCCACCGCTTCGAGGAAGGCACGGAAATTGCCGAGGCAGTGCTGCCGCATGATCCGGTCGTAGAGCGGGAAGGTCATCGCCACTTCGCGGTAGGCGTTGGCGTTGACATTAAAGTGGTTGTGCCAGAACTCGACCAGCACCTCGCGCAGTTGCCAGCGGCTATAGACGGCGCGGATCCAGGTGGCGGCGCGCACCTCGTTTACCGGGTGGGTGCTCTCGCCGTAGGACAGGGCCTTCAGCGCCCAGAGTTCCGCCGCCGACATCGTCAGGCTGCTGAGGGGCCGTTCGTAGGTTACGTCGTCGATTTTCAGCTTCAGCCGGGCATCCGCGATACGCTGATCGGCCACCGGGTCGTCGTCGGTCGGGTTGAGTTGTTCTTCGACATAGGCCGGGAAGCCCATCTCCCGCACCCGCGCGATATCGCCGGGACGTGGTCCATACGCCATCCGATTAAGCGCAATCACTTCTATGGAGGCGCTCGAAGTGCCGGTACCACCGGCATGAATCAGCGGGAGATACACCTGTGTGGTGCCTTCCTGGGCCGCGAGTGGGGTCTCGGAGGGTCTGAGCGCAGCGACCGCCGCAGTCAGGGCAGCCGCACCCGTTCCCTGGAGCAGTGCGCGCCGGCGAATGCCTGACGCAGGCACAGCGTTCTTTCGGGTCATATGGTGTCCCCTTTTTTGTCTATGTAAGGGCTTGCTAATCGTCGTAGAAGAGGGTCTGTTCTAGGGACATGGATAGGACAACAGGCACAGAAGCGCTATGTAATTTCTTTCGAGGGCGAAATAAGTATAACACCCTGGGGGATATCCGGGTATCACCCGATAGTCCCGTCGTGTAATACTCCCAATCGTACGAGGAGGGGCGCAGCATTGGCCGGACATCTGACGGCAGGCGGCATATTGGGGGCCAATGCTGCGCCCCTACATCGTGTTATCCCGCCGCATACCCGTATCCTTGCAGCACCCGGCTGTTGAGGAGTAAATTGGTAGACAAGGGGAAGAGGACGTCAGGGATTTAGTGTTTTGGGGTTTCATCGAATCTGCCACTAAAACGTAAAACGTAAGGCGCACGAATGCACGCCTTACGTCTCACAATTCACTATTGCCGCTGGTTTTACAATTTCCGCATCAGAACGGAATATCGTCGTCGTTTTCGATGGGTTGTGGCTGGTTGCGTCGCGCCGGCTGATTGGCGGGAGCCGGTCGGCGGGCCGGGGCTGCCGGAGCCCGCGACTGCTGCGGCACCGGTTCCTCCTCGTCCTGGTAGGAATTCCCCTCATCCTGGTTGTAGGAGCCGGCGTCCTGACCGCGCGCGCCATTCTTGCTCGAGAGAATGATCATATCCTGGGCCACAACCTCAGTCGTGTAGCGATCATTCCCATCCGAGTCGGTCCACTTGCGCGTCTGGAGGCGACCTTCGACATAGACGTGGGTGCCACGGGTCAGATACTCGTTGCAGATCTCGCCAAGCTTATCCCAGGCAACCACCCGAAACCACTCGGTGTCTTCGTGCTGGTTGCCGTCACGATCTTTCCAGGTACGATTGCTGGCTACCCGGAAGTTGGTGACGGCACTGCCCTGAGCCGTGTAGCGCATCTCTGGATTTGCGCCGAGCCGTCCGGTCACTTGCACTTTGTTCAAGTCCTTAGCCATACATCTCTCCCCGTTCTTGTATGTCTATCGTCCCAGCCGCACTCGACGTTCGGGCGGGGCTAACGAACTTTTGTGCGAACTATAGCACAGATGTTGCTGGAAGTCAAGCCGGTTCCGGCACGGCCGGCGGCGCGTTCCTGGTCGCCGCAATCATTCCCGGGAGTGTGCGTGTTGCCACGGCTTCTCTGGCCTGCCGGATCGCATTCATAATCGCAAATGCATCTGATTTGCCATGTGCGATCACTGTCACCTCCTTTACCCCCAGCAGCAGCGCACCGCCATAGGAGCGGTAGTCGCTGGCCTGGCGTGCCCGCAGCAGCGGAAACACGCCCAGGCCAAGTAGCCCGGCACTGCCGAGCAGAGCGCCGACGGGCGCGCGCCAACGTCCCGCACCCGGCAGCAGGGTTAACAGCGCTGTCGGCAGCAGGCTCACCATCAGGCGGGGCAGCAGGTTGTGCTCGTTTTCGGCCTGCACCTTTTTAACCACAAATGAGGCCACCGCCTCGCCCATCTTCAGTACCATATTGCCGACAAACCCATCGGCGATCAGTACATCACAGCTCCGGTGCAGCAGCATATCTTTGGGTTCGGCATTGCCCACAAAGTTGAGTTCGCTCGCACGTAGCAACAGATGGGCCTCCTGTACCAGCCGGTCGCCCTTGGTTTCCTCTTCGCCATTTGCCAGCAGTGCTACACGCGGGTTGGGGATGCCCATCACCCGCTCGGCATAGGTACTGCCCATCTGCGCAAACTGCAGCAGATAGTCCGGTTTGCAGTCGGTGGTTGCGCCAATATCGAGTAGCAGCACGGGCTGGTGCAGGGTTGGGAAAATGCCGGCCAGAGCGGGGCGCTCAATGCCGGGCAGCCGTCCCAGCACCAGCAGGGCTCCGGCCAT
>DAOTVB010000226.1:0-10578 GCA_034436755.1 Chloroflexaceae bacterium | reverse complement strand
TATCCGCCTGCGGCAGGCGGGCGCGATGGTGCAACTGGCCGTTATCGACGACGGCTGCGGCTTTGCCGTGCCGTCCAGCTTTTTTGAGTATGTCCGCCAGGGCCATCTGGGGCTGGCGGGCGTGCAGGAACGCGTCCAGCGCGCGGGCGGACGCTTCCACCTGGTATCACACATACAGATGGGGACCACGCTCCAGATTGAGCTGCCCCTTCAACCCGAGGAAGAGAAACCATGATTCGTGTTGTTCTGATCGACGACCATCGCCTGCTGCGTCAGGGAACCGCAGCACTGCTGGCGGCAGATGCCGACATCGAGGTCATCGCCGAAGGGGGTGATGGCGAGACGGCGCTACGGCTGGTCCGGGAACTCCTACCCAACGTGCTCCTGCTGGATATCCGCCTCCCGGATATCAGCGGCGTCAAGATTGCGCGCACGTTGCGCCAGGAAATGCCGGATTTAAAGATCATCATTCTCTCGGCATACCACTACGAGGAGTATGTCCGGGCCCTGTTCGCCATCGGTGTTGACGGCTATCTGCTCAAGAACGCCTCCGGCCAGGAACTGGTCGCGGCCGTCTACGGCGTCTGTCGGGGCGAAAACGTGTTGAGCAACGAGGTATCGGCGCATCTGATGCAAAAGACCATCCGCGCCGGCATCGCAGCCAACGAAACCCTGAGCGACCGCGAGCGCGAGACCCTGCAACTGGTGGGGCAGGGCCAGAGCAACAAAGATATCGCTACGCAGTTGGGCATCGGGGTACGCACCGTAGAAACCCATGTGAGCAATGCCATGGCCAAGCTGGGGGCTCACTCCCGCACGGAAGCGGTAAAACTGGCTATGCAACGTGGCATTATTGTGATTGAGTAAACAGTACACGATTGGAGGCAGAACGTGCGTTTTTCCCACACGTTCTGCCTCCGATTGAACTATCGCTCGCAACGGGAGTCCCGGCTTCAGCCGGATCAGGCGTTCCTGGCAGTAGACCGCGGCCCCGGCAGGCCTCCCACCGGCGAAAGCCGGGACTCCCGCCGCCGTAGGGTGCATGCAATGCACCCGGCCACGCCGTGGCAGCGGGATGCCGCCGCATGCCCCCGAACCGCCTAACCCCGGCTCCCTTCCAACACATGATCGGCAAAGCGGTCGGACAGGGCCGCGATAGTCAGGCTGGGGTTGGGACCGACCGGGCCGGGCATGACCGCGCCATCGGCAACATACAGGCCGGGGGAGTTAAACACCTGACCATAGGGATCGACCACCCCTTCCAGTTCATTGCGTCCCATCGGACAGCCACCCAGCGGATGCACCGTCAGTAGCCGATCCAGCCAGTAGGTCGGGGTCACTTTGAATTTCGCATCCATCGCTTCGGCCAGCACCTGAGAGGTTGCCAGGAGCCGATCAAAAAAGGGCGAGGACCGCAGTTTGTTCCAATCGACATCGAGCCGGTTCCCGCGCAGGAACACATTCCCATCGGGAATATCACGCCCCATACCGAGCAGTGGCAACGTCCCCACCGACAGCCGCGTCGAGCCGAACAGCGCCGCGATCTCGGCTCCCAGGTCGGTTTCCGGGTCGCGCCGCAGCAGTTGCCAGAAGAGCCGTTTCGCCAGACGCACCCCGCGCCAGAGCAGGCCCGGGCTATCCAGCGCCTGGAGCATCCAGCTAATCATATCGGGATAGCCCCCATCCTGCACATAGAAGCCGCGCCCGACACCCCCGTCCAGTTCGTCGGGAACACGCACGGTGCTGGTGATGGCTGGACCATACCCCGGATCAAGGACATGGCGACTCTTCACGGCAAAGCTCAACAGGTCGCCGTTTCCGGAGAAGCGTGTCCCCAGCCGTGGGCTGAGGTTGGGAAAGTGGTGGCGATTCTTGAGCAGCAGGTAACTGCTGCCGAGAGTGCCGGCCGCCAGGATCAGGCGGTCGGCGGTGATCGTCTGGAGCGGCACCACTGCGGGATTATGCGTATCGAGCTTCTGCCCTTCGTGCGCCGGATCGTGGGCAACATAGTCAACGGTGTAGCCCCCGCCGGGCCGTGGCGCAAACGCGCGCACCTCACAGCGCGTGTGGATCTCCGCACCCAGGCGCTGCGCCGCCGAGAGATAGGTGTAATCCATAGTATTTTTGCTGCCAAAGTTACACCCAAACATACACTCCCCAACCAGGCGACAGGTGTAGCGCGTCCGCCCATGCAGGTTAGGATGTTCCTCACGGATCGGCTCCCCCGTCACGGGCGGCTCGCCTTCGTTGGCAAACGTTACCGCCAGTGGGGGCAAAAACCACTCGAACCCCAGCGCTTCTGCCGCCGCTTTGAGTGCATTCGTTTTGGCCGTGGTATTGAACGAGGGATGATCGAGTGGATAGACCTGGGCGTGAAGCATGCGCTCCACGCGATCATAGTGCGGATCGAGGTCGGCCCGCGTGACCGGCCAGTACTCGTAGCCGCCGTGCTGGAGATCCTCGCGAACAAACCAGCGTTCATCTTTGCGCAGCAACACATTGGCATAGATCAGCGAGCCACCCCCCAGCCCACTCGCCACAATCGCCCCCAGTCCCCGAAACGACCAGATATTGTACAACCCATAGAGCCCCTCGCTCGGATCCCAGAGGTTGGTCTTCATTCCATACGGGCTGCGGGGGAAGGAACCGGGTGGATAGGGTTTGCCCCGCTCCAACACACAGACGCGGCGACCAGCTTCAGCCAGCCGATAGGCCATAACGGAACCGCCGAAGCCGGACCCGACAACCACGGCATCATAGTGGCGTTCGCTCATACACTCCCCCTGATCCTGGTGATATGCGCCGCGTGGAACAAGCCTGAACATCAATTACATGCGTTACGCGGTGGATACGCAAATGTCCCATCTGCCCAGGTGACAGCCCGATTCACCGGCGGCAGCATGGTACTGGTTGATCTTATTCACAAAAATGTTGCACAGAGTGCAACATTTTTGTGAACAAGCCAGGAATCTTCCGCCCTGCCGGAGGCGAATCGGGCCGTTTATCCAGGTGAACACCTGGTTTGGAACCGACTGCGTGAGTCGTGTAAAGAAAGGAGAGTGTAATGGGAACGGGCGAAGTCCCGCCCCGATACAGCATATGATAACCACTCAGGCAGACATGTCAGGCTCCAGCACGCTGCAACTTCGGCTCTAGATTTTCCCACACCTGCTGAATAGCTTCATCGTTCCCTTTCAACTCAAGGTGAACCTGCCCAACACTCAGGGACTCGATCTGGTAGTCTTCTTCTTGTGTCAAGCGTGCTCGCCAGCCATCACCCTGAATTTCACCAGAATGATTGCGTTCGCCACCCAGTTCAGTCAAATACTGCTCCAGTAACCAGAGTGGTACAGCGCGAACCTTGTGTTCAATACTAGCCATAACTTGTTGCTCCTCATTGTGCTCGAACCACCGTGACAACCATCTGCGCCAGGCTTTTTGCGCTCGGGGGGATAAAAATATGTGTCAAATGGCAGTGATGAGCCTGACACGCCCTCTTGTTACGCCATGAACGTAATAGAAACGAAGGTATACCTACGAGTATAGCATTATGAAAAGCACTATGCAAGTGTGACGACTGCAGCACCGTTATGTTATCTTGACAAAACGGTGGATACGACGTACAATCGGGCTCTACGGAGGTAAAATGTCCGATCTTCTCGAACCATGCATCAACTTATGGATCGAGCGCGAAGGCCAGGTGGTGATGAGTCTCTGGCGTGTCGCGCTTCTGGAGGCTGTTTCCCAGACAGGCTCGATTTCTAAAGCTGCCGAGAAGATGCAGATTCCCTATCGCGTAGCATGGAAGAAGATAAAAGAGATGGAACACGGCCTGAATGTGCAACTCGTCGAGACGCGCATCGGCGGTTCCGATGGGGGCGGGGCTCAGCTTACGCCTACTGCCCATGAGTATGTCCAGCGATTTCGCCGCTTCAGCCGAAGCCTGGAAATACAACTCCAACAACAGTTTGATGAAGCCTTTCAGTCGCAGTGCTAGCACTACACCGGGGGTTGAAACCCCTTCCAAATAGCAACGGAAACCCGTGGTTCACCACGGGACGAGCACGCGTCATGGTGCATGATCTGTCACAATCCAATTTATATCAACAATCCACGCCTCCCGCCATTTGCAATGAGCGGCAGATGCTACCGCACTGCGCCGTTGCACAGAGCATAGCAGTGCCGGGGCCGCGTCTGCAGCGAACGACCGCCGCGGCAGCTCTGCCGCCGGCAGCAGGCGCACCTGGGGTACCGTCAGCGCAGGTGTATTTTTTTCCACCGTACCTGCATGCGTACCAGAAAGCAGTGCGCCAGGATCACCAGCGTCATATGGTGACGCCACCTACGCCAGGAGCGCACGTCAGCATCACCCATCCCCAGCCGTTGCTTGCCCGTTTCAAAGAGAATTATAATACCATAGAGAACTCTCGCTGTCGTACTGGATTCTGGTGCGAAAGTCTCGTTTGTACCCAAAAGATTGGTTCCTGACGTGCTTTAATAGTTGCTAAAGGTTCATTGATGCCGTGAGATCCGGGGTTGGTACCAGAATCCGGGACTATGCGCTCTTTTTTTGCACTTCGTTATGTTGGAACGACATAGCGGTGTACTGAAAGTGGAGGTTTAGGAATGCGTGTTCGGTCAGAGTTCTTGCGCATGGTTTGCATGCTGCTGCTCCTGCTGGTGGTTGTCGGGTGTGGCGGTACAGCGACCAATGAGGCCCCGCCCGAAGCTGCAGAACCGACATCTGCGGAGGTTTCCGAGAGTAGTGCCGAGTCGTCTACCTTACGTCTGGCTACCACTACCAGCACTGCCGACTCCGGACTCCTGGATGCGATTATTCCTGCATTCGAGGAGGAGTACAATGCCATAGTTGATGTGGTAGCGGTTGGTACGGGACAGGCATTGGAGATGGGTGAGAACGGCGACGCCGACGTTATTCTCGTGCATGCGCACGCCCGTGAAGATGCTTTTGTTGAAGAGGGCTTTGGCATCAATCGGCGTGATGTCATGTACAACGATTTTGTTGTCGTTGGCCCGGAGTCCGATCCGGCAGACATTGCAGGTACCCCCCTGGCAGCCGACGCATTTGCAACGATTGCCGAAGCCGAGGCTACTTTTACCTCACGCGGCGACGACAGTGGTACGCACACGAAAGAAATGATTATCTGGGAGCAGGCCGGCATAGAACCGGCCGGTGATTGGTATAACTCCCTGGGGCAAGGAATGGGGCCTACCTTGATCGCGGCCAATGAATTGCAAGCCTATACCCTCACTGACCGGGGTACCTACCTCTCGATGAACGAGGAATTGCCCGAGCTTGAAGTTATGGTAGGCGGCAACTCGATTGAGGATAATGCCGACCCACTCCTCCTCAATCCGTATGGCATAATCCCTATCAACCCCGAGGTACACCCGGAAGTCAATGCGGAACTGGCCGAGCAATTTGCCGAATGGCTGACCAATGCGGAAGTACAAGACAGGATCGGCGAATTTGGTCGTGATACGTTTGGACAACCGCTGTTCTTCCCAGGTGTTGCACCAGATGCAACGGCAGATGAATAGGGACGCGGCACACTAGCAGCAGCAAGGGAACCCGGTGCTATGGAAGATATTTTTCAAGGTTTCTTGCAAGCCATCCAACTTATTCTTAGTGGCGATAGTGAAACCTGGAATATCGTCCTGCGCTCGTTGTATGTCACTGGTGTTGCCCTGTTTTTTAGCACCATCGTCGGCATTCCGCTAGGAGCCTGGCTTGGGTTATGCTCTTTCCGGGGCAAGCGGCTGGTGATGGTGCTTATCTATACCGGGATGGGGTTTCCCCCTGTCGTGATCGGCCTGTTTGTCTATCTGCTGCTATCGCGTTCCGGGCCACTTGGCGGGCTGGGATGGCTCTTTACACCGCCGGCAATGATCCTGGCACAAACGATTATCAGTTTTCCCCTGGTAGCCGGCTTCACGATGGCCGCCATTCTGGGCGTTGATCCGCACCTGCGAACTCAGCTTATATCGCTGGGGGCTACACCGACCCAGGCAACGCTGGCACTGCTCTGGGAGGCGCGCATTGGTGTGGTGGTTTCGCTGATTGCCGGGTTTGGTAGCATCATTTCAGAAGTGGGCGCGGTCATGCTGGTAGGTGGCAATATTGACGGCAAAACTCGCGTTTTGACCACGGCTATTGTGCTTGAAACACGCCGGGGGGTATTTGATCTTGCCATTGCGCTGGCGCTCATCCTGCTCGCTATTATGTTTCTCGTCAATGTGATGATGCTCCGATTGCAGGGCAAGATGAATTAAGGAGCAGGAGTGCATACGCGATGACCAGAGATCCGCAGGCAGTACCCGGCATCATACAGGCGCTTCAAGAGCGTTCGCTGCCGGAGGAGCGCGCCCACCTGGACAGTGCTGCCCCATCGCCGTTGTCTGCAACGGGGCAACTCGCTTACTTACTGGAACAGATACGCCATTGCTACGGCAAACGTACAGTGCTGGATATTCCGCACATGACTGTGCAGCGCGGCGAAATCCTGGCGCTCGTTGGGCCATCGGGAGCCGGCAAAAGCACGCTCTTGCGGCTGCTCAACTATCTGGAACGACCAACGCAGGGGCGTATCTGGTTTCAATCGAAGCTTATAGAAAACCATAAGGCGGTACCGCTGTCGCTGTACCGCCGCGTGACGATGGTATTTCAGCGGCCCATTATGCGCTCAACCTCCGTGCTGAATAATGCTGCCTATGGGCTGCAGATCCGGGGAGTCGCCCATGCGCGCGATACGGCCCGCGTGGCGCTAGATAAATTGGGATTGCTGCATCTGGCGAACAAACCCGCCCGCACCCTGTCCAGTGGCGAAATGCAGCGGGTTGCCCTGGTGCGTGCATTGCTGATTGAACCGGAAGTTCTGCTTCTCGACGAGCCTACCGCCAACCTCGACCCATACAACATCAAACTGATTGAAGAAGCACTTGTAGATACGCATCAGCAGCGCGGCACTACGGTCGTGCTTGTCACCCACAACATTTTTCAGGCACGCCGCCTGGCGCAGCGGGTAGCCCTCCTGCTCGAAGGACAGATCGTCGAGATATCAGACGTGACGACCTTCTTTGAGTCGCCCGCCAACCCCCGCACAAAAGCCTTCCTGCGGGGTGACATTGTATATTGAGTAGACAGGCGCATCAGAGCAAGAGCGCCTCAACTGTGCTGCCGGCGGCGACCTCGTCAGTACCTTCGGGGATAATCAGCAGTGCATTGGCCCGCACCAGTGTACTCAGCGACCCGCTGCCGCGCCCGATACCACGGGTGGTTGCACGGTAGCTATGGCCCTCGCGGGAAACATATGCCCGGACATAATGCCGCCGCTTGCTGCCCTTCTGCGGTGTGTCTACAATCGCCTGAACGGTTGCGGGGGCTGCATAGGGCAAGCCGCGCATACGGTAAATGGCGGGTTTGACAAACAGCTCGGCAACAATCAGTGCCGAGGCGGGATTCCCCGGCAAGCCGATCAGCGGTGCCCGGCCGCATTTGCCGTAGAGCAGTGGACGACCGGGCTTCAGGTTGACCCGCCAGACTTCCAGCATAGCGCCCACCCGCATAAAACTACTCACTACATCATAATCGCCGGCTGATGCTCCGGCCGAGGTCAGGATCATGTCGGCACCAGCATCCAGGGCCGCGGCAATCTTTGCCTGCAGCGCTTCCTGGGTGTCGCGGGCAATGCCACACGGGATGGGATGCGCGCCATATTCGGTAACACAGGCTGCCAGCGCCAGATTGTTGGCATCGCGTATTTTGCCCGGCACCAGTTCCTCGTGTGGCTCAAGCAACTCGTTGCCCGTCGAAATAATGCCTACTCTGGGAGGGCGTGTCACCGCTACTGACCGGATGCCCAGCGCGCAAAAGAGACCGATTTCCGGAGCACGGATCAGCTTCCCGGCCGGAACGGCCACCGTGTCGGCGGCAACATCCTCACCTGGCGGACGAACATGACGGCCGGCGGGCGTTGGCTGCTTAAAAGCAACCCGTCCATCCGGCAGTTCCTCAGTATCTTCCAGCGGCACCACAGCCTCGGCGCCGTCAGGCAGCAGTGCGCCCGTCATAATGCGCACCGCGGTACCCGGCGCAACATGATCCGTCGCTGTATCACCTGCCTGTACTATCCCGACGACGGGAAGAACAATCGGTTGCTGGTGACTTGCGCCGGCCAGGTCGGCCACCTGTACAGCAAAGCCATCCATGCCCGAGTTGGGAAACGGTGGCAGGGAATGCGGAGCGGTAACATCGTGCGCCAGCACACATCCGGCAGCAGCACTGACCGGTACCTCGTTGGCGTCCAGCGGATGACACCCCGCCAGGATACGCTCAAGAGCAGCTTCGACCGATAGATCAAGCATGGTATGCGTCCTTACTGACACGAGTTACGCGGTCACTGACCCGGAAGCTAGTTCCGCCTCCGGCAGGGCGGAAGATTCCATGCTTTTGCACAAAAAAATCAAAAGCGTCCCATGCTGCCGCAGGCGAAGCGGGCTTCCAGCGGGTGAAACGTCCGGTTTGCATGGCAACTGCGTCACTCGTGTTACTGACATCACTTCAATTAAAGTGTATAATATATATGATACTTATGATACTATGGAAATAAAGAATGCTGAAACAATGACGGAGGTACTGTATGCGTGTCAACTTTTATGCAACGCTGCGCCCCATCGTCGGCGGCAAGACCGTTGATTTCCCGCTTGAAGAAGGCATTACCGTTGCACAACTGGTGGATACGATTGTGACAACCTACCCGCCAATGCGCGAACATCTGCTGAATGAGCAGGGCGAACTGTATCCCCATGTGCATGTGTTTGTGAATGGCCGTGACGCTCCGGCGCTTGATGCTGGAATGCAGACCCTCCTCACCCAGCGGGATCTGCTGGATGTCTTCCCCGCAGTTGCCGGCGGCTAATTGCTAAACCGGGTGTATTGGCGTCATTGACAAGACGTATGCGGTGCGGATTGTTCCAGCCGCGTGCCAGACCCAGAAGCCGGTTTCGCAGTGCTCTGCCGAGTCAGTGACCGCGTAACTCCTGTGATTGACACGAGTTATGCGGTGAGCATTTGGACCACGAACACCACGACATGAGCGAAAAGCACGAATCTGCTGGTGCTGCCATGTATCAGGCGATCCTGCATTTGGCGGGATATATCGCCCCCGGCAAGGCGGAACATGCTCGATCTTTTTCACAAAAAAATTCACAACGTGAATTTTTTTGTGAAAAAGGAAAAAGTACCATGCTGCCGCAGGCGATTCTGCCGTGTACCGGGTGAATCGCCCGGTTTGATGAACCACCGCGTAACTTGTATCATTGATATCAGGACACCTCATCTCCCATCTACTCAGCGGTAGCACGGGGGATGAGGTGTCTCAGGTTTTCATGTGTGCGCTATTCGGGGTAGTGGATTAGATGGTATAGGGAACTTCTATCCCCAGAGCACGCAGTTTAGCTTCAGTTACGACACCGTCAACCCATCCACGCTTTTCATAATACTCGTTGAGCATTTCAGGCAGTTCGCAGATATGCCCGACCGAGCCGCCATCGGTTGACTTTTCGTCCAGGAAACGCTGCGGCAGATAATCACTGCCCTCACGGAAGCCCGCCAGGTTGTTGTAGTGGCGTTCCAGATTGTAGATGCGTTCCCCGGCCACGAGTACATCATCGGACGTAAAGGGAATGCCCTTAAATGCGGCGTACTGCATCGCGTATTCCTCGATGCCTTCCGCGAATGCGCTGAACTTGCACAAGTCCAGGCTATCAGAGAAAGCGTGAATATCCTGCAAGACCTTGAGCAGTTCACCCTTACCCTCATAGGCCAACGGGTCGGTTTTCAGCGGTATCAAGCCAAGTTCGCTGGCGGGAGAGTAGCCGCGCAGGTGGCAGGCTCCCCGGTTGCTGGTGGCGTACCCCAGGCCCATACCTTTCAAGCCACGCGGATCGTAGGCTGGAATAGCCTGCCCTTTGACGGTCATACCCAGTTCGGGGTGGCCGAAATGTTTGGCGAAACGCTCGGTGCCTTCAGCCAGCAGGTCGCCAATACCTTCGCGGACGGCGAGTTTGTCAATAGCCTTAATCATCCCCATATAGTCGCCCCAGGCCAGGGGCTCATGGCCGTTGAGCGCGCCGCGTTCCGTGATTTCCATATAGGCGCCGAGCAGCACGCCTAGTTCAATCACATCCACGCCATAGTCGTTGCCCATGTCGATCATTTTCGCAACCGACCCGATGTCATCATTACCACAACAGGGACCGAGCGCCCAGGCCGGTTCATATTCGACGCTCTCCATCCGCAGTCCGGCAAATGGGCCTTCCTTAATTTCCACTTCCTTCTTGCAGGCCACCGGGCAGGCATGGCAGGTGGGGTCTTCGACCAGGATGTTTTCTTTTACATACTCACCGCTCACCTGTTCCGCGTTGGCAAAAGTGGTTTCGCGGCCATTCATCGCGGGCAGGGCACCGATCGTGTGGGTGATATTCATGAGCACATTCGTACCATAGACCGAGAGACCGCCCTTACGCGGGCTGGTAATGTTCTTCTCGTCCATGATC
>DAOTVB010000225.1:0-28799 GCA_034436755.1 Chloroflexaceae bacterium | reverse complement strand
CGTCCGGCCTGACCGCCGGCCATGCCAATAATACCGCCGACAAGCGCAACAAATCCCGCTGCAAGGGTGAAAAACAGGATCATCCGTAATCCTTCACCAACCGTTGGGAGTTCTGTCACAAATGTCCAGCCAGTGACTCTGGTGACATCGTTAAGCAACTCCTGGATCGTTGTCACCAGTTCGGGATCCCCAATCTGATCAACCAGTTCTGGCGGGAGCGAAGTACCACCAAAGCGACGGATAAGATCGCCAACGCCACTTAGACGCACCCAGGGCAGCGCGAAGAATGCCAGGATAATCAGGGCACCACCGGCCAGCGAAGGCACGGCCAATGCGCTTTGCTGGTTGCTTCCCTGACTCATAACAGCAAATGCTCCGATAGCGGCAATGATAATAATGAAAACGACAAGCAAACCCATAGTTATCTCCTTCTTCTTTTACGCCTGGATTGACCCGACTCACGCGATGTCACCAGGGCGGCAATACCGAAACAACAGAGTGGTGTAACAATCACGCCTATCAGCGCTCCGTCCGGACCTGCCTGCCACAGAAGCAGCAGACAGAGCACAATACAAGCAGCATAGGTATAAAGCCCCCCCAGGCAACCCGGCCGCGAAATACTCTTTCCCACCAGAGACCGGTAGAGCGGCACCTGTGCGGCGGTGAGCGCTACAGCCATTATGCTTCCCAGAATCCAGGCCATTGTTGGGGAAATATAGCCATTAAGAACCAGCCAGACCATAAAGACAGCTACACTGCTGATGACAAAGGGGGTAGTGAAGGCCGCAGTCAGGCCAGGGATGTCATCCGTGTTTTTCTTCTTTTTTGCCAAGCTCATACATAGCACTCCTTACTGTTCACGTTCGAGTGTTACACCGTACAGGGTGATGAAGGGATCATAAAAGTCTTGTGTGCTTGCCTCGCGGTTCTTTCTTGTGTCATCGATAATCTCGATGGATATCAGGCGCTTGTCCCGCAGGTATTCTGGAACGGTCAGTGTCACCAGGTCGAGTTGCAAACTTGTGTGTTCCTCGGTAATCCCGTGCTGCACCTCTGGAATTCTCAGGGCTGACGCTGTGACGAGCATACCGTCTTTTCGATACTTGCTACCACCTGCGATCTCGCGCATGGCTCTGTTATTGCCACATTCATCAGGAGTGCGCGACTGGCGTATGGTCAATCCTGCCTCTAATGGGAAAACAGGCAGTGTATACCCATCTTCAAATGAGACAACAATTCTCCCGATCCGGTCACCCAGGCCTATGACGTGCTCCGGAATATTTTGTCGGACACATAAATTACGGGCCGACATCAATAAATAGATCCGTGTCACATGTTCCATATCACCATCTGTCAGATCAAGGTTGATCGCTGAGTCAAATTCCCGATGTGCAACAGGATCCTCGGGCCAGGTTTCCAGAACCGGTCCGGTTCTATACAGGACGAAAGGCACTTCCGTTGGTACATTCGGTGACTGAACCAGAGTCACACGGTCACGATCTTCACAACTGTCAGCAAGTCTCAATCCTGTCTCTGAAGGATCGCCTGAACTGGCGACGTCCATAAAAGAACGGCGAGAAATATAGCGTGACTGTTCCCGATAGTAGTGTTCCATGCAGAGAGTATTCACCAGCGTGTCTGCCGATACCGTCGGAGTTAGTACCGGTGTAGGAGTAGTGGAATAAGGATCTGATTTCATAATCGTTAACGCTATGATATCCAGGGCCAGCGTGGGATCATTCAATTCCCGCTGGCTGACATCTTCAATCGAGATAGCCTGTATGGGATCACGATCAGGTATATCAAGCCGTACGGCTAAAAGCTGAGACCGCTGTTGCGTTGCAAAATCACGTACATTCAGGTGCAAGATTGGAACAACATTGGCTGCGGTATAGCCTGTTATGCTATGATCTCCATCAGTCCAGTCTGCTAGCTCTTGCCCAAGTTTCAGTTCAAAGCGCTTGTGATAACCGGGAAACGCTACTGAGACAACCGCCAGTTTTTTATCTCTATCATCTGTACTGGTGTTCCGGGCATTGAGTACCAACCAGATATGTTTGGAGTAGACATTATCTTCTACATCAGCAACATTAAATGTCACCAGATCGGGTCCATCCGGGCTTGAGCGTGTGGAATGTGTAGTAATAATACTATTGCTGTTTATACAGAAGGAAACATTATCCCCCAATCCTGCATCCCATACCTCGTCACCAGCGGTGGGATAGCGGTCGTAGAATGGTTCATGCAGCAAAGTTGAATGTTGCAGCGGTTGCCCCCGGTAACTGAGACTGACATGCTCCTCGTCGGTAGTACACAACTTAACCAGCCGCTGACTGACAGGCAGTGGGGTCGAGGTGGTGGTTGGAATAGTCGTAGCCGTTGGTGAAGGTACGATGGTATGCGACGAAGTTAGCGTGTTGATTGACGTCGCAATTGGAGGAATAGTCGAACCTGTTACTTTCGTTGTTGGTCCACTAAACAAGGGCATGAATACCACGAGAATCAGTACAACTAGCCCCGCCGCAACAAGAATTATGTTGATAAGTATGTCGCGTTTTTCCTTATTACTTCGCGTAGTCTGTTGCGGATTTGATTGACTCAT
The DNA here is from genome assembly GCA_034436755.1 of Chloroflexaceae bacterium. Classification (GTDB taxonomy): domain Bacteria; phylum Chloroflexota; class Chloroflexia; order Chloroflexales; family Chloroflexaceae; genus CAKZQX01. Next base: position 26,197 of record DAOTVB010000225.1, on the reverse strand, counting down.
AGCTACAACTCCACTCCACCATGAATGATGTTGGGACTACAACGGGATTGGACATTCTTACAATGATGCACGGTGTGGTAATGCTCCTCGAATGCCAATTTGTACTATAAGCAATCTTCTGTAATGATATCGTGCTGCCGCCAACAATGACCGTTATCTGCTTTCAAGTGATATTTGCCGTACTATGAGTCATTTCATATAAGGTCTTTGGATAGTTCTATGTCTATAGGTACATATGGAGAAAAACCGCTATACCCACACATACACAGAAGAAAATAAACCCAAAGAGGGGCCTACGCCAGAAACTCGCAAGCGAAAATCGTTTAAGATGTTCAATCGTAGCCTCATGCGCGGTAATCTGCTCTTGACTCTCTGCCAGTTGCTGCTCCAGATCAGCAATGCATTTTGTGGCAGCGGTAAGTTGCTGCACCTCGTCTTTCGTTTGTTGCCGGCTCGCGGTCAGTTGGGCCGTGAGTTCCGCTATCTGTTGTTTGGCAGCTTCAGCTTGTTGCCGGCTCTGTTCCAGTTGCGTATCATAATCATTAACCTTGTTTTTACTATCGCGCAGTTGCTGCTCCAGATCGGCAATGCGTTCTGTGGCAGCGGTAAGTTGCTGCATGAGAGCACACGACTGAGACACCAGAGTGCCTGTCCTTTGCACCTGCAACTCAAGTTCTTTTACTCTGCTATTATTTTGTTCTATCTCGCCACGTAGATTTTTATTTTCTTGTTCAGCTTTGTCCAGTTTGCTAGCAAGCCATTGCTGTCCTTCTAACCACTCCTTATCCTTATCCTTATCCTTACTTTGTGGGTTTTTGATATAATACTTAGAGAAATCCAGTAATAAGTTGTAAGTTTTTAGTAATTCATCTCCATTCAAAGAAAGATTCTGTTTTTTGACAATCTGCATTATGTTTGACAGTACTTCTCGTAAATTATTTCGGCCAACACATCTTTCAAGGTGGTTTTTAAAATCAGGTACTTCGTTTGCTATATCAAGACTTTCGCGTAACTCGCGCACTCTTTCGGAGAAGCCAATAATGACTTGATTATCAAGCGTTTCTTTAGTCTTTACTATAGCCTTCATGAGTCGGCAATGAGCGCGTAACTTTCGATGATTTGCAGTTTCAGTCCAATTGCTAATGTTGCCAAAAAGAACATCTAATCGATCTTTGTCATTTTCTAAAGCTTGCTCAAATTCACTTAATGTTTTCGCTCTTTGCGGAACATCTGATTTGTTTGATTCGTTCAATGTTTCTACAAACCACCACCACCGTCGTAATCTGATATTCCCATCCTCAAATCTTCGGTCATATTTTAAAATCTGTTTGATATCTTCAATATCATATTCTGTATGTTCAAATAATTCTAACAAGCCTTCGATGAGAGGTAGGCAAAGCATATAACTCTCTGATCCCTCGAATTTTGCTCGTAGCTGCATCTTGCCTTTATCAACACTACGTATATCCTGATTAAGCAGGTTTTGAAGAAATTGGTCTCGGGAATTCGGATTCTGCATGATTGTTGTATTGGAATATTTGTTCCGAAGATGGTCAAGAAGTTCTTTGACACATTTAGTGTTTGCATCATGATCATCATCATCATAGGCGAAAATGATAGGTTTATCATGTCCTCCTATATCCTCAGGTCTTACCCAAGTAAATCCAACAATGTTGCCTCCTTTAAAGAATACAAAACTTGTTTTATATTGACGCGTTTCTTTTGCTGCTTCCTCTAAAAATAAAATCAAATCTTTCCACAGAATATGAGGATCCGTATTAGTAATATAGGTCACGTGATACCCATACCTGGTTAACAGTTCGATCTCATCAGAAACAGGCTCTAATTTATCAGTATCAGTAGGGTTGGTATCTACAATAAGCGCGTTACCGATCTGACAGTTATCATAAAATGGGAACCATTCAAGTTTATTACGCGGAACTGGAACTATTGGAAAGTCCTGGTTGTTTTGCGATAGCATTATAGGATTTGATTTGTTGTTCTCCATCGATAAACCCTTCTTAATGTATTCAAAAAGATCTCGGCTGTGTATCCATTCTGATCCACTGGATCTATCTTTTAAGCCGGCTATCAGGTATTTTGAGAAAACCGGTATACCATGTTCTTGTGTTACAAACGATTCCTCGTCGCTTTGTGATGAGGCGATGACAATAATATTCGAAATGTTCGATGCTTCTGCTGTTTTTATTATTGTGTCAGCGATGTGGCCTGAATAACAGGCATCAATGATGACCAGGCATCTTTCTACTCTTGTAGCAACTGCTGTTACCTGTTGGCCGAACCATATATCCTGGATAGCTGTTTCTTTCAGTTTTTCTTCACTCTCATCGCTGGTATTTTGAAGACAAAGATACACATGTTGAGGAAAGTTTTCCGGAAGTGGATACCCATGTCCGCAAAAATAAATAATAACGGTACTATCTGCCGGCAGTCCTTGGAGTTTTTGTAGTGCCTCACTGACTTCTGGCTTGCTGAATTCCTGGTATTTTTCACTTTTGTATAATGAAGAAAAAACCATGTAACCACAACTTTTAAAGAAATGTTCTAAATCTTGAATCGAAGCTTGTGCATTCAGTGGGGAAAGTTTCGGTAAATGCGAGCAATGATCTACACCAATAAGCAAGACCTTAAACTTTGCGTAATGTTTCATTCTAGCATTCCTTACCGCTGCACCACACCCACTACGGTTATCACACGAACCGGTAATGCCGCACTGTGTCAGTACTGCAACTACGCTGGGAATTAATCCATCAACGTCGGCGTATGCGATCAAGCACAAGCATTACGAGAAGCCCAACAACAACGAGTAAGACGCACTGCCATATAAATAGCGAAAGTGTCGAGCAGGGATCAGGTTGATTTGACGTAATTAATACTGGAACCCAGCAGGATAATGACCCGACGACATCGAGTGTAATCCACTGTGGTATGGCCAGTATGAGACCAATACCTATAATTAATGTTTCTATCCGTCGCCTCCAGAGTTCGTGAAGCTTATTATGCCGATCTTCTCTCAGTTCTATGGCAGTATGTGTTACCTCCAGTGTTCCTTTAACTTCAGTGACCAGAAGTTCTAATTCACACGAGGCGGTTTCTAACGCTGAATAGTGATATTCCACGATGTCATTGCTAAAACGTTCGCGCCACCAGGTATAGTTATGCAGCATCCGTTCCAGGGAGATCTGTAAACCTTCTAGATACGGTAAAGATTCAATTAATGGATCATATGATTGTGCTATTTCGATAGTACTCTCATCGGTGTAGTTTGTAGTTTGTAAAAGTTGTCCGATGATATTCCGGATCTTATTTGTATGGGTTTTTATGCTGTCTCCGCTATGAATGAATTGATACTGCCGAATCTGATGATATCCTTTATGCGCAATTAAGTCGGGCATTAAAAGTAATGAGTGTGGGCCAAAAAGTATCTTTTCCATAAAGTCATCATTCTGTTCATAAGTACAGAAAGCTACATACTCGGTTTTTGCCTGCAGTCCATAGCCTTTCGTGGGGGTCTCTACTAACCAGAGATGACCAAACTCTAAGCTATCATCGGCAAGATGTGGGGTGTCCAGTAGTTTTTCTGCTGTTTTCTTTATATCATACGACGAATCGATTGAAACCTGTTTCACTTGTGTATACCCCCAGAGAGAACGATTCGTCGATGTGGCAATAGGAGAAGTATTAAGCATATCTTGAAGAAATGCATTCTCATCCATCTTTTCTTGCAAGGCTTTCATCACCTGCTCTTCTAAGTCATTCCATACTGTTTTTACCTCACCTTCGCCATTCAGAAGGAGTTGAACGACACTGGTATCGCGGGCTGCCGGTGGTTCAAACTGCTGTAATACCCTCTCCGGAAGAGTACTATCTGCAGGATAAAGCCAGGTTTTATCTATAGAAGCAAATGGTTTCAAGTCAAAATATCGACACAATACCGACGTAAGTTGATTTAATTGGTTCAGTGGACCATAGAATGTGACAATAAGCGACACGCTACCTGTTATGGTAGGAGGAGTTGCTGCACTCTGTTCTTGCGTGAATGTACCTGTCATTGTTCTGTCTCCTGTGTTGTATTTGTTTTTAAGGCTTCCTGAAGCTGCCGTGCAAACTCTTGCACTTTGTTGTCTAACTGAATTGCATTGTTCTTCAGTTTATCGGCGGAATGCAAACGAGAGTTGGGAAAGGCACCCATCTGGTGAAGCCGACGAATAAAGAAACTCCGTGTTTCTTTCAGATTCTCCCTATCCTGAGTGGTTATTTGTCCGTCACTGGTTAAGTCGTAAATGCAACTGGCTATGTCAAGCAGGGCTACGCGTGCCTTCAAACCTTCTCTGCTTTCATCTTGTTTCTGTGAGACTATAATGGAGCATAAAATACCAATCAAAGAAATTTCTTCTTTGGTAATTTTATTGCGTGTGTATTCTCTAAAATTTTCATCAGTTATACAACTGGATAAGTTGGTTATTTGATGATAAAGCGTTTGGAGGGCTGAGGTTCCCGCTCCTATCCGTATCGCGTCAAGCCTTTGTGTCTTCCTGTCGAGAAGCCATATCGCTTTTTGTAAAACTTCATAAAGACGTTGTTCCATACGTTCTGATGTATTCATACCTACCGTCCTTTTCTTGATGGATTTCGATACATTTGGAGTTACCCGTATGATGCTTGTCCCTAAATCCCCAATTCCAACCGACCGGCTAATCCCCCCTGTCCATCGAGTAACGCAGCGGGTGCGTTGGGGAGCCAGGCGCGTAGTCGCGCCTGCGTGTCCGCGATGTCGTAGGGAATGCGGCGCACACTGAAGGTTTTTGCCCCGGTATCCAGGATGGCGTAGGCGGCGCGCGGGTCGCCGTCGCGGGGTTGACCCACACTGCCTGGATTAAGGATTAATCGCTGATCGCCAAGTGGGTATTGGCCGCCCGGCAGCATGGCCTCAAAAACGTCAATGACCTCCCAGCGCGCCTGGCCTGCTACCGATGCTGCCTCCTCTGCACAGATGCGTGGGTAGTGGGTGTGTCCCACCAGACAGAGAGGTGTCGTCAGATGCTGTGCGGCATCACGCGCATCTTCGCTGTTCTCAATATAACCGGTAAGCCCGACCGGATCGCCGGGTGTGGCATGGCAAATTGTCAGCGACAGATTGTCTTCCAGATCCAGTTCGATGCGTTGCGGCAGATGCGCAAGCAGTTCCAACTCATCGGCAGTCAGGTCGGTGCGCGTCTGTTGCAAGGCGATCCGGGCCGCAGGGCTGAAGAAGTGTTCTTCGGTTCGTTCGAGTAATCCCCACTCATGATTACCCGGAACCCAGAGTAGTCCATGCTCTTCTCTGCCATCACGTTTGCCATAACCCGACATGACCAGATCGCTCAGCAATGCAATGACGGCTGCGCTATCAGCATAGTAGCCCACGGCATCCCCTAGATAGATCAACGCCGTGACCGACTGGTCAGAAAGGTCATCAAGCACGGCCTGTAATGCCGGCAGGTTCGCATGAATATCACTTAAAATGGCATAACGCATAGTATTTCTCACAGCTACAACTGGTAAATTCCCTGAATAGACGCCCCCACTGGAAAAAGCATCGCGCTGAACCAGTTCCACAGGGTTGGCCCGAAAAAAACCCCGGTTACTACTACGAGCAGTAGTATAACGATAGTGGCGATAATTCCCTGTCGACTCGATCCCTCTCCTGCTTCCTCATCGGCAGCGCGAATAATACGGTCGGCATCGTCACTCAATGCAGCGTCTTTATCGCGGGCCTGGATTGCCAGTGTGCGGGCCTCGTCATAATGGCCTTCAATTCGGGCCGTATTCGCCTGCTCAAGCAAATCCAGCGCCTCCTTGATATTTTGCTCACACCGCGCAGCTCGCTGATCTTGATCAAGGGTTGTGAGCGCAGCCTGCACTGACTGGCGGATCTGCTGCGCTTCATCGCGCAGGCTCTTCAATGCCTTGTACGAGGTATCTGTGAGCGCAGCCGGCGCTTCCAGTTGAGTCAGCGCGGATGCATAAGTAGTACGTGTCTGTCGATAAAGATCGGCCGCAGTCTGCCACTGATGTGCCTGTTCCGCCGCTGCTGCTGCCGCCTGCTGTTCGGTCGCCTGCTGTGCGAGCTTACGACCCTCATTCAACGCCTGCTCCCAGGTTTCTAGTTGATCAAGATCTAACTCGGTATTACTCATAGTACCTTTCCTTTAGCACAACCCAAACCGGTTGTCACCATCCAGCGTTTCCAGTAACCGTTGCAGGGCACTGCGCCGTTGAAGAATGTCACGCAACGTTTGAATGTTGGGCGCGTCGCGTTCGCGCTGCTGCAGGGTTTTGATCTCTTCCGCAATGCCACGCAAGAGGCGATACTGGTGTGGACTACGCTCCGCCGGTGTTCGTGGTACCGTAACAGTGGCAATACGTTCGGCCAGGGATACGGTTGTGGTATAGATAGTTTCCTCTGCTCGGTCCAGTTCGGCAAACTCGGCAATAACTGCAGCACTATCATCACGCTCCAGAGCGTTGCGTATTGCCGTGACACTGTTCGCAATCTGCACCTGGGCCTCACGGTCTGTGGTCATACGACGAGCCAGACTTTCCAGACTGTTATGATCAAGTTCGACATGGGTATAGGGACGCCCCTCGAAATGTTGCAGGGCTCGCTGAAGATCGAGTTCGGCGTCACGAAATTCCAGACTACCGGCCTGGCGTGCTGCAACCCAGCGGGTACGGGCAGCATGCAGATCGGTTTCGGCAGCATTACAGGCACGCCATGCCTCTTTTAATGCCAGTAATGCTTCATTCATACCGCGATGCTGTTCTGCGTCAAGTTGTTGTGCTTCCTCCAGGCGGGCCATCAATGTACGAATATCTTCGGGGCGAATGCCCCGTTGCCTGGTCTGGGCATTGCGCATATTGAGCAGCACCTGGGTCTCCTCAATCAGTTTGTCGCGTACCGCGCGTACTTGTCTCTGGATACGGTTCAAGCCGGCTGTTGCCTCGGCATCCTGCCGATTGGGCGCGAGATCGAGTAGGGCGGTATACCAGCGGCGCGCATCCCGGAGTGCGTCAAGCCGCTCTTCGTTAAGCGATTGTTCGGCCTCAGCCAGGAGTCGGTCGCGTTCGGTAGTGATATCGCGTTCATAAAGCCGTTGTAGTTCGTCATGCCGCTGCTGAACGATGTCGCGCAAACTATCTCCGGCGCGCAACTCGGGCAGAGTAAGTGCTGTATGCAGCGTACGAATGGCCGCCAGCAGATCGTCACGATTCTTGTGCGATTGGTAGCGTTGGTACTGCGACTCGGCATCCTGCTGGAGCGACTGGACACGCCGGAAGGTTGCTTCAGCCCGCTCGATCTCTTCCCGCAGTGCCTGAATACGAGCCGGGAGATCGCCTAACGGTTCGCGTTCGGCATCGTTAAGAACCGTTCTGGCGCTGTCAAATACCTTTTCCTGCAGGTGGGTCTGAGCCTGTTCAAGCAGAAGTTCAGCCCGCGCGCGGCTCATTAGGGCGGGAAAGCCCTGTTCACCACTATCAACCTGGTGCAAAACCTCCAGTGCCTCTGACCAGCAGCTACGATGCATCAGGCGTTGTGCTTCTCTACGGCGTGCTTCACGCAGGGTCGAGCGAACTTCCTGGTCGTTAAGATCGGCCTGTTTGAATACCTCGATTGTTGCAACAAAATCGCCCTGGTCGAACATACGGAGTCCCTGCTCTTTTGACGCCAGTTGCTCGGCGCGACGGCGTAATTCAACGCTGGCAACATCCTCCATTCCATGTACACGCAGTGTGTCGAGGTACTGCAATGCCGCACCAGGGTTGGACGGAACGGCATCCATAAACTCACTTGCGCGCCGTTTCAGAAAGCCGGCCCAATCGGCGCGGATCTCAGTCTCCTTCTCATCAATGTGTGGATTGGCGCGGTCAAGTTCGCGCGCTTCGACCAGGGTCTCCAGTGCCTCAGGGTAGCGATCTTCAAGTGCCAGGCTACTGGCTTTATCTACCAGATTGCGCGCACGTTCCTGGGTTACACGTCGTTGTGCAAGCTCATCTATCTTGCGCTTGACACGCGCGAGTGTTCCTTCAATATCCTCGGTTAGCTTTTTCTGGCGACGGGCATCACTGATTTCGCCAACATGATTCCGTTGTTGTTCCAGTGCATCCCGACTGTTCTGGAGCCGTTCATCGGTTGGTGCCGATAAAGCCTCTTCCGCAGAGCGTAGCGTGGCCTTGACCAGGGTGTATAATACGCCATTCAATACCTCATGTGCTGGTCCATATCCCTGGCGCAGTGCCAGTGCTTCACGCGCCAGACGTTCGGCATCGGATAAGTTGCCACGCGCGCGTGACATGCCGGCTTCGTTCACCAGTGTACTCAGGTGCTCCTCGCGCTGTCGCAGTCCGGCAAGTAACTCCCGGGCTTGCTGACGACGCTCCTGAAGCGCATCCGTTTGTAGATGCGGTTCCAGACCAATGAGTTCGCCGGCACGCTGTTCAACCTGAGCATAGTCATGACGACTGTCGGCCATGCGCGCCTTTTCCAACAACTGATCAGCCTGTGCCAGGGTGACCTGTTCCCAGCGTTGTCGCGCGCGGTGCTGTAAATCATCTACCAACCGGATCTTGAGATGGTCGCCCATGAGTGCCTGGGTCTTCTCCAGGATGGTGATTGCCTCGACATACCGGGTTGCGCCAAAGAGTTTATCTGCATCGTCAAAGAGCGGCCGGATGCGCGCAATCGCGGTACGAGTTTCCTCGACCATAGTGCGGCGCTCGGTGTATTCACGTATCGCCTGCTCGGTATCGGCATTGACCAGCAGGTTTTTGATCGCACTGATGGCAACCTGTGTTTCTGACGACGTATCCTGTCTCTGAATTTCATCTCCCTGTATCAATCGAATAGCCTGATCATAACTGGCAGTAGCTGCTTCCAGCAGTTGAAGATCAAGATAGGCTGTTCCATCATCAGCCTGTTTCTCAGCCTGAGCCGCGCGCTCACGACCAACCCGCAAAAGCTTTTGCCGTACAGAAACCAGCAACTGGTCAAACCGGGGATTGAGCTCTTCACCATCGGGACCAACCGTGACACCTGCATTAAGCAACTTACGCGTGACTATCAACTCTTCTTCATCCCGCTGAATTTGGCGGGCTGTAGTCAGTTCCCCAAACTGCGCACGAAACTGTTCATAGGCAGTATGTGCCGCATCGCGCTGGTGCTGAAATGCGGTCTGTTGATCGGGGGTAAGATTGCTAAAGTTGAGGATACGATCATATAACTCGATTGCCGTTTTGTAGTTCGCCGTCGTCGGACGCTGAAGGTAACTCCGTGCCTGCCTGTCCAGTTCCTGGATACGTTGCTGGATAGCGTCGGTGCGACTATCGCCGGCATTGTCTGCTTCGTCCATGGGCGTATCCTGGTTCTGCCCGGTAATTAGTGCCGCATGCGCTGCGGTGATCTCAGATCGCTGTACCTCAACTGCGTGCCGCTGCTCCGGCGAAATATCGCTAAAGCCGAGGATACGGTCAAACAACTTGAGCGCCTGCAGATACCCGTCCGCTGAACCCTCGGCCTGCCGTTGTTCGGCTTCCGTCAGGAGTTCGGCCACGCGTTGCTGAGCCCATTCCCACCGCTCTTCTTCGGTGTGCGATGGGGGCGTAGCAACCGGCTCGCTACTGTCAGGGTGTAGGGGGGCAGCAGCCGGATCATCACCGTCAACATGCAGTGGCGCAGCAGGAACTGGCTCATTACTGTCAGCCTGTAGGGGGGCAGGAACCGGATCGTCACCGTCAATATGCAGTGGCGCAGCAGGAACCGGCTCGCTACCGTCATCGTCCATAGACAGTGGAGTGGTTTGTGACTCGGCCAGATCCTCCTGTCGTCGGGTCGATCGGTTCTTTTTGCGTTCGACTGGCTGTGTGATCTGCTTGCGTCGGCGCCGCACTTCGCGCAGGCGCTGAATGGCATAGTCCACCGTCTCGCGCGGCAGTGTCGTATCATCAGCAATCTGGTTATACAGATGTTCAGCGGTGTCCAGTTCGCCGCTGGACAGGGCCGCATCGGCATCGGTTATCAAGGTTTGTGGATCATCCATAATATTCTGCTCCAGGTACCGTTTATGAGGATGGCTTGCTTATGTGTTCAGACTCAGACTGGCGTTATCCAAAACTGCTTTATCTGTGAAATACCTTACGGCTCATACTCCTGTATTTCTACTGTGATACGTATCTGAACGTCACCACCTGCTGGTCACCTGCCACTTTCCGGTGGTGCTTCCCCGCCATCCACATACTGCCGCTTGATCCAGCCCGATTGTCCCTGGGAGTCGGGATCGGTTGCCTCGATCACAGCAATTCGATAGTGCTCCCCCTGTTCTTCCAGGATGTATACTGTATCGTCGTTGACCACGACGACGTCTCTACTCTCTACCTTTACCTGGCTATTCTCCTGCTGGTTCGGTGTCTCCCAGAGGAATATAGTTAACCTCTGATCTTGACCACCATCCTGCAAATTGAAGAAATTACCATCCGCCGGATCCTGGTTTTCTTCTAGAACACCACGTACTTTTTTTTGCTGTAGCCGAACTGGAAGTGTAAACTCTGTCCGCTGGTTACCAACATACAGCGTTAATACCAGTTCCGGATCATCGGCGGAAAGCGGCAGTTCCGGCAGCGGATTTTCCGGTTGCAACACTACTTCTTTATTACCCTCAGATCCTCCATCATTCCGGGTTGCACGTACCAATCTGATTGGTTCACCTGTCGATATTCCATTGTCGTCATCAGACGTAGTCACATTCGGCGGCGATGAAGTATCCGGACGGAGGGTTAACCGCGCCACATCTTCATTACTTAGGATGGTATCTGATTTCAGGGTAAAAGTGCTCTGTGCCAGCGTATGTGCAAAGACATCATCATCAGTCGGACTGAAGGATTCGATGGGTTCGCCTGTAAATGGAACCGGTGTTGCCGTGCTGATTGGCGTTGCCGTGACTGACGGAGTAGGTGATACCGTTGGTGCTGCTGGCATCATTGTCTCGCTGAGAGCGGTTGCTATAGTCAGTAATTTTGTACCGCCACCCTGGCCTGCGAGATCTTCCCGGGTCTGCCCAGTACCAAAAAAGATTCTGCCCATAACCACAGCAATCAGTGCAACGATAGTGACTGCTCCAGCAGTTATAGCGGTAATTCGCTTACGTTTCACTTTTTTTTTATCTGCTTCATCGTTTGCAGACATCGCATCCGGTTGTGTCGCTGAGCTTGAAGAGGCGGGCTCTTCTGTCTTAGTAGTACCATTTTGAGATGAATCTCGCTTATGATATCTCTCACGTGACGCTTCAAGACGGTTCAGGCTATCTGCCGCCTCCGGGATATCTGGTTGTACCAGGATTAAAATCTTTCTTACCAGATCAAGCTTCTGAAGCAGTTGCATAGATTCCCGAGGTTTAAGCTTTTTGTTAACCTTACGTTGATATTGCGTTTGGTCTTGTGATTTTCGGAGGGTATCTGGTATTTCCCTCAACATCGTCTTGGCCAGGTTGTAGGCAGCCTGGGCCAACTCGGGCGGTTTCTCTTCGCGGCGATTCGCCGGCGCAGTACCCTCTGCCTGTGCCGGTGATGTCTGTGATACCTGGGGCAACACGTCAGGGGGATTTTGGGGTATTGCCGGGGATGATTCCACCGTCGCTGCCGGCACATTCTGCGCTAGAGAGTCGGTTGACTGCACTGTCGTCGGCGACCTTGATGTCTTGCTCAGTTCCTCTCTCAGGGATTTGATTTCCGCCAGGTCGTCTATAAGGGTTTCCGGCACGCGCTGTGCCAGAGTTTCGATATGCCTCATCTGCGACAGTTCTGCTACCTGGCGCGTCACATCTTGCACCACGCCGGTGCGCAGGTTCTGCTCCAGAGTTTTAAGCTCTGTCTTCTGGGGGAGGGTTGCCAGATTGTCTGCAAGCTTTGATGACACACGTTGTGCCAGGGGTTCCATATGTATCTTGAGTTCGTCTGCCAGCTTCTTCTGTATACGTCCATCCAGATCGTGAAAATCCCATATCTGCTGTAGGGATCGGGCTTGTGGATGTTCGGGCTCCTCCTGCAGGACAGCATGCACCTGGTCCTGGGCCCGCTGCCACAACCGTTGCGCGTCTTCAATTTTGCGGTTTCGTTCGGCTTGCTGAGTCTGTCGGGTTGTTTTTTCATCAAGCTGTTTCTCGTATTCTTCCAGCATACGGCGAATCGACTGGATATCTTGATGATCGTTATGTATCGGCAGACGTGCGCGAACCGCCTGTAGTTGCTCGCGTGCTCCGTCCAGGTTGCCCTGGTCAAGGACTTTGCACGCTTCTTTCAGGTTTGCACGCAAATCTTCAATGGACGCACGCCTGGAGTTTTCCAGTTCACGTTTCAGATCAGCCAGGGAGGTTCCGTTGCTGCCGGTAATCCCCGCCTTACGAAGCTGATCAAACAGGATCTCAACCTCCTGCCGGGTATGGCCAAGTGGAGTTGTCTGCATCTCGGTCAGGGATCCGGCAAGTGAGCGTGCCTCCCGTAATGATGGATGTATCGCCTCTATGCTGGTTATCAGGTCACGTAGTCCGGTTGGTCGCGTGGCAGGAGATGGGGATAGCAGCGCCGGCCATTGTTGCCTGGCCTGTTCCAGCAGCATGTCAGCCTGCAGACGATCCTGGAGATCCGAACGTTGTGCCAGTTCCAGTGCCCTGAATCCAAGCCGTTGTGCTTCTGCTTGCTGTTCCAGTTGCGCTATCTGTGCTGCGACATCAGCGCGATCTTTTCTGGCCTGACTCGGATCGAATGCGGGACTGCGTTCCCCGCGCAGTAGGAGCGTTAATGCCTCCAGCGCACGGCGGTATGCCGCTATGGCCGCGCGATCATCGCCGCGTTCTCTGGCTTGATCTGCCTGCTGCTTATGCCCCACAAAAATTCCGCTCTGACGTTCTTCTTCAGCCAGAACCGCTTGCTCTCGTTCCAGGCGCTGCTGCTGCTGTTGCAGACGCTCGTGAAGCAATCTAAGATCAGGGTACTGATCGAAGAGCTCTTTGAGCGAGCCAAGCTGTCGCAATGATTCGTCCAGTTGCTGCTTATGGGCGGCAAGCAGGGCTTCCACTTCGATTAACAGAGCTTTTACACGCGGCATTTCCGGACTAACCGCTGTGGCCAGACGTCTGCGCGCTTCCCCCAGGCGTTCCGGGTCATCCATGTTGAGGATGTCCACGGCATGCTCTAGATCGTCACGCACCTCACCATAGGTTTCAGGGCGTTCAGCGGCGATATAGGCCAGCCAGAGCCAGCGCCGCGGCCGCGGGTCACGTTTCCCCACATCGTTATAGGCCTTTTGAAACAATTCTACTGCCCGTCGCGCCTCGTTGCGCTCCAGCGATTGCCGACCATAATCTAGCGTTTTTGCACTGGCGATACCCCGTCGCGCTTCAGCCCGCTGGCGTAGTTCGGCACACTGAGCCAGTCTGGTTTCACGCTGCGGATCATCTGCCGGCAGGGCATGTAGAAGTTGCTCGGCTCGCGCCAGCGGTGCCAGCACATCAATAGTCGTGTGACTGGTGGCTGTACCATCGGCGATCAGAGCACGTTCCAGGAGTTGTTGCCACTGTCCCTCGCGCTGTAACTGCGCCTCGTCAATTTCTCGCTCCAGATCGCGCATAAGCCGTGCATCATCGGTATAGCGCAACCCCAGCGCCTGCTCAATCAGGTCGCGGGTTCCTTCCGGCAACCGTTGCCAGAGCGGACCGTCCGGTCCGCCGCCTATCACACGTCCGTCACGATCAACCCCAACGCGCACGCCCGTACGCAACTGGTAGAGCCGCGCGCCGAACCGTGCCCAGTCACCGGCAACGCCACCGCGCGTTTGCACCTCGCTGGTAACATTCCAGTCGATGATGCGTAAGGGATCATCCGGCTTGTCAGATCGCCAGAAGAGGTTATCCAGCTTCATATCGTCGTAGCAGATACCCGCCTGATGCACATACCCAAGCGCGCGGGCAAAATGCCGGGCGATAGTGAGCGCCAGATACTCATCCAGCGGTGCGCTCTGCCAGTCAATTACATCTTCCAGCAAATCATCCAGGACATTCTGACCGGTGGCACGCTCCATAATGAGAAAAGGTTCGGGCGCATCGGGGGCACTCGCCGCCAGCAGGCGCACCGCATAGTGAACCCCCGCCTGCTCCTCAACTGCAGCAATACGCTCCAGTGTCTGCGCTTCCTGCAAGAATTGCTCACGGTCTTCCGAGGGACGGTCGCTGCGCAGGGTCTTCACAACGGCTTCTTCATCAGTGTCGATCCGACGACAGAGAAAGGCCTGTCCGAAAAGACCGGGCGTACCCAACGAAGCTTCCAGTCTGAACGCGATATGTTTATAGTTACCCTGCGTACCCGAAATTTTATCACCGACTTGCATGCTGATTTCCTCTTTGCTACACAAAAATCTGATCGAGAATGACTTGCATGACCATAGCCAGATCCTGTTCTGCCGGATCATGACTGTTCCGCAGGTCGGCCGGTAACCCATGGTTTAGCCACTGCTCATACGCTGTATCATCGAGTCCAGGTAAAGTGGTCTGTACTGCTGAGGCCACCTGCTGTACGAGCGGAGCATCGGCGGCAAGCACAAACCATCGCAGTGCCTGCAACCAGATTGACTGTCCATCGAGCAGTGTGCTACCAGGCGCGACTGGTGATTGGTTATCGAGGTGAAGTACGATGCGTGATGCTCCTCGGCGATCCGGGCCGATAATGTTACACAGAACCCCGTGGGTGAAGATCTCAACGCGCGCCTTATCCTGGAAAAGATCAACCAGTCGCGGATGTAGCTGTCGGCGCACTATCTGTCGCTGCTCTTCATAGTGCGCTGCAACGGTTTCGTGCGTTGCGACCGCTATCTGAGCTTGAAGATTGGCAAGCATCGTGTAGCTCGCCGCCAGATGATCATAGGCAGTGAGTGCGCCCGTCTGAAGTGCCCCGATCAGTTCATATGTTGTCAGGTAGGTTATGCGTTGTGGATCGCCACCCGTCACATACTGATGAAATACGCGGAGCGCACCCGCCTGCTGTTGTGCCGTAACAACCTGTTGAAATAGCTGATCACTCTTTCGATCAGCAGCGGGCGGCACCACCAGAAAGGTGTGGAGTTCGTGCTGATCTCGTGCTGTAGGCAGGTAGTGTATGGCCGGACTGCTCCGTTCCCCAGATAACTGTCGGGCCAGTGTAGCGGGTGTGTCTATCTCTGATGCAAGCAGGTCGGACAGGCATATATTCCGGATCCAGCCATAGTAACTCGCTGCGACACGCCAGAGTTCACTCCCTGTCTGCAGCCTGTGAGTGTCTCCCGTACCATGCAGCATCGGATAGATTACCGGTTCTGTGGTGGCACTATCCCAGGTCCAGCAGATCTGTTCCGGCAGAGTTTTTACCGGGTCAGGCCAGGTTGCCGGACGCCGATTGAGGATGTGTGTCACATGTTCTCCATCCAGATAGCTTCGTAGATCCTGAACATACCGACGCTCGCGTTCATTTTGCGGAAGTGGTTGCTCCGGGTCGGTGTAAGCCCGCAGTTGAATGACATCCGTATGGGGCATCCCCCAGTCATGACGCACGCGTCCCATGTCAAGTTGGTTTACCCGGTACTGGCGCAGCAGCATACGTTGCTGTTGAGCGTTTTGATGTTCTGTCTGTAACATTGAAGTATAGGTACGCAATTGAGAGTGTACATATTGGGCATATGTATGCATCTGGGCAGCAGCCATGCCGGCTCCCTGCGCTGCCAGCAACTCAAGTTCCGTATCCAGCCATTCCTGATGCAGTGTCAGTACCTGCTCTTGTGTGCCAGTGGTAGGGTAGCCCAATAACCATCGCCAGAAATCGAAGGAACGCTGTTCCAATGTCGGCGCGGATTGTTGGGCCGTTGTCTGCATCTCCGGCAACCCTGCTGTGAGCGATTCGGCATACTCCTCCAATGAACGGTGTAATATGTCCATACGTTGTGACAGCGAGTCGCACAGGGTAAGCGCTTGTGACCATGCTCCTGATGCATTGCTGTTCAATAGCGTAGTTATGTCGGAGAGCAATTTATTGCGAAATAGCGCAACTGCCGCTTCGCTGTTTGCTGTAATTATTTGACTCCACTCACCAGTCGCTGATGGTGTGCCAAGATAACGCTGGTGATAGTGTTGTATCAGACTACGAATGGAGGCACCATTGCGTGAATCTGCGTCTAAACCGGCGTAACGTACAGAGCGCAGCAGCCCATCCCCCAGGAACATCCGCAGTTGTCCTCGCACTGCAGATGGCTCAAGTAGATCAATTACCGCATCCCGCTGCCACGGCTGTGCATGGTGTTCATATGCTGCATGGCGATACAGGTTGTAATCACCGGCTATGAGCAGGTCGGTAAAGAAGGTCTGAACTTGCGTTGACTCAACCGGGCACAGCAGATGATCCGCTAAGTTATTGATTAATCGGGCAGTTGCTTCGCTGACAATTGCATCGAGCTGAAGCTGATAGGTAAATGTACCGAAACTGCTGTAGAGGGCTGTATCAAGGCTGTGCTGTGCCTGACCCACTCGACTGTTGACATTCGTGCGATGTTCATGCAGAAAGGTTGCTGCCGGGAGCTCGAGCGCAACGCTGATGGCATCGGCCGCCATTGGATAGACACCATGCTGGGGTGGGATTCCAATCAATGGACCAATCTCGCGGTTCGCGCTCAACAGTGTGCAGCTACTGAAGAGTTTGCTTTCGAATGGTGTGCCTGGTGCATCTCCACCCAGCAAGAGGGGGTCGAACAGCGGTGATGTGGGTGGGTTTTGCCCAAATGAAGTTTGCAATCGTTCTAATGTCCGCAACACCGCAAATGATGCAGCACGGGTCTCCTGCGGCAATGGATGCGCAAACTCCAGCACATCCGGTAGGTAAATGATGCCATGGAGCGCGATATGGTGATTGTGCTGATTGGCAATAAGCTGGAGCGCCTGAGCAACATCGAGCAATGCCCCGGCGCCCAGTGCTTCACCCAGACCGGCGATGAGATAGACATCCACCCCTTGTTGTTGTGCCAGTCCTTCGAGCGCGGTTGTAAGAGTCGGCGTGATGGATGGCAATTCATCGAGAAAAGCCAGGCGGGCTGTTGTGTGAGGAGTAAAACTGGTGTGTTCAGCCAACCAGGCATGTAGCAGGGGGTATTTTGTAGGATCCTGTCGCACTCTGGCCGCAAACTGGGAGGCATTACCTTGTATCCGGCATTGTTCGGAATCTGCCAGGCGCACCTCTGTCATTCCACCTGGTCTATGCGGCGTGATTACCTCAATCCGCGCAGTTTCCTGCCCTTCCGCATCAACAGGAAAATCGAAAGCGAGCAGCGTTACATCAGGCTCACCCTCTCGCTGAAGTAGTGTTTGTTTTATATAGGTCAGAGTCCAGCGCCCGGCTTCGCCTAATCCTACCAGCAGCGCTGGACGTGAGGTAACCGGTACTGGCAGTATCTGTGGCAACGACGTTACTTGAGATGGTACTGGCTCAGCCGGCGGTTGAATTGGCGTGGGTATTGCCATCTCCGGGAGCGGCATACCACGCCGGATCGAACGGCGTACCGACTGACGTTTCCAGAAAAGCAGCAGAAATAGGGGCAACAACAGCAGCAATGGCAAGAAACACCAGGGGCTAAACCAGTCAGGTAATTCCGACGGAGGCGGTGCAATCGGGCCAGTAGAAGGTGTGGTAGGGACGATGCCCCCCGGTAATAGCGTGGTGGCGCACTCCTGCTGTACCGCAGTTTTAATTAAATCCGGAAGATCGGCGGCCGAATGGCCCGACAAGAATGCCCCTCCCGTCACACGCGCCATGCGCTCGAAATCTGTTGGATTACCAAAACTAATTGCATAGATACGAATAGCCTGATCGCGTAAAGCTGAGAGCACCTGATCAAATTGCAAATCATCCTCAGTATCAGGTTGTCCATCAACACCCGGGTCAGGGTTATGTGCCCATGCGTCGCCCCAAAAGACAATCATATGGCGCGCGCCACTACGCCAGCCAATCTGCCCCGCATCACCAGCCTCATACAGGGCACGTACATAGCTTTCAGGTGGATCGCCACCATCGAGCAATACCACTTGATCGAGTGCTGCCTGCACCTGGGTAGTATCAGCCGTAAGAGCCTGATTGAGCCGCCAGGGATAGTCCGCCGCATTTCCTTCTGCGCTGGGATAATCTACCAGGGATGCAACGCCAAATTGGAGATCCGGAATATCCTGGCGTAAGGCAGACATTAATGCGCTCGTCTGCTGTTGCGCAATGTCCAGTTGCTCTTCCATACTGCTGCTCACATCCATAATGATCAGCAGATCAAGCGCCTCAACGCACTGAGCGGCAGAAGACGCGGTGTTATCTTCAGTCTGGGCTCCTGGACTGGCATATGCTGCGTTAGTCAGGGCAGATAAGAGCAGCAACAGAACCCCAATGCGTAGCAACAGAAAATGTGATTGACGAACTGCCATAAAGAGACCCTTATTCGGGTAGTGTGACTGCATCAGTATGAGAGACAAGGGATACATAGAGCGTCCCTTATCTCCCATTCCATTTCTACATGCGATCCAGAATTTCCTGTACCTTGGCGTCGTATTTCTCCTGCGAGATCAATCCCCGATCAAGCATGGTCTTAAGCTTATCGAGTGCTGCCATCTCGGTATCGGTGTTGCCGTCCGTCGGTACTGCTGGAGATACCGGTGCGGCGACTGAAATCGGCTCAACAGGGGGAGAACCACCGGCACCATCAGTGGTGCCGTTACCGGTCTCACGTGGTGCTGTCGGTTTACTATCGGCAGGTAGTGCGGAAGTATCCAGTGGGAGGGCATCGGGATCATAGTGGTGTCCACTGGCCTTGATCCGACTGTGTAAGCCCTCAACGATCTCATCGACCACCAAACGCATCAGGGAACCAAGGTCATGAATGGCCTGATCACGATCATGTCGCCGGGGTTCGATATCACTATTAATTAATCCTTCAAGCAGGTTGATGAGACGGCTATCATTTCCTTCACTGGCCCGATCTTCAAATCGGCGGAGTTCCTCTTCGAGCAAGGTGAAGTCAATGGTCTGTGCAGAGTTATTGATGTCGGCTCGGCGAAATACGAAGCACTCCATAGCTTTAAAGAGCGAAGGCTGGTGTTCGGCATTGGTGAGCGCAAAGCGATCAGTTCCGCGGCGGCGTTGGGTGGGCAGGAAGAGTACCCAACGACTCTGCATGCCTTCCGCTTTTTCAAGACGAATGAGTCGATAGAGTGTGGCCAGAATAAAATGCTCGACCATCTTACGATCTTCAAGCATAGTTGTCAGCACATGCGAGAAGCGGCGACGTTGTTCACCTATTCTAGTCAATTGCTGTTCCAACTGGACTGCGTTAACTTCTGCCGGGAAAATATGCAGCAGGCGGGCATCACCAGTGTGACTATTATATTCGCGCTCCGCAGCGGTGTAGGCGTGTAAGCCGGAGCTGGCAACAACATCGGCGGTGGCCAGAATGGTGCAGGTATAGGAGTTCGAACTGTCCAGCACCTGATTATCTTTCGCCGATGCACCCAGTCGCCGCAACGCATCGCGAAACTCATTAAAGTAGGCTTTCTGCCGACCTTCATTCACACACACGAAATAGTGCAGTTCCTGTGCCCCACCTGATTTGAGTGGATCATAGCGAATCATGGGACTGCATTTATCAAGCAGTGTACTTGCCAGGCGCATCGCATCACGTTCAGTCAACCGGTCGGCAATAGTCAGATTCTCACGGAGTGGTTCAAAGTAATTCCGCGCCATATGCAAAAAGAAGTCAGCATTGCGGTCAGTGCTTGAACGACCACCAGTCGGACCGCTACCCGCAACCGTGCAACCACTGAGCGATAGACGAAAACCCTGCTCTTGCTGTTCGCCTACCCAGACCAGGTGTGTCAATGCCTCAACAAACTTGCCGGCAGAAACTGAAGCGTACAGCCCTGACTCATAGGCATCATCGGTAACATATTCATGCACTGCGATGCGCTGTTTATCGGTACGATTGGCTGTATGGCGCTGCAATCCGGTGTGAAGGTAGGTATATAACCCTGGATCGGTAAAGGTACCAGAGAAGCCCTGAGCCAGCGTGTTGATCCAGGCATCGACTGCGGCTTTATATTCTTCGGTTACAGTCCGAAGAGTATTACTGGTATGATGTAAGAAATCAAAGAAGAGATCTTTGATTTCAATGTCGATCGCCCACTGTTCAGCTTCAAGATAGGCATGCTGTGCTTTAATGGCTGGTTGCTGACCGGTAATAAATGTCCCGATGAATCCCTTAACACCGGCTTGCTTCTCCATTTCAGAACGACATAGGGATGCCTCTTCCTGAGCGCTTCGCAGATCATCGAGGTTTTCACGATGATCTTCAACCCGTTCCAAAAATGTTGCAAGATCGGTAAAATAGAGTGCCAGGTGTGACAAGACAGCCTGGGCCTGACCCAACTTACCTCGTTTCTCATGTTGATAATCTTTGTTGGTTGGCGCAGGACCATTAAGTAAGTTCAGGAGGTATTCCTGCAGTAAAATCTGGTAGCGTTCCCGGTGGATTGAGACACATTGCTCCAATGCGCGACGATATAGACCACCAGTTCGTCGTCCACCCACATCGCGCCCCAGGTACTCTTCACGAAAATCACGTGTTCCCCGGGTGACTCGGTCACAGCCTCCTACCGTATCTTCATCCATGTTTTCGCTGGTTGGTACACGAGTAATTAGCTGGACCTCTAAATCATCACGTACCTTCCGTGCCAGTTCCTGTACCGTTGGATCTGTTTCAGGGGGGATAATCCAGGTTAGCAGTTCTGGTGCTTCAAGACTGGCAATCTCGCTGATATACGCCTCGTGACGCGTATTACGACTATCTATGGTCGCGGGAACTCGTTGAATAAAGTTAGTATTAGCAACTCCGGACACACTCTGGGTTGCGTGCAGAAGCGCTGCAGCCTCCTCACGCGCATTACCCTCATAGCGTAAAATATATTGCACCTGTCCCGCGTCATTGGTGCGTTGCTCCAGGTTTAGAAGGTATTCGCCCAGCAGATCAATGGCAAAGCGATAGGTCAGGCTGGTGATGATATCTTCGACTGGTAACACTAGCGAGTAGGTGCCCAGGCTGCTGTAGATCGGCTGGTTGATCTGACTCTGTACTTCGCCGATACGCGTGTTTACATTTTTGTAGTGTTGCGCATAGGCATCACCTGTGCTGCCATCCAGCAGCATGGTGATACAATCAGCAATTGACGGAAAGACACCGTAGTTTGGAGCGAAGTTATCTAGCGGCAAGTTCTCCCGACTGGCATCAAGCAGATAACAGTTGTCGAAGAGTTTCCCCAGTTGTCCGCCGTAGATGGTATTGAGGATCGGATTGGTCGGGTTGTAAACAATGGGATATTGCTGATCAAATACCTGAATAAAGCGGTCTAGTTCGCGCAAAGCAGCAAATGCCTGGGGCTGAATCTGCTCTGTCTTGATCACTGAGCGAAATGTATTATGCAGTGCCAGAAACCCGCGCACCGCAAATCCGGTGCGGATCTGTTTATCCGCGAACCAGCGCGCGAGGTGAGCCATATCAATAAACATGCCGGATCCGGTACCACCTGCCAGTGACGCAACAACGTAGATCTCAATAGCTGCGCGACGCTGATTAGCACCGATCACTTCGCTAATTGCCGACTGAATTTTGTTCGTGATTCTGGCCTGCACGGATTGCTGAAGATCATAGAAGATCGCCATCCGACCAAAGGGTCGCTTCTGACCAGCACCCCGTGAGATATCAAAGGCATCCGAATCTGCCATCTGTAAATAAGTACGTGCCTGGAGCCACGAGCCGATGTGGGGATGTTTTCGCTCATCACGTATTTCGCGGCAAAGCTGGTAAATATTTCCACCAAGATAGACAAATTCAGCCTGTTTATCAAGTTGTATGTCACCGACGCGTACATCCTCTTCTTGAGCCACTCCATCACGACTAACTCGCTCTGTAGTTGTATCAAATGATAATAACCGTACGGTCTTTGGTATCTCGCCACCGTAGGTGTCGAGCAAATTCTTCTTAATGTACGTCAGCACCCACTTGCCGGTGCCACCCAGTCCAATAATGACTGCAGGATTCGCTACCTCTGGCATTGTGTTTCTCCTTGGGATAAATTGTATCGAGCGCATAGTATGGTGCAACAAATCTGTTGCTCAACACCGTATCGATCTCAGCAACCTCACGGTTTTTTGCGCGAAGCTCCGAGGTTTTCATAGGTGATGCGATACTTGCCATCAAACGATTTGTGTTCTTTGTCACGCGTAAATTGCAGGGTCAGGGGTGATTTCTTATCAGTCCGGAGCAGCGTGACAGTCACACCTTCATTGCGTCCATTTGTGTAGCGACGCACCGTGAGTTTCCGCAGGCCCATCTCCTTCGGCAGGCCTTTCTTAATTGTTGGCCAGCGTGTGCGAAACATGCCGAAAAGGATTTTCTGCCCACTCAATGAAAAACTCCTGACTACATTCCATTCACGGATCTGTGCCAGTGCGCCAGATGTCCGTTCTTCAAACACCAGGGAACCACGCGGAAAGGGGCCAGTGACCATAAAAACAAAGAAGCCGGCACTTGTTAGGGCAATTATGATGGCAATCAAGGCACCAAAGCGCTTGAGCCATTCGACGATGAGCCAGAGTATCCCAGGTACCCGTTTGAAGGTGATGCT
The DNA here is from genome assembly GCA_034436755.1 of Chloroflexaceae bacterium. GTDB lineage: Bacteria > Chloroflexota > Chloroflexia > Chloroflexales > Chloroflexaceae > CAKZQX01. Next base: position 3,422 of record DAOTVB010000225.1, on the reverse strand, counting down.
CTGCGGACTCAGTTCGTAGAGTTCACCTTCCTGCGTAGTTGCTTCCAGGGCAGTCGTCAAGGTATACACGCCTTGAGTCTGCAAATCATCAATTGCTGCCGAGAACTGGCCAGGTTGATCCGGAATGGGTTTAAACGCGATTGTCTGCACGTAGTCGGCTGGTCCCTTTACTTGTCCAGTGATAATCTGTGAAAGATCATCGCGGAAGATGCCTGTTGGAGTGCCGGGTTCGCCCCCTTGCGTTAGTTGTATGACAAACGTAGCTCCAACGGGCGAGAGACGCTGGTGCATCCGACTTATGCCCCCATCACGGGGAGTCACGATCGTCATACAGGGCAATCGCGGATCGATCGTGATGGTCTGATCATCTTCGTGAAAGATTTCTTTATCACCATAATGGACTTTGATGTCCAGTGGATAGGTTCCTCCAGTTGTACTGGGACTGAGCATTCCCTCAACTTTCCAGCGGTCACGAACATCACTGTCACGCACCAGGTTACGGGTGATTTGTCGATCGCCAATCGTAACCGTGAGTGTTTGTGTCAATGGGTATTCAGGCAATTCAACGATTTTGTTACCCTGATCATCGAAATAGGTTACTACCAGGCTAAAGTCATGGCATGTCGATGCTAACGGGCCTTCGGAATATCCCACCGACACTTTTGCCAGGCTAAACAAACCTTGAATATTGCGAAATTGCGGTGTAACACTTGTGCCGATGATGTTACAACTCCATTCACCAGGTGGCGGACTGCCGAGAATGAAAGTCTCAGACATACCGGTATATGAGTAACCAAGCAAGTCAGACGCTTCGCGCGTGAGAGTTTCCCCGTTCGGTAATGTGAAAGCGGCCTTGCTGTCAAAGTCGGGATACTCAAGTAACAGCGTCAATGTTGCCAGATAGGGATCTACCGTAAAGCTACTGCCATCACAGGGTTGCGCCGGCGCGGGTGGCTCGCCGACCACGGTGAGTGCAATATCGCGAAATTTTGATGCGATATCTCTAGGATCGGTCAGCCGTGTCGTTCTGCCGTCAGGCGCAATTTGTTGCCAGTAAGGGGCCGTACGCGACCAAAAGAGGTCTTGCTTATCAAGACCAAATACCCATAGTTCGGCCGTATTAAACAGGTCCGCATGTCTGCGCTGAAGTTCGGCAAAGTAGGGTGCCGGATTGTTACCATCAAAGCCAATGGTATCCAGCGAGGGGCGACCATCAGTGAGCAGAACAACAGCCCGCTTGCGACCGGGCGGGGGAGGGACAGTACATTGAAGCATCGTACAGACAGCATCAAACGCGTGTGAGAAAGCCGTTTCACCCAATTGCCGGGGCTCTGTCGGTAATAATTTTTCGACATTGGATTGAATATTGCCTTCTGCATCCCGTTCAACTTCAATCCGTGTCAGTGGTACGGCGATTTCTATTCCCTGGTTGGGATCGCTGTCACCGCCGAACAGCACCAGGCCGAAACTGTGTTCTTCTTGCAACATATCCGTCCGACTGCGTCCTTCGGTACGTACAACGATCTGATTAAAAATTGGACTGAGGCCCTCACGTACTGCTTTGAGTGCCAGACCATCCGGATCGGTTGGTGCCGTGCGTGGGCAATCGCTCTGGCGTACAGGTGTACAACGAGGATCTTGGAGATTAATGAAAGTTCCCCGGCTCATACTACCAGACTGATCAACCATAAATACGATATCCACTCCAGGGGGTGGTGCGTCATCCTGTGCATGAAGCACTGCTATCGGAGTCCCTATGAGGATGGTTATGATAATCACAAGTAGTAATGGGAGTTGTTGGCGCATAGCATACTCCTTAAGCAAAACCAGGTGAGGGTGTTAAAATAGTGAAGATTATAATTTCCAGGTAATTTCCGGAGTGTATCAGGTTTCTTCACGGGATTTTGGTAGAACTCTCGTGTTATCAGAGTTGGTGTGATCAGACATTATTGTGTTACGAAGGTGATCATGCGGCAGTTCAGGCTCTGTCATTGCAAGCCTGATATATTGCTCCAGATCACCCCGTTGAATACGCCAGCCGCGACCAATACGGAAAGCGGGAAGTTTGCCGTTATTGCACCACCGACACACGGTTGTCTTGCTGATGCGCAAGTAGTTTGCCACCTCGCCTGCTGTCAGGACTTCGGGCAATTCTTTAATATCTCTCATTGCATCCACAACCTCTCCGCATGGTGCTGCCCTGAATATAGCTGGACGAAGCATTCGAACATTGGACCGGCAAAGGCATATCGTCGGCCTGATGCGCCCCGGCCCCAGGGCATGCATCTCTATTCTTATTAGTACCGAAACTGCCCGGATCGCGCTTGCCGCCAAACGTTGCATGAGGCGACAGAGCATGCTGTTGGAGTACAATAGGACCAGCGTGTGTGTTTTCTGGACGTAAGCGCATAGGCGGCGACTCTGCTGTGTCGAACATCCCTGTCTATTCCAGGTCTCTACTGATATTGGTACCGAACCCGTCCGGATCGCGCTTGCCGCCAAATGGAGCGTGAGGTTCCAGTTAATGCATTCGTAATACACAACCGTACAATAAAATCAGAACGTGTGCTTTCTGTATTTGATCGTACATAGGTAAACTTGCTATACTAGTTGTTCTGTTCTATGAAAGAGAATGCAGTGCCATCAGATGGCGATCACATTCCGGAACATCCTCCGTAGGTTTCACGCATAGTCAGGTAGCGGCACTGAGGGTATTGCAGTATGGGATTGTACACGGTTGCAAGGATTATGTAGGAGACTCTGCGTGTCTTCTATTCCGGCAAGGATGCCATTGAATGCCGAGTATATGAATTGGTAAAGTACAGAATTTGCCTCGATTCATATATACTTCTCTAACGTGGCCTGGCATTCCTGATCGCAGCACATGCAGGCCCTACAAGCTATACGAGCAATAGCGGGACAAACCGTATCATTTTTATCGGTTGCCCCTTTCTGGTACACTTCGCGGTAGTCTGGAAATGAGGAGATGGATGGCAGGTATGAATGACCAGTATGACCGTTGTGCAGCCATGGTCCGGCAGCTCAATGAGGAGTTGGGTTGGGGATTGAGTTCGGAAGAGCAGCAGACCTACAGGGATCAGTTATGCACCCATCTTCCTGATGCATGTACCGACCCCAGACTACGTGCGATGATTATCTGCTATCACCAAGACCATGTGCTGGTGCAGGCACTCCACGATAGCCGGCATCGCGCATATGATGAAGCCTGGCAGATGTGGATGACGCAGGTCGTGGCGATTTTGAAGCGCGCCGGTCTTGCCTGGTCCTCCGATGCCGCGGTCGATCTTGACGATCTGGTCCAGATAGCCCGGGTTGAGCTTGTTCGCTCCATCGCATCATTTCAGTATCAGAGCCGTTTTTCCACCTGGGCCTACCGGGTTGTCGTGCAGAGTGTCCAGCGC
>DAOTVB010000224.1:0-30801 GCA_034436755.1 Chloroflexaceae bacterium | reverse complement strand
AAGCGAGGAGACACATATGAGCAACGAGATGATTGCAGTCGAGTTCCAAACAATCATTAAAGACGGAACCATTGAAGTCCCTACACCATACCGCAATGCGTTCCCCGGAACGGTGCGGGTGATTATTCTCGCCCAGGAACCACCTCGACCCAGTAAAATCATCCACCGCTTACTTCAGAACCCTATCAATGACCCTACATTTACGCCATTAAAACGCAATGAAATATACGAGGATCGAACAGAGTAAACAATCCATCCCCCTCACGCCTCGCCATTCACCCGCAGATCGAAGTATTGGCCGGTAGCGACATTGTAGTGGATCTGAAAGAAACAGTCGCCCCCATCGTAAACATGCAACCAGTGCGAGGTGAGTTCCGCTATCGGAATGTCGCAGTAAAAGCCGGTATAGATCACCGCTTCCCCATCAGTCGTAAGATAACCGAAATACTGGCGGGTATAGGCGGGCAGCGCCTCCTCCAGTGGTCGCACCCGGCGTATGCCAATCCCATCACTTAACCGTGCATCGGTCAGCAGGGCCGGCAGAAGCTGCGCTTCCATCCGGGCAACATCGTCGGCGGTAGGCGACCAGAACCTGGCCGTATCTGCGGAAATCAATACTTCGAGGCGTTGCCCTCTGGCCTCGTCCGCGCTAAAAATCACCCCGCGATAAACGGGCGCTTCAACCAGCAGTGTTGCCGGGGCGGGCGTTGCTGTTGCGGTGGGGTGCGCTGGCGGCGGCGCGGTGACGCTGGTTTCGGGCGGGGCGGTTGCCGCCGGGTCACTGGTCTGTGCGGTATTGGCGGTGCATCCAACCAGGCTGAGTACAATCAGCATAACGCTGGTGATGAGTGTGATCGAACGTGGCATCCTCATCTCCCTCCTGATGTAACCGGATCAAGCAAGATAGCGGTTACGCATGGGACGCCTCAGGTGCAGCGGCAGTTCCCGATCTACGACGAAGTTTCGTTTCATCGCAGAGGTGCAGAGATGATCAACCCGCGTTATGGAGTGTGGGTTTCATTTGATCCACTTTGATGGACCAGTTGTACCACCAGGCGACGCCCTCCAATGAAGATTTCATTTCCGCGCACAACCAGGTCACTTACTTCCCGGTCAGGCGTGATGACTACTTCATCATTGTTCACCGCTACAACCAGGGTAACAGCTTCACCACTACTGGCGGCGATCCGCTTAAGCAGCAGATCAAAAAAAAGATCGGTGGGTATCCGATCAGCCTGATCCGCTGCACGGTTAATATAGCCGTTAATCAACTGCTCAAAATCGGTATTGCTCATATCGGTAAAGGTCTGCGAACTCATTCTGCTGCTCCTTGCTGACGCGCAATGCGCTGTTTCCATTCCTCATAGTCCATCACCACCAGTTCGTGTCCTTGATAACGTATGCGAACCGGACGTGGCAAATGCTGAATTATCATTTCTAAACTACTCTCAACAGTATCACCGTTAATTGTGTCCCATGCGGATGGCTGAAGGAATACGACCATGGTGTAAACCCGGTTCTCCACAAAAAGGCGGACAATATAGAAGTCATGAGCTAACGGTGTCGCATACTGAAGAAAATAGACTGATGTCTTAATATCGCCCAGCAAACTACTAACCACCAGATCGCCTGGTGAGTAACGTTGCTGCGGATCGCGTAGATTGTGGGCAGTAAACGTAATACCGCTCTGCGCCAGGTCACGATAGACTTCTACTTCCAGTGCATAGCCTCGTGCAAACGCTCCCCACCAGTAAAGCAGATAGCTTAACAGCAGGCGCGTCTCCGGTACATCAGCAAACTGCCAACCCCGCTGTGCCATGTCGCTGACGATTTGGCGCGCATACTTTGCCCAAAGCATTGCACTTTGTTGTCTGACATCGTTTAATGCCAGCAATTCATCAATATAGAGATTAGCATAAACCAGGTCAAACAGTTGCTGATACAACGTGCGAAAAGTTATGCGGTTGCCAGTGATGATGGCAACCGCCTGATCAAGCAGATCGATAGCCTCAAACAGCAGCAACCATTGTGCTTGCCCGCGCAAACGGTCTGTCAAATATGCAATTACGGCATGTTCGTGGTCAGGTCGGAAGCCAGATGGAAGTTCGATCTGTATTGACGACATGAGTTTTCACATTGTTGCCTGGTCAGATACTTGTTACACAGCAGTATAGCAGATGTATGCGAATTGTACAGTTCAGCACTCCCCACTCGGCACTCACCACTTCCCACTCAGCACTCAGCACTCAGCACTCACCACTCCCTTGACACCCCCGCGCCCCCGTGCTATACTCCACTTAATCGGTTAACTACTTAATCGGTTAACTGCTAAAACGATTAACCGGACTTCCCGGATCGCACAGATTGTTCAGGTGCGGCGTATGGCGACGATCAAAGAAGTAGCCGAGCGGGCGCAGGTTTCCACCGCGACCGTCTCGTATGTGCTCAATGGCACCGGCAGTGTCACCGAGGCTACCCGGCAGCGGGTGCTGGCGGCGGTGGCCGAGTTGGACTACCAGCCGAACTATGCTGCCCGCAGTATGCGCGGGCGCAGTCATACTCTGGGGTTGGTGTTGCCCGCCCTCCCCACCCGCCTGACCGATCCACTGCTATCCGCGTTGCTGGCGGGCTTCTCCGAGGCGGCGGCGGCGCGGGGCTACTACCTGCTGCTGGCAACTGCCACCGAAGAGCAGCCGGAGCAGGTGCTGGCCGCGCAGTTTGTGCGCACCGGCCGGGTTGACGGCGTGGTGCTACTCGATCTGCAGACCGACGATGAGCGGGTGGCCTACCTGGTAGAGCAGGGCATCCCGCATGTCTGCGCCGGTCTACCGCCGGAAGGCCACGCTGTGCCCTACGTGACAGTCGATGGTCGCGGCGGGGTGCTGCTGGCAATGCGTCACCTGCTGGGCCTGGGGCATCGGCGGATCGCCCTGATTATGCTGCCGTCGGATCTGGCAACCAGCGAGCCACACTACCAGGGCTATAGCGCAGCGCTGACGGCTGCCGGTATCGCGGTTGACCCGACGCTCATTCTGGAGACCGGGCGCGCTCAGATCGATGGCGTGACCGCCATGCAAGAGCTGATCGATCTGCCGGAGCCGCCGACGGCGGTGCTGGCCTGTAGCGATGAGGTGGCATTCGGGGCCATGCATGCGCTCCACACATCCGGGCGGGAGGTCGGGCGCGATGTGTCGCTGGTCGGCTTCGATGATGTGCCCATGGCCGCGCATACCCACCCACCGCTGACAACGCTGCACTACCCGCAGCGCGATCTGGGGCTGCACCTGGCCCGGTTGCTGATTGGCCGGATCGAAGGGGATACCCGCAACCAGCAGAGCGTCACCCTGGAAATGAACTTGATTATTCGGAAATCAACTGGTCCTGTACCTGGCGGCGATCAGGGTTGATCGCGGAGACAGGTCTTTTACTGCGAAGAGGAGGCTTTCCCAATGGCGAGTATTAAGTTTGATCATGTCTACAAACGGTTTGGCGAGACAACGGTGCTGAAGGATCTGAATATCGACATTCCCGACCGGGAATTTCTGGTGCTGGTCGGTCCCTCCGGCTGTGGTAAGTCTACCGCGCTGCGCTGCCTGGCCGGGCTCGAGGAGATCAGCGATGGCAGCATCCTGATTGGCGACCGGGTCGTGAATGATATTCCCCCGAAAGACCGCGATATTGCCATGGTCTTCCAGAGCTACGCGCTCTACCCGCATATGACGGTCTACGACAATATGGCGTTTGGCCTGAAGCTGCGCCGGATGGACAAGACCGAGATCGACCGGCGGGTGAAGGAAGCTGCCGAACTGCTGGGGATCGCGCACCTGCTGGAACGCAAGCCCAAGGCGCTCTCCGGTGGGCAGCGGCAGCGGGTCGCGCTGGGCCGGGCTATCGTGCGCGAACCGGCGGTCTTCCTGATGGACGAGCCGCTCTCCAACCTGGATGCCAAACTGCGGGTGCAGACCCGTGCGGAGATTAGCAAGCTTCACCAACGCCTGGCGACTACCTTTATCTATGTGACCCACGATCAGACCGAGGCAATGACGATGGGCTCGCGCATCGCGGTGATGCGGGACGGCATTCTCCAGCAGATCGATACGCCCAAGACGCTCTACGATAAGCCGGCGAACATGTTTGTTGCCGGGTTTATCGGTAGCCCCGCGATGAACTTCTTTCAGGGCCGCCTGGACCGCTCCAACGGTCATTTGATGGTCAATATCCCAGGGGCATTCACGCTGCCGGTGCCCCGCGAGAAGACCGATGCGCTGGGGAGTCATATCGGGAAGGATATCGTTTTTGGCGTTCGCCCCGAGGATATCCACGACTCGGAGTTTGTGCCGCGTGGCGTACGTGAGGATGCCAAAATTCAGGCGCAGGCCAACGTGGTTGAGGTGATGGGCAGCGAGGTCTATGCCTATATCGAACGTGGCAATAAGGAATTCATCGGGCGCTTCGATCCGCGCTCAACGGTCAGGACCGGCCAGTCGGTCGAAGCGGTTGTCGATATGGACAAGATCCACATCTTTGACCGGGAGAGCGAGCGCACCCTGGTGTAGGAGAACCTGCTCCATCTGTGATATTCTAACAGGTTAGCGCACCTGAAAAAGCCCCTATGGAAAGGTGCGCTAACCTGTAACTTCTAACCCGCAACCCCTACCTTCCGCCAATCCTCCTGCGCCTGCGCGTACGCTTCCGGTGTGCCAATGTCGAGCAGGTAGCCCACCAGCGGCCGCCCGTAAACCGGCGCACCGTCGCGGAGCAGCGCCGGAATGATATCATGCCCAAAGTCGCTAAAGCCCGGCGGAATGCGCTGAACAATCTCCGGCTCACAGAGATAAACCCCCGCATTGGCCGTATCGCCGCCATCCCAGGTCGGGGGTTTCTCGACAAAGCGCTGCACCCGACCCTCGGCGTCGGTCTCGATCATGCCCTGGGACTGCGGCGTGGTCGTGCGCTTGAGCGCCAGCGTAAACTGGCTCGCCTGCGCCCGGTGGAACGCCAGCAGATCGGCAATATCCAGATCAAGTAGCAGATCGCCATAAAGCACCAGAAAGGTCTGGTCGAAGAAATCCGGGTGCTGCTCGGCAACGCGGCGCACCGCACCGGCCGTCCCCAGCAGTTCCGGCTCGTAGGAGTAGCGCAGACGCATCCCAAACGGCGTTCCATCACCCAGCCCCTCCCGCACCACCTCCGGCAGATGATGCAGATTGAGCGCCGCCTCGGTGACGCCGTAGCGCCGCAGCCAGCGCAGCGTGTGGGCCAGCAGCGGTTGCCCGGCAACCGGCAGCATCGGCTTGGGGCAGGTATCGGTCAGTGGACGCAGCCGGGTACCGGCACCGGCGGCGAGGACAAAGGCTTTCATTACGGTAATCCTTGTTTTGAGAACAAAGAACAAAGAACTGAGAACAAAGAACTGAGAACAAAGAACTGAGAACTGAGAACTGAGAACTGAGAACTGAGAACTGAGAACTGAGAACAACTTCCAGGCTAACGTGCGCAGATGACAGAGCGATGAACAAGCGATGAACGGCAAATCATCCTACCCCGGAAAATCTTCCACCCCCATCCCCACCAGATTAGCATTATGCTCACTCGTAAAGGTGTAGAGCGGCTTGCCCCAGCGCAGCAGTTCCCGGCAGAATGCCTCGGTCTTGCTGCCGGGCGCGGCATGGATGATCAGCACGGTTTCCGCGAGGGCGGCGGCGACCAGGTTGCGCGTCAGGGCGGTTTCTTCGGTGACGCGGCGCTGCGTGGCGCTGAAGGGCGAGAGGAGCAGCAGGCGGCCTTCCTCCAACGGTTGACGGTACTCCGGGGGAATGCGCCAGTTCTCCAGGCTGCGGGCCGGGCAGAGGATCAGTGGTTGCGGGCCGCGCAGCAGGCTGGTCAGGCATTCGCGCTCGACGGGGGAGTGAAAGCCGCTGATGACGGTGCGGCCCTGCTGCCGAAGCTGTTCGGCCAGGTCGTGCGCCCGCAGGATGAGCGCCGCCGGACACTGGCTGGAACTGAAGAGCGCCAGGGCCGGCTGCTGCAGGATGGCAAGGTTGCCGCGCGCGGTGAGCGTGGGCGGGGCATTCGCGCCGAGCCAGCGCTGTAGGGCGGGTGGGTAGGCGGGGTGTTCTGAGGTGAGGTTGTGCTGGTCGATGCTCACCCCTCCGCGCCTCCATCCCGCCCCATGCGGTACTTGATGTCGTAGTTGATGATGAAGTCCAGTTCCTCCGGTGTGAAGCCATAGTGCTGCGCCAGCGCCCGGTCGATCTCGTCGATGATGGGTTTGGCCTTATGAACGTCAAAGTTAATCTCTTCGACCTGAATATGTTTGCCACGCCGCACTCGAGTTGTACTGCTGGTGTTATAGGCTATCAAAAGTTCTTCCTGTAGCTTATAAAATGGTCGTGGGTCAACCGTATCCAGGGCAAAGACAGGCAGATCAAGCACCTCGCGGGAAACTACATCCATACAATTTGAGTTGCTGATCCAATACCAGTAAAAGAGTTGGCTGTTCAATAAAGCGAGAACAATTGGAGCAAGCGCGGACTGGATCGTCACTGGTTTATAGTGAGATGACAACTTGCTCAACAGTGCCTTGCGCCAGTAGCGTCCACCTGAGTGATAGTACAGAGTTACACCTACTGGGGTTGTATAAGCACGTAGCTTTCGGCCATGATCGAGCATGCGACACAAGACCTGTTTTTCGATTGATGAACCCAATTTAGGATGAGGATTAACATGATTTGTGAAGCATGGTTCTGAAACATAGGATAAGGTTTCAAAGATATGTCGTCTGTCACCCGTAGTACCACTTGACCATCGCCGATATCCCGTGCCACAACTATTTTTACGTTCATTGGTTTTGTAGAACAGGCTAATCGTCAGGTTCATATCCACGCCAATAAAAAGCTTTCCCGGACGTACAGCGTAATGGCTGTGCCACTGGACGAATGACTGATAAAGGTTCTGAAGTGCTTGCATACTGTCGGTGGAAACCGAGGCGATTGGCACGATCATTCCACAACGTCCCTCCTGACGCAAGAGAGCCGGCGCACGCTCCACAGTTAGCGCATACAGATTACCGCAAGGTTCTGTGACATACCCGCGCACGGTGTAGTGATGGCGCACTTTGCTGTAACCGATATACGGCGGATTGCCAATAATCACATCGAAGCCGCCCTGCTGCATAATGCCGTAGAACTCCACAAACCAGTGGAAGGGCTGGTGGGTGGCGCGCCAGTGGGCATAGGCTCCGTCTTGCTTCAGCTTCACGCCATATTCCGCCGCCAGGTAGTGGTTCAGTTCGTCGTTCAGCGCGTCCAGGCGGTGGCGCAGTTCGTGCTTGTCCTCCGGCGTCACCGCCCCGCCCAGCGTCGTCTGCTGCTGGCGAAACGTCTGGAACAGCCGGTCTACATCCTGTGCCTGCGTCTCAATCGCGGCGAGTGATGCTTCTTCCTCCGGCGTCAGCAGCAGCTTGGGCGCGTTGCCCTGCGGGTTGGTAATCGCCTGCTGCACCTCCGCGTAGGTGGCAAAGCCGACCAGCGTGTTGCCCGCCCGGATGTTGAAGTCGATATCCGGCAGCGGCTCGATCTGCTCGGCCCGCTCAATCTGTGCCACCAGTTTGAGGAACAGCCGCAGCTTGCAGATCTCCACCGCCTCTTCCATAATGTCCACCCCAAACAGGTTGTTGACGATGATCGACTTGAAGATGAAGTAGTGGCGGTTGGGGTGCTGCCCGACGCGCTCCAGCGTCTCGCGGAAGTCGCGCATCTTCTGCGGGTGCGGCGTATCCTCCGCCCGCGCCAGGTCATCCAGAAAGCCCTGCATGCGCTCCAGGCAGGCATCATACAGCGGCTCCAGGATGTTCAAGGCGGCAAACAGGAACGCGCCCGATCCACAGGTGGGGTCGAGCACCGTCACCTGCTCGATGGCACGGTAGAAAGCCCGCAGCAGTTCCGGCCCCTCGCACTGCTGGATAACGTCCTGGGCAAACTGGCGCATATCCAGGTTATATGTCACCAGGTCGTTAATATCGCAGATGTCGCCTGCTGCCAGTTTCGCCCGCACCTCGGCGTAGCGCCGACGGCGGGCCACCACCTCGCGCCAGATCTCCGTCGGCAAGGCATACTCTTGTGGGGCAGGTTTGTTCCACTGGGTCCGCTGTGTCACGTCGTCAATCCCGGCGGCAATCTCTGGTGGCAGGGCGTGCTCGCTGCCGTGCCGCACCGCCGGGTAGATGTAGCGGTCGGGATCATCGCGCAACAATCGCCAGATCGACTGTTCGCCCGCGAAGGCCACCCGGCACTGCTGCCGCGCCGTGTCGAACAGGCAGGGCAGCACCGTGTTCTGGCTGATGTAGCCGGTGATGTCCTCGCGGGTGTAGTAGGCACCCATCTGCTTCTGGTTGATATACTTCTCGAAGATGTAGCCCAGCACATCGGGGTTGATCTCGTTGTCGTCGCGCAGCGGGCGGTCGTCCAGATGCCACTGGTACTGGTCGAAGAAGCCAAACAGTCGCTCGAAGGCGCGATCCGGGATGGCGATCTGCGCGCCGTGGCGCTCCTCGATCGGGTGACGCAGGAACAGGCCGCCGTTCAGGTAGGGCACCGTGCCGAGCAGGGCGTTGATCTCCGGCGACCGCTCGGCGGGCCTGCGGGCAAAGCCCTCGAAGAAGAGCGGGCAGAGGAAGTCGCGGTAGTAGCGGTCGTCACCCTGCTGCTGCATCTGTGTCAGCTTCGTACTCAGGTAGCTGCTGTCGCCATCCAGAAAGCCCTTGCGCTGAATGAAATAGATGAACATCAGCCGGTTGAGCATCACCGACGCATACCAGTGCTGCATCTCCGTGTCAGGGATGCCCTTCAGGAAGGCCAGGAAGGCGCTGTGCTCCTTCTGGAAGCGGTCATAGAAGCGCTTGGTAACCCGCTCCACATCAAACGCTACCCGTGTTCCGGCGACCACATCGGTGAGGGTCAGGCCGGCTTCCTGCTCCAGCGTGAACGCAATCGCCTGGAGCTTCTGGATCAGCGCATCGCCCGACTGATCGCGCTGGTAGTGGTGCTCGCGGCGGGCCAGCGGCTTACCGAGTTCGCGCTTCACCCACTGCCAGACCTGTTCCGTCTGATCCGCTGTGGTAAAGATAATCAGGTGCTCAAAATAGTGCTGCGCCACCTGCCGCTCGATCTCGCCGCGCACCGGGTAAGGCGGGATGGCCTCGCCGGGTGGGGCCGCACACTGCAAGACCGTCAGGCCACGCTTTTCCGCCACGGCGTGCAGCGTGAAGGTCTGCGCTTGAACGGGGAGGGTGAGGATCGCGCTGTGGTGATCCCAGCCCAACTCCTCGATAAACAGCGTGGTCAGGTCGCCGGCACGCAGGCAACGGCGGATGCGGTCATAACTTTCTGTCATTGATCCACTCGTTCCAGCGTTTATTCATAACTTTTCTCAGCGGCGATGGCACGCCCGGCCGCGGCTTCCATAGCGCGTTCCTCTTCCGGGTAGTCAATGACCGCGAATCCATGCTCCGCGAAGCGCCGATACACCTCCACGCGATCGCAGCCCAGCACCTGCCCCGCAAAACCCGCCGAGATTTTGCCCTCACTATAAAGATGTCCCAGAGTGTAGATCATGGCTTTGCGAATAAAGGCAGCGCGGTCCTCGCGTACCGCGAGCAGTATTTCATCGGGAAATTCAACCTGAACACTCATACTTCGTTCCTTCTATTCCTGTTTCAACCCCAGCGAGCAGATAATCTGCGGCTCACGCGTGGGCGTGTCGTCCTGCTTCACACAGAGCCGGTCTTCGTCTCGGAGGGCGATAACCAGCCCGGCCAGATCTTCGTCCGACGCGCCGCTGCGCATCTGGCGGTTAAGCGTGTCCACTGCGGTCTGGCGCAAGGGGGAGCGATAGATCTCCTCCAGTGCCCGGTGCAGATCAGGGTTGTCGAACAGGGTTCCCTTGACTGCTTCCGCGTGCCGTTTGAGCCGCTCGTAGGTGCGGAAGCGTGCGCCCGAAGGCCGCCCCAGTTGCCCGCCGACCGTCTTTTCTTCCTCGGCAATCACCTGTGCCCCCTGCCGCACCAGGTCGTGATGCTGCTCCATCCGCGGCAGGGCCGGGGTATCCGGCGCACAGGCTGCCGCATGCAGGATGGTCAACTGCGACTCCGTGACGCTGTTCCCCTGGGCATCCATCCAGGCCAGCGCATCGTTCCCTTCCGCCGTGCGCAGATAGACCAGCACCCCTGCCGGTGCCTGCGGTGTGGCCTGATGCGCGCGCGTGCTGTAGACAACGGGCGGCATATCGGGGATGGTGCGCTGCAACGACGGGTCGGCATCGACGGCCTGCTTCCAGATCGCGTATGCCTGCGATGCCAGGTCAACCTCGCCATCGGCGTCACCATCGAGAATACCTGACTGCTCGGTAAACAGGTCGAGCAGTTGCTGGTGGCTCATATCGTCCTCAAAGAATGCCTCGTCGGTGCCGATGACCTCGGCGTTCTCGTGCAACCGCTGCCGAATGCGCTCGCGCAGCCGGATAATGCGCTCAACTCCCTCTGCCGGCAAGAAGGTGTAGCAGAGGATGTCCGTCGCCTGCTGCCCGATGCGATCAACCCGCCCGGCCCGCTGGATCAGGCGGATAATCGCCCAGGGCAGGTCATAGTTGACCACGATATGCGCGTCTTGCAGGTTTTGCCCCTCGCTGAGCACGTCGGTGGCGATCAGAATCCGCACCTCTGATCCCGGCCCGATCAGATGGCGCTTATCGTTGCTTTCAGGACTGAAGCGCCACGCCAGGAGTGTCGGATCGTCACTCTGTCCGGTCACGCCGGCCACGGAGGGAATACCCCGTGCCTGCAACGCTGCCGTCAGATACTGCACCGTATCGGCAAACTGGGTGAAGACAATCACCTTCTCGTCCGGATGCGTGACCGTGAGCAGGTCGACCAGGGCAGCCAGCTTGGTGTCCGCGCGGGAATCCCACGTCCCGGCCGTGGCAAGTATGCTGAGCAGTGCCTGGGCATCCTGGCGCAGATCCTTCGCCAGCTTTTTGGTTACGAGTGTGGGACGCAGCCAGTCGAAGCGGCGCTGGTAGGTTGTCGTGTACTCCTGGTAGACTGCCGCCGCGCGCTGCCGGAACTGCGCCTCCGTCGTTAGCGCAGCAGGGGATTGCTGGTCCGATGGTTCGGGAGCATCGTCGTCCGCCTCATCTGCCGGATCGAGCGTGTTGTTGAGGGTATCACTGTCCCGGTCGGTCAGGCGTGTATCGAGCAGGGCGGCATCCTGGGTACCAATCGGGATGGGCTGCCCGGTCTCAAGCGCGTGCAGCACAATGTAATTCCGCAGAATATGCCGCTCCAGCGATTGCAGGAACACATGCCCGCTGCTCTCCAGGCGCTTGAACAGGTTGGTGCGGCTGAAGCCCATCAACCGCTTGCCCGCGCGGTTCAGATTGCCCAGTACGCGCCGCTCATCGGCAGTCGCCTGCTGCTCTGGTCGGGACGCGACATAGTTTTTCAGCCCGTAGCGTGGCAGCGACAGATCGTTGATCCCGTTGACTACCGCAGTCGCATACAGGCGGGCATACTGGTCATCAGCGCGGCGGTCATCAAGCGCGAACGTGACAGTGCGAGGTACCCGTGTCGGAAAATAGGAACGACGGTCATCAGCAAACGTCAGGTACCGTCGTCCGGTCTCGGTATCGATGTCACCATAGTTGGTCTGAATGAAGCTGCGGGTACGCCGCACCAGATAGAGCCGCATCAGATCGCGCCAGTCGTCGGCATAGGGACTATGCTCAAACGCAGCCAGCGAACGTACCGGTGCCTGATAGCGGCGAATAAACTCGGTTTCGCCCAGTTCGCGCAGGAGCTGCTCAGGCCGCACGCCTACATCCTGATCCGCCGGCACAAACAGCCGAAGCTGGCTCGACAGGTCGAGATAGCTCTTGTTATAGGGTGTGGCCGAGAGCAGAATGACCTTGCTCTCGTTCTCCTGGATGTACTCCTGAATAGCGCGGTAGCGTTTACCCTCGCGGTTGCGCAGGTTGTGACTCTCATCAATCAACACCAGGCGATAGCGCCGCAGATCGGGAAGCTCGCGCGTAACGCGACTGATGGGCAGCACCCGCGCCCGCAGCCGGTACTGGTCGCGGTAGTCCTCCCACATCTTCGTCAGGTTTTTGGGGCAGATGATGAGCGTTTCGAGATGATAGTCATCCTCAAAGATACGTGCGAGGGCAGTTGCCATCAATGTTTTTCCCAGGCCCACCACATCACCAATCAACACGCCACCACGCTTGTTCAAATGGTGAGCGGCAATCTTGACCGCAGCCGTCTGGTACTCGAAGAGGTGCGGAAAATCGCGGGGGATGCGAAAGGTCGAGAGCCCGGCGCGGGCTTCTTGCGACAGGTGGTAGGCCATCTTGAGGTAGATATGGTAGGGCGGGATCAACTCCTCACGGGCCCAACTGTCCTCAATCACCTGCACCAGCACATCGGAAATATCAACACACCAGCGATCATTCCAGCGATCCTCAAACCAGGCGGCGAGCTTCCGGCAGGCATCGTGTTCCAGCACATCGACATTGAGTTCGCCCTGGTGGGACAACCCGGCAAAGGTCAGGTTGCTGCTGCCGAGGTAGCCGGTGATCGGGTTGTTGTAATCCTCCCGGAAGGCCAGATAGAGCTTGGCGTGCAGGGAGTGACGCAGAAAGAGCTTGACGATAATCTGTTTCTGCTTGATTTGCTGCACCAGATAGCGCAGGGCGGCTTCATCTGCATTCGTGGGCGTACCCGTTATAAGCTGTGAGCGAAACTCTTCGGCCAGTTCCTGCTTGAGCCGCAGGGCCGTCTGGTTATCCATCCCGCGTGCCGGGGTAAGACTCAACGCGGCGCGCAGTTCGTCGCGGGGGTGGCGCTGCATGCCGACCAGCAGGCGGCAACAACGACCGGGGCCACCCGGCCAGTCATCAAAGGCGGGGGCAAGCTGCTTCCAGCCGCGCAGATTGAAATAGCCGACGCAGAAATCGGCCCGCGTCGCGCTGGTTAGCGTCTGCTGCAGGGCGGGCAGGAGTCGCTGGTCAATGTTGTCAAAGATGCGTGGCATAGGGTGTTTTCTATCTGATGATATGGTTAAGTTTGAGTCAGACCTGACAGGTCTCCGAAGACCTGTCAGGTCTGACTTTTATTCAGATCATTTTTCGATATGCAAAGAGGAAGCGTTTTTGAGTTGCATCCACGCTACTTTAACGTCACTGCGGTGGAACAGATTTTACCACCTTATACCAGTTTGCCATCAAATCAGCAATCAGCCGGAACATGGGCTACGGACGCAGGGGCGGCACATTTCCGTTCAGAACCTCTGCGTTCTCGGTGTCCTCTGTGGCTATGACAACAAATCGGTATTAAAAGGTTGCCGGTGTACGAGAACCTTGTCGTTGGTGTAGAATTATACCATAATGGTGTGCCGGAACACCGGCAACGGCAGAGTCTGTGACCCGGCGTACAATTCCCCGCGTGATTCCCTTGACGCGGCGAGTCCCGGATGTTATGATATAAACAATCTTAACTTATTCACTTAGCTTTAGCAGGTTCGGTTATGCGTATTTCGAGCAAAGGAGAGTATGGGCTGCGCGCGCTGTTTGATCTGGCGCAGCATTATGGCGAAGGTCTGGTGCAGAGCGAGGATATTGCCACGCGCCAGGGCATTCCGGTGAACTACCTGAACCAGATGTTGATCCTCCTGCGCCGCGCCGGTATCATAGATAGTTTACGTGGGCCCCAGGGCGGTCATACGCTGGCCCGTCCGCCCGCCCAGGTGACGCTGCTGGAGGCGCTGACGGTGCTGGAAGGACCGCTGATGCCCGGTGACACGACCCGCGATGATCTGCTGCCAACTCAGCCCGATGATCGCGAGGTGATGGATCAGATCTGGCTGGAACTGCGGGAAACTCTGGAGAAAGCGCTGCGGGCAATCACCCTGGAAGATCTCTGCCAGCGCAAGAATCAGCGCGCGGGCAATTTGATGTACTACATTTAAGGGTGAAACGTGCGGCGTGAAACGCGCGGCGCGAAATGTGAAGCGTGGGGCGTGACGAGTGAGGTGTGGGCCGCACTCGTCACGTTCCACGCACCATTACCCCACTCGTCACTAAATAATCAGCCCCTGGGCCTCCAGCCAGAAGCGCAGCCCTGACAGCGCCGCCAGCATCACCAGGGTCGGCAGCAGCGCAATCGTGGCCGGCTTCGCCAGTTGCGCCGGGTGGGTAACGCGGCCCTCATACCCCATGAACAGGCTGACCAGCAGCAGGCTCACCAGGTAGAGCACACTGATAATGCCGGTGAACGACAGGAATGCCAGCGGCCAGTAGAGCAGTTCCAGATTGCCGTAGAGCGCCACCAGGATCAGGAAGTCCAGCAGCAGAACGCCCCCCAGTTCGCGCCAGCTTTTGAGCAGCGGCTGCTGATCATCCACATTCTGGCGCAACGTCGTGTTGAGGATCAACAGCATAACCGTCGCCACTCCCACTCCCATCCCCATTCCGGTCAGCGTGCGCAGTTCGTTGCGCGGCGTGTAGAGATAGGGCAACCCCAGATCCAGGAAGAGCGAGTTAAAGCCATCAATACCCATGACCACCACAAAGGCGATCAGCACGGCGGCGATCGGCCAGGGTGGGATGCGCCCGGCGCGCCCGCGCCCGATCACCCAGAAATAGATCATCGTTATCAGAAAGCTGATGTAGATCCCACTGTTCCGCGCACAGATCGGTACCTGCAGCTCGCCAATAAAGATGTTGTGCTGCTGGGCACACACGCCATGCACCACCGCATACATTTTCCACTGCAAGGGCAGGCCCGGCGTAAAGAGCAGCGCCAGGAGCAGCGTTCCCATGACGCCCAGGAAGATGTAGCGCCAGGGTCGCTCACGTCGCGTCTGTGTTTGCTGCGTCTGCATCTGCTGGTGTTGTTCCGCTTCCCGGCGGGCGGCGATCTGCCGGCGGGCCAGTTCCAGCACTTCATCGGGGGTTTTCTCGCTCATCACAACTCCCTGACCTGTTCTCGAATAAAGTCAAAATCCATTAATCCGACCTGCACAAAGCCGACCGTGCCGTCTGCGGCGATGAAGAAGGAGGTTGGCAGATTGGTTACAGCGAAGCCGTCAACGATGTTGCCCTCCGGATCGGCAATCAGCGGGAATGTCACCCCGATCTCCTGGGCAAACGGTGGAATTAACTCAACCGGCTCGCTATGGTTGATGCCCAGCACCACCAACCCTTCGTCGCTCAACCACTGCGCCGCTTGCTCCAGATCGGGCATCTCGATGGTGCAGGGTGCGCACCAGGTTGCCCAGAAGTTAATCAGGACCGGCTGCCCCCGTAGATCGCTCAACTGCCGGGTGGTACCGTCGGGCAGGGTGTAGGCAAAATCGGGAGCCATATCGCCTACCTGCAGGCGCTCGCCGGCGGGTTCACCCAGCAGCCGGCTCTCGGTGACAACCGTGATTGCGTCGGCGGCGACGGGCTGCGGACGGGCAGGTTCGGTTGCCGTCGAGCCACATGCTGCCAGCAGCAGCATTAGCAAGAGCAGGAGCCCATGTTTTATGATCATTATAAATAAACCTCCGTGAAACAACAGCCTGTCAGAAAATACAATATGAGTTACATAATTCTCTGGCTATCGGGGCGGATACCTTCGGAACTCGCGCTCCAGACGCGGATAAACCCCCAGCACGATGGCCAGGGCAAACAGGACACCCGTAATCATCCGCAGCCACCAGTTGAGTGAGCCGATCGCATCGCTCCCGGCCCGCAACCCCAGCGTGGGCAGCAGATCACTGATCAGGTGCGTGGTGCCGTCCAGCGCGAGGGGCAGTAGCAGCAACAGTGTCAGGCGCACCGAAATGGGCCGCAGCGTCTGCCGTACCCGCGCGAAGATCAGCCCGCCGATAAAGAGGGCGGTATACATGGCCGCTTCGCGGTGGCAGAAAGCCACCTGGTGTCCCAGCAGTATAAAGGACTGCTCCGGGCGCTGGTGACAGAGCGGGGTGTAGAGATAGAACAACAGCCCTCCCAGTTGGTAGTAACCGAAGGCAATCAATAGGGGTGCCAGCCAGGGCAGGCTGCCATAGATCAGCACCAGGGTATTTACCAGGCCCAGCCAGTGGCGGTAACACCAGATGATAGCGCGGTCAGGTAGATTTCGCAGTGCGGATTGTGTTGTCATTGCTCTCGTGCCGTATGAATATGCCCGGTATCCAGACCGGAGCACTTCCGGGATGATCGCTCACTCTATCAGTATACCGGGGCATTATAGCAAGGCATGTGGGGACTGTCCAAATTGGAGAAGGCTATGTCAATGGCAGGCAGGTGTGGCGTGTGGATGTACGAATGTCGCGGAATTAATAACTGCCAGTGGGCATCCTCCCGGACAGGAGGGTACCCACTGGCTGTGCTCTGTGTTTAGAGACTGTCTGAAACGGGTTGGTCATGAGGCTACGGCCCCGGAGCGGGAGTCCCGGCTTCAGCCGGTGTGTGGCCGGAACCGGCTGAAGCCGGGACTCCTGGGGCGCTGTCCGGTATCGCAGGGCACCCAGCATGCCGCGGGACCGACGCGAATCATCTTTTCAGATAGTCTCTTATACCAGGTTGTCATCAAATCAGTAATCAATCGTGATGGGCGCACTCTGCACAACGGTGGCACATTCCCGCTCATTATCTCTGCACCCTCGGTGTCCTCTGTGGCTATGGAGACCAATCAGTATTATGCCCCATCATCGGGGGCAACCCGGAGAACGACTTTACCAAGGTAACTGCCGGTAAACAGCGCGTTGAGCGTCTCCGGAAGCTGTTCCAGGCCATCGATAACCTTAACCCGGTAGCGCACCCGACCGTCGGCAACCCACTGCCGGATCTGCGCGAATGCCTCCGGGTAGCGCTCTAGATAGTCGATGACGATGAAGCCTTGCAGCATTGCTCGTTTCGAAACCGCTTCAAACAACTGGTACGTAGCTACCCGCCCCTCAAGATAGCCGGCAAGCATGCCACACAGGACTATCCGTGCATACAGTGCCAGGTTGAGCAATACCGCATCCAGCACCGGACCACCGACGTTATCAAAGTAGATATCGACACCATCGGGGCATAACTGCTGAAGACGGGCGTGCAGATCCTCGGTACGATAGTTGATGGCTGCATCAAAGCCGAGTTCATCGACGATCCAGCGGCAGCGCTCCTCACTGCCGGCAATCCCGATCACCCGACAGCCCTGGATCTTGCCGAACTGTCCTGCCAGGGCTCCGGTTGCGCCCGCCGCCGATGAAACCACCAGCGTTTCCCCCGGTTTTGGCCGGCCAATGTCCATCAGCCCGAAGTAGGCGGTCGGGCCAATGTGACCGAGAACAGCATAGTAGTCCGATGGCGGAATGACCGCATCACGCTGGACAGGCATAACCGTCGTGGCATCTACAACACTGTATTCCTGAATATGCATCAGGCCCGCCACCAGATCGCCCGGCTGCAGGTTCGGGCTGCGGGACTCCTCGACCACGCCAAGGATACTTCCGTAGAGCAGATCGCCCGGCTGCATGGTGGGCAGGTAGTATACTGGTTTGGTGTCCGCCCAGACGCGGTAGGCCGGATCAATCGAGAGATAGAGCGTTCGTATACGTACCTGCCCCTCACCAACTGCCGGGACAGGGCGTTCCTGCAAGACGATATCTCCCGGTTGCAATAAGCCGCTCGGATGTGCTGCCAGTTGCCATGCGCGATTTGTCATAACGGTGCTCTCCTCAATCTACAAATTACCGGACCATCAGTGGTAGATAAACGTCCCGGTCAGGCCGGGCCTGAATAATGATCGCATCCAATCCCGATGCTGGTGTACGCAGCGGAGCCACGTCGGTTAACTCAAGCGAACAGGATCAACCAGCGTGGACGAACGTAGATCGATGAGGGGTTCATAGGGGTAGCGTCTCCTGAAAAACAGACTGAAAGGGATGATAATGTTAAGGACGTTGGCGTTCAGGCGACCTGGACATTGAGGTTCTATTGTACAACGTTGTGGCGGGGAAAACAAGCGCCGGGCAAAATAGCACTATTGCGACCAACTTTACGTGACGGGTTGCGTTGGGGTAGTGCCGCCCGATGACGGTTGAAAATTAATCCCAATACATACCAGACCTGACAGATCTCCCAAGATCTGTCAGGTCTGGTAGCTGTGTATCCGAGTAATTCGCTCAACATGCATCAGGCGGCACACGATAAGCATAGCTTTGGATAACCCGGGTCACGCCATAACTTCGAGTTCCTCGGTGACATCCAGGCGCTCCGCAATCCAGCCGCGGCAGTCTGAGTAGCGCAGATCGATCTCTAGATCATGTTTAAGGCGTGCATTGCTCAGGCGTACCGAGGCCGAAGCCATCCCGACCACATTGGGGTCCATCCCGGAGAGCAGCGCGCGGGTGCTGGGATAGGTGCGCGGCGGCAGCATGCCCAGTCGCTCACGAACCTCGGTGAAGAGATCGATCTGGCGTAGCGGTTCGTCATCGGCGACATTGTAGATTGCCCCTGGCTGTCCCTGTGTAGCGACGCGCTCCAGCACCGTCAGCAGATCGTCGATATGAATGCGCGAGACAAAATTACGCCCATCGCCGATGAGCGTCATCGTGCCATTGATTACTGAGTCGATAAAATCGCGCTCGGGGCCATAGATCGTCCCAACGCGCAGAATCATTGCCGGGAAGTTGTGTCGGCGGATCGCCTCCATGATCACCTGTTCCGCCTCAACCATAACCCGACCGAGCGGGTAGCGCGGCGCAATCAGGGCATCTTCACTGACAAAAGCCTCACCAGCATCACCATAGGGGGCAGTGTTTGAAGTAAAAACATACGCGCGTACCCGTCGCGCGCGGGAGCAGGCCGCAATCAGATGTTGATTGCCGTCAACAAAGGTGCGCCGGACGCTGCCATTCTCCAGAACCGAGCGGGCGGTCAGGTTATAGACATAGTCCATCCCTTCAGCCACACCGATCAATGTCTCCGGCCAGGTCAGATCCCCGGTCCAGACCACCATGCCCTGCGCTGCCAATGCCTCTACCTGCGGGGACTCGGTCTCCTGTTCACACACGAGGCCACGCACCCGCTGCCCCTGTTCCAACAGCCGTTGTGCTAACCGCGAGCCCACATAGCCCGCAGCGCCTGCGATCAGGTAGCACGCCATAGTACACCTCTCATATCACGAAACGAGGACTTCAGTGTCTCCGATGACCTGCGACTGGCGGACTGCCAGTCTTGCCTCGCCTTACCACGCTTTACACGCTGCTTGCCTGTGTGGGCATGCCCTGCCCAGGCTGTTAGACTATTCAAGAGCAGCGGAACGGCGCTATTTTACCATTTTTTGCAAAATTTTCCAATCATTACAGATTATGTGCATAACATTCACAAACTATTGGCAACACCGCGCAATACAAAGCTGACCAGGCCAGACCCGGTCAGCTTTTTACAGTATACGCTATACGGCCTACGGCCTACGGTCTACGCTTCACGGCATACCATGCTGGTTCACCAGTTGTTGCCGTTCTTCGGGGGTGATCAACTCGAAGTTGCCGCCGCGATTCATATAGACAATCTCTTCATTTTTTACCCGCGCGATCAGGTCGGGCGTAGCATCATTGTTTACATCGGCCAGGCGCAGCGTAACCGGCGTCAGATCCTCCCCCTCGCCAAAGAGGTATGGACCGGGGAGTGTGCGGGCCTGCGATGCATCACCACCGGGAAGATACATCACCACGATCTGCCGATCCAGGTTCATTGCGATAAAGTGACCGAGTGCGCCGGACTCATTGCCCGGTCCAACCGGGCCGGTCAGATGGTAGGTGCGTGGGCGCCCATACCGCAGATCATTGAAGGTCGTATGGCTCCAGGCCGTGACATGGCTCAAAAGCACATAGACCGCCAGCAGCGCCAGCACGCCGGTTACCAGGTAGGCGAACGAATTTACGCCGCCAGACCGCAGGAGCACAAGCGGACGGCGTTCAATAGTGCGCAGATCTCGACTGGTTACAGCCATTGGTGATACCTCCTGAAGCAAAGACGCAATGAGCAGAACCGGGCGACCGTTCTGCCGATTACGGTTCCAGATTACATCTGCATATAGACAGTCACGAGCGAACAGAATGCGCGGAGGTGAGCGCTGGTGCGCTCTTTTGTTCTACTTTTGTCTCAAGTATAGCAGAGGTAGCGGCGCTCGTCAAGAACGGATTTGCTACTTTTACTGCGCCATCAGGGGAGCGGCCAGCGCCATGCTGCGCTGCTTGTAGCGGGCGGCGTCGGCGGGGTTGTTGCGCCGCCAGATGCGGATCGGCATGTATTTCTGCACTTCGTAGAGCAGGTAGAACTGGCGGCGAATCAGCGCGGCGGGCGACTCGTCACGGGGCTGCCCATAGCCCTCCCAGAAGGCCGGCTCGCTGATACCGCAGTAGTCCAGGACGGCGAATTCGATTTCGCTATCGCCCCAGAGTGCGCGGTCAAAATCAACGATCCCGGTGACATTGCCCGACAGATCGATCAGGATGTTCTGGCTCCAGACATCCATGTGCAGCAGGCAGGGCGTCACCGGATGCTCAAACTGGTGCAGATGCTGATCCAGCAGGTTGCGCATGCCGTCGGCTTCCGGGGGAGTGTAACTACCACAGGCAACCACATCGTCCAGCAACTGGTGCCACATCACGCGGAAGGCAGTGGCCCAGGTCGGCTGCGGCTCCATCGGCTGATGCGCGCCCAGGTAGCCGTATGCCGCACGTCCCAGGCATTCTGTGGCGATCAACGTATGCAGTTCGCGCAGGTAGCCGCCCACCTGCCGCAACGCCTGCTCGAACTGCGCGTGGGCGAGGCCGGGAGCCTGGCTCAGGGGCATACCGGGCAGCGCCGTCATCAACAGGTAGTCGCGGTCAATCTGGGAGCGGCTGAAGTCGCAGGCGACAATCTCGGCCACGGGAATATGCGTTCGGCTGCGGATAAGCTGGTGCAGTTGCGGCTCCTGGCGCATCATCAGGCGTTCGTAGAAGAGGAAGCCCGCGTCGTCCGGTGGAGCGATACGCAGCACAAACCGGGCCGCCTCATGCTCAACCAGGTAGGAGCTGTTGTGCTTGCCTGTCGGGATCGGCGCAAAGCGCAGCGCCGCCGGGTCGGTCTTCAGATGTGGGGCAACCAGTGTAGCAAGGGTTTCGGTAGCGAAAGACTCGGCCACAACTGCCTCCTTTTACATATCCCAGGTTGCATCTCCATAGAATTCGCCAAAGTCTTTGCTTAAGAATGTCTCAATCGCCGCGCGTTTGTCGCCCAGGCGAAACTCGGACCCATGACCGGGGTAGCAGATCGTCTCATCCGGCCAGGATAATACCACCGTGTGCAGGGTCTGCCGGGTGGTGCGAAAGCCCTCCACCGACCAGGTTTTGCCGGGACCGTCCGCAAACAGCGTATCACCGACGATAATCCGCCGGTCGCCCGCGATGGCAAAACTGAGCATATCCTCGCTGTGACCGGGCGTATGGTAGACCTCCAGCGTGTGTGCGCCGACCGGCACTATGTCGCCATGGCTCAGCCAGCGGTCGGCACTCGGAGTAATGCCCCGCGAGCGCGGGCCGGGATAGGCCATCAGCGGCACCTGCAGCTCGGCGACCATTGTATCGAGCGCGCCGACATGATCGCGGTGGGTATGCGTCAGCAGGATGGCCTCCGGCGTGGTATCCGCCAGCATAGCCCGCAGCGTCTCCGGCTCATCGCCCGGATCGATCAGCACGCTCTGGCGTGTCGTGGGGCAGACCAGGATGTAGGTATTCATCGGCCAGGGACCAACGGCGCGGGTGCGCAGTTCCAGCGCTGTTTCACCAGATGTCATTGTGTCACCTCCTCTGCTTCGTAATATCTCCATCCTACCACAACTATCCTGATACGGCGTCCCTACTGCTGGATCATAGCACAGACGGGAGTCAACCGGATGAAGGGAAGAGGCGAGGAGGCGAGGAGGCGAGGAGGCGGCGGTTGTGTGCGGTGCAGGTTACATTGCTGAATTTGTTGCCGGGAGGTGGTTGGTGTGGTATGATTGGGGGTGGATATGGTCAGTAGAGAAGGGGGGGGTCTATAATGTAGTGATACCATTCATAAGTAAATGCAATTTCTGATCTTAGCTAATGTATTTCTTTTTGAATTTAAAATCAAATTCTATAACAGCACAGTATGCCTGATATTTATACAAAAGAAAAGATGTTAGTTTCATTAAGTAAAAATGTTGCCTTGTAAGGGGTTTAATAAATGTCAAGATTAACAATCTTTGCTTGTATGGAACGAATCAGAAACCTCTCTGTTTTCATGTCTCTTTTGAAAAGGTATTCTTCTGGTCTTTATGGTACTACAGACAGTCTCTTGTCTGTAGAAGACGAACGTATGGATCAAGACCATCTTAGAGAGAGGATAAATCGTCTTTTGCCGAAAGTTTCAAAATTTATGCGTGAAACTAAATATTATCCTATCCTTGCTGTTCAAGAACCACCAGCAGTAGGAGGCAGAATATGGCCCCATTATGATGCAATAGAAAACATTTTTAACTTGAGCCAGTTTGATATACCTTTACAAATTGTCATTGATTACGTTAACCGTGCGATTGGATACTATTATGATGATTTGATACCCTCCTTTTTTCGCACAATTAACCCATTCTGGTGGTTATGGCAACTTTCTATATTTATCATCCGTGTACCATTTCTTGTTCTTGATTGGGCAGGCTACGATGCTGCTAAGATTGAACAATCTTCACAAGGAAGAATGTATAAACGTGTTGCTGGAATCTTAGCATTCATAGCTGCATTAGTTGCTTTTCTTGGATCACTGGCAGATATTATAAATGTTTTAGGGTTAGCACAATCACTGCGAGAAATGTTATTTAACTAGGGTTTCTTGCATTAATATATGGAGTCCCGCGAGTATCAACAGATGAGTCAGGGCGGCCAGGGTGGGCTCAATGTGATCGCAGCGATGCGCAGCAAACGCGCATAAGTGCATTTTGCTATAATATCTGTAGAGAACATCGAATAGAACAACATAGAAGAAAGCGCACATGGTGTGTCGCCACCGGGTAATGTGTTTTTCTGTATTCTTTGTTTCTTCTTTCGATGGTACTTTACCCACTATCTCCCGTCACAGCCGAATCTATTCCAGTTTTAGAGAACCTCTCGCTGTACCCTGTACCCTGATGAGGACAACTATGCGTATTCGACCTACTGTGCGGCTGCTGGTCATCGATCCGCAGCAGCGCATACTTCTGTTCAAGATCGAAGATGATGTTCCGCTTGATCCGGCCCACCCGGATATGACGGTCTACTGGGTCACGCCTGGCGGTGGGGTGGACCCCGGTGAAACGTTTGAGCAGGCTGGTCTGCGCGAATTGTGGGAGGAGACCGGCATTCGCGCGGCGGCGCTCGGTCCCTGGGTGGGGCGGCGCTCGCGCGTCCTGCACTTCCCCGAGGAGCAGGTGCAGTTTGCGGAGCGCTACTATCTGATGCCGGTTGCGACCAGCCAGGTAGCACTGACGAACCTGTACCCCGGTGAACAGAAGGTCTATCGTGCGCACCACTGGTGGACGCTTGCCGAGTTGCGGCAACCGGATGCGCCGGTTCTGCCACCCGGTTTGCCGGATCTCCTCGCAGCGTTATTGCAAGGCGATATCCCGCCCGAACCAGTGCAGTTGTTGTAGGAGTCTGTGTGCTATGCCGCCTTATGAACGTTGAAAAAATAGTCCAGGTATAGCGCGCGGCAGCAGAACGGTGCATCGAATGCACCCTACGGCTGTCTACCGGGGTGAAGTCTGTAGGGACGCGCTGCTGCGCGTCCGCACTCCATTCGCCCGCAGAAACCTCACCGCCAACCCGTCCCCTGTCCCCTGTCCCCTGTCCCCTATCGCCTGCAACCTATCCCCTGTCCCCTGTCCCGTGGCATATGTTTTGCTGCGGTGCAGGCTGGTGTACCGGCGCACTGCTGTCGGCTGTCGGGACACCAGGTGAAGAGACTGAGAAGATCTGCAATGGAAGGAGCTTCATGGAAACCGAAGGCGTTCTAACGGTATTGATTGCCGCATTGATCACCGCTATCTGTACCGGACTGGGTGCGCTACCCTTTTTCTTTTTTAAGGAAATTGGCAAATTCTGGTTGGGCGTCTCGAATGCGCTGGCAGCCGGGCTGATGCTGGGCGCGAGTCTGGGGCTTGTCCGCGAGGGGATCAACTACGATATCCTCCGCGTCGGTGTCGGCTTTGGGCTGGGGTTTGGGCTGATTGTTATTGCCCGCCATTTTATCCGTGACCACGATGAAGACCTTCATCTGGGTGCGGTTCAGGGGGCCAGTGCCGCGCAGATGCTGCTGATCGTGGGGGTGATGACGGTGCATTCGTTTGCGGAAGGGGTGAGCGTAGGGGTCTCCTACGGGGACAGTAGCACATTTGGGGCGTTTATCTCCTTCGCCATTGCCATCCACAATATCCCAGAGGGGCTGGCAATCAGCCTGGTGCTGGTGCCCAAGGGCGTGTCGGTCTGGAAGGCGGCCGGGTGGAGTGTCTTCTCCAGTTTGCCGCAGCCGCTGATGGCCGTACCGGCATTCCTGTTTGTACTGGTGTTTCGCCCATTTTTGCCGATCGGGTTGGGGCTGGCGGCCGGGGCGATGATCTATATGGTGTTTAGTGAACTGTTGCCGGATGCACTGGAAGATGTGTCAAAGCTAACAGCGGCGACCTCGATGGTCCTGGCGACTTTTGCGATGCTGGCGTTTCAGTTTGCGATTGGGTAGTATAATTGGGATAGTTTGCCTGAGTTGCGGACGCGCAGAAGCGCGTCCCTACCAACTCCAAATATGTATGGCGATAACCTCAGCGACAATCTACCGCTCCCGATTGCGGATGGCATTGTAGCTACGTACGCTCAGCGTGCTGCGCGCACTGAGAAAACTCAGGACGCTGCCGGTGCTGAGGAAGCTCAGGATACTCCCGGCACTCAACAGGCTGAGAATGCTCCCCGCGCTGCCAATGCTCAGGATGCTCCCCGCGCTGCCGATACTCAGGATGCTTCCCGCGCTGCCAATGCTCAGGATACTGCCGGTGCTCCCGATGCTCAAAATACTCCGGTGGCTTTTCCGGCTTAAAATTGCCGGTGAATGATTATTTGTGGTTCTGAACATACGTCCTCCCTGGGTATATCGAAAATGTCCTGTTATCTGACAGGCGTTACGCGGTTACCATGCAAACCGGACGTTTCACCCGATGGAAACCCGATTCGCCTGCGGCAGCATGGTATGCTTTCACCCTGCCGGAGGCACTGTCCACTGGCACCCACAAGATCGCGTAACGCATATCAGCACGGGTCGTTTCGCGTTTTTCGCTCATTTCGCGGCGTTCGTGGTCCCAACGTTCACCGCGTAACTCCTGTTATTTGACAGCTACTCACGGTTGCGTCAGGACAACGATCTCATCAGCGATCAGGGCGTTTGACGCGCCCGCCGCGCCGGATGCCTGGATGGTAGTCTCCGGTCGGACGGCGGTCAGGTCGGTGGTGGTGCCGTCTTCAAGCATGATCGAGGTCTCTTCTGTCAGGGCGATGGTGTCGAAGCCGTTCTGCGGCGCGGTCAGCAGAATGATCTGCGCGCTCGGTGAGACCTCCATCACGGTGCCGGTAATGGTCTCGGCACTGTCCGGTGACTCACCGCCGTTACCGGCACAACCCACCGCCGATGTCAGTGCCAGGCAGAGCAACAACAGGAGCAACATCGGACGGATCATAGCCTCGTTCTCCTTCGCATTCAGTAAACTCTCTGTCGTCCGGGTGGCAGTGCGCCGCCCTCCCCTGACTTCCTGTGCTGGTCGGTTGGTGTCGTGCGCTGTACACATTCAGTTTAGCAGGAGTGGCGGCGCGGGGTATCTGCCAAAAGG
This sequence comes from Chloroflexaceae bacterium, assembly GCA_034436755.1. Classification (GTDB taxonomy): domain Bacteria; phylum Chloroflexota; class Chloroflexia; order Chloroflexales; family Chloroflexaceae; genus CAKZQX01. The sequence continues at coordinate 4,853 of DAOTVB010000224.1, read as the reverse complement.
CGTAGTTGCAGGGTGGTACTACTCCGGCGGATCAGGCCGGAGATATCGCGGTAAACTGCAGGATACTGTCGGGCGCGGTCAGGGTCAGGCTGTCTTCCCCACGACTGATAGTATCCGCGTTGCGCAGCAGTTCCATATACGCGGCTTCTTGCTGCATCACCCCGTCGGCCATGCATGCCCGCTCCGTCTGAAACAGGCCGCTAAAGCTGATCGTGGTGCCATCGAGAGTGTAATTGCCGCCAAACTCATTGCAGCCCGTGTTGCCGCCAACGGTATCTTCCTGGAAAGAGAGCGTCGGTTGGTAGTCGGCGATCACCGGTTGCGGGTTGGCCGGGTCGCCGTACGCGGTCAGGGACCATCTGGTTCCCACGAGATCCGGTTCCACACTGCCGGTGCCGTTCGTGTCCGTATCGGCGCAGGCCGTCAGCAGTAGCCATATCAGCAAGAGCATGCCCGGCCGGCGCAGGAGACGATAGTTGATCATCAGTTAGCCTCCTCAGGTATCTGGTTTCCACACACAATGTAAGACTACTGCCGGTGTGGAAAAGTTCCCGGAGAGCTTACTTATGATAGCCCTTCCAGAGGTAGAGTGCGAAGATAACGATAAACGGCAGCACAATATGCAGCAGAAAAAAGAGGACCACAAAGGTTCCGGTATCCATACTTCTTCCTCAATTTGTACAAAACGCATACTCGTGCAAGATGCACAGAACTGTTCGCCTCGTATTGTAGCACAACCCGTACTGCCGTGATCCCCTATCCTGAACCACTGGAGTCAGCCGGCGCATCTCTCGATACTCTGTGATATACTACGCAGTACAACATTTTCACAAAGTCTCATTTGTATCATGTGTCCAATGAACGGCGGTCGATGGGGACGGCGCGTTCGTGATTCGGCTGCAGGCGGACAGGTAGTAGTATGCGTGGGCCACCCCGCGTTAAAATGACGAGAGAGCAATGAGCGAAGAGCGAGTTATTCCAACCGATCCAGACCTTACCGACGACAAGCCATCCCACGAGTGCGGTGTTTTTGGCATCGTCTCCCCCGACGACGACGTAGCCCGGTTGACCTTCTTTGGCCTCTATGCGCTGCAACATCGCGGCCAGGAGAGTGCCGGTATTGCCGTATCGGATGGCCGGCGCCTGAAAATCCACAAAGAGATGGGCCTGGTATCGCAGGCCTTTAACGAGGAGAAGCTGCGCCCGTTGAGCGGGTATATGGCGGTCGGGCATACCCGCTACTCGACCACCGGCTCCTCCAAGTTGGAGAATGCCCAGCCCTTCCGGGTCGAGAGTATCCTGGGGCCGCTGGCAGTGAGCCACAACGGCAACCTGACCAACGCGGCCGAACTGCGGCAGGAACTGCTGCGCCGGGGCGTCGGGTTGACCAGTACCAGTGACACAGAGGTCATTACGCAGATGCTGGCCGGGGTGCAGGGCGGGCGCACCTGGCAAGAGAAGTTTGAAGATTTTATGCGCCGCGCCGAGGGCGCTTACTGCGTGGCGGTGTTGACCAATCAGGCGGTCTACGCAATGCGCGATCCCTGGGGGCTGCATCCCCTCTGCCTGGGACGGCTGGGCGATCAGAGCTGGGTGGTTGCCTCGGAGAGCTGCGCCTTTGCCACCATTGGCGCGACCTTCCTGCGGGATATCGAGCCGGGTGAAATTCTGGAGATTACCGAGGAGGGGCCGCGTACGCTGGCGAAAATGCCTGCTTCCCGACAGGCGCGCTGCCTCTTCGAGTATATCTATTTTGCCCGCCCGGACAGTATGCTTCAGGGGCGGATGCTGCATGCCACCCGCGTGGCCCAGGGTCGCCAACTGGCCCACGAAGCGCCCGCCGATGCCGATATTGTTATCCCGGTGCCGGACAGCGCGATCCCGGCGGCGATTGGCTACGCGCAGGCGTCCGGCATTCCCTACAGCGAGGGGCTGATCAAGAATCGCTACATTGGTCGGACCTTTATTCAACCCGATGATCGGCTGCGCAAGGTGGGTATCGCGCTCAAGTTCAATCCGCTGAAGGATAACCTGGAAGGCCAGCGTGTGGTGCTGGTTGATGATAGCATTGTGCGGGGCAACACCAGCGGGCCGATTGTGCGCCTATTGCGTGATGCCGGTGCGGTTGAGGTGCATGTGCGGGTTTCCTCGCCGCCCATCCGCCACCCCTGCTTCCTGGGGGTTGATATGGCAACCTACCCGGAGTTGATCGCGCACCGGATGAGCATTGAGGAGATCCGTACGCACCTGGGGGCCGACAGTCTGGCCTACCTGAGCCTCGACGGGCTGATCGAGGCCACCCGGCAGGATAGCAAGGGTTTCTGTACCGGCTGTTTCACCGGCAACTATCCGGTCGATATTGAACTGGTTGAGAAGGACGTTTTTGAGGAGGGACGCAGCACGCTACGCTCCTCACGCGAGTGCGTAGAAGATGCAAAGTACGCTCCTGCAGCGACTGGCGAATGATGTGGAACGGGTGCCGCCCGCAGCGGCAAACCCGTTTACCCATGCCTATTTTGCGTTTCTGCGCTATTTCCGCGATCTGCCAGAGATGGCAGCCGACCATGTATTCATCAGTGCATGAACGCCCTGGTGGAGCAGCCTGTTTCGGCACTGCGGGCTATCGAGTTGATCATGTACACTTGCGGCAGAGTTACGGATAACACCAGCGAAATCGGGTAAGGCACGCAGGGACGAAAGCCTTTCGTCCCTGCCCGATTTCGGGTTGTATTTACGCTGTGTGTGGTACCAGGATGCGTGCCCCGTATGCCGGTACCGTTTCCAGCAGCAGTGTCCCGTTGTGGACGGTAAACTGCTGATCGGGGGCCAGCCGGTCGTCCAGGGTCTGGCCGTCGGGCAGGTTGACCGGCAGGCGCAGGGCGGCGGGTGTGTCGGCTGCATTGACCGCCACAACCACATACTCGTCCTCCCACTGGCGGGCAAAGGCCATCTGCTCGGCGGCGACACTGAGTTGCCGGTATGATCCCCGCCGGAGCGCGTCCGTCTGTTGCCGAATCCGGGCCAGTTGCGCAATGGACGCCGCCAATTCCGGTTGAGCGGCTTCCGGCAGCGCGGTCGGCCCGGTCAGACACGGGCGGAGGGACCAGTCATCCGCCGGCTGCTTGATGCCGCTAATGCCCCACTCGCTGCCATAATAAATTGACGGCACTCCCGGCATGGTGAACAGCAGTGCGTAGAGTGGGTAGAGGTGCGCCGGATTGCGCAACACATTCGCCACCCGGTTGACATCATGGTTGTCGGCGAAGCTATAGAGCGGAATGTCACGGTAGAGTCCATGCTCGCCGAACTGCCGGTTGAGCGAGTAGGCAATCTCAAAGTAGTTGCGGTCGTTATGACTCGAAAACAACCCCTTGTAGCCCTCATAGTTGGTGACAGCGTCAAGCGTCTCGGCATTGGCCCAGCGCGTGTAATCCCCGTGAATGACCTCCCCCAGCAGCCAGAAATCAGGATGCGCGCGGCGGCAGTAGGCGGCCAGATCGCGGAGAAAGTCCAGTTCGATATCCTCAGCTACATCTAAGCGCAGCCCGTCAATCTCAAACTGCTCGATCCAGAACTGCACCGCCCCAAACAGATGCGCGCGCACCTCGGGATGCTGCAGGTTGAGCTTGACCAGGTCATAGTTTCCGCGCCAGCCGGCGTACCCGAACGGATCGCCGTAGGGACTATGTCCGTTGAAATCGATCCCCACAAACCAGTCGCGGTAGGGCGAGTCGGCTCCGCGTGCCTGCAGATCGCGGAATGCCCAGAAGTCCCGCCCCACATGGTGAAAGACCCCATCGAGAATGACCCGGATGCCGGCGGCATGCAGTGCTGCAACCAGTTCGGCGAGCGTCTGATTGTTTCCCAGCCGCCGGTCAACCTGGTAGTAGTCGGCGGTGTCATAGCCGTGGGTGCCGGACTCGAAGAGCGGCCCGAGGTAGAGCGCATTCACATGCAGCGTCTGCAGATGTTCGATCCAGGTGTGGATCTGCGCCAGGCGGGGTTCCGATTCGGCGACAAAATCATTCCGGCGCGGCGCACCGCACAGGCCCAGCGGGTAGATATGGTAAAAGATGGCGTCATGTGCCCAGGTTGTCATCGTTTGCTCCTTGTGTACATACCGTTCGGTATAAACCAGTTAAAAAAAGGGTCACGAGTAGATTCCGTATGAGAACTGCTGCACCGCTTGCAGTGCGTGGGTCTCGGTCAATTCGAGATAGCCATTCAGGGCCAGCCCGACATAGGTGTTGATCATACCCAGAAAGGTTGCGGCATAGATACGCTGCCGGCCGCGCATATTGCCATGATCCGGCGTGGCTGCGTTAAACAGGGCTTCCACCACCTGATGCTGCTGTTCGTTAAAGCGCGCAACCACCTGAAAGGCGTCATGGTTCGGTGCGGCAAACCAGAGCCCCAGCAGGAGCCGGTAAAATGTCGGCGCTGCATCCGCAAAGCCAAAGTAGGTCAGCACCAGCGCGCGCAGCGTCTGCGGCAGATCCCCGGCGTAGGCGGCGGCCTGCTGCACGCGCGCCAGCAGGGGAGCGCCGCGTTCCGCTACCAGCGTTTCCAGCACGCCCCGCTTGCTGCCAAAATAGTGGTAGAGCGTCGGCTTGGTAATACCGGCGGCACTACAGATCTCCCGTACCCCGATAGCGTCATAGCCCTGCGCGGCGAAGAGTTCCAGCGCCGATTTCAGGATGGACGCGCGATTATCCTTTGGTTCCATCGGTTCTCTTTCATCTACGGTAGCCGGGTAGGATGTGGCTATGCAATAACGTTTTACCTCAGCGACAGTGTTAGTATACCGGACGGTATAGTATTTGTCAAGGGGTGCTCAACTGTCGGGAGCACTA
>DAOTVB010000223.1:0-6329 GCA_034436755.1 Chloroflexaceae bacterium | reverse complement strand
CCCTGGCCCGGAACATCATGAAAGCCCATATGAATAGTGCCACCTGGACATTCTATGATGACGGTACCCTGGAGTTTGTGGGCGGTGCGGGCATGCCGACCCGGATAAAGCGGCTCTCGGGAACCTATGAGTATGATGCTGAGAACGAATTAGTCTATGTGTATGTCGGCAAGGCTGATGTGGAACCAGGGTTGAATGTCACCGCCGCCGGATTTACCGGATGGTACAACCCGGCGGCCAATAACGTGATGCTGGGGTACGCCGCCAACTACAATCTGAGTGGACACTGGCACACGGTGGTAGGGGCCTTTGGACAGGATATGACCGTTACGTACGTACGCTAACGGTCCGCCCATTGGGTGCCTGGCGACCCCAACGCCCACCGGCTGTATCCTGCGCGGATCGGCCGGTGGGTGTCTTCGTTCACCCAGACCACCCCATGCCCGCGTTCCGCTCCGGCATTCAGGATACGTACCCGTGCCACGCCGTGGCAGCGGGGTGTCATGTCCACGAGCCCCAGCCGCCGGCGTATCACCGGCGGCTGGGGCATGTTCTGCCGGAGCAGGCGTTATGAACGCGCGCGATGTGCCTGCTGACCAAAGAGATAGCCGACCACCAGGGCCAGCAGTGGCACAACGATTTCCTTCAGCACGGTCAGGGCTGCCGGATAGAACGGTGCGGCCAGGGAGAGAATGACAAACGGTATCCCGATCATCAGCGCGATAGAGAGGCGGATACGTTCGTCGGGTGGGGGAACGTGTGGACTGGACTTGTTATCAGATTGCATACGGCCTCCAGAATGCGCCTGGCGGCCCGCGCACTATATAGTTATCAGATACGAAGACTCGCACGCAGCGCTGCCAGAAAGCTGCGCGTGTCAGCGGTGCAGAACACAGCCCTGCTGGTATTGGTAGGTGCGGGCTGCATTTATGTCGCTTAGGCTTCAGTATACTCCTTTCACGGCGTATCAGCCTATGGTAAAGGTAAACACATACAAAGCATACTTATTGTATAGTACGTCCAACATAACTGGTTAAACAGGTTTTCTGCTGCTTACTCATAGAAACGGAGTAAAAACTATCGAAAATTGATGCATTTAAACTGACGTTTGTGCATGGTTTAATATTTCATAAAATAGAACATACAAGCTGTCATTTGTACGAGTTGTACAAAAATTCTGGCGTTTGATCAAAACAGCCTTCGGATGTGGTATGGTAGCACATGAAACGACTCACGTAGTGCTCCAAAGCGCTGCGCGTGTCGGCGGTGCAGACGCGGCCCTGCTGTGGTAGGTGGGGGCCGCGTTCTGTTTGCTCCCACGCTATTCCCTGGAAGTGTCTTCCCCCTCACAACCCATTTGCCCACAGCCTAGCCGCATCCACCACGATAGCCGCGCAATAGTCGGGGCATCCTGGCTCTCCACTGTACTGATATTGCCCCCATGGATACAGCGTCCGTGTGTGATTCACCATGTCAGAGGTTTTCCTGTCTCCGCTTACTTCCCTAACTAACGAACCCCGCCAACTGACCAGGACCGACTCCCGCCGATAGTCTGATGGCATGAGCACGCACGTGAGGTATGCTGACCGTCAAGGATGGCTCGTCTGGGAGATGTAGATGCATCAGTGCTGTTTCGTATAGCGACACCTGCGTGGTGCGTACACGGCCTGGGAGGCCATGGAATGGTGCCATGCATCAGGTGGACAAATACATTTGGCGCATCTTCACGCGACTGCCACGGCGATTAACCACCTGCGCGTGTGGCAAAGCAGTCTGGAATGGATGGTATGCATGCACCTGGTCAGATGAAAGGGGCTCTTAACCACTTTCGGGGCAGGGTAGGCAAAATCTGCGCATAGCTTCTTGATACATGACGAGGATATCACATTGGATCGGGTTTTTACAAAACATGCCTCCCGCTTATTTTTCCGCAAGACCTCCAGGTGTATCAAAAATGACGAAGAGCCTCTGCCATGTGACTAGGCGCATTCCGAGAAAAGATATCTGTAGTACACGAGGAGCTTTAAGATGTCCAACAACTTGATGTATCGATGGATACTAAATGTAGCCTGGTTGGCGATGTGTCTCGTTGCACTTGGTGTCAACTGGATGGAAGCAAGCCAGTCTGTCCAGGCGGATACCCTTATTCAAGCATCAAATCCACATGCTCCAGAACAGTCGCGCCTCGCCACTTCCGACTCACGCCCCCAGCAGCTAGTCGAAACGGTAACAGCGACCCCTAGCAGGAATGAAAGCTCTTTAGTCTATCTTCCACTTATCTGGCAGAGCACTTCGGTAGATGATTCGCCACCAACCCCCACAACTACACCGACTGCGCCAGTGCCCACAACTACACCGACTGCGCCAGTGCCCACAACCGTGCCTGTAGTACTTGGAGAATATTTTGGTAGTGCGACGATGAAAGTTTGGTATAAAGAGACAATGTACAATCCGCCACAACTCAAAACATATCAGTCAGATGTACGAGTGAATGTAGACTGGCCACTCATAGGTAATGATGGATCCATTGAAAATAATCCTTTTAACTATGATGTTTTGTCTCTGATAAATGGCAGGAGTGGTATTGGTACTTTCACAATTGCATCAGCTGGTATTTACAATACCGACGCTGGTTATGTGCATATTAATCAATACTGGACATACTCAAAAGAGGGCGAAGAATATAGTGGCTCTTTTGAACCACTACTGATAGAAGGTCCGAACACTCTCATAGTTGAAGACATAGTGTTTAATTATATATGTTTTGCACAGATTAAAAGAGGATCTGATATCACTATCAGCTTCAAAGGGGATAATATGACAACCCAGGTTATAGGAACTGTTCATCCAAACTCTTATACACCTTGTGCACAGTACATAGAGCGATTCGAGATTATTATCGATGCTACCAGGTAAAATGGGTGGTATAAAGATCCTTACAACCAGACGAAAACGAACCATTTACCTGGTCAATTGGCCACCTTCGCGTATATGTTCGCCATAGAAAGTGGTGCAGAGCCAGCAACGTATAACTCTATGTAAGAGTGCAAAGTGACGGCTCCCAAGCCCGAGGACTTGGGAGCCGTCACTTTGCGCTCTTACCCAACATCAAAGGTCGCAACGACCGGCGCATGATCCGGGGCAATCTCCCACGCCCGCTCGGCCGGATTCTCGCCAATAGAGGGCAGTTGGCGTGCAAAGTCCACATGGCTGTCCACCGCCGGGAGCTGCCGTCGGTTGTCCGGCCCCACCGGGAAGCACTCTTCCGACGCAAAGATCTGGTCCAATAACTCCCCTCGCCCGCGATGCACCCGGGAGAACCGCCGGTCGGGCGCGATCAGCGGGGCCAGATTGAACAGGCGTACAGCATCTCCGCGATCCGGTCGGTCAAATCCCAGCGTCCCGATTTCGCTGCCCGGCGGCCCCGTGAGAATCAGCGATGTCTGCGCCTCCGGTACGTCGTTGAAGTCCCCCAGCAGCAGCAGCGCCGTCCGGTTGTTCCCGGTGAGCAGCGCAGTGACCCAGAGCCGCACTGTTACCACCTCGGCGGTTCGCCGTCGCAGCGCAATCCCGGCAACCTGCGCCCGCTCCGCTTCATCGCGGGGCGTGAAGCTGGTACCGCCCGGACGCGGAAAGGTCAGCAGCTTCGACTTCAGATGGGCGTTGACCAGATCCACCGGGCGGCCGTCCTGGGTCATCCGGATGTGCAGCGCGCCTCGCCCCATGCGCGTGAGCGGCACCGTCGCGCCCGTCCCCGTCAGGGTCTCCACCGCAAGCGCCGGACCCGGCGGGAAAGCAACGATATCTGTCTGTGCGTCCACCGGCTGCTTTACCACGAACGCCACCCGAATACCCCGGCGATCCGGAAAGGCCGAAACGGCATGGTGCGGGTAGGCATTCCCAAGCGCCTGCTGCAGATCATGCAGCGGCTCCTCCCCGCCAATCTCTTGCAATGCCACCACATCCGGGGCGTGCTGAGCGATCACCGCCGCCAGCAGGTCCAGCTTCCGCTGATACCGTTCGTGTTCCGCCGGGCTCGCTTCCGGCCCGGGCCGGAAGAGGTTTTCAACATTCCAGGTCATCACCGTCAACGTTCCCATCGCTGCACCTCCGTGTGTCGGACGGTGTCCCGGACACCGCCCGGGTCGCTGGTACACCCAGGCCGATTCTATCATAGCCGCGTCGTGCGCATGCGGCGTCAGCGCGCATGCCCGGTTGCCGGCAGATACGGTTGCCCGCTATTCCCGTGCCCCCGCCGCTCACTTCTCAGCCCTGTACCTTCCTGTATATTCCATGGTATTATTTCCCCAGAAACCGTACTGTCGAAAGGGTAGTCTGATCAATGACCCACCTCCATCTGGCTCCCAACCTGGCCCTACCCGTCGATGCCGTGACCCAGACCTTTGCGATCCTGGCGAAACGCGGGAGCGGCTAAACCTACACCGCAACGGTGCTGGTCGAGGAGTTCCTCGCTGCCGGCCTGCATGTGATCGCGGTTGACCCGGTTGGGGTCTGGTGGGGGCTCCGTGCATCAGCCGACGGCCGCGGGCCGGGGTTGCCCATCGTCATCCTGGGCGGCGATCATGGCGATGTGCCGCTGGCGGTGACGGCGGGCCAGGTGATCGCCGATCTGGTCGTGGATGCGGGGGTTTCAGCCGTGCTGGATCTCAGCCACTTGCGCAAGGGCGAGCAGACCCGCTTTATGACCGATTTTGCTGAGCGGCTCTATCACCGCAGTCGCACACCGCTCCACCTGGTTCTCGATGAGGCCGATGCCTTTGCCCCGCAGCGCCCGCAGCGCGGCCAGGAGCGCATGCTCGGGGCTATCGAGGACATCGTGCGGCGCGGGCGAGCGCGTGGTCTTGGTGTCACGCTGGTGACGCAGCGCGCAGCGGTGATCAACAAAGATGTGCTGACCCAGGTCGAGGTGCTGATCGCGCTCCGCACGATTGCCCCCCAGGATCGTGATGCCGTCGATGCCTGGGTGCGGGTACATGGCACGCCAGAGCAGCGCGACGAATTGATGGCCTCGCTGCCGTCGCTGCCGGTCGGTACGGCCTGGTTCTGGTCGCCAGGCTGGTTGAATATGTTCCAGTGCGTGCAGGTGCGTCAGCGCCGCACGTTCGACAGTTCGGCCACGCCAAAGGTGGGACAGAGCCAGCAGTCGCCGCGCGTGCTTGCACCGGTGGATATTGAACGACTGCGGGAACGCATAGATGCCACAATGCACACAGACCAGACTACTGATCCGGCGATGCTCCAGCACCGTATCATCGAACTGGAGCGGCAGCTTGCTGCACAGCACCCCCAGGTCCAGCGCGTGGTCGAGCGGGTTGACGTGCCGGTGGTGTCCGACGACCAGGTCGCGCACCTGACGGCGGCGATCCAGTCCCTCGCCACGCTGGGCGACCAGGTCACCCACCTGGCCCGGGATCTCCAGGCAGCCCTGGAGCAGGTAACCGCATCTCCCCGATCACCCGCCGCCCCACCGCCGGTGGCCCCGCCCGCGCCGGCACCCGCCGCGTCACCCGATGCCGCCAATGGATCAGTCCCCGCGCTCCGCGCCGGTGAGCGTAAAATGCTACAGACGCTGGCGCAACGCTACCCAATCAAACTGTCCCGAACTCAATTGGGAACGCTGGCCGGGTTCGCACCGTCGGGTGGAACATTCAGTACCTACTTTGGTACGCTTAAACGTCATGGCCTGCTCGTCGAAAATACCGGCAAGGAGGTGACAATCACCCGGTCGGGAATGGACTACCTCGGTACCGATGTACCGTCGCCGCCCCAGACCACTGCGGATCTCCTTGCCATGTGGCGGAGTGTACTCCGCGCCGGTGAGCGCAAAATGCTCGATGCGCTGGTTGCGGCCTATCCCAACACGCTTACCCGTGAGGAGTTGGGTGGACGCACTGGCTACGCTCCCAGCGGCGGTACATTTAACACCTATCTCGGAACCCTGCGGCGCAACGACCTGGTCGAGGTCAATGGCGACACGGTTCGTGCGCGGGCGGAACTGTTCCTCGATGGGTCACCTACGTTTTGAGCCTGAACCCGTTTCCTTTCGCGTCGCCACCGGAACACCAGGTACCAGCGTTCCGGTGGCACCCTCCGACCCCCTACCGCACTACCACCACCCCAGCAGTGCGCCGAGCCGCGCTATCTCCGGGGCGGCCAGCAGCGCCGCCACCGCCGCCAGCGCTGCTTTCAGCGCCGACCATGCAACGACCAGGTGAATCTCAATGCCACTGCCATTGCCGGTGATCTCCAGATGCATGCCCCATCACCTCCTTTCCCGTGTGGTGTGAAGGAGCAACATCCTTCATGAG
>DAOTVB010000222.1:0-5013 GCA_034436755.1 Chloroflexaceae bacterium | reverse complement strand
TTGAAAAACTCCCTGGTTTTGGTATGTTATGCGTGAACAACGATCACATCTAGTGAATTTTAACACTTGTGTGCCATCTAGGGTCGTTCTGGTGTACAATAGGGTGATTGATAAACGCTCCCGCCAGGAGCGTCCGTGCATAGGATATAATAGCACGCTTATGCGCCTGTTTCGACGCACGCTTGATCTTTCGCCGGCCCGGTTGCGTCTTTCCAATGCAACGGACCTGAACCATGTCGCGCGGCTCTTCCGGGATGCTGCCCGGCGTTATTATGGACTGGCCGGTAGCGATCTTCCTGCCCTGCTCACAGCGGCGCACGCCGTCGTGATGGAGTCGGATGAGGAACTCTGGGGCGTGATGCTGGTCGGCCGGCGCGCGGAGGCGACGATCTGGCTCCGGGGGGTGGCGCTGGTTGACGGCCTGGAGGTGACACCCGCGCTGGAGAAGTTATGGACCTTTCTGCGCGCGGAACTGGCTGCGCGTGATATACGGCATGTTTTCTATGCCGCCGATGAGGTTACTGATGTCTGGTTGCATCCACGGTTGCGCATATTGGGTTACACACCCACAACGGAGGTCATTGTCTACGAGAAACGTACCCTGGAGGTGCCGACCTCCGGCAACCAGTCGGTCCATGTACGTGCGGCTCTTCCGGTAGACCTGGAGGCAATTATGCAGCTTGATCAGGTCTGTTTTGAGCCGCAGTGGACAAAAGATGATACGGTTATGCGCACGGCGATTGCGCAGGGACCGCTCTGTATTGTCGCGGAACTGGAGCAAGAGACGGTGGGCTATGCTTACGCCACAAGTCACTTCAGCCATCAGTTAACCCATCTGGTGCGGATTGCCGTAGACCCGGCTTACCAGGGGCTGGGCATTGGGGTCCGGCTGCTGGCCGAGGTCATTGCGTTCGCGCGCCGGCATAATGCCACCCTGGTGACGCTTAACACGCAGTCCTACAATGTTCAGGCCCAGCGGCTCTATCGCTGGTTCGGGTTTGCTGCCAATGGCGAACGCCAGATAATCTTGCGCTATGATCTGTAAATACCCGGTATGCATACATACGTTATTTGACCTGTTTATTTCCGACTACCTGCTCTCGTGAATAGTGCCCAAGGAGGAGATCTTGCCTGCCAGAATGAACCCTCGTGATTGGGACCGCCTGTTTCGTGCAAATGCGCCCCGTCGTGGTGGCCCAATCTGGGCCTTCGCCAATGTTCTTATTGTCGGTATTATCATTGGCGTTTTCGTCTTTGGCCTGCGGTTTGCGCTCCAGTATAATACTGAGCGTGTCGAGATGTTGCAGGCTACGCAGGTGGCGCAGTCTACGGCTCAGGCGGCAACAGCGGTGGCGACCCAGACTGTCGAGGCCGGTCTGAGTGCGACGACGCAGGCGGAACAGACGACGCTGTTTGCGGGAGCGTCCGGCGTGGGAAATGTTGTCGGCAATGGCGGGAATTTGCGGAGCGAACCGGTGATCGCGCCGGAGACGGTGCTGGGGCAGGTTTGCCCGGGCGACCAGGTAGCGATTCTGGAAGAACGGTCGGTCGGTACGGCTCCCTGGTATCGTATTCGCCTCGTTGAGTTAGCAACTGCTCCTGATTGCCGGCCGGCACGCCGCATCCCCGTCGGCAATGAGGGCTGGATCAGTAGCACCCTGATCAGTCCGCCTGGTCCGGTGCCGGCCACGGAGCCGGCCGATACTGCCGCGCCGGATGCCTGAAGCGCAACCCGGGTGGTGATACGCTCCAGGCTTTGCAAAGGCTGTAATAAGACTGGATATTTTGTTGACATATTAACTGTTGTATATTACACTATGCAGCATATCTCTTCATTTTTACTGATAAGTGATGTCCTGATACCCCATATTGCATAACCCGGTAGCGCGCTGGTCGGCTCGCTCGTTGTGCTGAACATGCCTGTATCCCGACATCATATGCAGCGATAGGCGTGCTATGCAGTCGATAGTATGTACTGTTTACCAGAGATAAAAAGGTGTGAAGGAGGGTCCGATGTTATCGCCACGAGAATTTCGCGTTCCCGCACTGATGCTGGTCGGCTCCGGCGCGGCTGAACAGATTGGCGCACACTGCCGACAGCGCGGTCTGAAGCGCGGCCTGATTGTTACTGACGAGATTATGCAGAAGATTGGCCTGGTTGAGAAGGTTGAAGCGGTTCTGGGGCAGCACGATATTACGAGCGTCGTTTATGCCGGGGTCAATAGTGAGCCCGTGGTAGAGTTTGTGCAGGAAGGGCTGAACCTCTACAAAGAAAACAACTGCGATTTTCTTGTGGCCGTTGGTGGTGGTAGTCCAATTGATACCGCCAAAGCGATCTCAGTGATGACAACCAATCCCGGCTCGATTGAGCAGTACAAGGGTATCGGCAAGATCGGCACGCCGGGCGCGCCGCTGGTCGCCCTGCCGACGACTGCCGGTACCGGCAGCGAGGCGACCGTTTACACGGTGATTACCGACACCAAGACCGATGTCAAGATGCTGATTGGCAGCCCTCACCTGATGCCCGATATCGCCGTTGTTGATCCGTTGCTGACTATCTCTTCCCCGCCCGGCGTGACTGCTGCAACCGGGGTTGATGCGCTGGTGCATGCGATTGAAGCCTATGTCTCGGTGAAGGCCCAGCCAATGGCGGATATCTTCTGCATCTCGGCAATTGAGCTGATTTCGCAGAACATTCGCCAGGCCTGGTCAAATGGGAACAACCAGGATGCGCGTGAGAAGGTCATGCTGGGGGCGCTTCAGGCCGGCATTGCGTTTAGCAACTCCTCGGTGGCGCTGGTACATGGCATGTCCCGCCCGATTGGAGCCTACTTCCATATTGCGCATGGTGTTTCTAATGCGGCGCTCCTGGGCGTGGTGACGGAGTTTAGTCTGATTGGTAACCCGGTGCGGTATGCGCATATCGCCAAAGCAATGGGCGAACAGACCGATGGTCTGGCCTACATGGATGCGGCCGATCTGGCCGTGAAGGCAATCAACCGACTGATCAAGGACATCAAGGTGCCGTCGTTGCGGGAATTGGGTGTCGAGGAAGAGAAGTTGATGCGGCTTGCGCCCTCGATGGCGGATGCGGCTATCGACAGCGGCAGTCCGGCGAACAACCCCCGCAAGCCCACCAAGCAGGAGATCATCGAACTCTACAACCGCGCCTATAACGCGGCGTAGCGCAACTGGTTCAAACGCCGGGAACGCGTGGACATTCACGCGTTCCTAGATCTTCTCCCGCCCCAACGCCCATGCGATCCCCATTTGCAAACTGCCATGCGTCAGCACGCCGCGCAGGTCAATCCCCAGATGCACCAGTGTCTCGGCGATTTGCGGCTGAATGCCGGTCAGCATGATCCGCGCTCCCAGCAGCCTGACCGCCTGGGCCGCCTGGAGCAACACCTGTGCAACCTGTGTATCCACCACTGCGACGCCGGTAATATCCAGGATGACGAGATGGGCATGCTGCGCGGCCACTCCTGCCAGGAGCGTTTCGACCACCAGATGGGCGCGCTGGCTGTCAATTGCGCCGATCAGCGGCATCAGCACGATATCGCTGGTCAGCGGGATCAGCGGCGTGGAGAGTTCACGCAGAGCAGCCTGTTGGGCCGCGATCACTTGCTGCTGCAACGCTGCACGTTCTGCTTCGATCCGCTGCTGCCCGGTCAGGTCGCGAATGATCCGCGCGATAGCAATCGGAGTGCTATCATCGTCGAGCACCAGAAAGATAGACAGATGCCCGGTGAACATGCCCCCGGACTTGCGCCGATAGGTAAACTGGCCCTGCCAGAAGCGCTGTGCCTTCACCAGGCGCGTCACCTCTTGTAAGATGGCATCCTCCTCGGCATAAAACTCGTAGGCATGCCGCCCCAGGTCGGCTGTGCTATAGCCCGCCAGACGCTCAAAGGCCGGGTTGATGTAGGTGACAATATTGTCTAAACCGGATACGACAATGCCATCGGGTGCATGTTCCGCCAGCGCTTTGAATAACCGTAATGCATCCTCATCCTGCCGCTGCACGGTAATATCGGTTGCAGTACTACCCACCGCTGCAATCTGGCCCTGGTTGTCATAGATCGGGAAGTTGATGCTGCCATAGGTACGCAGACCATTGGCCGTAGGGATCTCGTCCTCCTGTTCGAGAATAGTACTCGTTTCCAGGACGCGAGACGCAATCTCCCAGTTGGCAGCGGCAATATTCGCCGGGTAGAGTTCCTGATCCGTTTTGCCCAATGCCTCTGTTCTGGCGATGTAGTTGAACTGTTCCCACTGCCGGTTGACCAGGATAATTTCACCCTGCCGATTTTTAGCAAAGAGCATAGCGGGGAAGCTGTCGAGAAATGCCTGGCAGGTTGCGCAGGTCGCGGGTGGCGTGCCGTCTGTTGTGGGGGTTGTTGCGCTCGTGGCAGCGACTGCCGGTTGGTTGGCGGCGAGCAACTGTTCCAGTTCGGCGACACGCTGCCGCAGTTGCTCATTCTGATGTTGCAAGGTCGCGCTGCTGTTTTCATCGTCGCTGGTCATCCTGTATCTCCCGTAGCATCCCGGTTCGGCTCACTTTCAGGCTTGATTTTAGCATATCGGCGCAGGCTGCGGGATGACTTCCCGCTAACAGAGCAACGCTACCGAAAAGAGCGCATCACCGGCTATGCTATGCTACAATAACTCTGTGTTATTGCCGGTTCTGTCGAGTGATTAGTTAATGGGCAGTGTATGTGACAGGAGTTACGCGGTTACCAAGCAAACCGGACGTTCCACCCGATGGAAACCCGATGCGCCTGCGGCAGCATGGAATCTTTCGCCCTGCCGGAGGCGACATTCTCTTACGAGTCAGTGACCACGTAACTCCTGTATTTGAGCTTGATGTTATAATGTCGTGCGATCTCTCAATTCATAGAAGTTGTGTGAGATATGATTAAGCCGAGTATTCTGCCGGAGGAGGTAAAAGTATGCTCCAGACATTTGAAGCGATAATTGATGAAGATGGCAATATTCGGGTATTAGAACCGA
>DAOTVB010000221.1:0-13995 GCA_034436755.1 Chloroflexaceae bacterium | reverse complement strand
GGAGGGAGCCTCAAACGACTTGAGCGACATCGACAGCCAGCGCTGATCGGTTTCGGTCTCGTCAATAATAAGCGGCCGGCGTTCGCGGAAGACTAACCCGGCCAGCCCGGTATCGCGGACCTCGCGGGCCCGTTCGAGCGAGGCAATGGTGCCGTTACTCAACACCAGTTGGGGCACATCGGGCTGATCCTCGGGCACAATCAGCAGACTGGCCCGGTCGCCGCCCACCATCTCCGGCACCTGCGTAGCCAGCAGCAGCGCAACATGCAACGGATCAGTGACCCCACCAACGATCTGGCGTTTAAAAATAAGCAGTTGTTCCAGCGTGTCGGCGTTGGCGCGGGCCTGCTGGTGATACTGCTCGATCTGCCCATGCAGCGATGACTGTTCCAGTACCACACTGATAATCTGACTGATCATGAACGCGATCGTGCGATCCTCAGCATCAAATGCCTGCTTACGCTGCATCCGCAGCCGCCCAATCGGGCGTCCGCCGAATGTAATCGGTAGGGCCAGCGTTCGCGCATCATCATACTGCACCGGGCCGGCCCCGGCAGGAATTGCAATCTCCAGATCGTCCGTTTGCAGCAGATCGCCGGCAATCTCCTGGAGTGACGGGATCGGATCGCGTTCGCGGGCAGCCTCAAAAAACAGCCCAAGATTTGCCAGAGCATGACGGAGCCGGTTTCCACTATCCTGACTTGCGTGCGATGGTTGGATGTGCTGATCGTCAGCGTTGTCTAACTGGTTTGCCGGGTTATCTGTGCCCATGTGTATCCTCGGGTGATCATTTACCATTCTGACATTCTATATTACCCGTAATATGACTGATCCGCAAGGGCCGATTGGTACGTCATGGTGAACATTCACCTGGATCAATGCAGACATTGATATGGTATCACTTTACACATCCCATGACGAAAGTCCTGGTTTTGCTCATTCTACAGGCATAGGGTTATTGCACGCGTGCGAGTGATAGTGTATAATCAGGCCAGTTTCATGGCGGTTTGTCGTTAAAGCCAGACAGCAATACATTCCATTCGCATTCCCGTTGTGGCATCACCGCTGTTCACACAGAATTTAATCATGCGAAATTCAGAAGAGGCTGCTTGTGATCAGGCATTTTTCCTCTGCCTCATCCGATCATGATCATACGACACACGAACTGTTGCATGATCTTTTGCTTTCGCAGGTGCCCGAAAACAGTGAAACACTACGGCCTGTAGCATTACGTTCAACCAACGCACAACGCCGCCTGGCGCTCAGGCCGTTTCTCCTGCGTACCTGGGTTGATCATGCCCTCCGGCATACGGAACGGCTCCTGACGGTTGCGCTGCTCATTGTTGTTGTCTACTGGTTGCTCGATGGGTATGGACGTGACTGGTTGTACCAGTTCCGGCAGCAGCCCGCGCGTGCCGCAGTCCCGGCAGTATCAGCGCCGGTATCCGGGCCGCACGCATCGCTGGCTCTACCGCCCGCTGCGCCGGATGTTCTGGCCCGTGGGCTGCGTGGCGCAGCGCTACCCGCATTGCCGTTTACAACACCTGATATGGAACAGACACCGGCCGCACCGGACTATCTGGCACCAGAGATCGTAGCCACACCGGACGAGCCGACTGATCTCCGTCCGCAACGGCTGGTTGTACCGACCATTGGTGTCGATACCCCCGTTGTCGAGGTATTTGTCCAGGATGGCGCATGGCAGGTTGCCGACTATGCTGCCGGCTACCATCATGGGACGGCAACGCCCGGCAAAACGGGCAATACCGTTATGGCCGGGCATGCGGGCATTCGTGGTAGTGTATTTCGTGACCTGGGGCAACTCCAGATTGGGGATGCAATCCTGGTTGAAGCGGGTGGCTGGCAGTATGGCTACCGGGTGCGCGCCGTGGAGCGCGTCGGGCCGCTGCAAGTCGAGGTTATGGCACCAACCCCCACCGCTGTGCTGACGCTGATTACCTGCACGGCCTGGGATACTCAGCGGCTGATCGTCATTGCCGATCTTGTGGAATCGCGTCCGCTCACCTGAAGCGAGGAATAGCACATGCAGTCTTTCTTTCGGCGTCGAAAACCCACGCCAGGGCGAGGGCGTGGGCCTGTTCGCTGGACTCTCTGGGAAGTGATGCTGCTCACGTTGAGCATTTTGATGATTATCTTCCCACTCTACGCCGAGGCGTATCGCTGGGTCAACCCGACGCTGGCTCCGGCCCAGGAACTTGCCACCGATACGCCCCCGGATACGGCGGATGAACCTGCCGCCGATCCTACGCAACCGGCAGATGAAGCCCCCGTTGATGATCCGGCTCCGGCAGAGGAACCGGTGGTTGCGCCAACCACCGCCCCGGCGGATAAACCTACCGATGCACCCACAGACCAGCCGGTGCCCGCACCAACCGCTGCGCCGGACCCGGTGGATGAACCCTCGCCGGTGAATGCGCCGCTCCCGGAAGATGATCCGTCGCTACAGGATCGGGTTCCCACCGATACACCATCGACGCCGGTTCCAACAACCGCAGCGACCAATACGACTGGCCCAACAAATACCGTTGGCCCAACAAATACCGTTGGTCCAACTGACACTATCGGCCCAACTGACACCATTGGTCCAACTGACACCATCGGGCCGACCGAGACTGCCGGACCGACCGAGACTGCCGGGCCGACCGAAACTGCCGGGCCGACCGACACCGCCGGGCCGACCGACACCGCCGGGCCGACCAATACCATTGGCCCTATCGAGACAGCCACGACCGGAGCGACGGCGACGCTTGGGCCGACCAATACCCCGGAGCCGGAAGGCCCGCTGGTTGTGACCAAGCTGGCCGGAGCCTCCAACGTCAGTCCGGGGCAGGAGTTCAGTTACAGCGTGCTGCTGCTGACTTCCAGTACAAGTCCTATCAGCGTTGAAATGACAGACCCAATCAATAGCAACCTTTCGGTCCAGAGCGCAACCGCGATCAATGGCTCGTGTACAACCGCGCAGACGGTCGTATGTACTGTAACCATTCAGGATGGTTCGCCCGCCACCGTGACGATCCGGGTACGGGTGAATGAGTCTGCTCCGGCCGGCCCAATTACCAATGTTGCCAGCGCGGCCGGTGGTGGCAATAGCGAACAGTCCGCCGAGATTACGGTGAATGTGCGCGCGGATGAGCCGATTGTGCCGACCAATACGCCGGTAAATAACGGCCCCACCTCCCCAATCGTGCCGACGAATACAACCGAGCCGGGTCCGAATACGCCGGTTCCGCCTACCAATACGCCTCCAGGCAGTACACCCGTTCCGCCCACCAATACATCCCCACCAGCACCACCCGATGATGGTGATGATGACGATGACGGTGACGATGGTGACGATGGCGGCGGCGATGGCGGCGGCGATGGTGGCGGCGATGGTGGCGGCGATGGCGGCGGCGGTGGTGGCGGCGGCGGTGGCGGCGATGAGGAGCCAACACTGATCGCACCACCGCCACCACCTGAAACGGGCACTGGTCCGCTGGTGCCGCCGCCTGCACCAACGCAGCCTGGCCCAGCCTCCGGGGTGCCGCAGGTGCCGCCACCACCACCACCCGCGCCGCAGCAACCACCGGCGCAGCAACCGCCTGCACCGCAACAACCGCCCGCGCAGCAACTGCCGGCACCGCAGCAGCCACCAGCGCCACAGCAACCTGTGCAGCCACAGCCGGGCGAGGAAGAGCCGGTTCCGGCGGGTGAAGCAACCGAGGAAGTCGCGGCCACGGCGGCAGCCACAACTGCGCCGGTAGTGCCCAATGGTGAAGTCTTCTTCCGCATGTCAAGTGACTGGGGCAGCACCTTTGCGGGCGATGAGGTGCAGTACATCATTGTGCTGCGCAATATCAACCCACCGGCCAACGACGGCTCGAATGCTCTGAATGATATCACCATTCAGAGCACCTTCCCACCGAATCTGGAGGTGCAGGGTGCTTTGACCGACCGCGGGCAAGACCCGAATGTGGCGGGTAACACTATCGAGTTTATGCTGTCGGAACTCAAACCCGGCGAGACAGTTGAAATCACCATCGACACCCGGATTAAACCGGGCGTGGAGCGAGGCACCCTGATTGTTACGCAGGCGCGGGCCACCTATGATGATCTGGAGCAACTGATCTACTCGAATATCGTTACCGTTCTGGTGGTGGATGAACTTCAGGCGGTGACAGCAACAACTACTGCTACACTCGCCGCTACTGGTCGGGCAGCCAGGACAACCACGCCGACTGGTACCGGTGTTGCCGGTGTGCCGCGTGCGGGTAGCCCCACCGTAACCGGGACACCGCTCGCCTACCCTGCACCAACCGGCGCTACCCCGACGAGTGAGCCGCTGCTGGATACGACCGCCGAGCCAACCGCAACCGAGGCAGTGGCCGGCGGCACAGCCGAGTCGGAAGCCGACGCCGAGGCACCTCTCCCGGCGACCAGCACGGGCGTGCCGATGGCCGGTATCCTGCTCTTCGGGTTGACCCTGTTCGTTCGACAGATCCGGTTGCACCGCGAGCGTGAACGGATCTGATGCCGGATCACATGCCGATCGCGTCAGACAAAACGAACCGCCGCAGTGCTAATCATAGCACTGCGGCGGTTTTTGTAACGGGCGCCACGGCTGTGTCATGCCATCTTCCCTCAGTGGTGGATGGCATAGACTGCGCATCCGCCGGGGGTCAGGTCTCATCGGGTGGGCGCATTCCTATGTCATCGGGCATCGCCCGCAGCATCGTCTGAAGCATCTCCGTGCTGACGGGGCCTTCACTTACGACCGACCAGATCAGCACAGCACGCAGTTCGCGCAGGTCACGCGCCAGAACGCGCATCATCTCACTGAACTGGACGGCATACCAGTCTTCACGGCGAATGGTGCTGTCGAAATTCTCCTGGAGACGGCTCAGGGTTGCGGTCTGGCGATGCAGGATCTGCTCAGTCTGCGCCAGGCAGTGCTCGATCTGATCGAGCCGTTCATCGGTAGGGGATTGGTGCTGCATAGGAGTCTATCCTGTCCGTGTGAGGTACGAAAGATCGACGGGTTTCCCCGATTGAGTGTAGCACGATAGTGCGGCGTGCGCAAGGGTACTTTTGGTATAGTTTGCCTGCATCATCATCAAAGAAATCTGGTACAATCGTGCCGGTAGGACTCAGGGGTCAGCGGTACGGCGATGAATGACCGGTCTCGTCCTGTTGTGGGCGCAAGCCACCCGCTTATAGAAAATCACAAAGCCTATCACTGACCAGATAACCCGAGAATCGCCGATCACAAGGAGGACCGTATGAAGCCCGGTCGGTCATTGTGTCACCTGCTGCTGCTTGTTCTGCTGCTGGGGGTTGGTGGGATACTACCGGCGCAACCGGCCGCTGCCGCCGAGCGCAATACCATCACCGTCGCGGAGGTTCCCCAGGCGGCCCCGATTCCACTCGAAGTCGTGGCTCCCTTCCTGGGAGCGTACAGTCCCAACACGACCATTGCCTGGGACAACTACATGCTCTGGTTTATCCGCCCGCCGTTTCAGTCGCAACTGCTACCCAACGGTGATGGTACCTACACCTTTGCACACGGCTGGCTGTCCGGGACGCTGATGCAGTTTGTGCCGAATGAGAGTGGCGGCATCAGCGTTGTGCTGCTCTCCGCAGACGGGGTCTGGCGTGAGTTTGCCCGCTCCGGCGAAATCTATCCCGATCTCTCTCCCGAACTGCGGCGCTCACTGGAACTGCTGCTCGACCAGAAGGTTGCCGACTCCCGTATTCCCGGCGCGGCGCTGTATGTCAACATCCCCGGTCAGGGAATGTGGCTCGGTGCGCGCGGGTTGGCCGACCAGGGCCGGGGCATTCCGATGGTTCCGCTTGACCGCTTCCGCATCGCCAGTGCCACCAAGACCTTTGTGGCAACCGTTATCCTCCAGTTGATGCAGGAGGGCTGGCTCACCCTCGATGACACGGTTGAGCGCTGGCTGCCGGGGATGGTGCCCAACGGCAACCGTATGAATATTCGCTACCTGCTGAATCATACCAGCGGGTTGTATGACTACCTGGACAACGGGTTTGTCAACCGGGCGCTGGCGAATCCGGGGCGCATCTGGCGACCGGAGGAGATTGTGGCGGCGGCGGTGGCGCATCCGCCCTACTTCGCGCCGGGTGAACCGGGGCGCTGGCGCTACTCGAACACAAACTACATCCTGCTGGGAATGATTGTTGAGCGCGCCACAGGTAACCCGCTGGTCTATGAAGTACGGCAGCGCATTATTAACCCGCTCGGTCTTCAGAATACCTTCTTCGATCCGGAAGAGATCAACGCGGCCGGGGTGGCGCGCGGCTATGTGGGCCGCCGCGACTACACCGACATCAACATGTCCTTTGTCTGGGCCGCCGGCGGGATGGTTTCGACAGCGGAAGACCTGGGGCGGTTTATCAAAGCCCTGTCCGAGGGGGCGTTGCTGGGGCCGGAGGCACTTGCCACCATGCACTCCTTTATCGATGTGCAGGGCGCGTGGGGCTCGCGTGATCTGATCTATGGCATGGGGTTGATGCAGAGTGTGCTGCATATCGAGACGGACGATCCCTATTATCATGGGGTTGTGCGCGGGCATACCGGCGCATTGACCGGCTATCGCACGGCGATGTGGTACCTGCCAAACAGCGGCATTACCATCGTCGCCAATGTCAACCAGATGTACGCCGACCCGAACGACATTCTTGGTGACACGCTGGATATCATTCTTGCGCACCAGTGATGGCAAAGATGTGTAGACCCGGAAGGCGATGGTGCGATCATCTCTCCACCGCATCATCGCCTCCGTGTATCGGCAAAGCCGCGTGGCGCTGCCTCCGCATCAGCAGAATCCTTTGCCTTACCCGAGTGAACTTGCTATAATGCAGGCGGTATCGGAGCGGTTGGCTGAGTGAGGACCGCCCATTCTGCCATCCTGCTGATACTTGACCACCCATAGTTGAAACTACACTCTATGAAACAACGGCGCGATCTCCTCATTCTGCTGGCCCTCTTTGCCGCACTCGTAGGGTTTACCATCCTGGGACCGGGCCGCTCCCAAGACGATGGCCTGAGCAACAAGACGACAACACATTCGAGTGGAGCGGGGGGTGCTATGGCGCTGCTGCGCTGGACGCGGGCACTGGGCTATGATGCGCGCCGGCTTCAGTATACCGATTTTGAGTTGGACGAGCAGACCGCTGCGCTCTTTATCCTCAATCCCACCGAACGGATCAGCCGGCAGCATGCCCTGGCCGTCCTGGACTGGGTCGAATCCGGGGGTATGTTAATCCTGGCCGATGATCGGACCAGCTTCTTTGGGGAGACGGAAGAACTTCTGGCGGAACTGGAACTGGCCCTCCGCGTCTATGATGAAGCGGCTGAGGATGCCGAGGGAGGTATCTTCGATGCCGCCATCGAGCGCGCACCAGTGTTACAGCCCATCCTGAATACGCCACCGCTGCAAGAAGTGCTGGTGCAGACTAACCAGTTTATCGAGGTTGAGCGGGAAGATGTGGCGCGCCTGATTGGCCTGGGCGATGCGCCGATCCTGGTTGGTATCCGGCAGGGCCAGGGCTATATCTATGTCAGTTCGGCGACCTACCCTTTCACCAACGCCGGCCTTGATGATGAGCGGAACGCCGATCTGGTGCTCAATCTGCTGCGCCGCGTTCCGGACGGGGGGCGTATTCTGTTTGATGAGTATCATCATGGCTTCTTTACGCCGCCCTCGCTACGCTCGGTGGTTTTGCGCAATCCCTGGGGGTGGGCCCTGGTCTATGCGCTGGCGGTGCTGGTGGCCTACCTGATCCTGACGGGGCGGCGCTTTGGACAGCCGGTCCCGTTGCGCGAAGAGGTTGTGCTACGCAGCAGTGCCGAGTATGTCGAGAGCATGGCCGATCTGTTCCAGCGCGCCGGCAAACGCAACTTTGTCCGCCAGCACTACTACACGGCTTTTAAACGCCGGTTGGCGCGCCCCTACGGCATTAACCCCAACCTCGACGATGAAGACTTTGTGGCCGAGTTGTCCCGCCAGCGCGATATTGATGCGACCGTATTGCAGGGTTTGCTGGGCCGCCTGCGCCAGTCGCAAATGAGTGAGGAAGCGTTGCTACGGGCAATTGCCGAGACGGATGCGGTTGAGGTGAAGCGGAAAGTGTGAGGCGGGGGGCGGGGGCGCAGTCGTCGGCACTGCGAAGTAGTACTACCCAGTAGGGAAAACAGAGTCTATGCGTGCATCGCTGCAACCAATGTTGGATCTGCTTGACGAGGGGCTACGTCTCTATCGGCGCGGTTTTGTGGGATTTGTGCTGCTTGCGGCGCTCTGGCTGGTTCCGGTTGCCATCGGGATCGGCCTGTCGATAGCGGCAATTCAGTTCTGGGGCGAGAATGCGCTACTGCTCTTGCTGCTGGGATGGATGCTGCTGCTGGTGCCGCTTATGGTCTACCTGATTGGCGGGCTCAGCCGGGCCACGCTTGCGGTTCAACAGGAGCAGCCTATCCGGGTTGCTCAGGCGCTGGCGATCCCGCCACTGCGCGCGGCGGGGATGGGTTGCTACAGTATTGTGCTCTACATCGTTACAAATATCCTCTTCTCGATCGTTTCAATGGCCTGCTTCTGTCCGCTCTACTTTGTGATTTTTATGGGCTTCAGTGGCGTTAGCGCATTCTCGTCCGAGGCAGGTAACTTCGGTACGGTAGTAGCGGTGATTGTGGGTATAATTCTCGGGCTGATCTTGATCCTGTTCTATGGCGCGAGTCTGGTGTTCAGTGGGGCAACGTATAGCGTGCTGGTGTATGGCCTGCAGCCGTTTGCGCTGGAACGCAGCCCACCCGGTGAGACTATTCAGCGCAGTGTTGATCTGCTTACATATCGATTCGGCACCAATCTGATGGCCTTTGTGCTGACCAGTGCAATTTTTGGGGCGCTGGCGGTGGCGGTGACAATTGCTGTCGGGGTACTGCTACCGCTGCCGCTGTTCATAGCGTTGGGGGAGGAGTCGCTGGTAGCGCAGGGCGTGAGTGCCAGCGCCTGGCTGCTGGGGCTGATTGTTGTTCTCCCGCCGATGCCTATCTGGATGGTGTTGCTCTACCAGCGGAATGTTGTCGCGCGCTATGGCCCAGATCTGGCCGAGCGCATCGGGGCAGTTGCGCAACAGCCGGCAGTCGGCAGCGAGTCCGGCATCTGACGCCAGTTACATATGGTTCCGCATTGACGCGCCGGAAACCTGATTACATTTCCCATAACTGACACGAGTTACGCGGTTGACATGCAAACTGGACGTTTCATGCGATGGGCGCGACGGGCGCAATGGCGGCACGTTCTCGTTGATCATCTCTGCGTCCTCTATGTGCGCTGTGGCTATGACAACAAATCGGTGTAACTCGTGTAATTGACCATATTCTGATGAATGCTACAAACTGGCTCGATCTAAACGAATATCCGTTTACCTCACGTTACGTTAATGTCCCCGACGGACGGATGCATTACGTTGATGAAGGCAGCGGCGATACCATCCTGATGGTGCATGGCACCCCGACATGGTCATTCCTGTATCGGCATCTCATTCGTGGTTTGCGCGATCATTATCGCGTGGTTGCGCCAGATAACCTGGGTTTCGGCCTGTCCGACAAGCCCGCCGGGTACAGCTTCCGCCCGGCGGAGCAGGCCCGTAACCTGCGGGCGTTCATCGCGGCGCTTGATCTGCAAAACGTAACGCTGATGGTGCATGACTTCGGTGGCCCAATCGGCCTGTCGTATGCGCTTGAACAGCCGGAGAACATTCGCCGCCTGGTCCTGTTCAATACCTGGCTCTGGCCGTTGCAGAACGATTTTCAAAAGGTCGTCATCGGGCAGTTCTTGCGCAGTCCCCTGGGCCGTCTGTTATGTTTGCGCTTCAATTTTGAGGTCAATGTCATCGTACCGTTTGCCTATGGTGATCGCTCCCGGCTAACGCGGGCAATTCATAATCAGTATCGGTACCCGCTGCGTGATCCGGTAGCCCGCCGGGCGGTATGGATTTATGCATGCGAACTGTTGCAATCCCGCGATTGGTACGGCACGTTGTGGGCACAGCGGGAGGCGCTACGCGATATACCCGCGCTACTATTGTGGGGAATGCGTGATCCGGTCTTTGGACCAGCCTACCTGGAACGCTGGTCTCAGGTCTTTCAGCAGGTGCAAACGGTGCCCTATGCGCAAACCGGTCACTTCGTCCAGGAGGAGCAAGCCTCGGCATTACTATCCATTATCACGGAATTTATGACCACTACCGCCTAATATTGATTTGTTGTCATAGCCACAGAGAACACAGAGCACGCAGAGGTGCTACACGGGAACGGTGCCACCGCTACGCCCACTGCCCATGGTACGGTAACGATAGATTGCTGTTTTGATGGCAAATTGGTATAACGGCAGGGAGGTAGCCGATACGGCCGCTTCGTACCAGTAACTACAAACAGGGTGGCAACGTTCACCAAAAAGAAAAGCGGCACGCGCGCAATCAAGGCGCGCGTGCCGCTTTTCTTTCACCCCTTGACCGCGTCACTACCTCGGTTACAGGACTTACGCGGTGCGTGTCCAAACGGGACGTTTCATCCGATGAAAGTCCGATTCGCCTGCAGCAGCATGGTACGTTTTCTTCTTGTTCACGAACATGTGACTCGGAGAGCCCATGTTCGTGAACAAGAATGGTCTGTTCCGCCCTGCGGGAGGCGATATCCCTGTCAAACCCGGGATCGCCGGCTGCATGGCAGCATTGGCCGGTTCGCGGGTTTCGTTCATTTCGTGGTGTTCGTGGTCCAAACACCCACCGCGTCACTACCTCAGTTACACGGCACCCCGTCCAGGGTAAACTCAGTCGGCAGGCTGTTGGTGTCGCCGAAGATGGCCTGGAAGCCAAACTCGACCGTGCCGCCGGCGGGTACCTGCGCATTCCAGTCCGCATCGGTGACAACTACGTCGGCCCCCGTCTGCGTCACCTGACCGTTCCAGAGGTTAATAATCCGCTGATCAGCCGGGAAGGTCCAGGCAAGTTGCCAGCCGTTCAGCGCGGCTCCGCTCTGGTTGGTAATCGTCACCTTGGTATTGAAGCCGCCGGGCCACTCGTCAGTAACGGCGTAGTTGACCAGACAGGCAGCCGCGTCGCCTGTACCGGCCGCGTCCGGTGGACTGGTTGCGGCAGTCGCCGGGTCGGCAGCCGGTGCCGGCACATTCACCCCGTCCGGCTCCTCACCCCAGATCAGCGCACCATTGCGGTAGAGCGTAACCCGTGACCAGTCCGCAAAGGCGAGCTTCGTCAGGTCGGCGGAGTAGTCGTTGCGCTCGTCATAGTTGCTCCAGTCGTCCTGCGCCAGCCGCAGTTGGATCTCGCCGCTATTTGCGCCCGCGCCCAGGCTGCCCGCGCCCGCGCCAAAGCTCACCTCCAGGTAGGTGTCGGCGCTATCAACCGGGTTGGAGAGTTCGACAAAGTTGCCGGTTATGTTCGCGCAGTCCAGTTGCGCCCAGTCACAGAAGAAGTTTTGCGGACGGTTGCTGTCGCGCGTGTACCAGTAGCGCAGCGTAAGTTCGCTCAGTGGCACGCTGCTGCTACCGTTGTTGACAATCTGGAACAACGGTTTGATCTGGTTGTCGGTGGGATTGGTCTCACCCACCCGATACTGCACAACCAGATTTCCGCCGCTCAGACTGGCCGTTTCACCCGGTGCTGCGGGCACGGGTGAAGGCGTCGCCGGAACCGGGCTTCCGCCTGGTTGCACGTTCGATGGGTCGGGCACAGGCGTTGCCGTGGCAGTTGCCGGCGGCGCGGCGGGTGAAGGCGTCACTCCGGCGGTAGCCGTCGGCGGGGCGGGGGTGGCCGTGGCAACCGGCTGGAAGATCGTGCCGTCCGGTTCCTCACCCCAGACCTTCACGCCATCATCGTAGAGCGGGATGTTGTCGGCTTCGACCGGCGCGGCCCCGGAACCGGCAGCAATGTCCTGGAAGGACCAGTCGTTGCTGCTGTCCCATGCGCCCGCGCTGCTGAGGCGCATCTGCACCTCTTTCTGATAGACGGAACGGCCACCCGGGTAGATGTTGATGCCGGCGCAGCTTACCTCAACAAAATAGGTGTTGCCGGTGGACTGCTGCGGTGTGGAGACGGATGTACACTCATTCTGGTCCGCTGTGATGGTGAGCATGTCCGGGGTGACACCCGGCTCCAGCGTAAAGAAGTAGCGGAACGCCAGATCGTCGCTGGCGCGCGCCGGCCAGCCGGACTGGTTGAGCACCAGTGCGCGCACAACCGTGTAGCTATCCCCGGCATCAACCACCGTCGCCTCAACCGAGAACTCTTCCCCTGGCGTTGGCGCGGGGGGGAAATCTGCCGGCGGTGTACCGCCAAAGTCCTGGTACATCCGTGCCAGCGCGCCGGTAAACCCGGCGTTGTAATCGGTGGCGACTTCGTTCTGCACATAGTCGTTGCGCTCATCGGTATAGGCATCGTTGCTGTCCGGCCCGCCAACCAGCGCGCCATAGAGCGTATGCCGCTGGTCAGGCGGGGTATTCATATCATCGGCCCAGGAGCCATGCGAGGTGCGGTGATGCGGCTCCGTCGGCGGATTGTTCCCAAAGCCGATGACATAACTGCTGTTACGCGGGTTATCCCCCAGCATGTAGCGTATCTGCGCGACGGCGAAATCGTAGTAGCGGGTCTGCTTTGTCGCATCGGTAAGATCATCGCTGTAGATGAAGGCCAGCAGCGCAGTATTGGCGGCATAGCGCAGCGCGCCCCACTGGTCGAGCCAGGCCAGCCCGCCCGGCGTGTAGCGGATCTGCTCCCCGTTGTAACCGACCGTCCAGTAGTCCAGCCAGTTCTCGACATCCTCTACATATTGATCCTTGTCGGTCAGTTGCGCCAGCAGGACATAACTGCCATAGGATTTGTCATCCCAGGCGTGGGTCCAGCGATAATCCTTTTCCAGGTCGGCATAGGCGGTCTCTGCCCGCGCCAGGTAGTCGGCTTCCCCCGTCGCCTGGTAGAGCCAGAGTGCGCCCCAGATCAGTTCATCGGTGTAGCCGCTCCAGGAGTTGTAGTAGGCCTGGGCATCGGTGATGCAGTCGCTATACTTGCCCCGGTGGGTATCGGCAAAGTCGTAGAGTTGCCGGGCATGCGTGAGCAGCGTCTGTGCGTAGGTTGCATCGGTGGGTTCAAAGACCATAGCGGCGGACGCCAGGGCTGCGGCCGTTTCGCCCGCCAGATCGGAGCCGGGGCAGGTGGCATCGATCTTGTAGGATGGACGACTCATCGGCATCACCTCGGCGGGGCCCCACCAGGCATGGTCGGCACTGCCATTGCCCACCTGACCGTACAACTCGTTGGGCGCGGTATGCGCTTTGAGAAAGTAGTCGGTTGCCCAGCGGATATTCTCCAGGGCGTAGTCCAGTTGGCCGCTGTTGGCGTAGGCATCGCGGTATTCGAGCACACCCCAGGCCAGCAAAGTAGTTGAAGCCGCCATGGGCAGGCCAAACTTGACATGGTCGCCTGCGTCATACCAGCCGCCCGTCAGGTCAACGCCGACATCAGCACCATCAGTGAGGGCCGAGTCGCCGCGCCATGCCACGCGATTGGTAGCGGGAAGCGGCCCTGAGCGCTGGGCTTCATAAAAATAGAGCGATTTTTGTAAGGCTTCCGCATAGTTAAAATCTGCCGCGCGTACCGGGGCAGGCCGTGGACCGACGAACGCCGTGATGAATAGCATCACCGTCAGGAGATGCAGAACGGTGATCAGACGTGTCCGGTATAACATTGTGTCGTATTCTCCTGTAGTACGATGATCGAGTGAACATGTAGTTGTGGGCATAACATCCCAGTATAGCGTACGTCAATTGGCTGAATGAACGATGAATTTGTATGCTGTCCCAACTGACAGGTATAACAGGTAAGCCGCATACCGACCATACCCCAAAGGTCCTGGTTGAGGTTAGCCTCCTGGTATGGGTCGTACTGGGAAGTGTGCCGGGC
>DAOTVB010000220.1:0-18398 GCA_034436755.1 Chloroflexaceae bacterium | reverse complement strand
GGCCGAGCGCCGCCTGGTGACGATTGTCGAGATCCTCTCGCCGGTCAACAAATATGGTGAGGGTTTTGGGGAGTATGTGCAGCGGCGATCCGGCCTGCTCACCACAAAGACGCACCTGCTCGAAATTGACCTGCTGCGCCGGGGCGCGCGGCTACCGCTGCAGGGAGTGTTTCCGCCGGCGGCATACTATGTTTTTCTGAGCCGCCGGCAGCAGCGGCCCGTCACGCAGGTGTGGGCCGTCGGGCTGCGCGAGCGTCTGCCGGTGGTGCCCCTACCGCTGCTGCCACCCGATCCCGACGTACCGCTGGACCTGCAGGCCGCCGTCGCTGCCTGCTTTGACCTGGTTGGCTACGAGCGGCTGCTGAACTACAACGCGCCCCCACCCCCACCGGAGCTATCGCCCGAAGATACCGCCTGGGTGGACACCACGTTACGCGCCGCAAACCTGCGCCGCACGGACGCAACGGCAGGGTAGGGAGGGGCTGAAGAACGTTGAAAAGTCCGGATACGCCATCCGGGAGTCCCGGCTTATGAAGTTTGAGAAATAATCCGGACATCGCTCCCGGAGTCCCGGCTTCAACCGGTCTGCGGCCGTTCATCGGCTAAAGCCGGGACTCCAACGCCGGGGCCGGGTTGGAGCGAACACCATTCGGCCCCACGCCATATCCGTACTCTTTGTTCAACGTTCATTAGCCGGTAAATACCTACCGGGGCCGCCGCCGCCGGCCGGGAACGCCTGGTTCGGCTGATCCACGTTGAGCAAATAACCCGCATACACCTTCCTGGAGTCCCGGCTTTAGCCGGTGTATGCTTGCCGGGGCCGCCGCCGGCCAGGAACGCCTGATCCGGCTGAAGCCGGGACTCCTGAAGATTACGGATTTACCGCCCCGGAACAGGCATGGTGAGCGTCTCGCCGCCATAGCCGTAGCGCAGATCACGCCCCTGGATCGTCACCTCGGTGACATCTGCGGGAATGGTGACATTCGTGAGCGAGCGGGTGAAGGGCTGCTCGTTGGCGTGGTCGTGCAGCAGTTCGCGCTCGGCCAGCACCTGGTCATCCGGGGAGAGCACGCGCCAGGCGTCGGCATAGCGTTCGGGCGAGTCGTAGGGTGATGAGACCGTTACCGCAATATCGTAGGTGCCATCATCATTGCCGGTCAACTCCGCGTCTACAATATCCGGGTAGCGCTGCTCATCGGCAACCGCTGTGGTTACCGGCGTCGCGGTTGCGGCGACCGCCGGGGTCGTTACCGCCGGCGGGGTGGAACGATCAGTCTCACCTTCATCCGCCGCGCCATTGCAGGCCGTCAACGCCAGCGCCAGCCCGCACACAATTATCACTCCGCGCGTCAGCAATCTCGCACCTCCTACCCACTCTGACTACCCACTAACCACATACACTCGTACGCCTTCAGATGAATCCGGTTGAAATCCGCCGTTGGCCGGAAGCCCTCCGGGTCAAGCAGATTGCGCACCTCGCCGCGCAGTTTGCCGTGCCACATCAACTCGGAGGCAACCTGCTGCTCATACTCGCTAAAGTTCGCCAGCAGCAGTAGATGCCCGCGCGGATGCTGCCGGTAGAAGGCAAACACATGCGGATTATCGGTCCACATGGTTTGCGCGCTCCCCCCGGCGTGCAAGGCCGGCGTGCTGGTGCGGATCGTAATTAACCGGCGCACCCCGGCGTAGATCCGGCCGACAGCACTCACCTTGTCATGCCGCTGCACTGCCAGCTTCCAGTTCATCGGCGGGCGGTGCATCCAGCGATTGTCATCCACCCGGAGCGGATCACCACAGAAGGAAAAGTCATTCAACATCCCCAACTCATCGCCCATGTAGATAAGTGGAATGCCGCTATAGGCCAGAATAATACTGTGCAGCAGCAAAATACGGCGCACGGCCAGATCAGTCGCATAGGGATCACGGCTTGCGAGCGCCTGCTCCAACCCGGCCAGCGACGCGGTAGTGCCACTGATCCGCGCATCACGCGTCACCGGATTGTACTGGAAGAGCGAGCCGCGGGCGAAGGAGCCGGGGAAAGCGCCACTGTAGAACTCGTTGAGGAACTGGCGATGCAGGAAGCCGTTTACACCCACGGCTGCAGCATACTCGTCGGTAATCGCCCAGCCGATATCGTCGTGGCAGCGCAGGTAGGTGATCCAGGTTGTGCCGGTTGGCGGGGCGGGCATAGCATGCAGCACATGCGTCAGCAGCGTGACATCGTGCGTGGCAAGCGCGCTCCAGAGCTGCACCATCAACTGATTGTTGTAGGCCAGTTCGCACTCTTTGCCCTCAGCGGCATGCAGCCCCAGGTAGGAAATGAGCTTGTCGGGCGGCACAATCGCCTCGGCCTTGAAGATCACCGCCGGAGCCACGACATGCAGCACGCCCCGGAATGCCTGCAGCAGCAGATGCACCTCCGGCTGGTTCTCACAATCGGTGCCGACCCGCTTCCAGATAAACGGCACCGCATCGAGCCGCAGAATATCCACGCCCTGGTTCGCCAGGAAAAACATGGTGTCGGCCATGGCGCGGAACACGGCGGGATTGGTGTAGTTAAGATCCCACTGAAACTCGTTAAAGGTCGTCCAGACCCAGCGCCCGCTCCCGGCCATGTGCGGATACCAGGTAAAATTCCCCGCCGCAAAATCCGGGAACACTTCGCGCAGGGTGGCCGCGTAGCTATCCGGCAGGGTGCGATCCGCAAAGGTGTGGTAGAAGTCCAGGTACTCCGGCTCGCCCGCCATCGCGCGCTGCGCCCAGGTATGCTCGCGGGCGGTATGGTTCAGCACCAGGTCAATGCAGAGGCTGATGCCATTGGTATGCAGATCAGCCGCCAGGGCCGCCAGGTCGTCCATCGTGCCCAGGGCCGGGTTGACCCGGTGGTAGTCCTCCACCGCATAGCCGCCGTCGTTCGTCCCACTGCGCGGTTGTAGGATCGGCATCAGATGCAGGTAGGTTATGCCCAGTTCGCGCAGGTAGTCCAGATGCTCTCGCACCCCGCGCAGCGTACCGGCAAACAGATCGGGATAGCAGACATAGCCGACCATCGTCTCCCGCTGAAACCAGTCCGGCGTCATCTGGCGCTCAATATCGAGCAGCCGCAGCGGCCCCGGACGGTCGGCATAGGCGGCGAGCATCTGCTCACCCAGGGTATCCAGTTGCTGGAGAAAATCGGAACGCTCGCCATAGATCTGTGCCAGGGGTACGTAGAAGTCCGCAAAGTAGCGTTCCAGGCGGATCAGGAACAGGTCGGCGTCGCGGGGGGCGCAGCGCTCGCGCAACCGGGGCTCCAGACGGGCTGCCAGACGGGTGAATGCCTCACGCGCCGGGGCCGACATATAGTGCAGGTTTTGCATGGATCACCATGGCTCATTCAACTGACAATTGCATCGGGTGCGGACGGCACCGCGCCCGGCCGTGCGCCAATTCTAACAGATTTATCTGAGCGTGGGGAGGCGGCGGGTGGGGCACTCTCATACCGATGTGTTGTTATCGCCACCGAGAACACCGAGAACACCGAGAAGATAAACGGGAATGTGCCGCCGTTGCGCCCAGGCTTTCGTGGTAGTGAGGATTATAGCATACGGCTACTGGCGATCAGGTACTTCTTGAACCGGTCAAACCGGATATAATGAGTAGACAAGCTAATGGAGTTTGAAAAAACAGTCTGGAGAAATGACCGGGAGTCCCGGCTTGAGCCGGTGAATACCTGCTATTGCGTCGATTTCCGCTACATATTACCCGCTGCGACTCTCCGTCTCCGCGGCTCTGCGTTAAAACATCCCCCCAGTAGGGTGCATGCGATGCACCGTTCTTCCTACCCCCAGCCGCCGCAACAGCCGTAGGGTGCATGCGATGCACCGTTCTTCCTACCCGCACTATTTTTTCAAACTTCATGAAGTTCCGCCACGCCAGCGCGTGAACAGTGCAGGCCGAAAAATGCAAAAAATCGCTGCGCCAACCAAAACGGGTTCCACAACTCTCCCGCCGATGCCGCATGCCGGATGCAGCGAAAAGGATTCAGAGCACAGAAAACAACACTACTCTGCGAACAGAGGGGCCGCAACGACCCGAAACCCGCCCTCGTGGTTGACGTAGCCGAAGACAGGATGGTACCCGTTCCGCGCCCCGCAGCGAACATATGTACTATCAGAGTACCGGGAGCCGCCCCGTAGCGGCACATCTATTTCACTCGTTGTAAAGTCTTTCTGCGCTGCATGCGCTTCGCGCGGGTAAGCTTTGTAGCTGCTGCGACAATATTCCCACACCTGCCCGCTCACATCCAGCGCGCCACAGGCGGCCGCACCGCCTGGGCAGATCCCCACCGGCGCGGGCGCACCCAAACTGCTCCCCTGGTCGTTCCTGAAAATCGCATGCTCCGGGGTTGTCGCATCCTTGCCCCACGGGTATATTCGTCGCTGCATCGTTGCATCGTATGCTGCCGCTGCTTCCCACTCGGCCTCAGTCGGCAGACAGATCGCATATCCGTCGGACAGTACATTCGTAAGCTGCGCGGTCAACCAGGCACAGAAGGCCATGGCCTCGTACCAGGTTACGCCGATCACGGCCTGGTTGGAGCTCGTGTACTTCGGATCGTCCCAGCCCCATGGGTAGGTGCGTTTTCGCCGCTGCTTCCACACCCACCCATGCTCTATCCAGCAGTTCTGTTCGTCGTAGCCGCCAGCCTTCATAAACGCCCGGTACTGCGCCACCGTCACCGGATAGCGCGCGATCCAGAAGCTCAGCAGGGAGATCTTCGCACTCGTCTCGTCTTTCTCCCAACCGCCGATGCTGTAGGTACCAGAGCAGACATAACACCAGTATTCTGAGTAGTGAGTAGTGACGCGTGACGCGTGACGCGTGATGAGTATCGTTGGTTAACCCGCGCAGGCTCGTGGCCCACTCGTCAGGGGTCACCGGGTAGCGCGGGTCGCCCAGGCCGGCCAGGATACGCGCATACGCTATTCGGTCATCAAGGACTATGCCGCTGTCGGGCGTAGACAGCATGGCAGCAATGACCGTGCGCAGCGGTCCCTCGACCCTGGCCTCGATATCAATCTGGGTGCCGGCCAGGGCCGTCTGCCCACCCAACTCCTGGTAGCTCAACGCTGCCAGGACGGCGTCCTGCGCCCGCTGCCGGAGTGACTTAGGCTCCCGGCCTACCTTTTCTGCCGTCAGCCGCTCCAGCCAGGCGACCGCATCCCGCTCCACTGCCAGGGTGCCCTGTTGCCGCAGCCGCCCCACAAACAGCAGCAGCACCTCACGCCAGCGCCCCCCATCGGGACCGGTCCAGTAGCCGTATGCCGCATTGACCATATCGGCACGGCTGGCCAGCCCACAGGCCGCCAGATACTCCTGAAACGTCAGGTGTGGGAAGGCATAGCGATCATCGGCAGGGGCCTGGAGCAACCCGGCATCTTTCACCAGTCCATCAATGAACAGGTTGACTTTTTCCAGCGGGTTATCCACGCGCAATCGCGCAAAGAACTCCGCCAGCCGTCCGGTCAGCGCGTAGCGGTCCAGCATCCCGCGTCCATCATTACCGGGAGGTTACGCATGGGCCTGGAGGGCCAGCTTATGCAGCTCTTCGCGCAGTTGCTCCTTTTTCAGGTTCGGGATATCCAGTCGCGCCAGCAAGCCGGGATGTTGTACCCCAGGCGTGCGGCGAGGCTCCCAGCGGTCAAGCAGCAGATCGACACACTGCTCATAGACTCCCACCCGGTCTTCGGGCAGTTCGTTACGGTTATAGTGCAGGATCGCCAGCATGGTCAGGAGCAGCGGCGACTCGATCAGCTTCCGGATGCGTTCATTGCTGGTACTGCGCAGCGCTGCAATCAGGCGTTCCGCACGTTTGTCGGCGGGATCGTCCAGTGTGCTAGCCAGTTCGGTATACCACTGCCGGACAAACTGTTCCACCTGATCGAACTTCAGTCGCTGGAGCGTACGTACCTGCCAGCCCTCGTCACGCGGCATCTGCCAGTCCGCCGCCTCCTGGTAGGCTTTGACGCGGCTGGTGACAACAATTGGCGTATGCGGCGCGGTCTGGATGGCAAAACGGCGCACGGCCTGGGCCACCTGCTGCCGCGGGTTGGTGCCACCCGTGGGCAGTTCGTCCAGCCCGTCAAACAATACCAGCACACCACCAGGGCGAATGGCATCTTTCAGATGGTTCCGCAACCCGGCGCGACTCCCGTGGGTATCATCCAGTGCCTGCTCAATGGCCTGCCAGATAGCCTGGTCGGCGTTATGCACCTGCGTCAATCCCTCGGCGACTGTGCCGAGCGGGCAGAGGATGGGCACAGGCAGATAGAACGTACCTTTGTCCCATCCAGGCGGTACGGGCAGGTCCAGGGTAGCTTTCGCTTCATCCCAGCCAGGCGGAAGATCGACCGGGTGGCCGTGAATGCGGAGCGCCAGCAGCAGCGTCAGGTAGCGCAGCACAGTCGAGTCGGGTAGGCGGCTGGCGAGGTACCGCATTGGCCCTTTTCCATCCGCCCCCCGCCGAACCGTGCGTACCCCTTTCAGGGTACACGGCTCTCCAGAACGTCTCATCGGTTTCCTCCAGGGAGTGGTCGCCCGTTGTGAATGGCCTTTTCCCCCAGTTTCCGAATGGCATTCAATACTTGATCGGCGGTTTGCATTCGCATACCTTTCACCTATCATGCCCGACGTTCCTGCCTCCCTTCGCCCTGTGACCGGCTTTCCCGGTCGCCGTGGGTGGACGTGATCCCACCGACTACTATGGAGGCTCCGTCGCCATAGGGCTCGCGCCCCGTAGGCGATCCCGCAGTCCAGTCACGAGTGACGTTCTCAGGATGCCGTAGGGTGTCCGTTCGTGGCGTGTCTGGTCTCATTGACCGTGTTCTCGGACGGGAGCGTTCACACGACGGAAAGTCTATCGTGGTGCATCCGAGGCGCGACAGCAGCCGTGGTGTCGCGGGAGGGCGCGTCTCCAACTGCCACGAGACTTGAAGCAATCCAGCTTTACCCATAGCGTCCAGGTTTAGGGGATGCCCACTCCAGTACACGGCTTCCTGGTTCTCCCCGTCACCGACATGCTGTGTTCCCTTATGTGTTTCCACCTCCGGTAAGTCGGTCAACCTCACAGGTCGCTGCTCCAACCCGTGGCGCGTTCCGCGCTATCACTCGCGCCGTCATACGGCGCACTTTTCCTGCACCCGGCTCACCTAGCAACACCAGTCGTTTGTTCCGGCGAATATCCTCTGTGGCAGTCCAGTAACCACGATCTGTCCTCAAGTTCGTATACACCGCCTGGAACTTGAGCTGCGGCACGGCCTGCTGTTCACTCCCGGTCTGGCGCTGCTCCACCAGCCGGTGCAGGCGCAACTGCTGGCACTCGCTGGTCAGGCTCGCCAGATAGTCTGCCAGGAGCGTCGCTTTGTCCTCACCGGGGCTGGTTGTGCCAAAAAACTGCTGCATCGTGCCCTGATTCACGCCGACAGCCGCGCCATGCAGGGTGCCGAGGACGTTGACGGTTCCCTGCGGGGCGACGACTTTATTGCCGCCGACCTTGTCGCCGCCGACTTTGTCGCCAGCGACGGCATCGCCCGCAGCGTGAAACACCCGCGCCTCCAGCCACGCACGTGCCGGGGGCTCCAGCGCGGCGGCCTGCTTGTCAAAGGCAGCGCGTGCCGCTTCCAAGCCCCATTCGTCGAGAAGTGCCCGCAGCCGGGCTGCCAGCGCTGCAAGCTCATCCTGGGTCACAACGACCTCCGGGGTAGCCAGGGAGTAGTTCCGTACTGCTGCGTGCTTCCAGTGAGATACAATGCCATACGCCGTATCCTCAGCCGCACACTGCGACCGGGCACGCCTTGCGGGGAGGTGCGCGGGGTGCTACAGTAGCCGTGCGCGAGTTACAACTTAAACGATGGTACAAAGCCCGTGCGTATGCCTGGCAGGGCAGAGTGGGTTTTGTCGTTGGAATTATAGCACAGTGGATGCGTTGGCACGTTGGCACGTTGGGACGTTGCCGCAGCGTTACGGCTTTCCCGGCCCCACAGAGGGGCGGTATGGCCCGTATCCCCCGGCCCGCTCCCGTACGGCCCCAGCGCGGGAGTCCCGGCTTTAGCCGGTGTGCGGTCGGCACCGGCTGAAGCCGGGACTCCTGGGGCGCTGTCCGGTATCAGGGCAACCATCATGGACGTGTGACCGACGCAAACCACAGTTTCAGACAGTCGCTTAAAGCCAGTTCTCACGACGTAGGCCAGGCACCCTCGCAACATCGTTATCGGTGGTCAGCAGGATCAGATTGTAGCGCAGCGCCGTCACCGCGATCAGGGCATCAATGGTTGCAAGCTGTCGGCCCCGATTACGGAGGGTGAGTTGGAGGTCTGTGGCATGTGTCGCATCCTGCGCATCGGAAATGTAACAGGTCAGAGTGGGCTGAATTTGTGCCCAGATCGCCCGATTCTGTGTCGCACGCGGCACCACGCTGATACCAAACAACGTCTCCGCCAGAATGACCGCATTGATCGCAAAGGTGTCCCCGGCATCCATGGCAGTGATGAACCGCAGGCGTAATGGGTGATGAAGCGTGACCAGGGGCGAAGCGTGATTCGTATCAAGCAGATAGGCAGTCATCGGCTATCCACGCCCTTCAGCCATATCATCGGCCCGATTGAGCGCGTCGAGTTCCGCTTCCGCCTCCTGCAGTGCGGCACGCTCCGCCACAGGATCGCTCGCATACTCCATGGCTTCCAGCGACCTGAGCAGGTCCGCCAGATCACCGCGTGCGGGAATGACACTGTCCGGGTCTGGCGGCGTCGCAGCAATGCGGGCCACGAGTGCCGACAGTTCCGGGTCCGCGTCGGTTGCGGCGGTAACGTCTCCGGTTGCCGTTTCACCAAGGCCCAGCGCGATCAACTCGATGGCGAGCGCTTCCGGCGTCTGCTGTTGCGCGATAGCCCGCTGCTGAAGGCGTCGGGCAATATGTTCCGGTAAGGTAATGGTAGTTGACATACATTCCTCCTGAACCCTCGTTCTACCGATACCCTGCATTGTACCTACCTGACCCCA
Organism: Chloroflexaceae bacterium; assembly: GCA_034436755.1. GTDB lineage: Bacteria > Chloroflexota > Chloroflexia > Chloroflexales > Chloroflexaceae > CAKZQX01. Next base: position 9,359 of record DAOTVB010000220.1, on the reverse strand, counting down.
CACCTTTCAAACAAGCCTGTGCAAAGCCACCAGGGGCGCAAAGAACAGCATATCCTTTGCGGCTTTGCGCCTTTGCGCGAGATAATTCCGCCATATGTAAAAGATATTGGTTCTACCCATCCTCTTCCGAATCGGCTCCCTCCGGGTCGATCCCAAAGATCTGCATCCACTCGTCAACTTCGCGGGGAGTGAGGGGGCGCTCGCTGCTTTTGCTGTCGGAGCGTACCGTTGGGCCGGCGGATGCTTGCAGTTTGCGGGCAAACTCGTTAGAGGAAATGACCTTGATGCCCCGGGCACGCGCCTCACCCGCCACCGCCCGGTCGGAGGTTATCACCTGCCACTCACCGGCGCGCCGGATTGCGCGGATGCGCCGGATCAACAGTTTGTCGGCGTCGCGGGGAGATTTGGCAAAGTGGCACTCGACATTATAGCCGTTGAGGTTCTGCGGGTGGCCGTACACGCCATGATCGAACACAACGACGATGCGCCGTCCGCGCTTCCGGGCGGCATACTGCCGCAGCAGCAAGACCAGTTGCGCTTCATCGTCGCTGTCGGCCAGATCCAGATCCGGCATCTGTCCAATCAAGTTGTGCCCGTCGATAAGCAGTGGCATACCCTTGATTGTACCACTGATACCGATTTGTTGTCATAGCCACAGAGCACACAGAGGACGCAGAGATGATCAACCGGGGTGCCGCCGCTACGTCCATTGCACCCGTTCCCGTTGATAGCTCGTTTGACGGCAAACGGGTCCGATGCGCGGGTTGTAACAGCCGTTTGCAACAATTATTCTCAGACGCGCGTCCCATCCTCGAACGATTTTTTAACCGAAGCCCGTATACCCTGGCGTACACCGGTTGATCGCCGGTTCTACGTCAGCGTGTGCCCATATACCGACAGGTGTGAGAGTATTACCATGCCCGGAACAGACATATACGAACAGCCGGTGCAACCGGACGAGCAGGCGTATCGCCGAAACTATCGGCAAGACCAGGCCCGGCGCTGGGGCAGTGTGCTGCTGCTGATCGGCATTATCTGGCTGGTCTTTGAACTGGTCAGCCGCACCTTCTTTTTAGGAAGCGGGTTCGGATTTGTTGAGCGCACGCAGCGCCTGGAAGAAACTGTCACCGGGGAGGCTCTCGTTGTCGATGTCGTTGGTGATGATGTCAGCCTGGTGCAGAGCAGCGGTCCTGAGATACAGATCGAGGTCGTCAAGCATGCCTTCGGCTGGAATGGAGCGGCGGCAGAGCGCGCCCTGGCGGATCTGGATCTGACGATTGATGAGCGCGGCAACAGCGTGCATATCACTGGCCCACGCACGACCAGGTTTTTTATCGGGCGGCGGCCGTATGTCTCGCTGAACATTGCCCTGCCGGCAGATACGCCGTTTACCATCAATACCACCAACGGCGATCTGTTGCTGACTGACGTGACCGGCAACGGTACGCTGGAGACGACCAACGGTACCATCTCCGGCGCAGATACCCGGGGCGACCTGACGATCAAGACTACCAACGGCGATATCGCGTTAGAGCAGCACCACGGTGCCCTGGTCATCGAGACGATTAACGGCGATGTCACCGCGGAAGAGGGGCGCATCACCCGGGTCGCGGCCGACAGCGTGAACGGCGATTTCACCTTCGTCGGCATAACCGGCCTGCTAGACGTGACCACCGTCTCCGGCGATATTGATGTCGCAGATGCCCAGGCTGTTCAGCTTGATCTGGAGAGCACCAGCGGCGACCTGGAGTTTGCGGGGAGCCTGGCGTCTGCTGGTCCGCAGCGCGTTACCAGTATTGCCGGCGATGTCACGCTGCGCCTGCCCGCAAGCGGCAATCTGCAGTTGGATGCCGGCACTCTGAGCGGCGAAATCGAGACAGATCTGGACCTGCAACAGGCGACCTACGAGCGCCGTCAGGTGCGTGGTCACTTAGGGTCGGGTGACACGCTGCTGCATGTCAATACTACCAGTGGCGATATCGATATCGCGGCGGACTGAACCGGTTTGCGGATAGATACCCGAGCCGGCAGGTCTGCAGAGACCTGTCGGCTCCGGCTCTGCAAGGACAGATGAGCGTCTGCTTTGCTCCTTTTGCGCTGGTTATGGTACAATATTATCATCGAAATTACTCACATGTGTCGCGTACAGGTGTTATATGGAGAAGTCGACCTGGACCACGAAAGTCGGTCTGGCCCAGATGCTGAAGGGCGGCGTAATCATGGATGTGGTTACGCCAGAGCAGGCACGCATCGCCGAGGAAGCCGGAGCCGTTGCAGTCATGGCGCTGGAGCGCGTCCCGGCGGATATACGGGCCGAAGGCGGTGTGGCACGGATGAGCGACCCGGAACTGATTATGGCGATTATGGAAGCCGTAACCATTCCGGTGATGGCAAAGGCACGCATTGGTCATTTTGTCGAAGCGCAGGTGCTGGAGGCGCTCGGGATCGATTATATCGACGAGAGCGAAGTGCTGACGCCGGCCGATGATGAACACCATATCAACAAGCATGGTTTCAAGGTGCCGTTTGTGTGTGGCTGTCGTAACCTGGGCGAAGCCTTGCGGCGGATCGCCGAGGGTGCGGCAATGCTGCGGACGAAGGGTGAGGCCGGAACCGGCAATGTGGTGGAGGCTGTGCGCCACGCGCGTACGGTGTATGGCGAGATCTGGCGGCTGCAGAGCATGAGTGAAGATGAGTTGTATACGGCGGCCCGCAACCTGCAGGCACCCTTTGAACTGGTGCGCGAGGTTGCCAAAACCGGGCGGCTGCCTGTGGTGAATTTTGCTGCGGGCGGTATTGCAACACCCGCCGATGCTGCGCTGATGATGCAGTTGGGCGTCGATGGGGTGTTTGTCGGCAGTGGCATCTTTAAGTCGGGTGATCCGGCCCGCCGGGCCCGCGCAATTGTCGAGGCAACCACCCATTACAACAATCCCGAAATGATCGCCGAGGTCAGCAAGGGGCTGGGTGAAGCCATGGTTGGTATCGAGATTAGCTCGATTCCGCGCGAGCAACTGATGGCCGGGCGCGGCTGGTAATATCCAGGTGGCGGTTGTTTATGCCGGGTAACTGATGGCCCGGCGCTACCGCCACCTGGCAACAGGCAATGACAACTGGTATTCTGGCCCTCCAGGGCGATTTTCGGGAACACGAAGAGATTATCCGGCGGCTGGGTGGGCCCACCCAACAGGTGCGGCTACCCAAACATCTGGATACCATTGACCGGTTGATTATCCCCGGCGGTGAAAGCACCACCATTGGGAAGCTGCTGGTCAAGTATGGCCTGATCGAGCCGATCCGCCGGCGCGCCGGGCGTGACCTGGCCGTCTGGGGTACCTGTGCCGGGGCGATTCTGATGGCCCACCAAATTATGGACGGGCTGCCGGCAGGTCAACCCAGCCTCGATGTGATGGATATTGTCGCGCGGCGCAATGCCTTCGGGCGGCAGCGTGACAGCTTTGAGGCCGATCTGGATGTGCCGGTCATGGGCGAACTGCCGGTTCCGGGTGTCTTTATTCGCGCACCCGGCATTGAGTCTGTCGGTACGGGAGTTGAGGTGCTGGCCCGGTTGCCGGAAAGCACGATTGTCGCAGCCCGGCAGGGCCGGCTCCTGGCAACAACATTTCATCCCGAGTTAACGGGGGATGATCGCTTCCATCGCTACTTTCTGGAGTTATAAGGGTAATGGGGAAGGAAGAGAAGGGCACCGGGTTTGGGATAGGCGTTCGACCCTGAATCCACACCGCATCCTCCCCACCCCTACACCCTGATCGCATATGATACGATCCGTCGCACCGGTTGATCTCTGGACACTGCGACGTAAACCGCGCAGTCATGTCGTGTTGTACAACACCACGCTGCTGGTACGTCCACATCGTCCATTCTGGTTTACCATGTTCTGTATGCTGCAAGGTACAGGGCGTGATCGGGCCATGACGGTGTTCCGTGAACGTGGGCTCAGCGCGCTGGTTCAGGCGCAGGGCCGGACGGGACGACCGGAACAGGATATTATTTACCTCTCAACCTATGGTTCGCTGGGGCGGGGTGCGCCGACGGATCGGGATATCTGGTTTCGGCTGCTTGAGCAACTCTGTGTGAGTGCCGGGCATAACCACGTTCAGCGCCTCTATGCGGCAATCTCTAGCCAGCAAGTGGAACTACGCGAGATCTTTCGGCAACTCGGCTTTCAGGCCTATGCCCATCGGACGATCTTGCAACTCTCCGGGCCGGACTGGGACCAGGGAACCACCATTGCGCCGATGCGGTCGCAGTTGCGGCAGGATCGCTGGGCCATCCACAAGCTCTATGGCATTGTTACGCCCCGGTTTGTGCAACAGGCCGAAGCCCGCAACCCCCGCGACTGGATGCTGCCGCTGACCCAGCAGTGGAAACGCCTGTCCCGGCGGGCCTGGGTGCTCGGCCCGGAAGATAACCTGGTGGCCTATATTCGGGCGACCCGGGGCCCGGCGGCCCATGTCCTGACCCTGTTGATGCATCCCAATGCCCGTGATATGGTCAATGATGTCCTGCGTTTTGGCCTGACCCAGGTACCCGATACGCGACCCGTGTATCTCTTATTACACGAATATCAGGAGGAATTGTTGGCTCCGGCCCAGGATCTGGGCTTCCAGCCGATCGGTGAGCAAACTATGCTTGTGAAAAGCACCGTCATTCCCGTACGGCGCTCCGTGCTCATACCGGCGCTGGAGGCTGGCCTGGATCCGCGCGTCCCAATTCCGAGCATCTCTGCACCGAGGGAGGATCCACAGATATATGTCAGTAGAGCGACGCGAAGTAACCAGTAATATTGATCTGCTGCTTGAGGCACTGCCGCCACATATTCAGCAAGCGTTACTCCAGGGAGAAGAGAAACCGGAAGATCTCCTCGAAATTGTACTTGACCTCGGTCGCCTGCCAGAGGCGCGCTACCCCGCTCAGGAACGCTTCCTGAGCGATCTGGAAATTACCCGTGAGGATATTGAATATGTCACCTCCCGGATTGGCGACTTTGGGGAGGATAACCGGGCCGGGATTCCCCGCACGCTGCACCGCATTTCGGCGATCCGCAACCGCAAAGGCATTGTGATTGGCCTGACTTGCCGCGTGGGGCGCGCGGTCTTTGGGACGGTGAGTATTATTCGGGATCTGATCGAGTCCGGCCAGAGCATTTTGCTGCTCGGGCGACCGGGTACCGGCAAGACCACGCTGCTGCGCGAGACGGCGCGCGTGTTGGCGGAAGAGTTCCGCAAGCGGGTCGTCATCGTCGATACCTCTAATGAGATTGCCGGCGACGGCGATATTCCGCATCCAGGGATTGGGCGGGCGCGGCGTATGCAGGTGCCGCGCCCCACCGAACAGCACGCGGTGATGATCGAGGCCGTGGAGAATCACATGCCCGAAGTGATTGTCATCGACGAGATCGGTACCGAACTGGAAGCCCAGGCCGCCCGCACCATCGCCGAGCGTGGTGTGCAACTGATTGGCACGGCGCACGGAAACTCGCTGGATAATTTAATGCTCAACCCGACGCTGTCCGACCTGATCGGCGGGATCCAGGCGGTCACGCTGGGCGACGAGGAGGCCCGGCGGCGCGGCACCCAGAAGACAGTGCTCGAGCGCAAAGCGCCCCCCACCTTTGATGTGCTGGTCGAGATCCAGAGCTGGGATAGTGTGGCGGTCTACGCCGAGGTGTCATCGGCAGTTGACTCCATTCTGCGGGGCGAAGAGCCGCAACCGGAGCAGCGCGAGAAAGATGCCGACGGGCAGGTTACGGTGACACAGGCCCCCCCGCGTGAACCGCCGGAGACGGCCGCACCCCGGCGGAATATCAGCAACCGCGCTGATCGCACGCTCCCCTGGGCGCGCGAGCGCGAGCGGGATCGCAACGGGAGTTCCGCTCCGGCAACATCGGCGAAAGTGCAGCCCAGGCAGCGTATCTTTCCGTTTGGCGTCAGTCGTAACCGGCTCGAAAATGCGATTGACCGGCTGCATGTCCCGGCGGTCATTGTGCGCGATATGCACGAGGCAACCCTGGTTATGACGCTCAAGAACTACTACCGCCAGAGTGCGCAGCGGCTGCGCCAGGCCGAGGAGCGGGGTATTCCGGTCTATGTGCTGCGCAACAATACCATTACGCAGATGGAACGGCAACTTGCGACTATTTTTCAGCTCAATCTGGCGGAGGAAGATCAGTTGTCCTATCAGAGCGATGCCAGTGGTGGGACTATCGAAGACGCGATGCTGGAGGCCGAAACCGCCATCACCCAGGTGATGAATGGCGAACGCAGCACGGTTGAACTCGCACCCCGGAGCAGCTATATTCGCCGGTTGCAGCACCAGATGGCGGATCGCTACAGCCTGGACTCGCGGAGTTATGGAAGCGAACCTTATCGGGGGGTCAAGATCTTCCGATCCTGAGACGGAATATTCGTATGGGGCTATTTATCACTTTTGAGGGTTTAGAAGGATGCGGTAAAAGCACCCAGGTGCGGCTGCTATATGAACGCCTGCAGGCACGGGGCTACCCGGTTATTCTGACGCGTGAGCCGGGCGGGACACGTATCGGCGAGATGATCCGCCGTATCCTGGTGGATCTGCAACATACGGAGATGGCAGCCACAACGGAGACCCTGCTCTTCGCCGCCGCCCGGGCGCAACTCGTCAGTGAGTTGATCCGGCCCTACCTGGCAACCGGCGGCATTGTCCTGTGTGACCGCTATGCCGACTCGACCTATGCCTATCAGGGCTACGGGCTAGGGCGGGATCTGGATGAACTCCACGCCATTATCAAGGTGGCGACGGGTGGCCTGGTGCCGAACCTGACCTTCTACCTGGATTTATCGCCGGAAGAGGGGCTGGAGCGCAAACAGCGGGCCCGCCGGGAGTATGCCGGGAGCGCGCATAGTCACCGGCCGCCGGGTGGGGCGCGGGACCAGGGCCCCGAACAACCGCTACCACCAGCCGCTACGACCACCGGAACAGAGTGGAATCGCCTGGATGCGCGCGATCTGGCCTACCATCGTCGGGTTGCAGCCGGCTTCCAGGAGTTGATCCGGCGCGAACCGGAGCGCTGGTCCGTTCTGGATGCCAGGTTGCCGATTGAGGAACTGATGGTTGCGGTCGAGGCCGTCGTCGCACCCCTCCTGGAGCGGGTGTCGCTCCTGGAGGCGGATATGTAGTGTAGCGTGCGGCAGCCACGCTACCGCCGGCTGCTTGCCGGGTACTCTTGACAAATAGCCCGATATCGAGAGAATACTATGACACGGTATACCCCGTCTGTTTCTACCGTGATGTATAACTAAAGGATGCTGAAATGCAGGCAATCCAGGATTTTCTTGCCAACCTGCGCCCAATCCTTAACTTGTTGGGGGTGGTGATTGGCGCATATCTGGTGCTTCTATGGGCCGCCTCGGTATTGTGGGCGTATCGTGATATTCGGATGCGTAGCGAGGATGTGTCGGTGCAGGTACTGGCTGTCTCGCTGGTACTGCTGATGCCGTTTGTGGGTATCCCGTTGCATCTTATTCTCCGGCCACCGCAAACCCTCGCCGAGAAGTATGAACGCTCCCTCGAGGACGAGTATCTGCGGCGCGACATCGAAGAGAAATATGTCTGTCCCTCGTGTCAGCGCCCGGTTGAGCCCGATTTTGTAATGTGTCCCCACTGCCATACCGAACTGCGCCGCCGCTGTCCCTGTGGCGACCGGGTGCTGGATCTGACCTGGAGTCTCTGCCCCTACTGCGGGGATGATGGAACTCGCGGACGCGGCATGCTGCCGCAGCAGGCTTATCGCCGCCCGTCACAGCCCCACGAAACGCCGCCGGTTGAGCCGCCCGTTGTGCATCGACCATAGCCTGGCATGCTCCCTGGAGGTTACCGATGTCACCTGCCATTACCGATGTTCCCGGTGTACTGGTTGGGCATGCTCACGACGCTGATGCCCTGACCGGCTGCACGGTTGTGTTGACAACCGACGGCGCGGTTGGTGCGGTTGATGTACGCGGGGGTGGGCCTGGCACCCGCGAAACCGATCTGCTGAACCCGGTCTCGCTGGTGAGCGAGGTGCATGCCGTGGCGCTGTGCGGCGGTAGCGCGTTCGGGTTGGCTGCGGCCAACGGCGTCGTTGATTGGCTGCACGCGCAACAGATCGGCTACGATGTCGGCGTCACCCGCGTGCCGATTGTGCCCGCCGCCGTGCTTTTTGATCTGCGTATCGGCCGGTCGGATCGCTGGGCGGATGCACCGCTGGGTTACGCCGCCTGTGAAGCCGCCGGCACCAGCACGCCGGAGGGCAGTGTGGGCGCGGGCATGGGCGCAACGGTTGGGAAGATCCTCGGCGGGGAGGCGGCGACCAAAAGCGGTGTCGGCACCTGGAGCGAAACCCTGGCCGATGGCACCGTGATTGGCGCCCTGGTGGTCTGTAATGCTTTCGGCGATGTGTGGCGCGAGGGTGGAGGCATTCTTGCCGGCGCGCGCGATCTCCAGCGGGGCGGATTTGCCGACTCGGCACGGATGCTGCGCCAGGCACAGATCCAGGCCGGGTTTCCCACCCGTGCAAAAGTGGAGAGTAATACAACGCTGGTGGTGGTAGCGACGGACGCCCAACTGACCAAGGCGGAGACCACCAAGCTGGCCCAGATGGCCCAGAATGCCCTGCCCCGCACAATTCGGCCCATCCATACGCCTTTCGATGGCGACACGGTCTTTGCGCTCTCGGTCGGTCAACGCCCGGCGGCGCACCTGGCGATCCTGGGCAGCGTTGCGGCAGATGTGGTAGCACGCGCTATCGAGCGGGCCGCGACGGAGGCAACCGCCGCAGGTGGCCTTCCGGCAGCGCGAGATCTCTAGATGCCGCTGCTAATTGCCCTCAAAGGCCATCCCGGATCGGGGAAAAGCTCAGTTGCGTATGAGCTTGGTCTGCGGTTGCGTATCCCGGTAATTGATAAGGATGATATTAAAGATGTGCTGGTTGGCTATGCCGATCCGGGTGGCCTGGCGTATGTGACCATGTTTCGGATTGCCCGGCGGCAACTGCTGATCGGGTTGAGCGTCATCTGCGACAGTCCGCTGAGTGAAGATCAGGGGTATGCCACGGCGCAACGCCTGGCGAGCGAAATGGGAGCGACCCTGCTGCTGATCGAGTGTGTCTGCTCATCCCACAGCCTCTGGCGGCAGCGCATCGAACAGCGGGCGGCGCTAGGGCACCCGACCCACGAGATCGCCAGTTGGAGTGACCTGGAGCGCCACCTGACACGGCGCGGCGAGTCCTCACGCTACAGCATTGATGTGCCCTACCTGGTTGTCGATACGGTGCGCCCCCGCGAAGAGATTATCGCCGAGATCCTGGCGTGGCTGGCCCA
>DAOTVB010000219.1:0-13558 GCA_034436755.1 Chloroflexaceae bacterium | reverse complement strand
TGGCATAATCATCGCGTCTTCACTCGTGGCGTGCACAAGGGTCAGAGTCCGCTACAACTCAGTGGCATGGTGGAGGCTCCGACCGATTGGCTTGTTGCCTTGGGATACGGGCCTTCCAACGGGGCTTCCGGTACATCGCCACAGCCGCCACTCGAGGAGGCACCGCTGGCGGCGTGAGCGTCAAACTGTCAAGCCGATTTGAAACATGTCTCGGACTGTAGTATACTTCGTCATGATACGACGTAATACAACAGGTTACGCGGAAAGGAGTGCAGCATGACGCGTTACCGAGTCAACCCGGAGCTACCCAACATGCTGGGGAAACGCAAGCAAACCATTGCCGGATTCTGCCGGGCATACAATGTCCCGCTCGCCAGTATTCGGGCCTCGCTCAATCCAAAGCACCACACAGACCGGCAGGGAGGCATTCTACTGCCGACCGCTTGGGCATTAGCGCACGGATGGCAGGCACTCATCAACGATCAGGCTACAACTGAAGATCAAAAAATCACCGAAGACGAGGCATTCAAAGAAGTAATCGTCACAGAAGTCACAGAGGAAACCGACGAGAGTCAACAACGCCCTGCGCTGGCAGCCGCATAAACCACCACCAACGCAGGGCGCACATGCAGTAAGCGCCACCATCCGCCAAGATCCTGGCGCTCCAACCGCACCTTAACAAACTGTTTAAGAGCGGGAGACGGGACTCGAACCCGCACCCCGCCGCACTCCTACAACCTTACCATGTGTCGGGCAACGCGTTAACCGCTGCCTGCTTCACGCGCAGATCCGTCTCAAGATACCGCGCCGTAGTTTCAAGTGAGTTGTGCCCCATAAGCTCCTGCACCGTCCGCAGGTCCACCACGCGCGCCAGTCGGGTCGCAAACGTATGTCGCAGCCGATGCGCACTGATCTCCAGATCCTCCTCGCGCAACCGTCGCTCAAAAAGCTGGCCGATCGTTTTATGACTAAGCTTCCCACCGCCGCGCACACTGCGCACCACCGCGCCGCGCCGATCCTGCTTCGGCGTCCGGGCCAATTCCGCCGCCAGGCGCGGATGGATTGGCAGCGCCCGATCTTTGCCCCCCTTGCCGCCCCGCACGATCAGCGACCCATCGGGCAGATCAACATCACGCCAGTCCAGATCAACAACCTCCGCCCGGCGCAGCCCAGCATAAAGCATCAGCAGCACAATGCGCCGGTCGCGCTGGAGCAAACGCGCCGCAACGCGGTCCAGCGTCGGCAGCGTCCGGGTCAGCCAGGTGTCAAGCCGCTGTAGCTCATCGCTGCTCAAGGCGCGCGGCAACGGCTGCGTTTTGCGCGGCCAGCGGAATTGCTGCGTCGGATCATCCTCGCGCAGACCAACACTGATACACCAGGTCGCATAGCTGCGCACAACCGTCAAGGTTTTTCGCAGCGTTGACGCGGACAGATGCGCGCGCTCGGCCTGATAAAGCGCCAGCCGCGCCGCATCTAGCTCCGCTACGGTCGCGTCCTCGCCCAGCCAGGCAACGATGCGGCGGAGATCCCGGCGATACGTATCAACCGCGCGCGGCCGTAGTTTCTGGCTATTCAGCCAGGCTACCCACTGGTCGAGCGTCTCGGCAATCCGCGCCGACGCGCGCAGCGTGACGGCAGCCTCAGCGGTCGTCCTCGTCAATTTCTCTTCGGGCATACTCATACCTCACTGCAATCAACTATCCAGGGCACGCGCCTGGAGATGGATGAGTATGCCCGACGCCCGCAATCTCCATCAGACGAGCAGGCACATGGTCAGTGTAGGGCAGATTGCCGGGTTTGTGACATGGTTGTGTACGCAACTAATGAGAGGAGGAGCGTGAACAGAACCGAGGAATACTGGGACGTCACCGACACGGCCCAGCTTGCCGCATCAGATCTCGATGAGTCGTTTCGCGTGTTAGAACGGCGGCAACGAACTATCGAACAGACTATCTACCGATTGCTATTACGCACCCGGAACAGCGAGGATCTGATCGACCTGGCATACCTCACCGAACTGTTGCGAGCAGACCACGATGAGATAGCCAGGCTGAGGACCAACGTTGACCTCATACGCAAGGGGTTGCAACGGACAGAATTGTAACAGAAACAAAGGAGGTGAGCAAAAAGCAGGAAAAAGGGAGGCGATCTCGATCAAGTGAGATCGCCAGAGCGCAAAACCGCGCCCGGGCTGCAACCAGGGGCGCGGAGAGTAACCGACTGTGAAGGCTGCCAACGGCACCTTCATTGTAGCATAAACGGAGCAACAATGGCTACATGGAGCCGCATTAGGCATGCACGTATGACGGAGGCTACCGAGGGTCTCCCAAATGCAACGTATAAAATCCTGGGCACTCTCCGGAGGTTGATCCCCGACGGTCAAACGCGGTGGGATCTCAGCCAGGCCGATATCGCGGTAGCTGCACAGGTGAGCGAGGCAACGGTGAGCCTCGCTATGCCTGACCTCGAGCGGCGCGGGTTCATTACACGTAAACGTCCAACGAAGTTTGTACGCGGGGTGGGGTATGGCATCACGATGATCCCATTACCCGAAATACGGCATAAGTTACCCCCAGACGGTATGCCCGAAAAAGGATCACTGAGTGATCCTTCCCAGCATGGGCATCATGAGCAGGTTTCCGGCACCAGGACGCCCGAAACCCCGTCGTTGGAAGGATCACTCAGTGATCCTTCCAACAATATATTACATGAATCTCATGGGCAGCAGCAGGATACCCCCTCCCCCTGCGCAGTGCTCACCGAGCAACTCACGCGGAAGGGCGCGCATCCGCGCGTCCTCGAGCGTATTCTCTCCCATCCCCAAAATCGGGAGCGTACGATCAACCAGTTCGAGGCGGATCTGGCCGCCGCTAGCGCCCGGCGTGGAGTAGAAGATCCGTTCGCACTCACGCTCGAAGTGTGGGCAGCAGGTCAACGCGTTCACCGACCGCGCGGTCGCAAGGTTCCGCAGAACGCGCGGTCGGTGAACGCGCAGATCGACACAGCAGCATACCGTGGTCAAAGCGGTTTCGGAGTGGGCGATGATCTCCCGGCTGGCGCGGATCTCCCGGCTGCAGACCAGGCCGACGCCGCGACATCCGCGCCACCTCGCGCGCTCACGCCACCTCGCGCAGCACTCGACGCGCAAGGTGGCGCATCCGCTCCTCCGGGCGACCGCTGGGCCGCTGCGGTCGCGGCTCTGCGCATGCAGATGACCCGCAGCGAATTTGAGGCGGTCGAGCAGGCGGCACTGTTGCGCTGCGATCAGCAATGCGCCGTTATTGCCTGCTCGACCGCTGCACAGAAAGCCGCGCTGGAGCAGCGCCATGCGCTGCTGCGCCGCGCGCTCGGTGTGGTCACCGTGCAGATCATTATCGGAGGAGGGCGAAGATGAGTTACCTGGGCGAACCGGGCAGCAGCGTGGTGATCATCGCCGGCAGTCACGCCGGTGAGATCACGCGCCTGATCGACATCGCCGGCGCGCTGCATTACATCGTTGCATGCAGCGACGGCCAGGCGCGTACAGTGAGCGCCGATGACCTGCGCGGTGCGCCGCTTGAGCCGGGGCAACGCCATCCCGACATCATCGAGGAGGAGTAACCATGGGTGAGATCGTCGAACCTGAGATCGTCGAAACAACGTTCGACTATACCACGCTCGACACCGAAGATCGCGTTGTGCTCCAGCAGCGCGCGCGCGAGGCACGCACCGGGTTGCGTACCCTGAGCAACCTGGTGCGCCAGACAGCCGCAACTGTCTGGGAGTTGGGCGGAACGCTGGCCGATGCCCAGGATCGTCTGGCAAAGCGGGGTAGTGGCACCTTTCTAACCTGGTGCGCTGCCGAGTTTCCTGATGTCAGCCGGCGAACCATCTACAATGCGATCAACGTGTACCGCCAGTTCCCCGAATTTGCAACCGTTGCAAATTCAGAACTCGACATGTCATTGCGCGCGCTCTACTTGCTGGCAGCACCATCCACCCCCGACCTGGCCCGCGCCGAGGCCCTGGCCCGCGCCGCTACAGGCCAGACAATCAGCCACACCGACGCCCGGCATCTCGTTGAGCAGCACAAACCTGCCGCGCCGAGCAGCAGCCGGCAGCCGGGCACGGAGGGCGTAGCGGCGCTCAAGGCGCACGGCTGGCAATTAGGCAAACGAATGAACGATGGGCGCTTCCGCATGGTGCCTCCCAGCGGCACAGCGGAATTACTGACAGATCAGGAATGCGCGCAGCGAGCGCAGCAAATCGCGGCAGGCGACGCGGGGCCAGGGCAGCCTGACAACCGCTGCATTGCTGATCTGCCAACCGGGGAGCGCGAACAGCTTTTCGCACGACTGGCAAGAAAGCGGTTGCGCAGCACCGGCAGCGGCTCAGACGGGTATTTCATCCTGAGCCGCGCGACCCGCCATCGGGACGACATGGATGAGCAACATACCATCTACACCATCGCCGAAGCCGAAGCAGTGCTGAAGCTGCCCGTTCCGCCGACGCCGCCGAGCCGCTGGGCAACAGGGGAACCCGCAGAACTTGCGGGGCAGAAGGAGCCGGCGCAGGCGGCGCAGGCCGCAGCACCGGAACCAGAGTCAGAACAACAGCGCTATGAGCGTGAGATACGCGAGATCTACAGCAAACGTCAGAATAACCGGGTCAGCCACGGCTACGCGCTTTGCCGATTAATCCAGAACCGCGACCTACGTGAACACCTGCAAGCCCTTATGGACTGCATTGTAGATGAGGTGACGATTGAACAACGCATCCGAACGCTGAAAAAACGCGTTCGGGCAGTCGGGGGAACATGGCACGACCACAGCGAATATCACTACAAAGCCGGATTTCCGGGCCAGCAGGCAGAGTACTACCGCATGACCGAACTGCTGCAGGAGATAGCGCGGCACGAGGCCAGCAAAAAAACGCCGGCGCAGTGCGACGATCTCTACCACCTGCCAGCGGAATTTGCCGAGGTCCAGGGTCGCGCTGCGCTGGCAGGCGCAACGATCAGTATGAGCGCAAAAGACGGCTCGTTCACGCTGGAGAACGGGAACGGGAACGGGAGCGTACGCTTCGCACATCACGAGTGGGATCTCCTCAAAGCGCGAGTCGATGCGCTACTCAGCGAGCCGGCAGCGGACAGCGACACCGCAACGATTGCTACCCGCACCGGGGCGCGCAGCGTAACCGTGCTGGCGCGCTGGGGCGATCTGCTTGCCCATACGCCCATTCCAGGCGATGTCCCCTCCGGGATGATCGTGATCACGCACGCGGAAACCGGAAAAGCGATAGCATACAGCGAAAATCTCGATGGAGCAAAGGTCGCAATGGCCGCGCTATTTGGGCTGGATTGGCAGATCGTAAACGGACGACTGGCGGATACGACGGCCGCATTGTTTGCCCAGATCACTGCGGACCTGATCCACCAGGGACACCTGTCCCACCAGGCGATACAGCGAGGTGCAGTTGTCATCTGGTCGCGTCTCCGCCACGAGGAACTGCGGGAGGTCGTCGCGTTTCCTCGATGGGATCGTGTTAGTACCATGCCCTGGCCGCGCGATGATCTCCCCGCCGACCAGCAGGCGATCATTGAACACGATGTACACGAATGCCGCATCGCTACCAGGCAGGACAAGGAACGCCTGCGCCGGCCGACCGCGCAGGCGGAACTAGAAATCCGCATCATGGCGAAGACGCAGGAGCTGGCAGAGCAGGCACGCGGGTACCTGCAGCAGGTGCCGGGCGTTGACCTGCGGCCAGCAAGGAAAGGACGCAACGGAGACTGGCTGGCCTACGGCTCGCTCGTCATCCCAGCGCCGGAACCGGCAGCGCCGGCGCTGCCGGCGCTGCTGGACGAACAGGAGGAACCATGAGCGGACGGGGGAGCATTGTTGTCAAGACAAGATCAGCAGACGAAGCGGCCGAGCTTGCACGGCAACTCAGTTGGTACGCCGAGTTCGGCGAACCATTCCGAAATAAATTCGAGGGAGGGAACGCCGCATTTGTCTGCCGGGGGGAGATCCGCGACACGCCGGCACTCTCTGGAGACGAGATCGGCGACATTGCCGGGCGTGCGCTACAGTCAGAGGATGCTACGGCATGGCAGGATGTCGGCGTGCTCCTCCGCCATGCGGACTATCTGGCGCGGCGGTGCGGGGAGGCAGAGGAGCGCGCTGAACGCGCTGAACGCGCGAAGGACGACATTGATCGACAGCGGCAACGGCTCTGCGACCTGTATGATCTGCTCAGTCCAGACGAGCAGATGCGGTTGATCGGCCGGCAGTTCCAGCGCGGCGAGGTCGTGATCCACGGCCAGGCCGACGATGCGCAGTTGCAGGCGCTGCGCAGCGCCTGGACTGAGCAGATCGCCGCACGCATTGAGCAAGATGCAGCAGACCAGGCAACTATTAATTACAACCAGGCGCTGCAGATCGCCGCGCTGGTACGCCGGTGGGGGACGGAGGATGGCTAAACAACCCAAAGTGGCTAGACCAATGATCCGCATTGCACTGCGCAGATTTGCAGCGCGACCCTGCGCAGTGCGCTGAACACACGAGCGCCCCGGCTGTTGCGACCAGCCGGGGCCACGGGCGCGGCGAGCGGTCAGCTTCCACGCCCGCAACACCAATTATAAAGGAGCGGTCACATGGACGACTACGAGTCGAAAACACGCGGCATCCCCGCCGCCTACCGGGGAGCGATCGATCCGGCCAACCTCAACCTGCGCATCATCTTGCTCACAGGCGCAACCGTTGGCGCACTCCTGATCCTGGCGGCAAACCTGCCCTGGATCTTTGGACCAGGACCAGAACCCGCACCAACACAAGCACCGCTGCAGCAGGCAGCACCGGCACCACCACCAACGCCCCGGCCGGCCACAGCCACACCGGGCAGTGTGTTGCCGGTGGACATCCTCGCATACGATGCGCCAGCGGGCGCGGTGATCGGGCCGGTCGAGGCCGGGCGCGGCTACCAGGTGCGGGAGGTCCGCCCGGATGGGTGGGCCTGGCTGGAGGTGGACGGAAGCGGGGCGATCTGGACGAATGCGCCGGAGGTAACAGGAGGCAAAGATGAGTGAAATTCAGCCGAAGATCTGCATCGGGAGTGGACACGCTCCATGCGCGGTCGCCTTTTGCTCGCACCGCCGGGCCGGCACGTCCCGCTCTGGCGGCGTGTCTTCAATCCGGCGAGATATAGTTGTGTCACACTGATGATAGCCGCTGCTGTCATCGCAGTGCTGATAGTTGGAACCCTAGTCGTGCTATAATCAACAGTGAAATACCGGGCAGCGCGGCAACGCTCCCGGCCCGTCCGCTGTAAGCTCCGGAACAGCGGCAGGTTCAGTGTACCACATGTCCCCATGTCCCCCGCCGCGCTGCCTGGTCAGGAGATCAGGCTCATGCCCGTAACATCACGACCGTTATCCGCGTACGAAGACGAGTCACAAGACCAACAGCCGAAGGCGACGACACAAATCGGTCGTGTGCTGGATAATACAGCAGTACGTATTTTGGCGTTCGCTGTGGGCGGGATCTGGTGGCTCAGTGGGGCTCGCTACACCCTGGAAGGTTGGATGCAGTTTATCAACGTCTTTCTACAGTGGTTTTTTGCCACACTACCAGGAGATCGAAACTGGCAACTTCCGGCGATCACATCGCCCGGAGTCTATATCCTGCTGGTACTAGTTGCCGGGATTATCTATTCCAGGGTTGAGGTTGGACAGTACCGAGAGGCTGTACGGGGTGGTGTCAGTGCATTAGGTGTCGGCACATTCATCCTGTTTATATTCGCAAACGGGAGCGACTGGGGATCGTCCTACCTGGGGATGACCGCCCCCCAACCAGAGGATGCATGGCCTGTCAGTCAGTGGCTGGCAGCTACACTACCAGCCGCTGCGCTATGGTCACTGTTCACAACATACGGCCCCGAAGTGCTCTTGTTCGGCGTGGCATTTCGTGGCGTATCTTTCAGGTGGCGAAAACGCAAGAAATAACCAGGAGAACAGGATGGAAAATGCAACGATGGAACAGTTATTTGTGTTTGCAGCGTTCTTCGCGGTAGTAGGAGTAAGCTACATTCTATTTGCGGCGCGAAGAGTCATCGTTGCACCCGTCCGCCGTTACTTCCCTGGCCTGTTTATGTCGAGCGGTCTGGTGGCAGACGTTGAGCCGACCGATGTTCACGATCAGGACGATCCGCCGGTTCCGAACGAACCGAACGAACCGGCGAACGGCGGTTCTGAGGCGTTCAGACGCGGAGAACCGCACGGAACCGCCGGTTCCGTGCTGGCGCTGAATGACTACGAACTGAACGCCGTTCACATAATGCGCCAGTACCGCGAACGCGAAATCGCAGCGGGGCGAACGCCCAGCAAAACCCAAACAATCTACAGTGCCTTCAAGCTCAAGCGCGGCGGCGGGAAGTATCAGCGGGCCAGCGAGATCTACGACCTCCTCTTCGCCGATCCGCAGCCGATCCGATTCCGAACGCTGGACGCGCAGCGCCAGCCCGTCACCCGCAAGAAGCCGGCCATTGCCCACATAGAGGAAACATGACGACCGACTATCCCACGGACCACGCACCCGGCCGGCGTATCCAGAGCGAGGAGCCGGAGAAGTACGCCGGGCGCGATACCTCGTTGCGCAAGAACATGCATGCATGGCATCACACATTCAGCAGCGACTGGCAGCAACCGGCGCGCTGGCAGGCAGCCGCCCGGCGCACCGGGGAGCGGCAGCGGGTACTCGTGCAGGAGTGGCACACGCTGCCGGTAGATCGACTGCTCGATCAGATCACAGCCACGCCGGATCTGGACTGGATGCTGTGCATGTGCAGTGAGCAGCTGGCCGAATGGCGGCCGGCGCTGGAGCGCAGCAGTAGCAGCGCAGCGTCCGCGTGGTTGCACGGCGACGCGCCGGCGAATGCATGGATAGGCACGCAGATCCGCGACCAGGCGGACGCGGCGGCGCGCATGCCGGCATTGCTGGGTATACCGGCCCGGCTGCTGTTTGTGATCTGCCGGCCACGCGCGATGATCGACCTCACGCGCGTGGCCGATCCCAACCCGCCGCTGCTCTCACACGGCCTCACATTCAACGCACTCAGCACAAAAGAAGGAGGCGCAACATTCGTAGCGCAACAATCTTTTCCCTCACGGCTGCCCCGAACAGCTTCCCCTGCCCCGAACAGCTAATCCAGCGTGAGCAAACCCTGCACCCCGGCCCCACGGCCACCCGTCCATTTCCGGCCCGCCGCCATGCCGCTCCCGGCAACCATCCGAACTGATCACGTACTCCCAGCGGCATCGCGGCGGGCGTGACACCCCACGGCCGCAGATAAGGAGGCGCAACATTCGTAGCGCAACAATCTTTTCCCTCACGGCTGCCCCGAACAGCTTCCCCTGCCCCGAACAGCTAATCCAGCCCGTTAGTTAGTCAATTTAACCAAATCTCAACCAAGCCCGTAGGAGCCCGTAACTTTTTGTGGGACTCACGCGGTAAGTACTTTATAGAAGAAATTTTTTCATGCGACCGTAAAGCCAAACCATCACAGCCATGCGACTCACCATCACCGGCGCTGCAAAGTCCGGAAAATCCACCGCACTGCGGCGCCTGCGCGACACGGCACTGCAGGCGACGTGGGCGCACATCCTCATCGCCGACGGGCGAACCGCCCGACTGGGCCAGGCCGGCCCGGGCGAACGGTTGCGCGTCCGCACCAACGCAGCACCCGAAGACGTGATCGCCGCGCTCACCGCCGCCGCCGATCGCATCAGCGCACGTCACAGTACGTCACAGCACAGCGCAGATCAGCAGCGTGAACTCATTGTGATCGATGACGTTCACCTCTACACGCAGGCAAAAGCGGCAAAGAACGCCATCACCACGATCTGCGAGAACGCCGGGCCGAGCGATGTGATCATTGTCGCGTCGCAGCGCGAGGTCGGAGCCATCCCCCCCGCCGCGCGCGAGAACATCAACACGCGGCTCGTCACCCTGGGCGACGGCTACTTCCAACTGACCGCCATCGGCCAGCCGCGCCGCCAGGGTCGCGTCAGCGCAGCCGCGCCGCTGGCCGCTGCGGACACACTGACACCCGCAGATCTCCACAACGCCCTGCAGGTCAGGGAGCGCCGGCGAGAACCGACGCTCGTCACACGCTATGAAGGCCCGGCAGGGAGCGGGCGCACGTACGCGCTCAACCATCACCAGCCGGAGCGCACCGATCTCCGCATTGTGTTCCTCGATGTGCGACGGCTCACACACCGGGAGCTGCTGACCGAATGCCTCGACCGCTGCGGAGCAGCGAAGCCGAACGACGCCACAATCCCGGATCTGCTCGACATCGCCACCATCGCGCTCCAGAGCAAGCCAACGCTGTTGTTGCTGGATAACACCGACGCCGCGTCGGTCAAATGCCGCGACACGCTGGCCGCCCTGCTCGACAGCGCGACCGAGGCGGCGATCAGCGCGCTGCCGCCGCCGGCCGGCCGGGATCGGCGCGATCCGATTGCCGCGATCCGTCGCCGCGGACACCTGGTGGAGCTTGAGCCCATCAGCGACAAGCGCGCGAATACGCTCATCAAACGCCGCGCGCCGCACCTGGATACCGCAAGCAGAAAAACCATCGTGCAGCAAGCACGAGGCAATCCTCAAGCGCTCATGGCCTACTGCGAACGAGTCAGCACGCATGGTGAGGACGAGCGGCACCAGCTCGAGGGTCTGAAACCACCGGCGCGCTGGCTCAACATCCTGGTCATCCTCTGTGTACTCGTGGGCGTTATCCTCGTGCAGCGGCACATCGCAAACGACACCGCCGGTGCAATCCTCTACGGCGTACTGGTCCTCGTGATGTGGTATCTAAGGCCCATATTCCGCGACATGACGCGAGGTGGAGGTGGCGGATGATCAACGCACTGCTGCACATCGTCGCCGCCGCCCTGGTCTGCGCATTGCACGGCAACACCCCGCCGCCCATCTTTGTGCTGGCGATGATCACCGCGCTGCTGCCCGACATCGACACGCCGAAGTCACTGATTGGCAACCTGCTGCTGCCCATCAGCCTCGCGCTGGAGCGCAGCGTCGGCCACCGCACCGCCACCCATAGCCTGTTGGCGGTGGCCCTCATCGCTGCCGCTGCCTATCTCTGGCTCAATCCCTGGTGGCTGGTCATCGCCGGCGCATACGGTAGCCACATCATCATCGATCTACTCATCGGGCCGAGCGGCGTGGTGCTCTTCTGGCCGGCCGGCGACCGCATGACCATCGCCGGCTGGCGTGACGACGGCCCGGCCCCGCGCGTGCTGCTCCTGATCCTGCTACCGCTGTTTCTCATGGTCTCGATCTGGGCAACACTGCAACCAGTTGTGCAGCCGGCGATTGACACCGCAGTCCGGGTCGCCAACCCCATTGCCGAGGCCACCGCCACGCGCACGCCCACCCTGACCCCGGCCCCCGAGCCGGAGATCGAAATTGCGTTCGAGTTGCCAAGCGGGGTGAGCATGTCTGCACTGCAGGTACAAAAAGGCGACCGGATCGAGGAAGGGCAGACCCTGGCAACCTGGGAGCGCACGCCGCCGCCGGCCCATCCCACTCCCACCCGGCCGGTTATCCCTGATCCACCGGCCATCCTCGGCGATGATCCCGGCCAGGACAGCAGCAGCGCCGCGCTGCTGCTCGAAGCGGAGGCGGCGCTTGCTGCGCTCGAAACACGCCACGCCGGGGAGCGTGAGCACCTGCAGGCCGCGCAGCAGGCCACCGCCCAGGCCGCACAGCAAGCGCTGACCAACGCCGCCACCGCCCTGGCCGGCAGTGAGCGCGCCGCAGAACATGATCTCGCCGTACAGCAGCGTGCCGTAGCTGCCGAGGCCACCGCAATTGCCGATGCACGCGACCTGGCGGATCTGGTCGGCGACGAGAACCCGGCCACGGCGCTAAGAGCGCGAGAGCAGATCCATGCAGCCGAGGCCGACCTCGAACGCGAGCAGGCGGAACTGGCGCGCCTGGAAGATGAACACGACCAGGCGCAGGCTGCAGCGGCGGCCACCGCCACCGCCGCTGCAGCCCGGCTGGAAACGCTGCCGGCAGCGCAGGAAGCCGAGCGCGCCCGCCTGGAAACCGAGCACAACGCGGAGCGATCCGTCGCGGAGGCCCGCGTCAACGCCGCCCGCCTCCGCGCAGACGCCGCTAACCAGGCGCGCGCCCAGGCGCAGCAGGCCCAGGCTGCCACCGCCACCGCGATCATTGCGCAGTGGCAGCAGGCATACACCGCCACAACCACCAGCCATAATGCAGCGGCATGGGAAACAGCGGTCGCACAGACCACACCGGAGCCGAACAACGTCACCAGCCGGGTCGACGGCTGGATCGTAGACATCCGCGCGGAGGAGCGCGATGGCCGCCTGGTCGTGACGCTGGCAGTAGCCGGAAATGCGAGGAATAAATGAAATCTGATCACATCATCCTGATCTGCGCCACCCTCTTTCTCTGCGCAGCCCTCTGGATCACACAACTCCAGCCACAGATAGACGCCAGAACCGCGCCCGGCCACCGCGCCGGTGCCGTCTGGCGCGGATACATCCCATACTTCGATATCGGTCTCGATGCATTCCCAGCGGGGCGGAGCAGGTCCGGCTATCTCGAAGCCTGGCTCTATCCCCACTGGGCCGAGGAGAATTGGTACCTGTTCCAACTGCCGGGGCATCGCAAAGATATATTCGGGACGGGCGGAATGAACGGACGGCTCTAGTCACACAACATCACAGGAGGAACATCATGAAACGCATCGGACTACTCATCACACTCATGTTCATGGCCACGGCATTGTTCGTTGTTGTACCAGGCCAGGCAGCCAATGCTGACACGGAGGTCTGTGCTCCCGCACCATTCGGACCTGCCGGCGGGTTCAATGTGTTCATTACTGGCGATCTCACCCAGCAGTACACCGACACCGAAGGGCGGCTGGCGGTGGGCGGGACGGCCACGCTGACCGGCTACGGTGTGGGGCGCGCGCTGTCGGAGGAGGCCACTGGAACGGACGTGCTGCTGGTTGGGGACAGCCTGTTTTTTACGGACGGCCAGGTCTACCAGGGCGAGGTCATATACGGTGATCACGCCGAGCTAACCCGGGTAACCATCGTCAACGGTGAGGCCCGCCAGGACTCGCCGCGCGACTTCCGCGGGGCGGACACGAGGGATCTGCAGGCCCGGTCAGCGGCGTGGGCCGCGCTGCCGGCCACCAGCACGACGCAGGTCACCGACTGGGGCGCGATCACGCTGGAGGGCAACGACCCGCAGCGGAATGTCTTCGCGCTGGCCGGGGCGGACCTGGCGCGCGCCACGTCGCTGACCATCCGCGTGCCTGCCGGCGGCTCAGAAAAACATAGTATGCCGCCGGCGGAAACACTCCCTGCAGCGGTAGCCGCGCGCCCCGGCGCAGCAGGTCAATTTCGAGCAGGTGCGTCTTTGTGGTGAGCAGGCCGGATCGCCGCTGCACATACTCCCCAAAACCCTCACCATATTTGTTGACCGGCGAGAGGATCTCGACAATCGTCACCAGGCGGCGCTCGGCC
>DAOTVB010000218.1:0-65134 GCA_034436755.1 Chloroflexaceae bacterium | reverse complement strand
TTTGCAGCAAGCCGTTCCGTGCTACAATAGGGCGGGAAAATAGTTTACGCTTTTGCAACCTCTCGACTTGATCTGGCCGCATCGCAGCGTGCCACCTATAAGGAGTGCAGCATGTCTCCTCTCTTCAGACACCAATCACGCCTGTTGTTGATCGTTGTGATGGTCCTGGTTTCGGTCGGTGCTTCCTGGTCACGGCCGGTGCAGGCGCAGGGCGAGTATGTGGTGGATAACATAGGTGATGCGAGTTTGTCCGCTCTACCGACGGCATGCACAGATACGACGGTAACGGATTGCTCCTTGCGCCAGGCCATTCAGAAATCAAATGCTGACGGTGGCAGCAGTCGCATTACCTTTAATATGCCGGTAGTTGATATTGATCCAAATGGTGTTACCTGGACAATTAAACCGCAGTCACCCCTTCCCCCCCTTACCGAAAACGGTACAACGATTGATGGAACGAGCTTCGATGGTGATCCTACGATTGTCCTTAGTGGCGAAGACCTGGTCAGTGGCGTAGGATTGCAGATTTTCAACTCGTCAAACAACACGATTCAGGGTCTGATTATTGTAAACTTTCCGGGAACAACCCTGAACAGTGGTATCGGAATTTACATTTTTGGTTCAAGTGCAACTGAAAACCAGGTGGTTGGGAACTATATCGGTAATAAATTTGGCGAGGCAAATACCGACGATCCCACAAAGTATGGAAATGCACAGGCCGGGATTAAGATAGATGCTCAGGCGAGTCAGAATACCATTGGTGGTACTTCTTCTGAAGAACGTAACTATATTAGCGGTAATAAGGGCGATGGTATCATTTTATCGACCAATACCATCAGTAATACGATCCTGGGAAACTATATTGGGTTGATTCGCGTAGGTGCAGTGTTTAAACTTGGTAATGCCGGTCACGGTATTCAGATTAACAATAGCCAGGGAAATATTGTTGGTGGAACAACTTCCGACCAGCGGAATATTATTTCCGGTAATAGCCTGACTGGTGTCTTGTTAACCGGATTTTCTACGATGGACAATACCATTGTCGGTAACTATATTGGTACTGACCAGAACGGCTTTCTTGATCGTGGTAATGGTAGTGATGGTGTGCGTATTTCCGATGGAGCGAGTGATAATGTAGTTACCGGCACTGGTGCAGCTCCTGCGGTCATTAGCGGGAATGGCGATCTTGCAGCGGGTGATTGCCGTCTAAATGGTGGTTACGGTGTCCTTATTCGGGATCGTGGAACCATCGGCAATCAAGTTGTTGGTAGTTATATCGGGGTCAACAAGGACGGCGGTCAGAGCATTGATATTGATCTAGGTAATGCATGCGGTGGTGTGCGGATCGAGGATGATGCCAGTGATAATCTTATCGGGGGACCGGTTTTCAATACAAATCAGCGCAATGTGATTTCCGGCAATACCGGCTATGGTGTTTCCATTGGGCGTACTACTACTGGCTATACTTCAGTTGTCTCAAACACCATTGCCGGCAATCATATCGGTGTAAATCTTGATGGAACGCAGGTTATCTCCAATACGACTGGTGGTGTACTGGTTGATCTGCCGGCAAATAACACCACAATTGGTGGGTCAACCGAAGCTGAGCGGAACGTCATTAGCGGAAATGATGGCCCCGGTATCTTTGTAAACGGAACACCTGTAAATGGAACAACTACGCTAAGTACAACGATTACCGGCAATATTATCGGCCTAGGCCGGAGTGGAACCGCGACCGCAGCAAATACCGGCGACGGCATCCGTGTGACCGGTGGAGAGATCCTGCGCATTGGTGGCCCGACCGAAGCCGAGGGCAACCTGATTGCGGCAAATGGTGGCGACGGCATCCGCCTCACGGATGTTGTCTCGACCACTGTCCAGTCCAACCGGATTGGCTGGGTTGTAGATACGGCGACCGATCAACTCCTGTCGTTGGGGAATATTGGTGATGGTCTGGCTGTTACGGGTAGCTTGACGATGTCAGTGACATCCAACCTGGTCTCCGGTAAAGGTGGCGGTGGCATAGGAAACGGAATGCTGTTCGACGCTATCAATACGACCGAGATTCTGTCGAATACTGTCACCGAGAATGCCGCGGGTGGTCTATTGCTGTCCGATGCTTTCACCACAACGATCCAGGCGAACAGCGTTACCGCCAATGGCGATGCCGGGATTAGCCTGACCGATGCCTATACTGCGACGGTGCAGACCAATGAGGTGATTGATAACGGCGGCAATGGGGTTCAGGTTCTTGGCGCAAATGTAGCACCCTTTAATATCCGCATTGCCGACAACAACATCTATACTAACACGATTGGTGTCCTAGTCAGCGGCGAACCACCCAATGCACCCCAGCAGGTTAAGATTGTCGATAATAGCATCTCGCGCAACCGGGAGGTCGGGATTAATCTGACACCGGATAATACTCTGGCACTGGCAGATGCAGATAATCCCAATCATGACATCGATCCGCCGATTGTTGATCCGCTCACCATTGATCCGCCCCTCCCACTACGCTTAAAGATGGGCATTACCAATGGCGGTCTGTTGTCGGGGTATGTGATCACCGATACCGATGGTGAACTTCCCTTCTATCCGGCAGCATGTGTCACCTGTACGGTGCAGATCTTCAAGCCCGACCCGGAACTGGCGGCTGCCGATGGGCAGGGGTTTGCAAAAGCTGCCGAAGATGTGTTTCCCGATGAGACTGGCTACTTTGAAGTGCAACTGTCCAATGTTGCCACAGACGGCCTTCCCGATCAGGTGCTCTTGACGGCGACCGACTTTGCCGGCAATACCTCGGAGTATGCATTGTTTACGGTCAGTCGCGCGGTTGAGATTGCACCACCGCGTACCGAGCCGTCGCCGGTCTTCCCCGGTGAGGTGTTTACCTACACCCATACCGTTACCAATACCGGATCGGTTAACGATAGTTTTCGCTTGAGCGCGTCGTCCAGTCTTACCTGGACAAACAGCTTTGAACCGTCAGGGCCATTTGAACTGCGCGCAGGTGAGTCCCGTCCCGTAACGGTAACAGTGACGGTGCCACCCGGCTCGAACCCGAATGCCGCAGTTGATCTGCCGCATACACTGACGGTTACCGTTACGAGTACGACCGATCCGGACGTTGACGACTCGCTGGAAAACACAACCACTGTTGGTGGCAGCCGGAAGGTTACGTTTGAACCGCTGGTATCGGCAGGGTTGACGCAGCCGGGGCAGATAATCAACTATGTCCACACTATCCGCAACGAGGGCAACCTGACTGCGACCGTCAACCTGGACTTTGATACGACGCAGCCATCCTGGTTAACAACCCTGAACAAGACAAGCTATACGCTTGGCCCCGGCGGGGTTGACCAGATCAGGTTGAGTGTCACGCCGCCGGATCAGGTAATCATCGCCGGAACAACCGCCGTGGTAGAAATTAATGCCGGCGTCGTCGAAGATGCCTCCCAGGATCAGGTGCTGACGGATACGACGGAGATTATTCTCGACCCCCAGGCCATCCTGGTGCCGGATCGCCAGGGATTTGCCGCCGCAGGTGAGACTATCACATTTCGTCATACGGCGACGAACCGGAGTAATGGTCAGGCAACCTTCAAGATTGAGGGTGCGTCCAGCCTGGGCAGTGAGATTCGCTTCGAGTCGGATACAGAAATTCAATTGGTTGACGGCAATACATTCACCGTTGGTTTCGCGGAAGGAAATGATTTCTTTAATTTCCTGGTCCATGTGACGGTGAGTCCCCGTGCCCGTGAGGGGGCCGAAGATACAGTGACAATTTTCCTGACCGACGAGGAGGGGCGGCGCTTAGGTGGTGCAACCGTACAGGATACGATCCGTATCACCGAGGGCTTCTTTCTGGTGCATTTGCCGATAGTTGCGCGATAACCCGGAGCAGCGACTCCTACGAAATACGCGTTTGTATTTGAGCCTACGAACCGGAGCCTCCTGCAAGGTTGTCTGCCGTAGCTACTATGGGTAGACCCCTGCAGGAGGTTAGCCAGAGCCAGACCAGACCTGATTGGATGAAGCCGGCAGATCGTAAACAGTGCGGCCCGCTGCGACGCACTTCCCCCGGTCATCCAGCCTGAGAGCAATCCACACAGCCTGGCTTCACACAGAGGAGAACTACCGTGGCACTTTCCACCCGCAAATTCCACCTGCTCGTCCTGTTTGTGCTGCTGGCCGCGCTGCTGCCGCAGGCAACACCGGCCCGGGCGGCAACCCTGACTGTTACAACGCTCAGTGATAGTGGCACCGGTTCACTGCGCGACGCATTGAGCAAGGCCAACTCCGGCGATACGATTAATTTTAGTGTTTCCGGTACAATCACACCAACCTCCCCGCTTCCCGCACTTAAAGGTGGAATAACCATTGATGGTGGTAGCGGATATAACGTTGTTATCGATGGATCCGCCGCCGGATCTAGCCACGGCTTAACCGTTACCTCTGATGGCAATACGATAAAGGGATTGGTCGTTATTGGGTTCCGCACGAGCCAATCGGGGCTCGAGGTCGATGGTGCCGGGATCTATATTAGCGGCGCAAACAATCGTGTTATTAACTGCTATCTCGGTGTTGCGAAAGATGGAGTAAGTGCTGCGGGGAACGGAACGTTTGGCGTTCTTCTTGGTGGTGGTGCCAACAATAATACGATTGAAGCAAATGTTGTCTCCGGTAATCGCACTGCCAATATTGCCCTGCTGTCAACCGATGTAAATGGAGTGAAGAAGGTTACGAACAATCAGATTGCTCGTAATAAGGTTGGTACCAATGCCCAGGGTACTGCGGCAATTAGCGGGGCTGATACCAGTAGCTTTAATGGTGGGATATACATCAACAACCTGGCAGAAAATAACACTATCCGTGAAAATGTTATCGGTGGCAATATCAGCAGTAATATTAATCTCGTGGCAGCCGGAATTCAGCTTGTATCATCATCCACAGCGATAGCCCCACAGGGTAACATTATTACGGCAAACTATATCGGCATGAATACGAGTGGAACGAACATACCGAACAGTGTCGGTATTAGCTTTGTTGGTGCAGGTGGGGCATTTGATACAACCATTGGGCCGGGAAACTATATCTCTGGCAATGATAACGAGGGTGTACTGTTTGACTCGGTTACCATAGGCAATAACACCATTACGGCCAACTGGATCGGTCTCCGTCCCGATGGTCAACCACTCGGCAATGGTACCCACGGTGTCCATAGTAAACGTGTTGCGACGAGTGCCGTTATTACCGTTGGGCCGGACAATGTGATCGCGGCAAATGGTGAGAATGGCGTCTATGTTTCCTCGGACAATGGTACTCATGTGGTCAAGGGGAACTATATCAGCACCGATAAAGATGGGGCACGGACACCGGCGGGATTTGCCAATGTCAATGCGGGTGTGCGCATTGATGCAGGGAGTAATAATCGGATTGGGGGCACAACCAGTGATGATCGCAATATCATTGGTATCAGCAGTGGAAGTCAACTCGGCGTGCTGATCAACTCGGCTGATACTTCCGGTAATACAATCATCGGCAACTATATCGGCGTGAATGCCGCAGGTAGTGGCGCATTGCAAACATTGCCGGATGCGAACAGTGTCGGCGTTGAAGTGCGTAGTTCAACATCAAATACGATTGAAAGCAACGTTATCTCGGCCATCGGCATTGGGGTCAAACTATATAACGCCGGTACGACCGGCAATAAAATCCAGGCCAACCAGATTGGCGTTGCGGCGAATGGGACCGGCGATCTGGGTAATCGCAAACACGGCGTTCAGGTTATAACCGGGCCGAATGGTGGTCCAACGAACAATATTATCGGCGCGCTTGATGGTTCTGGCAACCCGGATCGCAGTAAAGGCAATCTTATTGCCAACAATGGCAAGGACAGTACTATCTCTCTCTGGTATCATGGGGTCTCCATCGAAGGTGATGCATCAGATAGTAACATTGTTGCAGGTAATCAGATCCGCAACAATGGTGGCGATGGTTCGGGTGAGGGTGGGGGCGTTTATGTAAAAGATGCAAGCGGCATTAAGATTACCCAGAGTACCACAACGAATAATAATGGTGTCGGCATCAGGCTCTGTAATGAGTTTGGTCTTGCCTGTGGGAATAACAATATTGCTCCACCAGTCATCAGTGTCAGCGGTGTGACGGTGACGGGTAGTACCTCGCCTCCGTGTGCTGGTTGTACCATCGAGATCTTTAGCAGTCCGCTACTGGAGGAGGGTGAAGGTCCATCCTATGTAATATCGGGGACAACTAATAGTGGGGGCACATTTAGTATTGATGCCCTGGGATGTGAGCGCTTTGTCACCGCAACCGTGACCGACAAGAATAACAATACTTCACCCTTTTCCAACATGGTTCAGGAGTGCCGCTCCCCCACACCGCCTAATGTCAATTTGAGCGCTGGGACGCCTGCATCTTCAGCCAGTTCACCACGCGAGGTCAATCCGGGAGAGACAATTAAGTATACGCACGAGTTAAAGAACACCGGAGATCTTGCCGGCACTTTTACCATCGCTGCAACTTCCGACAAAGGCTGGAATGTGCAGTTGAATCAAAGCAGTGTCTCCCTGCAGGGGGGCGACTCCACGCCTATCACTGTCACCATAACGGTGCCGCCGGGGGCCGCGCCCGGAACCGATCAGACGACCGTGCGGGCCTCGGTCGGTGATAAATCGCAGTCGCGGATAAACTACACGCGGGTTCCACAGATCTACGGTGTGGAAATTACACCCGCAACGCAAACTGGTACAGTCAAGCCGGTTGCGCCACAAAATGTGATTGACTATGAGCATACTATCATTAATACCGGCAATGGTCAGGATACTATTACGTTGAGTGCCTCCACGCCGGATAGTAGTTTTGCGACTAGCTTCCCCGATGGGGCTACGTGTACCCTGAATGCAAGCCAGTCCTGTACGCGGACGGTGCGGGTAACATTTGATATCACCGATCAGGAGGCCGTGAGTGCGACCACGACCGTCACTGCAACCTCATCGGACGGTACCACCAGCGACCAGGCAACCAACATAACGACCGTTGCGCGTGCAGCAACCATTCTCCCCGGAACGCTATCCGAATCGGCGCTGCCGGGCGAGACCGTGGTATTCCAGCACACCGTTCAGAATACGGGCGATGTTCCGCGCACCCTTTCCCTGTCCGTCACGGGCCTGCCTGCCGGATGGACAACAGTATTCACACCAACCGGCAGTTTCTCGCTGAATCCGGGAGATTCGCGGACGGTCGAACTGGCCGTCACGGTTCCGGCGGGAGTGGATGCCCCCGATGCAGGGACGCAGGAAACGGCGCAACTCACAGTGACGCCGGAAGGAGCGAGTGACCTGGCGGTGTCGGCCTTTGATACGGTTACGGTCTTGCTCCAACCCGACTTTGCGTTCACTGCGGCCACGCAACCCTCCCTGAATGCATTCCCTGGGCAGACCGTCAGCTTTACCCATACGCTGACAAACCAGGCGAATGGCAACGACAGTTTTACCATCACGCCAGTGGCATCATCCGGTTTGACGATTGTCTCGGTTGAACCCGCCAGTCCGGTTCAACTGGCGCGGGACGGTAGTACGCAGGTGGTGGTGACGGCGCGGGTGAATAATGGCGTGGTGGAAGGTACCCAGACGATTGATCTGACTGCGGAAACGGACAGTACACCGGCACCGGCACCGATTACGCAACAAGACACAGTGAACGTCCAGGGGGCAGCTATCCCAGAACTCTCGGACGGCTATGCGCAGAATGCTGATCCGGGTGCAACGGTTATCTTTACGCATACTCTGGAGAACATTGGTAACAAGGCTGGTGACTTTACCGTATCATGGCCGACGCTGCCGTCCGATTGGAGCGCTGTGGAGAACGATCCGAATAATTGCCTGAATGCGCTACCGGCGGGATCGATCTGTGAATTTGGTATCACCGTCACGGTAGCAGCCGAGGCTGACGCCGGGCCAAATAGTTTCGAGGTAACGGTCAGCAGTGCCGAGGGTGATGCTACCATTACCGATACGGTCAATGTCAATGCGGTGCCGGGGCTGGAGTTTACCCCCAACCTGACCGACAACGCAGATCCGGGGCAGCCGGCGGTATTTGAGCATACTCTGACAAATACCGGCAATGGTCCCGATACCTTTACCATTACCCTGACGACCGATCCCGGATGGGAAGCGTCGATTACGCCCACACTTGTCACCGATCTGCCCCGTGATGAGGTTGTTGATGTGACGGTGACGGTGACGGCCCCAACCGGGGTTCGGTTTGGTACGGTTGGCGTGGTGACGGCAACGGCCATATCGGCGCTGGACCCGAATCCGCAGGCCAGTGTGGTTGATGAGACCACCATCAACGAAGCCCCCGGAGCCGAGTTGATCCCGGATGAGCAGACCCTCTATGCTCAGCCCGAAGAAGACCAGCCAGTCACCGCAACATTCTTCCACGAGTTGCGCAACAGCGGCAGTAAAGATCTGGCCTACACACTTACCACCAGTGGCGATCGCACCGGCTGGACTTCGGTGGTCTCCCCAACCGAAACTGGGGAGTTGGCACCGGGTGAGACGATCCCGATCTCGGTAAGTGTAACGATGCCGGCGGGAACCCCGCGCGATGAGCAAAATGTGACCACAGTCGAAGTGCGGGAACTGGGTGGGGTTGATCCGCTGCTGGCAACCGCAACGGATACAACCATCGCCGGGTCGGAGTATGGTGTGTTACTGGAGCCACCGATTAACTATGGAACTGCGCTACCCGGCAAGACCAGGACATACACCCATACGATCACCAACATTGGCGCAAGCACCGACAGCTTTGTCTTCTCAACCATCAATAACTTTGGTTGGGAAACCTCGGTTGCACCGTCCAGTATTGATCTGCCGGCGGGCGGTAGCAGCACAATCACCGTCTTTGTGCGCGTGCCAACCGTGGCCGTTTCAAATACGCTCGACCTGCCGCCGAACATTGCTACAGTCATCGCCCGCTCGGTAGCCGATCCGACCATATCCGGGAGTGCCGAAGAACGGACGGAGGTGCTTCAGGTTGCCGGGGTTTCGCTCTCGCCGGGGCAGTTTAGCCCGGTCTCACCGCGAAGCAATGTTGTCACCTTCCGGCATACCCTGTTAAATACCGGCAACGGTGTGGATACGTTTACGCTAAACGTGACCAGTGACCAGGGGTGGGAGGTGACGGTGACACCGCTACAACAGACGTTAGCCGCAGGCCGCTCGTACCCGGTGGAGGTGCAGGTCGAAGTACCGTCCGATATTCCGCCGGGGACTATTGGTCGCGTGGCGGTGACAGCCACTTCGCGGAGCGATCCGACGATGCAGAGTTTGGTAGAGAATGTGTTGCTCTACAGCGTACGTGGTGATCGGCCTGATCCAGATCCGTCACAGGACAAGTTCATCTACCTGCCACTCATTGCGCGGTGAGGGAGGGAGATCTGTGCCATCACCATTCCCAGGAATGGACCTGTACCTGGAAGGGTATCTGTGGCCTGATGTGCATCACCGGCTGGCAACGGCGTTGAGCCGCCAGTTGCCCCCGCGCCTCAGGCCACGCTATGATGATGCGGCGTGGGTGCAGGCGCTGGTAAGTGGTGAAACGAGTTGACATGAAGAAAATTCTGCTGCTCCACGGACCCAACCTGAATATGTTAGGGCAACGCGAACCGGAGATTTATGGTGCTACCACCCTGCCCCAGATCGATGATATGTTGCACGAGCGGGCAGTGGCGGCAGGAGTAACGCTGCTGGCCTTCCAGTCAAATCACGAGGGAGCCCTGATCGATTTTTTACAGGCAGAAGGCTGGGATGCCGATGGGATCATTATTAATCCGGGTGCATTAACCCACTACGGTCTGTCGCTGCGTGATGCGCTGGCAAGCCTGAGTGCGCCAATTATTGAAGTGCATCTCTCGAATGTCTACCGGCGCGAGCAGTTTCGGCATACCTCGGTGGTTGCGCCGGTCGCCACGGGTCAGATTGCCGGGTTGGGCTGGCGTGGCTACCTGCTGGCGCTGGAGTGGCTGCTGAACAACGCTAAATCCGCCTGATCTGTGCTCTGTTCCCTGGTGTGCTTTTCGTGCCGATGTGCAGTAATCATACGGAACATCTTGCCGGATTGTGTGCCAGGGTTTTGTTATGTTTTCAGCAGGGCGGATATGGTGGAGAGCAGTTGCCGGCATCTGGCACGCAGCCGGTTGCGCCGATTTCAGGGGACAACAAGCCACGGGGCAGGGTTTCGCCTGAACTGGTACCCCCTAACCCCTCAACGCCTGCTGCGTATCCCCCGCGCCTTACCCTTCTTCTTCGGGCGGGAGGGAGGTGGCAATATCGTAAAAAATCACCTGCACATCGAGCCCTTCATTCGTCAGCAGTTGGAATGTTGGCTCGCGGGTGGCTTCCTTGATCGCCGTTTCATGTTCGGCGGGCGCGTAGGCCCGGATGCTGGCTTCCTCGTCCGAGCCATGCATAACCCGAATAACGGCATCAGGACTGACGGCGGTGATGCGATTCTTGAGATCGGCGATTGCTTCATCAAGTGTCATGAGCGCTTCTCCCACTATTGCTACGGTTGATTGCACTGACCCCAACTATACCTGTTAGTGTCGATTCCGGCAAACGATTTTTGGCCCAAAATCAGACTGCATCTGCAAATGATGACCTTGTGCCGGATAGCCGCTGTCCATCACTCCTCCCCCATCTCCTGCGACTCTTCTCCGGCCAGCGCCTGTGGATCAACTGCCTCGGCCTCATCTGGAGGAGGTGTGCCGGCAGCGCGTTTCCCGCCGGTTTTGCGGCGTTTATCGACGGTCTTGCGTTCGGACGGTTCCGGAACGCGCCGTTCTGCGCGCCAGGCCAGGCGCTCAGCGACTTCTGCCTCGAACCCCTGCCGGGTCGGCTCATAGTAGATCCGGCCCTCCAGATTGGGTGGCAGGTGGGCCTGGTCCGAGCGGCCCTCGGGCAGGTCGTGTGCATACTCGTAGCCGCGCCCATATCCGGCCCGCTTCATCAGATCGGTGGGAGCATTGCGCAGATGCAGCGGTACCGGCTCGTTGCGCGTCTGTTGAACGTCTTTGAGTGCCGCGCCATAGCTCCGGTAGACGGCGTTGCTCTTGGGGGCCTGGCTGAGATAGACCACGGCCTGGGCCAGCGCCAGGTCGCCCTCAGGTTGCCCCAGAAAGTGAACAGCCTGCTGGGCGGCCATCGTCTGCGGCAGCGCCTGCGGGTCGGCCATGCCAATATCTTCAACCGCCATCCGTACGATGCGCCGCGCGATGTAGAGTGGATCTTCGCCGCCGTCCAGCATGCGCCCCAGCCAGTAGAGTGCCGCATCGGGATCACTATCGCGCACGCTCTTATGCAGCGCCGAGATCGCATCGAAGTGCAGTTCACCATGCTTGTCGTAGCGGGTGGCGCGGCTCTGGAGCGCATCGCGGATATCCTCAACGGTGATTAACCGCTTGTCGCCCAGCGAGGGCGGTTTGGTCTGGACTGCCGTTTCCAGGGCGTTGAGGGCGGTGCGAGCGTCACCATTGGCCATATTGACCAGGTAGCCGCGCGCATCAGTTGCCAGCATCACATTCAGCTTACCCAACCCGCGTTCGCTATCGGCCAGGGCCCGATCAACCAGTTGCCCAATCTGCTCATCGGTGAGCGCCTCAAGCATAAAGACACGACTGCGCGAGAGCAGTGCGCTGTTAACTTCAAATGAAGGATTCTCAGTGGTTGCGCCGATCAGAATAATGGTGCCATCCTCGACATAGGGCAGCACGGCGTCCTGCTGGCTCTTGTTGAAGCGGTGGATCTCGTCGATAAACAGGATCGTCCGCTCCTGGAACATGCCCAACCGGTCCTGAGCCTCTTTGATAACCCGACGCAGTTCGGCCACCCCGGCGGCCACCGCGCTGACCTGCTCGAAGTGGGCATTGGTGGTGCCGGCAACAATACGGGCCAGGGTAGTCTTGCCGCTACCGGGCGGTCCCCAGAGAATCATCGAGAAGAGTTGATCATTGGCAATGGTGCGGCGTAGCACCCGCCCCTCGCCGATAATCTGCTCCTGGCCGACAAATTCTTCCAGGGTGCGCGGGCGCATGCGCGTTGCCAGGGGTGCCTGGGATTGCAGCATGGCCTCGCGTTGAGCTTCAAACATATCACGTGAGTGTTTAGGCATAGTACCAGATAGAATAGAAACGTTTACGGTTTACAGTTGAGAGACTTTTCCGAATAGTGCTTTTATGCCATTTTAACGCATTATGAGCGCGTAAACACATTGTAGCACAGGTCATCCCCCCTCCCAGTACCATGAGGCCGAATGGCCCATTATCATACGGGATGAAGGAACTATTGAAGTTGAAGGGGGTTTGAAGTATTCTGTAAATGTACAAATGAAGAGAGAGGCGCGGCCCTAAGGAAACGTTCGGCTTGCGATCAAACGCTTTCCTCAAACATAATTCTCCGTTCTTCCCCACTTTCTTCCGCCTGATCCCCGTGCCGCTAGCCGAAAGGCCAGTGGGACGCGCCTTAACTCTCATTTTCCTGCCACAACCTTATTCTAAGCGAGAAAACCAGACAAAATCACACAGAAAGAAGAACGCCTTTTGCATTTGCATCGGGCGGTTTTTTGTTCCCGGTTTTTCAGGCTTTGCTGGCACGACTTACGCGGTCACAACCCTGGAAGGAAACTTCGCCTCCGGCAGGGTGGAAGAGACGATCTTTTTCACAAAAAACTCACACTTCGTGCAAATTTTTTGTGAAAAAGATAAAAAAGTACCATGCTGCCACATGCTCGCGCAAAGGCGCATTATACCTAAACGATAAATTTCCCGTCACGGTAGACCAGTTCGCCATCGGCAAAGACCTCGCTGCCCGTCCGCATATCGCAGACCATGTCCCAGTGCAGCGCCGACTGATTCTGACCGCCGGTTTCCGGGTAGCTTGCGCCAACCGCCAGATGCACCGTTCCGCCGATCTTCTCATCAAAGAGAATATTGCGACTAAAGCGCTTGATCCCATAGTTTAAGCCAAACGCCACCTCTCCCAGATAGCGCGCCCCCGGGTCCATATCGAGCAGCGAGAGCAACAGATCCTGGCCCTTGGCCGCCGTTGCCTCGACAACCCGCCCCTGCTTGAAAACCAGGCGCACCCCTTCAACCTCGCGGCCACTGTAGACTGCCGGAAAGCTGTAGGTAATATGGCCCTCCGCGCTGTCCTCAATTGGGCCGGTAAAAATCTCACCATCGGGAAAATTCTTATCCCCGGCCGCATTCACCCACGTACGCCCACCTACCCGGTAAGTCAGGTCGGTATCGGCGCTGACCAGGCGGATGGTGTCACACCTGCTCAAGATGTCGATCAGGCGCTGCTGCTCGGCACAGACGCCCTCCCAGGCGGCCACCGGGTCGGCCTGATCCAGCAGACCAGCGCTATAGACAAAATCGGCATACTCCGTCAGCGACATATCCGCGTCCTGGGCGCTGGCCTGCGTGGGAAACTGGGTGACACACCAGCGCAACCCTCCCTCGGCGGCGCGCTGGATCATCCGGGCCTGCAGCTCGCGGCGGGCATTGCGGGCCAGCGTAATCCGCCGGGGATCGATCCCGCTCAGGCTGCGGGTATTCTCATCACCCAGCAGCGAGATGGTGGCATCGATCTGTTCGATCTCCTGGTATTTCAGGTCCGGGATATAGCCAAGTTGTGCATCACTGCCATGCCGATAGAATACCTCATCAAGCCCGCTCAGGGTAATATTCGTCAATGGATGCGCCCCCGCCAGCAGCGCTTCGCGGTAGAGTTCCTGCACCAGCGGTGCCGTCACCGCGTTGCCATTAATGCGGAAGAGATCACCCGACCGGAGTTGGAGCGAATAGCGCACCAGAACCTGGGCCAGCCTGGTAACACGCGGATCAACCATCAGCATTTCTCCTTTACAAGCTGTATACTATAACCTGAGCAAAGAATCTGCTTTATAATAAAACCAGGGTTCGCAGTACCTTCCTGCGATCCCGGCCGGATTCGTTCGCGTTATCAGAGACACTCTTCATTGTATCACTACCCAAAAGTAGTGTACACTAAAAATAGACGGTGTACTGGCCTGGCCAGCGCCGCGACGTGGTCGAGTGCATCGACATAGGCGGGTTGGGTCAGATCGATCTTGTCCACTGGCAGTGACATATAGTCCACCCCGTGGGCGTCGAGATGGAAGAGGGCGGTGGTCAAGCCATAATTGATATCGCTCAAGCCATAGACGGTAGTGGTATCGCCCATCCGCGTGGTGAGCTGTGCGGCGGCATCCAGCACATCATCCCAGGTCCAGGTGGCATCGGGGGTGGGCAGGTTATTGGCGGTCCAGAGGTCCTGATTGTAAGAGAGGAAGGCAGGATCGAGTACGCGCGGGAGCATGTACACGCGCTGGTCGGGGCCGATAAATTCGAGGGCATTCGGAAAGTAGTCGGCGGTATCAAAGGCGGCATCGGCCTCGATCAGTGGACGCAGGTCGAGGAACAGGGGTTCGGTGTCGACATTGAGTTGATGGCGAAAGAGTTCGACGACATCCGCCTGGCGCACCGTGGTAATGACCTCCTCGGTGGCACCAGCGACGGGCGGACCACTCCCACCAAAGGGCACAAGCGCGACACACATATCGCTGGTATCGGCATTGAAGGCATCGACATAGGGT
Organism: Chloroflexaceae bacterium; assembly: GCA_034436755.1. Lineage (GTDB taxonomy): Bacteria > Chloroflexota > Chloroflexia > Chloroflexales > Chloroflexaceae > CAKZQX01. The sequence continues at coordinate 50,434 of DAOTVB010000218.1, read as the reverse complement.
TGATAATCGTCAAGCTGGCCCTCATGCACGCCAAAGCGGATCACGACGCGGTCCGGTGGACAGGCCGCCGCATCGGAAGGAGGGGCGGGGACAGACCACTGGCAAGCACTCACCCCACGCACGAGCACAAGCAGGGACAGGGTGGCGATATGCTTCATACAGATCCCCAGGGCCGACCCGACCCCGTATGGGGCCGCAGCGGGCGTGGATGGGTGACGAACCACCGTCTTCAGGTGGCTGATTGCAGCCCGCAGCAACAGCGACGCACTGGACTTGGCCAGCGGACCTCGCGGTGGTACCGGTAGCGATCACTGGCTGAGCGCACGGACGGAGGGTGTTGAGGGGTGGGCCGCCGAGGAGGCGAGGAGACGGTGATGTTGCTCTCAGCCCGCAGTCCGCAGTCCTTCGTTGTCGTGGTGCGTTGTCAGGGTATGATACCACAGGTGGGCCGCCTGCACACAGACTGCCCACCGGACCAAGTTCTACGATCCATCTTCGGCTGGCGACGGCTCGCCGCCATCGTATTCTGGGTCGACCTGCTGGGCACAGTTCTCTGGGTCGCCGCCGGTGCGGACACAATCGAGGTGCTGGAGCGTCCTTGTCTGGGCCTGGATAAGTTCCCCGGTCAGGTCAGCACCCCCGAGGGCGCGATTAATGGCCTGGAAGAACCAGGTATAGTTTATCGGGGATGGCGCGAGGGGATTATATGTGCTGCCCGCCCGCAGTGGGGTGTCGAGATGGGGCCGATAGCCCGCATAGACGGCTTGCGCACTGGCGGGAACGTGGGCACGAAATGCTTCCGACTCGGCCACCGAGATCCGCGCAGGGAACGTATCCGCGAGAGCTGGGCGGCGCGCACTCAACTGCTGGAACCAGGCCCAGCACGCCTCTGGATGTGACGCGTCTGCGGCAATGAACAACCCGAAGGGAAAGATGTCATTGTGGGTCAGGGGAGCTTCGGGCAGCGGCGGTGGGGCCAAGGCTGCGGGAAACGTGTCTTGCTGCACGAGCGTGAACCCAAAGTCGAACAGCATGGCGACTTGCCCTGCTGCGAACAGGTCGCGTGCCACATCCGACGTCGCCTCCTCCGTCACCCCAGGGAGGTGATCATGCGGCGATGCGGTCTGGAGGAGCGTAAGGTAGTCGCGGAGGGGTGGCTCAATCTGCGGATCGCGAAAGTTCGGCGCGAGGGTATCCGCTTGAGGTGTGACCCAGGCCACGTCTGCATGGTTGAGGAAGAAGGGAATATTCAGCGTGGGATTCGGATCAGCAAAGCCATACTGGGGTGCCTCACCGAGCGTGCTGGTGAGTTGTGCAGCCGTACTACGCAGGTCGTCGAGCGTCCAGTCAGCGGTGGGATACGCTACATCCGCCGTATCGAAGCGCAGCTGATTATAGACCAGCATACGCAGATACATCGCATAGGGCAAGCCATACAGACCGCCCTGGTGCTGAAACGGTGTAAAGAGCGCGGGCGGATAGTCGTCATTGGGAAAGCGCGGGTCGGCATCGATCAGCGGTTGCAGGTCCAGCAGCGCGGGTATATCCTCGGCAGTGGGGGTCGTCAGCGCCGCGAAGCAGTCACGCTGATCTGCGCTTGCGGTCAGCGGCCCCATCGTCGCATCCGTGAGCTGGACGAAGATGCCACTATCGGATTGATTGACTTCCTGAGCTATAGCATGCACCTCCCAGGTGTCGAGGGGACCAGGATCAAAGGTAATTGCGGTAGCCCCCGCAGGAATGACACTAGGCATCGGCGTAGCGACAACAATCGGATTGGCATCTGGTTCAGGCTGAGGTGTGTTAGCTGCTGCGGCAACCTGCTGTTCAAGGTTCGCCTGGGCCAGGTTCAGGGCTTGATCAACGGGCTGGTTGTCGTTCAAGACGGCGGTTTTTGCCTCAATAAGTGCGCGGAATGCATTCATATTCAATTCGGCTCGTGGGACGATGTTGGGTAGCCGCTCGACGGCGACGGTCAGTGCTGCTTGCGTTTCACTATCCAGATTGTCCCAATACGCGCTGTCCTCGACAACCGACTGTCGCGCAGGGAGTGGTGCAGAAGCTGAGTCAGCATATTGAGTATCGAGTGCCTGGCGACTCAAGAAAGATATCCAACGCCATGCCGCTTCGGCATGTTGGGTTCCCCCACTGAGGATATAGCTTTCATCAACCGGTGATGAGTCCGTGCTAGGTAGGGGCATCGCTGGATAAGGGAGGAGTCCAATGGTGAATGAAGCCTCCCAATCACTGGACGTTGGGGTGAACAGGCGGCGATCCCATATACCAAGCTGCTGCTCGATAATCAACTGCTGTATATCTGTGTCGTTGTAAATGATCCCTGTTTGGGCTAGCTCAACGACACGCTCAAGGGCAGTAGCGACGGCAGGCTGGTCAAACTGGAATGCGGCAGCACGAGTCGTGAGCGGTGTCAGATCGCGAGCAGCAAGTTCAGCCAGGAAAGCGGTGACACCAGGGTTATGATCACTGAACCCGTAGATTTGCGTCGTGTCATCTGCAGTGTGCGCAAGCTGTTCCGCCGCCGCCACTAGGTCGTTCCACTGCCAATGAGGATCGGGCGGCGGCATGTTGTGGGCGGCCCACAAATCTTTGTTATATGCCAGAAGGGGAACATCGATCGCCCGTGGAATGGCGTAGAGCCGTCCCTCACGACTGGCGAGGTCAAGGACACCAGGGTAGAAATCAGCGCGATCAAACAGTGGGTCTGCGTCGGCAAGGGGGGTCAGGTCGTAGAACGTGCCATTGCGCATATCCTCGGGTCGGAGGGTGTCCACCACGGCGGTGTCAGCGGTACGTACAATCGCGTCCATCAGATCATCGGGAGAGCCACTGCGCGGTTCAAGCGAGACAAATTGAACCTGCATGTCTGGGTTGTCGGCATTGAAGCGCTCAATCAATGGGGTATACCGCCCTTGATCACTTTCAGGTGCGGCAAACGAGATCCTTTTTACCGCAGTGGAAGAATCCTGCTCGTTGAATGCTCCAGGGTTTAAGCTACATGCGCTAAGGTGTGTAATGATAAGACAAAGAAGGATCAAGCGATAGTGACGCATAGAGGCTCTCCAATAGGTTTTGTCAGAGCATTAGAATAGCTATCCCATCGAAAGTCCCGATGGGATAGCCAGTAGATCCAGGTTAATAAATGTCTCTTCTATCATGGTGTTGCGGTGATAGTCATATCTGGTAGAACAACCCAATTTCCACGCTGCTTAAACTCGTGTTCTGAAACCACGGTATTCTGTTGTCCCACACCGTTACTAAGCCAAGGAGAGGTGTTGCAAGAGGCCTCTGCTACACCTGTAATAAAATTCCAGACCCCCTCGTCTGAACACTCGCCAATCTTGGTCCCAACCGCATTTTCATGCTTAACCTTAACTTTCACTCGTGATAAGCCTGATAACATATCCCCAGTACCCGTCGTTCGACCTTTACCATAAGTATTACCGTTATTGGTCAAAACTAACTGTACCTCTGTTTCCCAGGAAACACCTGCTAGTTGTCCAGATTTAAAAGCTGCCTGAGCGTTCTGGGGGAGAAGAAAGGAAACGATGGCGAGAATAGCCGCAAGGGTCATCAATCGGTAACGCATAAAACCTTCTTCATCATAGAACATTCCTTGACTCTACACCGTATGCCCGTAGACTATCATATAAGCCTTTCCTCTGCCTAGACACATCTATACTGTTTTGCCTGACGTATCTGTACTGACTCACCTGGTACACCCATACCACGACGACCGGTACACCCGTACTGTAAGTCCGTACACCGTAGCCCGTCGTCCGTACCGCTGGTGCGCTCTGATACGGTTGCTGCTCCAGATGTGGGTGCAATGGAGTGATTGCCACTATAAGTCACAGCATCGTGTCTGGGTCGTCAAGGCCGTGTTCACGGGCGCGCACGATTGCCTCGGCGCGCGAGTGAACGCCCAAATAGCATATAGAGCCATCATCTTGACATCGGACAAACAAGAGAGTAGCCACAGGTGTCGAGAAACGAACTTGGGAACGTCGTCGTGTGGACATGCGTTTCGAACTGATCCGCCAGAACCGGCAAGCGCCGCACGGTGTGGTTGTGGCTGATTGCACGCCGGGTCGCTTTCCAGACCTGTTCTTGCGGGTTGCGATCGGGCGATGCTGGCGGGAACTGCCCGATCTCCAGCCGCGGGTTGTCGGCCAGGACCTGCCGCACGGCCGCGCCCTAATGCCACGGCGCACGATCCCACAGCAGCAGAATCGGTTGGACAGGATACGCGTCTAGGATGGCGCGGCGGGCATTGCGGGCCAGCGTAATCCGCTGGGGATCGATCCCGCTCAGGCTGCGGGTATTCTCATCACCCAGCAGCGAGATGGTGGTATCGATCTGTTCGATCTCCTGGTATTTCAGCTTCGCAACATAACCAAGTTGTTCATCACTGCCATACCGATAGAATAACTCATCAAGCCCACTCAGGGTAATATTCGTCAATGGATGCGCCCCCGCCAGCAGCGCTTCGCGATAGAGTTCCTGCACCAGCGGTGCCGTCACCGCGTTGCCATTAATGCGGAAGAGATCACCCGACCGGAGTTGGAGCGAATAGCGCACCAGAACCTGGGCCAGCCTGGTAACACGCGGATCAACCATCAGCATTCTCCTTTACAAGCTGTATACTACGGAAGGCCAGAACAGCGCCACCGGATAGAAAGCCGAGAATAGCGCAATACAGAACAAACCGCGCCGCATGCTGCGGCATAACCCGGACAAAGAATCTGCTTTATAATAAAACCAGGGTTCGCAGTAGCTTCCGGCGATCCCGGCCGGTTTCATTTGCGTTATCGGAGATACTATTCATTGTATCACTGCCCAAAAGTAGTGTACACTAAAAGTATACGGTGTACTGGCTTTGCCTGGCAACACCATTCGCCCCAACATTATGTCACTACGACACCAGCGGGAGCAATCATGACAGACATGCCAACAATCAGCTACGGGTTTACCGCCATGCTGGACGCCGTTCCAGATGCAGTGATTATCACCAATGCAACCGGAACGATCCTCCAGTTTAACCGGGGCGCCGAGGCAATCTTCGGCTACTGCGGGGAAGAAATCCTGGGACATACCCTGGATTGCCTGATCCCCGAACGCTTTGTGCCGCAGCATCAGGAGCATCTGAAACGCTTTATCGCTGAGCCTGAAAACAACCTGCAGATGGGACGCCGTTACGAGATTACGGGTCGCCGCCGGGACGGAACAGAGTTTCCGATTGAAGTGGCAGTCTGCAAATTCACCCAGGAGCAGCAAACCGGATTTGCCGCCGTTCTCCGCGATATTACCGGGCGCAAACAGATGGAAAGCGAGATAGCGCAACAGCAGGCCCGGCTGGAACAGCAGCTTGCCGAGCGCACTGCTGCCCTCGCCGCCGCCAACCAGCAGTTGGAGCATGCGCTGACCCGCTGCGTAGAACTGTCAACCGCATTGCAGCAGAGTCAGGCCGAACTTGCGCGCCGGGATACAAATCAATTCATGGCACCAGACGTCGATGCAAGCCTGCCGGAAAACGCATCGGCAGAACAACCCACAGATGTGGCGACAGAACCGTCTACAGAATACGTTCGGCTGCTGGCCGAGTATGCCAGTGATCTGGTCTGCCTGCATGCGCCTGACGGCCACTTTCTCTACCTCAGTCCCTCGTGTGAGCGGCTACTGGGATATCACCCCGACGAGCTTGTCGGTATGAATGCCTATGATCTTTTCCATCCGGACGATGTTGAAGATATCCGCACTAACTCACACCAGCATGCTCTTACTGGTAAAACGGTTAACAGCGTCACCTACCGTATCCGCAAGAAATCCGGTGAGTATATCTGGTTTGAAAGTTTCACTCAGCCAATTCTCGATGACCAGGGCCGTGTGGTCCAACTAGTGACGGCATCACGGGAGATTACCGACCGCCGGTATGCAGAAATGGCACTACGTGAGAGTGAAGAGCGCTATCGCGCCTTTGTCGAATATTCGCCTGATATGATTATGGTCAGCAGCCTGACGGGGCAGATCCTGTTTATCAACGGGAGTGGCGCGCGCATGCTCGGCCTGGAAGACCCCGGACAGCTAATCACCCGCTTCGTCAGTGACTTTTTTGACCTGAACCGCCTGCCAACCAATCCTCAGCAGACCCTTACCCCCACCAGCGACCCGGCCGTTACCCTGCTTGAGCATCAGATCCAGCGACCCGACGGGCACATCCGTTATCTGGAAGTCACCTCGCTCCCGATTCAGTACCAGGAGGCACCGGCGATTCTCTCCGTTGGGCGTGATGTCACTGCCCGCCGGCAGGCGCAGGATGCCCTGCACAAGAGCGAACAGCGCTTTCAGGCGATCTTTGATCAGACCTTTCAACATATGGGCATCCTCAATCCTGACGGAACGGTTTTCAAAATCAACCACTCGGCTCTGATGTTTAGCGGCTTACAACCGGCGGATGTAATCGGGCGGCCGATCTGGGAGACCTACTTCTGGAATGCCTCCCCCGACGCACGCGAGCAGACGCAGGCCATTATTGCCGAAGCTGCCACGGGAACGTTTGCCTTCCTGCACTATGAAGCCGAGATTCGGGGAGCCGCTGCTCAGACCGCGATTATTGAATTCTCGATCCGACCACTGAAAGACGCCACCGGCACGGTGTTATTACTCCTGCTGGAAGGCCGCGATGTCACCGGGCGGAAACGTGCCGAACTTCAACTCCGCGCGAGTCAGGAGCGCTATCGGGCCGTGGTTGAGCAGGTGGCCGAGGGCATTTTCCTGCTGGATACGCAGACTATGCGGATCATAGAGACCAATCCGACCTTTCAGCACCTGCTCGGTTATACGGCGGAGGAGTTACAGCACCTGACTATCTATGATATTATTGCCGAGCCCGTGATCGAAGAGGTTAACTTTAATATTGGCCTGGCAATCCACCACGGATGGCATTTTATCGAAGACGGGCAGTATGTGCGCAAGGATCGCTCCCTGATCGATGTGGAGATCAGCGCCAGCCTGATTACCTATGACACAACCAGGATGCTCTGTGTTGTCGTGCGGAATATTACCGAGCGCAAGCAGGCGGAAACCCGGTTGCGCGAGAGTGAGGAACGCTATCGCCGGATTGCCGAAACCGCCACTGAGGGTATCTGGCTGATCGATGAAAACAGCATTACCACGTTTGTAAATCAGAAGATGGCCGATATGATTGGTTATACTGTCGAAGAGATGGTAGGCCAGCCATTGACCGCTTTCATGAATCAGACAAATCTTGCTGCGGCCGAGGAGAACATTGAACGGCGGAAGCGTGGTATCACTGAACAGCATGAGTTCTGCTTCTGGCGTAAGGATAACCTTGAGCAGGTATGGACGCTGATCAGTACCAACCCAATTCTTGATCAGGAGGGTCGTTACCAGGGCGCACTGGCTATGATTACCGACATTACCGAGCGCAAACAGTTTGAGACGGCTCTGGAGCAGGAACGCGCACTGCTGACACAGCGAGTCGCCGAACGAACCGCCGAACTGAGTGCTGCGAATGCCGCCCTGGCACGCGCGGTGCGGCTAAAAGACGAGTTTCTGGCAAATATGAGCCACGAGTTGCGTACGCCGCTGCATGCCGTTCTGGGGCAGGCCGAGGTGCTCGCCGAGGAGATTTATGGCTCGTTGACCGTTGAACAGCACAAGTCCGTTCAGATGATTGAGCAGAGTGGCCACCATCTGCTGAGTGTGATCAATGATATACTGGATCTGGCAAAAATTGAGGCCGGGAAAGTCGAACTGGATATCCAGCCGGTCGCGCTGGCTACCTGTTGTCAAACCAGTTTGCAGTTTATCAAACAGATCGCACAGAAGAAGAATATCAAAGTCTCATTCAGTATAGATCACACCGTTGATATGATCTATGCGGATGGTCGTCGCCTGAAACAGATACTGGTCAACCTGTTGAGTAACGCGGTCAAGTTCACTCCGGACAACGGCGAGATCGGTCTGGACGTGCTGGCCAATCCGGAGCAGGAGGTGGTTGCGCTCACGGTCTGGGATACCGGCATCGGCATCGCGCCCCAGAAGATGGATCGCCTGTTCCAACCCTTTGTCCAGGTTGATAGTGGTCTGGCCCGTAAGCATGAAGGCACCGGACTGGGCCTCTACCTGGTACACCGCCTGATCGATATGCACGGTGGGAACGTCTCGCTAGAGAGCAGCGAGGGTCAGGGTAGCCGCTTCACCATTACGCTCCCCTGGCGTACGTATGTGCCGTCCACCAACTTGAAAGAGGGCGAAATGCCCACCCCGGCCCCACCGACTACCCCGCCGCTGGCGCGTCCGCAACCGATAGCCATTCTGCTGTCCGAAGATAATGAAGCAAGCATTACACTGCTGTTCGACTACTTCACTGCCGTGGGATACCAGGTCACGGTTGCGCGCAACGGTATCGAGGCGATCGGGCGGGCGCGTGAAAAACGCCCGGATATCATTCTGATGGATATTCAGATGCCGGAGATGGATGGGTTGGAGGCGACCCGGCATATTCGGGGCGATACGGCGCTGTCTACGGTGCCGATTATTGCACTCACAGCGCTAACAATGCCCGGCGACCGGGAGCGCTGCCTGCAAGCCGGGATCAATGAGTATCTGGGCAAGCCGGTTAACCTGGGGCGACTTGTCCAGGTGATCGAAGAGCTGTTGCCCCCGACAGAGTCACACGAGGAGTAACGCACGCCTATGCTGCCACCGGAGCAGATACCGGCCATCCCGGAAGAACTGGATATTCTGCCGCTCTTCGGCACGGTGGTCTACCCGCGAGCAGTTGTCCCGCTGGCAGTCGGGCAACCTGCAGCGGTGCGCCTGCTTGACACGCCAACTGGTGAGGCGCGTCTGGTGGGCCTGGTGACCCTCCGGGCCGAGGAGCGCCGGCCGGAGCCGGTGCAACCCACTGACTGCTTCACCATTGGGACGGCTGCCCTGGTCCATCGCCTGTTGCGCCTGCCGGATGGCACCCTGCGCGTGGCGATCCAGGGGTTGGAACGGGTTGAACTGGTCACGTTTAGCCAGACGCAACCCGGCCTGCGGGCAATCGTGCGCTCCCTGGTTGAGCCGGACGAGCCCCCCGATCAGCGAACAACCAACCTGATACGTTCGCTGGTGACATACACGCAGCAACTGGCCCGCACCATTCCCAATTTTAATGAAGAGATGCTGGAGCAGATCTGCAACGAAGCCGATCCTCACCGCCTGGCCTATCTGGTCGCTACAGCCACGCTGCTGCGGCGCACAGTGGCCGAACGCCAGCAGATTCTCGAACTCCCCGACACGCGCACCCGCCTGGAACACCTCAACGCGCTGCTGGCCGTTGATCTGCAGATGCTGCGTTCCCGGCGGGTTACGCCGCTCGTACCACCGCCAGAAGCACAGACGCCTCTGCCAGAACCGCCGGATGTGATGCGCGGCCGGACGTCACCGGCAGTACCTGTGACATCCACCAGCAAACCAGTTGTACCGCCGGAACCAGACACCCCAACCCGTCCCGGCAGCATCCGCTATCTGCGCTGGACGCCAACCGGGGGTGAGTGTGTTACGCTCGAAGCAGTGCAAATGCATGGTGGGCGCACCCTGCTGCTAACGGGGCAGCGCGATGATCGCACCCAGGACAGCGCACAGATGGCACTCTCATGGGTGCGATCCGTGGCCGAAAAGCTGGGGCTACCGCCGGACTTTTACGACCAGATCGATCTGCATATCCACATCCCACCGGGCAGCGCGCCCGACGACACCCGAGCGGTAGGAGTAGCTATTGCCGCCACGCTGGTGTCACTCTTGACCGGACGCCGCGCCGGTACCGGGGTAGCGCTCACGGGGGAGATCACGCTGCACGGGCAGATTCGCCCCACCGGGCATATCCGCGAGAAAGTCCTGGCAGCATATCACGCCGGCCTGCACACCTGCGTTTTACCCAGGCAAAATGCGGCTGATCTCAATGCCCTGCCCCGCGATGTGCGCGCTGCATTAACCTGTATTTTTGTAGAGAATATGCACGAGGTGCTGACCGCCGCCCTAGACGACCCCGACCTGTAGTAACGCAAGAGCGCTGCTCCGAAGCGGTTCGTTACTCCAGTTCCATCGCCTCGATCCGGGCGAGGGCAAATGAGCGCAGGTCGTTGCGCAGGTAGCAGTATGCGCGTAGAAAGATGCCGCTACGCCCCTGCGTCAACTCAATCGGCTGGATCGTGCGCTCAACCGGGACAACGGTCGTACGCGAACTGTAGACGATGCGCAACCGCCGGCCTTCGCGTAGCGCCTGCGCAATCGTTGGCGGCGGCACCGGGTCCGGCTGATCCGGCAGCAACCCCCGCTGGCGGCGGAGCGCACCATTCAGCGTGGTAATGCCACTCTCGGCCAGATGGTTCACCAGGCAGGTAAACAACCCCTGGAGCGCCAGCACATCGCTCATTGCGCGATGGGTCGGCTGCGGCAGGTTCAGATCACGCGCCAGCGCTGCCAGGCTGTAGGACGGCTGGCGCAGCAGTCGCCGGGCCAGCGACAGCGTATCCAGGACAGGATTTAGCGGCGCGGGACGCCCCAGCAGATCCAGTTCATGCGTCAGGAAGACCAGATCGAACGGCGCATTATGGGCCACCAGCACCGTTCCATCGATCAACTCCAGCAGCGTATCGGCAACTGCGGGAAAGCGGGGCGCATCACGCAGAATAGTGGGGGAAATTCCGTTGACCGCAAACGCCTGCGGGTCTACGGGGCGTTGCGGATCGATCAGCGTTTCAAAGCATGCCTCGACCGTGCCACCACGCACGCGCAGCAGAGCAACTTCACAGACCCGGTGTCCCTCGGCGGGCAACAACCCGGTTGTCTCAACATCAAGCAGCGTGAAGGGCAGCAGGTCAAGCGACTGCTCCAACATCGCGGATATATTCATGCAGCATCGATCTATTTGCTACGTGCCGGGCAAACCTACGCCACGGGGACGCGCTCCTTAACCTCAGGCGCAACCGTCAACAGGCTGGAGTTGACCCAGCCTTCCACCCCCTGCGTGCTCCGCACACGAAACCAGGTAGCATTCACATTCTTCTGGAGCAACTCCACGCTCTCGCCGGCACTGATTTCACCCAGCACCTCAGCATTGGGGTCGGGCTGATCACGCAGGCTGCCGGTATTCTGCACCTGCGCCGTCAATCCGCCCGCCTCAAGTGTGCCCCCGCCAGTCGGCCCCAATGGCACCTCAGCCTCGGCCGGCTGCTCCGGCTCGGGCGTGGGCGAAGGCAGTGCCGCTTCGGTGGGAGCAGGTTCTTCTTCCTCCTCGGCGGGAGAACTCCGGGTTGTGGTATCCACCGGAACATCGGCAGCTACTTCCTGCGGGATACCCAGCAGCGCGGCACTGACCCAACCGCGTACTTCGCGCACCGTTTCAACTTCATACCACTCCCCATTGGATGTCTTCCCAAACAGATCAACCGTTTCCCCCACAAAGACCTGATCAACCGGCGCGCCCTCGGCACGCGGCTCCGCATAGACATTGCCCGTCGTAAACACGCTCACAATCGGCAAGACCGGCACGCGCGCGGCAATCGCCGGATCAATCGAGAGCAAAGTTCCACTGACCCAACCCTCATTGTTGCGCACATTGCGGATATAGTACCAGAGGCCGTTGGGCGTGCGCCCCTGGATTTCGACCTGCTCACCGGCGTTGATCTGGGCCACTACATTATCAATCAGCAGCGGTTCCTCGCGTACATTCCCGCCATTCGTAACTGTCGCCACCAGATCACCACTAATCGGGTTGGTCGTTGCCGTGGGAGCCGCAGTCGGCTCGGCTTCTTCCGGCGTCTCCTCCTCCGGCTCTTCTTCCGGGGTTGCGCTTGGCGTCGGTTCTTCTTCTTCCGTGGGTGTCGGTTGCACCTCGGCCACCGCAGCGCCAAAGAAGGCGTCGGCATGCTCATCCACCAGTATGACTACCGGCTGCTGGTCGGACAAAACCTCCTGACCACCGACGGTTGCCAGCAGTTGCACAACGGGTTCCGTACCCTCTGGCGGCGACAATGCATTCTCAGCTTTGTTTAATTCGCCGTTAATCGCACCATCCGCTGCCACCTCAACGGTTGCCTCAGGATTGAACCAGTTGAACACCTCCTCATCTACGATCATCTGCGCCGTCACCTCGGTACCTTCGGGCAGGGTCGAAGTTGCATTAATGCGCATACGTTGCGGATTAATGCCAACCAAACGGGCCTCCGTCACGGTAATCTCCGGCGGCGGAGCGGGCGTTGGCTGTAAGGCTTGACCATTCTGCCCGCCCGGCAGCAACAGGATCAGCACAACAACGGCAACCACCAGCAGTAGCGGCACCACAAAGACCAGGATCTTGCTGGCCAACGAGAGATTGGTAAAGCGCTCACGCCAGCCGGTAGGCTCCTGCACCTCCATCGAGGTGTAATCAACTGTTTCCCCAAATTCGGGCGGTTCTTCATCTACTGGAGCAGTATTGCGGCGGCGCAAAATCAGCGGAACGGCAATTAAGATTACCAGCACCACCACGATTACACCGATAACTATCGGTGATGCAAGGGAACTGAGCAGGTCTTGCATTGGGGACAGAGTCCTTTTGACTAACAGAAACAGGACGGCCAATCTATACAACTGAGCATATCATATTACAACTTGCCGGCCTTGGCAAGCAGAACATGTACTAAATCCCGCTCCAGGTGTAACTTGTTTTGTCGTGCAAACGCCTGTGGTATAATTTACAGGAGTTACGCGGTGGGGGCTTGGACCACGAAAAACGCGAAATGAGCGAAAAACGCGAAACTGTTAGTGCTGACCAGCACCACGCGATCCCGCGTTTGGCAGTAGATATCGCTTTCGGCAGAGCGGTAGGTTGTCTCTTTGCTCCATCAGGTACCGTGTTTGCGCTCTGTTTGTCTGGTCTTTCGCTACCTTCATACGAGGTTAGTCAACGAATGACGTGCGCGAATCAACATATTACCACTGCTCCATACGCATTATGGTACAGTGTGTGGCAACATGGACGCCCTGCCGGTCATTGGCACTGGGTCGGTCTGCGGTTGACTACCCGTGGCTTCATGGCGGCATAGCCGCCACTACTCTTACTACTCTTCCACGTACTTCACAACACCTGATCGAGATACAAGCTCGAAATACAAACCGGGCGAACCAGTCCACTCCATATCCTGGAATGCCGGAACTTCAGCCTGGATACAGGAACGGCGCCCCGGTACCACCCGGTTCCTGGTTCCTGGTTCGCCTTTTTTCGTTCCTGTTCTTTTGTTTTAAGGAGTAACCAATGCCAGAGCGAATTCTTGTCGCCGTAGCCTGGCCCTATGCCAGCGGCCCCCGTCACCTGGGCCATGTGGCCGGATTCGGGGTACCGGCGGATATCTTCGCGCGCTATCAGCGGCTCAAGGGCAACGATGTGTTGATGATTAGCGGCACCGACGAACATGGCACCCCGATTACCATTGCGGCCGATAAGGAGGGGATGTCGCCCAAAGAGCTGGCTGACCGCTACAACCGCATTATTGGCGACGATCTCTACAACCTGGGCCTGAGCTATGATCTCTTTACACGTACAACCACCCGCAATCACTATCGCGTGACCCAGGATCTCTTTAAAACCCTGTACGACAAGGGGTACATTATTCGCCAGACGACCATGGGCGCGTTCGCCTCCAGCACCGGACGGGCGCTGCCTGACCGCTATATCGAGGGCACCTGTCCGATCTGCGGGTATGGCGAGGCGCGGGGCGATCAGTGTGATAACTGCGGCAGCCAGCTTGACCCGATTGATCTGATTGACCCACGCTCGAAGATCGACGGCAGCCCGCCGGTCTTCAAAGAGACAGAACATTTCTTTCTGGATCTGCCCGCCTTTGCCGAACAACTGGCCGACTGGATTCGTGCGCAGGAGCACTGGCGGACCAATGTGCGCACCTTCTCACTAAACTTGTTGAAAGATCTGAAGGCACGAGCCATTACGCGCGATCTTGAGTGGGGGGTACCGATTCCGCTGCCCGAATTTGCCGATCGGGAGGATAAGAAGATCTATGTCTGGTTCGATGCAGTGATTGGCTACCTCTCGGCCAGCGTTGAGTGGGCCCACAACCGGGGCACGCCCGATGCCTGGCGCGACTGGTGGCAGAACCCTGATGCACGGCACTACTACTTCATGGGCAAAGACAACATCGTTTTCCATACGGTCATCTGGCCGGGTATGCTCATAGGCTATGGCAACGGCGGCGCTGTCGGTGATGGCGCGGTTGATCCGGACTGCCCACCGTTGGAGTTGCCCTACAACATCGTCAGCAGCGAGTTTCTAACGATGGAGGGGCGTAAGTTCAGTAGCAGCCGGGGCATTGTGATTTATGTCAATGAGTTCCTGAGCCGCTATGATCCCGATCCCCTGCGCTACTTCCTGACGATTGCCGGGCCGGAGAACCAGGATACCGATTTCACCTGGGCCGAGTTTGTGCGGCGCAACAACGATGAACTGGTAGCAACCTGGGGCAACCTGGTCAACCGCACGCTGACAAACGTCTACCGCAACTTCCAGAGCGTGCCGCAACCGGGCGCACTGACGCAGACTGATCTGAAGCTGATCGAGGATGTTGAGCGCGGCTTTGGCACGGTGGGCGATCTGCTGGATGAGGCTCGCTTCAAAGCAGGCCTGACCGAGGTTATGCGCCTGGCAATGCAGGTCAACTCCTACCTGAGCGAGCAGGAGCCCTGGAAAGTTATCAAGAGCGACCGGGAGCGCGCCGCGACGATGCTCTATGCCGCCCTGCGTTGCGTCGATAATCTCAAGATGATGCTCACGCCTTTCCTGCCTTTCACCAGCCAGCAGTTGCACGAGATGCTCGGCTACGAGGGATATATTGCCGGGCCGCTGGAGTTTCACGACTACACCGAGGCGGATGGCAGCACCCATCGCGGACTGACCGGCGATTACAGCAGTTGGGTGGGACGCTGGCAACCCAGTTCCCTGCCCGTCGGTCAGGCGTTGCGCGAGCCCCGGCCCCTCTTCAAGAAACTGGACGAGTCAGTTATCGCCGAAGAGTTGGCCCGGATGGAGGAACGGGCCGGAGAGTAGCACGTCTGGGGGAGATTATCGTCTGCAGAGACGACGAACCGCCGTCCGGATATCGGACGGCGGTTTCAGGTTTTACGCTTTACGGGAGAAGAGCTACTGTTGGTCCAGCGCATAGGCAATGCCCGCCTGGAGGCTCCCAAGTGTCTGGATACTGCTCAGATCCGCGCCCATGCCGACCAGGGTCTGCGCCACTTCCGGCCGGATACCAGTGATCATGACCCGCGCCCCCAGCAGATTAACCGCCCGCGCCGACCGTACCAGCGCATCGGCTACCTGGGTGTCAACCACCTGCAGGCCAGTGATATCGAGAATAGCGGTACTGGCACGCTGGGCCGCAACCCCTTCGAGCAGCGACTCCATCACCTGTTGCGCCCGCGCACTATCCATACTGCCAATCAGCGGCATAACCACCAGACCCTCCGCCAGGGGAATCAGCGGCGTGCTCAACTCGCGGAGCGCTGCCCGCTGCGCCTCGATAATCTGCTCTTGCAGCGCCAGACGCTCCTCCTCGGCGCGCAGTTGATCGGTGAGGTCGCGGCAGATGCCGGCCAGCGCCTGGGGTTGCCCGGCAGAATCTTTTATCATGAAGGCCGAAACCAGGAACGGCACATGCCCACCGTCCGGACGCCGGGCCGTCAGACGGCCCTGCCAGGCGCCCTGCTCAATGGTCTGCTGCACCGCATGGTTGAGATAGTCCTGATCTTCCGTATAAATATCCCTGAGATGCATCCCGACTATCGCACCGCCATACCCGGTCAACTGGCGATAGGATGGATTGGCGTAGAAGAGCCGGCCCTCCATATCCGTTACGCCGATACCATCGGGGGCAGCCTCGGCCAGCGTCTGAAAGTTGCGCAGTTCATCCTCCGCCCGCCGCCGCTCGGTAATATCGGTCAGCGTGCCGGTCATGCGTATAGCATTTCCCTGGGCATCGTGCGATGTTATTTTGCCCCGGGCAAGAAACCAGCGCCACTCGCCCGATTTATGTTGCAGACGATGTTCGACCTGATAGACCGTGATACGCCCCTCCAGGTAGTCTTGAAACATCTGGTTAACCATAGCGGCATCATCAGGGTGGATCAGGTTCTGCCAGGTCTCAATCCGGCCCACCAGTTCATCGGGTTGATAGCCCAGCATCTCGGCATAACGGGGGGAAAAGAACGACTCGCCCGTGGTCAGATGCGCGTCCCAGGCACCATCACTACTGCCATCAACAATAAATTGCAGCCGCGCAGTATGCTCTTGCAGCGCCTGTTCCCGCGCCTGGGCTGCGGCTAATGTCTGTTCCAATGCGGTAACTTGCCGGCGCAGTTCAAGCAGTTCCGCCTGCGTCGCTCCATTTGTACTGGTACTCTTTGTCATTAGCTGCTTCCTTCATATTTATCCCGTCAATGACACTCCTGGCGGATGGGACTCGTAGACAGGGCGTAGTTCACGGAGACAGGGTATCGTCGTCTTGCTTTTTCTCTCAATATAATAACTGTACAAACTATTCTTTGCCGGGAAAATGACCCATTGGTACACCTCTTACCCAGTACAAGCGTGTAGATTGTATGTGGACTTTATTTACTTTATCTGTAAAGAATACTATGACACATAGTTTCCAAAAGCAGATTACCCTAAATTTATTTCCTTTTTCAAAATAAAAGCGATACAAAATATTTTACACCAGGAAAGTAGTTTGTCGGCATATTTGTTGTCCAGTATATAAATAGATTTTGAATAACGATTCACATTCAAAATCATGTATCAGGCATTGGACAGTGCATCAAGCCAGTGTTGATAGCCACGCATGCGCGGCCATGCATGCGTACCGTGGCAACATTGTTGCGATCCTGCATTAAATCTGGGGCGGCGAACGGCGGAAGTTGACGAAGAAAACCGCTGCTTCAGGCTGAACTTCGTACAGGCACTGAATGAGCGGTGCTAACTCGTACGAAGGAAAGGTAAATACCTGCTGAACAATGGCGAGGTATGGCTGGCGTACATCAACTTCCGCTTGCAACTGCTGCCAGGCATGATCCACCACTACTGGCGATGATCGTGGATCTACTATCTGCCTGATGAGACTCTCCACGCGATCATACATCAACTTACGCTGTTGATCCAGATCGGGACGTTGATCCAGTTGCAAAACAGTGATCGTGTACATCCCACGCTGCTCCCGATCGTCGTCGCTGGGCAACGCGAAGATTTTGCCACTCGCCGGATCGATATACAGGTAGTGCAACGGCTCGTCCTCACGTGGATTGAGCATCTGCCGGCCCTGCCGGTTCACTGGCGAATGAAATCCTTTGTTGCTCTGACAGACATCACAGGACAGAATGTAATTATCCCAATCCCAGATTTTATCTGCATATAACGATTGGGGCCAGAAATGATCAATTGTTCGTGCCTCAATACGTTCGCAGTAGCCGCACTTACCATGAAATGCCTCCCGTAGGACAGCGTTTATCTCCGCATCAGCCTGCACCCGCTGCGGATTGCGACTTGCCCAGCGAACACACCGGCGTTTCCGTTGCCGGAGTAATCGGGCAGCATCAGGCGATAGATCTGGACAATCAATCTTTATCATTTAACTTCTGCTCTCGGAACAATTTGCTTAACTCTTGCACACGCCGATGGCTATCACGATAATACTGCATCTCTTCGCGCGTATCACCGGACGGGGCCAGGTAGTGTTCCACCCACTGGCGCAACTCGGCAAACCGGGCAGCCTGATCGTCCGACAGCCGGCCCACCTGATCGAGGCTCTTCAGCCGACCATACTCACGCAGGCGCTGTTCGGTTTCCGGATCATACATGCTGGGGGTATCAAACAGAATAGAGAGGATCTGGTCAGCCCGCCAGCCCTGTACCGAGGTCTCCTCCTGTTCAACCTGGACCGCATCGGTACCGAGAGCATGCCGCAGGGTAAATAACCCGTTATCGTCGGCAATCTGCGGGATAAAGGGGCTGTGCGTGGCGACGATAAATTGCACACGCGGAAAGTGCTGCTTCAACCAGAGGCCGATTTCCCGCTGCCAGGTGGGGTGGAGATGGACATCGATCTCGTCGATAAGGACAACGGCCGAAACATGGTGCAACCACTCTGAGTTTGTGTGAAACAGTAACGCTGTATCTTCCATCGGGACAACACACAGGAGACGGATCAGATCGATCGCTAACGCAAGCATTGCCCGATAACCATCGCTCAAATCCAGTATGCGCACTTTATCCGAGTATGGCGTGCGGAAAAAGACACCGCGTGAAGTGATTGCATCCAACTTCACATCTTCCGGCAACAGACTGTCGTTTAATGTTTCACGGATCAGGTTGAGCAGACTGGCACTATGCTGCTGCTGTTCCGGCTCAGACGGGTCTAGCCGGGCATAATCCAGATCCATTAACCAGGTTTCACAGTCGGACAGGGCGGCATCTTCGAGGAAGAGGGTAACAAAACGCGCTTCCCGGGTGTTCATCTGGGCAATCTGACTGGCATGCTCGGTGCCACCTCCCAGCCGCCGAAATGGTCCATAGCCGGCCGCCAACCAACTGATTATTTCTGGAGATCGTATTTTCTCCAGTCGCGCATAATCCAAACCCTTATGTTCGGTAATTTTTGGATTGTTTTCGCCGCGTGAAGTCTTTTCAGTAATTTCGTAGCTGACATCGAGATGGTGACCAAGTCGCCTGGCGGCTTCCGTTCCGGCATCGGCCATTTCAAAATCCCCTGGGCCTGGATACATCGTCGCCGCAATCTCGCCCTTCGCCGCGCCGGTACGGACCCAACCCTGCGGCCGGGGCAGCAGCACCGAGGCCGCCTTTTCGCCCAGCAGCGCAATGGCGATAGCCTGGAGTAGCGTGGTTTTGCCGGTACCATTCTCGCCAATCAGCACATTCCAGAGCCGGATGCTACCGTCCGGGTTGCGAAAGTCCAGGGTAATCTCTTCAAAGCATTTGATATTGCGGATCGTACATTTTTCCAGGTACACGGCACCCTCTCATCTCGGTTATGAGCCACGAGTTTACACTGATACACACATCCTGGCTCAATGCTTATACATCTATACATCGAGCACAAGTCGAACTCCTCTTTCCACCAGCGTGCGCATTCTTGCAGAAATACGGTCAACATATCGCTGAACATTGTTTTGTCCAGCGTGAGAATTTGTGACACATTGATGACCGCGTCTTTGGGCAAACCTGGGTAGCGATAGATTTCGAGGTAGTGCTTGAAGGCATATGCATATAACTCGCCCCAGAAAAGACCTTTTTCCTGGGCGTACTGTTCCGCTATCTGGAAGAGCGAAACTTGAATAGAGACAGCAGGTTTCATAGTGAGAGTATAACCAGGGTTATACCCGGCGTCAAAATATGCAGCCTGGTGTTGAGGAAGGTCATCGGTATCTGACGATCTGGGTCAACTGTACTACTGGTAGATGTGGAGAGCGAGACAACAATCGAGCATCGAGCAGGGAACCCATCAAAATCACGCTCAGGTCAGGAACCGCACTGAGTACCCTGGCAAAGCACAATAAGTTTAATAGCTAAAGATTTCCTGTATTAATTTTTCCTTCTCATCAAATGTTGACTTTCGTAATCTTACCGTACATGTGGATTGCTGTAAAAAATTCCACTTCTCAGGCGGCACTAAGTCGCGCGCCCAATTAAAAAATAATTCATTATTTTTTAATTGGATACAATTACGATAACGGGTATATTTAAACCCTGCAATCGTCTAATTAAAGACGAAGACATAGTATACTTATTATTTACTTCACGCTCTGTCGCTTTGATTTCAACGCCTATCGTTACAATTTTATTTTTATCCTTTTCAAAAAAGGCCATATAATCAATACCAATGTCAGCCTGTTCGAGTGAGGCCACGAAAAAATGCCCCAAGTTCTACTAAAAACTCTTGAGCTAATAATTCGCCTCTCTGTGCAATATACCAGGTTTTACTTTCTGTATTCATGTAAAGTATGACCCTGCCGGCTTATGAGGTGCTTTTTTCCAAAAATCAATAACCTCTTCGTGTAAACGCTGTAAATTTTCGGAATTCAACTCGTATTTAATCGGTATACTATAAATACCCTTGTCAACTTTTGCGTGCATTGATAAGATAAATGCTCTTCTTTCAGGTTCGTGAACCCCAACAATATAGGTTAGACCAGGGATTTTGAATAAACTATCACATTTGGCTTTGCTTGCCTGGATTGATATTGTGTTGTTATGTGCATTTATACCAGTGGTTGTGGATTTGACTTGTACAAAAAAGAAAGGAGTAGAGCCTCTTACTCCAGTAAGTTCCACATAATAATCCAGAGCGGGCCATTTTTCACCAAGGAAGCCTGGTTTAAAGAGAGGGCGGCGGAAATTTCTGTAGTCAGTAATTGCCAGTTCAAATACTTTCTCACCACGAGCTCCAATGACATTCGATAATGAATGCATATCAGCTATTCGAGAACGTGATAAGCTTCTTCGCGGTGGCATTGGTAGCTTCTCACCTCACTGCTGCGCAGCTTTACGCAACTGCCAACTCTTTACAGCAGTATTATAAGCTCTATACCTCAATACTGCAATTCACTCACATACGCTACATGGCAACGGTTTTTAGGGTTCAAGAACTACTCAACTACCTCATTAACTAGAAGCCGTTTTTCCGCCATCAGCGGTACGGTAGCAACCGTGAAGAATCCCATCCCTGTCGGGGACGAGATCCTTCACGATACGTATCGCTCCTACAACGCCTTCTGATCCTCCCGCGCGGTAGCAAGCCGGCCCAGGTGACAGGCCTCGCTCAGGCTGACCAGGTAGGGCAGATGCTCGCCATACTCGATAATGCTAATACTGGCATTGGTCAGCCAGATGCAGTTCATGCGGTCCATGTTCATGCCCAGCGCATCGGCGACCAGGATTTTAATCACGACATCGTGCGTACTTACCAGAATCGTCTGACCGGAATGTTCCTGCAGCACCCGGTCGCGGAAATCCAGGCTACGCTTCAGCACATTGCTAAAACTCTCGCCACCGGGCATCTGCGAGCGCGTGGGATGCTCCCGCCACTCGCGCAACCCATCGGCATATGCGGCAGTAATCTCGTCGATAAACTTCCCCTGCCACTCACCATGATGGATCTCCAGTAGCGTGGCATCCTGACGCAGCGGCACATCAGGATGGAACCGGGCAATCGCCTCGGCGGTACGTGCTGCCCGCTGAAGCGGACTGGTGTAGATACAATCCAGTTGTTCGTTCCGCAAACGCTCGGCCAGCGCGTCAGCCTGACGGATGCCCAGATCCGAGAGCGGCGCATCGGACTGGCCTTGATAGCGATGAATGCGATTCCACTCACTCTCACCATGGCGGACAATGATCATGCGCATGGAAAATACCTTCCTCTATGGAACACTTTGTTAACCTATGCACGACCGACGAATACCTACAACCGGCATTATAGCCGAAAGCATAACCGGCAAGGTAGTGTATAATCAGGAGGCAGAGAAGCGAGAACCGCAAACAGACGGACCTGACACCCGACATTCGGCATCTGGCAGCAAACCGGCAATGAATCACTCGCCCAGCGATCCAACATCAGAAGACACCTGTGCCGGTCAGGCGCAACCTGCCACCGCGCCCCACCGTCCTATTGATCGCCGCACGCGGACTCTCCTGGTTGCTTTTGGGCATGCCTTTGCCGGTCTCTGGTACCTGTTGCGTACCCAGCGAAACGCTCAGATTCACTGTCTCATTGCCGCATGTGCGCTGGCACTGGCAACGTTTCTCGGTCTGGAGCGGTGGGAATGGCTGGCGCTGGTGCTGACGATTGCCATGGTTCTGGTTGCCGAAGGCATGAACACCGCAATTGAGGCAACGGTCGATCTGGCAACCAGCAGCTACCATCCCCTGGCCCGGATTGCCAAAGATGTCGGTGCCGGGTCGGTTATTCTCAGTGCCATCATGGCGGTTATTGTGGGGTGCATTATCTTTATCCCACATCTGTGGCCTATCGTGCTGCTCATTCTGGAGTCGCTATTTTAGATTTTGGCTTGACCCGGTCAACTCAAAATCTATACCCATATTTTTATGTGGCCCCTTGTTCGTCAGGCCCGCTACCTGGGTCGTTATCGCCAGATTGCGCAAGTATTGTGGCATCACGGCTTTGGATTCCTGCTGGAACAGCTCGGGCTGACCAACCTGCTCTCTCTGCCACGGCGGATCGTGCTACGCGCGCCACCCCCTTCGCCCACCGGTCTGCCGGAACGCTTCTGCCAGGCGCTGATCGAACTGGGGCCGACCTTTATCAAGTTTGGGCAACTGCTCAGCACGCGCCCGGATCTGCTGCCCCCCGATTTTGTTTTTGCGCTGGATAAGCTGCAGGACACCGTGCCCCCCTTTCCCGCCGCCGTTGCGGTTGCGACAATCGAAACCGAACTGGGCCGCCCGATTGACCAGCTTTTTCTGGAGTTTTCTACCACACCGCTGGCCGCCGCTTCCCTGGGGCAGGTGCATGCCGCCATGCTGCCCACGGGTGAGCAGGTGGTCGTAAAAGTCCAGCGTCCTGATATCCAGAGCATGATTGCCACCGACCTGGCAATTATCAGTGACCTGGCGCGGCTGGCCCAGGAGCGCACCGAACTTGGCACGCAGTACGATCTGGTAGAAGTGGTCTGGGAATTTAGCTCCATGTTGCGGAGTGAACTGGACTACCGGCAGGAGGCCTTCAACGCCGAGCGCTTCCGGCGAAACTTTGCCAGAAATCCGCTGGTGCATATCCCAACGATCTACTGGGACTATACCAGCAGCCGTGTCCTGACCAGTGAGCGCCTCCGGGGAGTCAAGATTAACGATGTGAAGGCGCTGGAGGCGGCCGGTATCGACCGGGTGCGGCTGGCGTATAACAGCACGCGCCTCATTCTGGATGAGGTCTTTAGCCACGGCTTCTTCCAGGCTGATCCACATCCGGGCAACTTCTTCGCTATGCCCGGCGAGGTTGTCGGTGCAATCGATTTCGGGCAGGTGATTACGCTAGACCGCGAGATGACCCGGCAACTGCTGCTGCTGTTACTGGCGCTGGCAAATCGCAACAACGACGATGCAATCCGGGCGATGGAGCGCCTGGGTATGCTGAACCGGCGCAATATCACACCAGCGCTCCGGCGCGATCTCGGACGTTTTACCAACCGCGTCGTTGATCGCCCGCTGACCGATCTCTCGGCACGCGAAACCGGCGAAGAGCTGCTGGCCCTGGTGCAGCGCCATCATCTGCATATGCCCGGCTCGCTGGCAATGCTGCTCAAAGCGGTGATTATGATGGAAGGCATCGGGCTGCAACTCGATCCCAATCTCGATGTCTTTGCGATTACGCGACCCTATGCCCGGCGCGTCCTGACCGATCAGATGTCACCGGGTGTGCTGTATGAGCAGACCTGGCGCGGAACGCGCGACCTGAGCGAGGCGCTGCTGGCGCTGCCGCACCGCCTGGATGCGATGCTGGAGCGGCTCAACGAGGGCGAACTGCTGGTGCAGACCCGGGAAGAGGAACTGCAGCGCGTGGCCGGCGCGATTGTCGGTGCCGCCAACCGCGTGACACTGGCACTGGTGCTGATGGCGTTGCTCGTGAGTATAGGGTTGTTTGCGATTGCCGTCAATATCGGCGGCTGGAGCGGACCGGTCCTGGTGGTGCTCGGCGTGGTGGGGGTGACCGGGGTCGTCTTCACCGGCCTCTGGCTGATAGTGGCGCTGCTACGCGGCCGCGATGTCTGATGCACATGCTTACCGTCATCATTGAAATTCTATCCTTCAGTTTTGCGTTGTGGCTTGGCTGTTACCTGCTGGCCCGCAATAGTGCCAAAGCAGTCCTGCGTCTGACAGGACTGGGACTGGTGGCATATGCCTTGAGCCTGGCCGGCAGTCTGCTGAGTATCCATGCACCTACAAACCGGCTGACCGTATTGTTCGGCGTCGTCCACCAGGGACTGCTCTTTCTCCCGGCGCTCTGCTGGGTGGGAGCAACCATTCATCTGCTGCCCGAAACAACACCGTTGCGAAACCGCCTCCAGCGTGCCTGGCTGGTCGGGCTGGTACCCCTTGCTATGCGGTAGTTCCCGCCGGATATCCGCTGCTCGCCCTGCTTCTGTTACTGCCACCAGGTGCCGGCGCGGGGAGATCATCGCCCACCCCGGGATATCCGCTGCTCGCCCTGCTTCTGTTACTGCCACTCCTCGGCGGGTTGGGCCTGGTCGCCTACACCCGCCGCACCGCGCGACCTGCCCGTCTCTTCAGCCTGATCCTGGTGATTACACTGTTTCTGACCCTGGGCACCGGACTGCTGCTCTTTCCCTTGAACTGGTTGCCCCGTACCTGGAGTGTTCTTGCCATCGGCATTGATCTGGAGTTACTGGGACTGGCTATCGCGGTTCTGGATGCGTTTGATGAGGGGGAAACCCTGCTCCCGGATATGCTCCGCTCTTTCGTTGCCGCCGGCTTTCTGGCACTGCTCTTTGGCCTGCAGATTGTCCTGTTGATGCTGGTCAATACGGGACTGACATTTGCAACGCTGGTACTGCTACTGACTACGATTGCTACAGCTATTCTTATCCAGACATTCGCCAGTTATGTGCAGACACTGCTTGATCGCCTGGCCTTCGCCCGACTGCCACGCCTGCGCCAGGCCCGAGCCGATCTGCGCACGCAGGCAGAGGCGCTACCACGGATCAACCAGGAATTGGCACTGCCTGACCTGGATGAAGCTGAGTTTGCCCGCCTGATGCGCCGGGCGTTGAGCCACTATGGCGATCTCCCGCGCCTGGCAACCAGTCCGCTCACAAATCTGCCCATAATCAAGGTGCGGCTTATGGAGCGGAATGCCAGAGATGACCCACTCGAACGGGCAGTCGAACTCAAGGCACTGCTGGCGGGGAGTATTGGCCGCCTCAAACCGCGTGGACCGGATGACTTCGGCACGAGCGATGAGTGGCGCTACTACAACGCACTCTACTTCCCCTACGTCGTCGGGCTCAAACCCTACAGCCGGCGGGCGACTCATAGCGACCTGGACCCGCCGGCCCGCACAGCACTGGAGTGGTTTCGTACCTCGGTCCCCGAACGCACGCTGTACAACTGGCAAAACGCGGCGGCCAGACTGGTCGCGCAGGATTTGCGCAGCGAGATGGAACCCCCGGCATGATTGCCAGGGGTTCATTGATACTATTCACGCGATCCCTGACCCGAAAGTGTATTTCGCCTCCGGCAGGGCGGAAGATTCTCGATCTTTTGCACAAAAAATTCATGTTGTGAATTTTTGTGTGCAAAAGAAAAAAGAAGTACCATGCTGCCGCAGGCGAATCGGACTTCCATCGGATGAAACATTTTGTTTGGACACGCACCGCGTAACGCGTGTCATTGATACACCGTACCCGGTGCAACCTGTTTTGTTCCGGTCTGGTACCAACCACCCGCTTACCGAGAAACGTGTCCCCCCTGGCAGGTAGCGTGCAACAAATGGCACACAGATTGGCAGGATATGGCACCTTTTTTCCTTCACATGGCAGCTATGCGCACGCTATGCTACGGGCATCGTAACCGTGTAAGCGATGTATGAAGGAGGTTGAACATGGCGACTCAGGTCCAGACCCGCAACCAGACGGAAACAGCCGGACTGCTCCATCGCGCAATCCTGGCAAATGGTATCTTCTGCGGCGTAAGCGGCATTATCCTGCTGCTGGCGGCTGCACCGTTGACAACCCTGCTCGGTATTCCCGCGCCCCTTGTCCTACGCGGAACCGGCTTTGTGCTTGGCTGCTACGGCGTGGCACTCTTCTTTCTTGCCGCGCAACAGCGTATCAACCCGAAACTGGCGCTTGCCGTCATTCTGCTGGATGTCATCTGGGTAATCGATAGTATCGTACTCCTGCTGAGTGGCTGGCTACCACTGACAACTGCCGGAATATGGATCATCGCAATCCTGGCGTTGATCGTTGCCGGCTTTGCCGAAGTCCAGTACCTGGGATTGCGGCGTGTACGCCAGGACAGTGTTGCTGGTTAAGGATTACCGGCTCTGGAACGCGCAGGTCAGACGCAGCCTCCGGGAAGTACCCCCTTTCCCGGAGGCTATAGCGGAATGCGCAACATTTCGGCTCACCGTCAGATAGCAATTCAGCGAAACTGCTTGACATACGTTAGGGATTGCGTGATACAATAGACGTGTTTCACAATGGTCAAGCCGGGGTCCGCCGAATCCCGCGAACTGATTCTGACCACCTGAGCCGGAGACGCAAACTATGGCAAAATGGACATTTCTGACAAACCATTCCCAGGTGCTGCTCTGCATTGCGCGCAACCGCCGCGCAACTGCCCGCGAGATCGCCGCAAAAGTCGGCATCACCGAGCGGGCCGTGCAGCGTCTGCTCCGCGACTTGGAGGAAACCGGCTATATCAGCCACATTCGTGAAGGTCGCCACAACTACTATGTGATTCACCCCGAGCGCCCGATGCGGCATCCCGCCCAGCATGGGCATGTTATTCGTGAACTGCTCGATCTGCTGACGCCGCTCGATCACCCGGATCGCGTGGCCGATGCGTCTGACCTCGATATTGAGGAGCCCGCCGCCGGACGGTAAGTCATTCGGGAAACCGCCCGGCTCCCCACGATGACCTCCAGACAATAATCCTGCTTTTCTCCAACAATCTGCTGGCACAGTTATGGTCAAAACAGTCACGGTAAAACTGGTAACAATTATTACTGAGAGTGTCCTGGAAGAACATCTGGTGAAGGATATCAAGCGACTGGGAGCGCGCGGCTACACCAGCACCGAGGTTGAGGGCGAGGGCACCCACGGTATCCGTGAGAGTGGCCTGGCCGAGGGGCGCAACATCCGGACATCCGGATCGAGACCCTGGTCAGCCCGGTCGCCGCCGACCAGATTATCGCCCATCTGGTTGAGCGCTACTTCCCGGACTACGCGATTATCGCCTACATGCAAGATGTTGCGGTTGTCCGCAAAGAGAAGTATACCTGATCCTGATTTTCGGGGGACGCGCCGCAGCATGTCCCCGATACCTGCTCACGCAACTCCCTGCGTATGCTCCCGCGCCAGTGATTGTACCACCGCCACAATCATCTGGCGCTCCTGCACTTTGATCCGTTCATGCAGGGTCTCCTCAGTATCATCCGGGAGGATCGGCACCTCGGTGCGCGCCAGGACCGGCCCATTGTCTACCTCCGGCGTAGCGCGGTGGATCGTACAACCGGTGACGGGCAGTTTCAGCCGTAGCGCGTCGGCCACCACATGCGCGCCACGCAACGCGGGCACCTCCGGACCGGCCTGAGTACGCACGGTATCGCTGCCGTCGTCGGGCAGCAGCGCCGGGTGCTGATTGATAACCTGATTGGGGAAGCGCTCGAGGAAGGTAGCGGAGAGCACCCGCATAAAGCCCGCCAGCACCACCAGATCGGGGGCAAATGCGGCAATCACATCGGCCAGGCGTTGCTCCCAGGCGCTGCGCATTGCCGGATCGCGTGCCCGTTTGAGGGGGACATAGGCGTTGGCGATTTTATGCTTCAGCGCCCGCTGCAAGCCGTATGCATCGGCGCGATCGGCAACAACCAGCACCACCTCGGCTCCCAGATCGGCGGCAGCCTGGGCATCCAGCAGCGCCTGCAAATTACTCCCACTCCCACTGAGAAGAACCGCAACCCGCAAACTCATCCCCCGATATCCGTGCGATACTGCTTATCCGCAAAATCAATGGTCCGGATTGCGCCATAGGCCTGGTCCAGCGCGGTCCGCATATCCGACCCCAACCCGGTGACACCCAGCACGCGCCCGCCGGCCGTGACCAGCGCACCATCACGCTGCGCCGTCCCCGCGTGGAACAGCAACAGGTCAGCAGTCTCAACCGCCTCGGTGCCACGGATCGGATCACCCCGGCGCGGCGCATCGGGATAGCCCGCCGCCGCCAGCACCACGCAGGCGGCATAGCCCGGCCGCTGACGCAGCATGCCGGGATCGAGACGCCCTTCGGCACAGGCCATAAGCGCCGCCGGCAGATCCCCTTCCACCAGCGGCAAGACCACCTGCGCCTCCGGATCACCAAACCGGGCGTTAAACTCCAGCACCAGCGGGCCATGATCTGTGAGAATCAGCCCGGCATAGAGCGAACCGCAGAACGGCGTTCCGCGCGCAGCCAACCGATCAACCACCGGCTGCATGCACTGCGCCACCATCTGCGCCACATCAATGTCTTCAATCGGGGCCACCGCCCCCATGCCGCCAGTGTTGGGACCATTATCGCCGTCGAGGAGTCGCTTATGATCCCGGGCGGGCGGCAGCGGCAGCAGCCTCTTCCCATCGCACAGCGCCAGCACCGAAATCTCGCGCCCATGCAGCCGCTCTTCCAGCAGCAGCCGTGTGCCGGCTGCGGTTGTCCCCAGGCGCTCAATCGCCGCCAGCGTTGCCTCCACATCTCCAGGCACAACGACACCCTTACCCTGGGCCAGACCGTCGGCCTTGACCACCCAGGGTTGCCCGCTTTTCCGCACAAATGCGGCGGCATCAGCGGGCGTATCAAACGTGTAGGCCTCAGCCGTGGGCACACCGGCTTCGTGCATCAGCGTTTTGGCAAACGACTTGCTGCCCTCGATACGCGCGGCAGCGGCGGTAGGACCAAAGGCGGGGATACCCCGGGCCAGGCAGCGATCCACCAGACCGTGGACCAGCGGATCTTCCGGGCCCACGACCACGAGATCGACCGTCTCGCGTTGCGCCAGCTCAGCCAGCGCCTCCAGGTCTGTCACCGGAATAGCGATATTCTGCCCCAGCCGTGCGGTGCCCGGATTACCGGGCGCGATTAACAATTGATCCAGTTGTGGAGACTGGGCCAACCGCCAGGCCAGCGTATGCTCACGACCGCCCGATCCAATTAACAAAACTTTCATACGGCACATTATAACATGACCCTGAAATGATTGGACAACTGACGTACATACCCCTATAATACCCATGATAAATCAAAGAAGGAACGAACCATTTTCATTACACATGATTTCCTTTTTTAACTATGTGTATACCCTATCTCCATCACCGGGATCAGCCATGGCAAAAGGAAGTTACCTGCTGATACTGCACCTGACCGCCGATGTCCCACACCTGCGGATTGGGCGACTGGGCTGCTTCGATTTTGCAGCAGGCTACTATCTCTATGTCGGTAGTGCATTCGGATCGGGTGAGTTGCCGGCGCGGCTGGCATATCATCAGCGGCGCACAAAACCCCATCCCCACTGGCATCTCGACTATCTCCGTCCCCACGCACATCTGCTGGAAGCCTGGACGGTTGCCGGCGGTCCCGCACTGGAGTGTACCTGGTGTACCATCCTTACCAATCTACCGGAGGTAACCATCCCGGTACGCGGCTTCGGATCCAGCGATACTCGCTGTGCCAGCCACCTCTTCTACAGTGCGACCCGTCCGCGACCATGCCTCTTCAATGCCGTCCTGCTCCAGAGTCTCCCGCTTGACACCCCCGAATGTGCCCAATTCCAGATTGAGATCAGTCTCTTTGATGAAAAGGCCGCTTGCTAATACGGTCGGCATAGTCGCCGGTGTATCAGGCGCATTATGAAGCCATTTCTATAAACTGACCAGATGGTTGTTGACTTTTCATACACAATGCTATCTTGACAATGCTGGTATACCTGCGTATAGTGCCAACAATAAATGGTAAGCATAGAGTTGCAACACGGTATCAGGTAGTGGGCAGGGATGTAAATAGTTCTTAGATGAGTATGATCATCAAACTTCATTTCTCACAGCAGATATGCAAGCCCTGAAACAGGCGTCATCTTGCACAGCGTGAACGGTTTTGCTCCCAATGCCAGGTGATCCTTCACTACATGTAGCATGACGGGTCTCATCGTAGTTGTAGCAACTGACTATACGGTCAGTTCGGAGTAATATCATATGGCAGATAAACTTGTAATCGTCGAGTCGCCCGCAAAAGCCAAGACGATTCAGAAATATCTCGGCACTGGCTTTCGTGTCACCTCCAGCATGGGGCATGTGCGCGACTTGCCCAAAAAAGATCTTTCGATCGATCTGGAACATGACTTCGCTCCAGTCTATGAAGTCACGAAGCAGAAGGTGGTCAACGAACTGCGCCAGGCCATCAAGAAGGCCGACGCAGTCTATCTGGCAACTGACCCGGATCGTGAGGGAGAAGCGATTGCCTGGCATATCACCCAGGCTGCCGGGATTCCGCGGAATATGCCGGTGCATCGGGTGGTCTTCCAGGAGATTACCAAACCGGCGGTGCAGGCCGCAATTGCAAACCCGCGCCAGATCAACAATAACCTGGTAGAAGCGCAGCAGGCCCGCCGCGTGCTGGACCGGCTTGTGGGCTACCGCCTCAGTCCCCTGCTCTGGGACAAAGTAAAGCGCGGGTTGTCCGCTGGACGCGTGCAGTCGGTGGCGGTACGGTTGATTGTCGCACGCGAACAGGAGATTGAAGCCTTTAAACCAGTCGAGTACTGGACCATTGAGGCGGACCTGGCAAAACATCTGGCAGGCAGTTCCAGCAACGGCAAGGCAGATGCCGCCGAGGAACCGCGCAAAGATGCGTTCCGGGCAGTGCTGATCGAGCGCGGCGGCAAAAAACTCGACAAGTTCGCTATCGAGAATGAAGAGCAAGCGCACGGAATTGTTGGCGACCTGGAGCATGCGCGCTACATGGTGCAGAAGGTCACGCGCAAAGACAAGCGCCGCAATCCGCTGCCGCCCTTTATCACCAGCACCTTACAGCAGGAGGCCGGGCGCAAGCTGGGCTTTAGCGCCAAGAAGACTATGACGCTGGCACAGCGCCTGTATGAGGGGATTGACATCGGCGGCGAGGAAGGCACGGTCGGGTTAATTACCTATATGCGTACCGACAGCACCAATGTGGCGCAGGAGGCCCAGCAGGAAGCGCGTCAGGTGATTGAGCAGCGCTATGGCAAGGAGTACCTGCCGGAGAAGCCCCCGGTCTTCAAGAAGCGCGCCAAGGGTGCGCAGGAGGCACACGAGGCCGTGCGCCCCACCAGCAGCAACCGCACCCCGGAGATGCTCGCCAGCAAGCTGGAACGCGACGCACACCGACTGTATGATCTGATCTGGAAGCGCTTCCTGGCAAGCCAGATGTCCCCCGCCATCTTCGATAGCACCACGGTGGATATCGGCGCATGGACCACGGATAATGGACAGTCCGGCACCGCGCCCTACACCTTCCGGGCAACCGGCAGTGTGCTCAAGTTCCCCGGGTTCCTGGCGGTCTACAATGTCAGTCTGGACGAGGGCGAGGAGGATGAAGATCGTGAGAAGCGGCTCCCGCTCCTGAGCGAGCAGGAAGCGCTGGATCTGCTGGCGCTGCTGCCACTGCAGCACTTCACCGAGCCGCCGCCCCGCTATACCGAAGCCAGCCTGGTCAAAGAGATGGAACGGCTGGGCATCGGGCGACCATCGACCTATGCGCAGATTATCTCGACCGTCCAGGACCGCGAGTATGTCAGCCTGACCGAGAAGAAGCTGATACCGACAACGCTGGGGCGGGTTGTCACCGATCTGCTGGTAGCCCACTTCCCCAAGATTGTCGATTACGACTTCACCTCGGGGTTGGAGCAGCAACTGGATGATATCGCCATTGGTGAGAAGCAGTGGGTGCTGGTGTTGCGCACCTTCTACGGCCCCTTCGAGGAGACGTTGGAAGAGGCCCGGCAGAGCATGCGCAATGTCAAACTGGAGGAGATTCGGACTGACCTGACCTGCCCCAAGTGCAACGAAGGCCAGCTTGTGATCAAGTTCGGACGCAACGGCGAATTCCTGGCCTGTTCACGCTACAGCAAAGAGGGTGGGCCGGAGTCGTGCGACTTTACCAGCAACTTCCACCGCGACACCGAAGGGCATATCGTCCTGGATGCGGCCGGTTCGGCGGAAACCAGCGATGTGATGTGTAATGTCTGCGGCAAGCCGATGGTGCTCAAGAAGAGCCGCTTCGGGCCGTTCTACGGCTGCTCGGGCTATCCGGAGTGTAAGAACACCCGCCGCATCGGCAAGGATGGCAAACCCGTGCCCCTGCCGGTGCCGACCGGCGTCACCTGCCCCAAGTGTAGCGAGGGCGAGATGATGCAGCGCCGGGGCAAGTTTGGCCGGCCATTCTATGGCTGTAGCCGCTACCCGCAGTGTGACTACACAACCAATGATCTGGCGCAGGTGAGCGAGTATGTGCCGGAGGCGGAAGAGGCCAAGGCTGCGGACGGCAAAGATACGGCGGGGACAACTGAGACAGCATCCGGCAAGACGAAGAAGAAGTCTACAAAGACAACGGCGAAGACGGCCAAAGGCAAAGACGCAACCGCCGCCAGTAACGGAGCCACCGAACCGGACACTGCGACAACCGCAAAGACCAGCACCGGCAAGGCGAAGAAGAAGACCACAAAGACGACGGCGAAGACAGCCAAAGGTAAAGCCGCAGCCACCACCGGCAACGGAACCGCCGAACCGGACACTGCAACAACCGCAAAGACCGGCACAGCCAAAGCAAAGAAGTCTACGAAGAAAGCTGCCCAGGAGCGTGCGCAAACCAGCAGTAACGGCAGCGGCGCTGCAACCAGCAAGGCTACAACTGAATCAGGCGCGCGCCGCAAAGCAGCAGCGGTGGAAGTTGAAGAAGCGGGTGAGGAATAAGTATCCGTGCTTCCCGTAGGGACGCGCTGATAAACGTTGAATTTTTAATCCAGATAGCGCCGCTCTGGAGTCCCGGCTTCAGTCGGATCAGGCGTTCCCGGCAGTCTGCCCTGTCCCGACAGGCATGCCACCCGCGAAAGCCGGGACTCCCGGTTATTTATATCCGGACACACGGAAGCAGCGCGCCCCAGGCGGGAACGCGCTGCTTCCGGCTTTCCTGGCGGATGACGACAGACGCTACGACGAAGCGCCCAGCGCCTGACTATCCTCAGAGTGCCCACCGCCGCTATCGTACCCCATCTTGATCCAACCCCGCTTGATCGCGTAAATTACCGCCATCGTCCGGTCATTGACCTGGAGCTTCGAGAGAATCGAGGTAATATGGTTCTTGACGGTCTGACCGCTGATACTCAACTCGTTGGCGATCTCCTTGTTTGAGAGACCGCGCGCAATACAGTCGAGAATCTCGATTTCACGGCTGGTCAACGGTGCAAACAGTGCGCTGGTCTGCTCATCTTCCGAGGCAGCCAGTTCACGGAACTGATGAAGGACGCGCGTGGCGACATGAGGTTTTGCCAGAACACTCTCGTTAATCAGATACTTGCCCCTGGCAACTTCGCGAATATAGAACAGCAGATCATCAGGATGCACATCCTTGGATGAATAGGCCGCTGCGCCCACCTTAATTGCCTGAAAGAGCTGCTCGTCGTCTTCATAGACACTCAGCACAATAATGCCGATGCGCGGCTCGCGGCGTTTGATCACCCGGGCCACTTCTAACCCGTTGAGACCGGGCAGGTTAATGTCTACCAGCACGACGTCAGGCATAAGGCGTTCCGTCAGCTTGATCGCCTCCTGACCATTCTCCGCTTCCCCCACGACTTCCATGTCACCTGCATCCTCCAGGCTCCACCGAATACCCTGACGAAACAGTGGATGGTCATCGATTATCAGTACCTTCACGTTATTCGTTGTCATGGCGAGTGTACTTTCCCTTCGACTAAGAGCCCGTGGACGATCATCAAATCTATGGCGCAGGATCTGTGGCAGCGAGTGGTAAGGCCACCGTCACCTCAGTTCCATGCCCTGGTCGTGATGCAACGACAAAGCGCGCGCCTATCAACTCGGCACGCTCACGCATGCTCGTCAACCCCCAGCTTTCACGACCAGCACGGCGGACCACTTCATGGGGGTCGAAGCCGGGACCATCGTCACGGATGATAAGCAACAACCGACCTCGCCGCACTGTTAATGTCACCTGGATAGCCGCCCCCCGCGCATGTTTATGCGCGTTTTGCAGCGCCTCCTGCACAATCCGATACAACACGATCTCACTCTCGGTTGGCAACCGGGGGAGCGGATCGGCCTCAAACGTCACCCGCGCGTTATAGGCATCCCGATAGCGCCGGGTGTACTCCTCAATTGCCGCCACCAGTCCCTGTTCATCCAGGCGTCCCGGTCGCAGGTCAGCGATAAACCGCCGCACTTCGTGGAGACCATCGCGCGTCGCACCCCGTAACCGATCAACCATCACGCCCAGCCGATCAAGTTCCTGCTTCTGGACCAGTGTCCAGCACTGCTCCAGGCCCATCAGCGTATTCGCCAGCACCTGCGCCGGACCATCGTGGACCTCACGCGCCAGACGCACGCGTTCCTCCTCGCGCCCTTTGATGATTTGCGCCCGCAACGCCTGCATCCAGGGGTCCGCCGCCTCATCTTCGCCAGTGCCACTGAGCGTTGCGCTGCTCATATCGATCTGGCGCACCAGTTGATCCAGTTGTTTGAGGGCGTGCTGCACCTGCTGCCGTTCATGGACCAGCGTTTCATGCCGGGCGCGCAGCGTCTGCTCACGCTCGGTCAGTTCCGCGGCAGTCGGCAACTTGCGCTCTACCGCAAACCGGCATTGGGTTACAACCTCATCCAGTGTGCGTTCCACCTGGCGCAACTCCGCCGTCATCTGCTCACGGCGCTGCTGAGCCGAGTCCGCCAGCGCGCGCAACTGCGCCAGTTGGGCAACGACGATACGGTGCGCCGCTACCAGCACATCCGCGTCCGAGGGATCGGCGCTCACAGCAGGTTCCCTTTCCAGTCCAGAGGACACACGCATCC
The DNA here is from genome assembly GCA_034436755.1 of Chloroflexaceae bacterium. GTDB lineage: Bacteria > Chloroflexota > Chloroflexia > Chloroflexales > Chloroflexaceae > CAKZQX01. Next base: position 15,502 of record DAOTVB010000218.1, on the reverse strand, counting down.
CGACAGCGTTCAATGCCGTGGGGCGATAGACCATGGTGCGGTTCTGCCCGGTCCAGGCCAATCCGAACCGTGGCAGAGAAGAACAGCATGCATTCTCCGCCACGCATACCGCAAGTCAGGCATGCTCCACATCATACACGCCACGGCTGATCCCACACCAGTATTTAACTGAATCATTGAAGCAGACACTCCGAATTGTCAAACAGTATAGCATATCCATCAGTATGCCAGCAACCGAGAAATGCGCTTCCTGTCATGGAAAACGTGAAGAATTCATAATTTTCGCAGAAGGATCATACGACATTGCGTAGTGCATGCCTATTTTCAGCCTGCGTGCGGGCGAACCCGGCCCGGCGTGGCAGCAATGCATTGCTGGCGGTGAGACATTTGCACCCCAGGAAATTGCGGCAGACGGCAAATACTGTCGTATAATAGCAGACGTACGCTACCAGAACATACCACTACCGGCGTCAACACTACCCTTCTGAAAACCGCTGACAACCGCTACCGGCAGGCCACGGGTGCCGGCGGTTTACAGGACGGGCAGGTGCTGCCGGCATTACCGGATGTGCGACTACTCGTCCGCACAGATGCGCGGTGTACATTGACAAGTAAATCGAAGACAGGCCCCGTTTACTGGCGTAGCAGTTGCGCATACCCCGGTACGGCACCCCGGATGTGCCGGTCGCTATCTTTCATGTATTCAGCATGCATCATGTTGAGTGCAGATGATACGTCCTGTTCTGAGGTTCTGCAACGTGTCAATGTCAGGAGTTACGCAGTCGTTGACCTGGCATGTGCCTGCCTGGACAACCGGCCCGATTCGCCTCCGACAGGGTGGAAGATTCCATTCTTTTGCACAAAAAATTTGCACAACATGCAAATTTTTTGTGCAAAAGAATATAAAGTACTATGCCGCCGCAGGCGATTCTGGCATTCATGTCTGGTACCAGGATGAAACAGGCAGCACCGCGTAAGTCCTGTCAATGTTTCGATGTTCATGTTTTTCTGATGTGTGTCAGAGCACATCACTATACAAGATTAAGGAGGCGCTATGCGACGCTTGCATGTCGGCCTGATGTCCCTGATGGTCGTGCTGCTCATGACCTTTGCCGTGCCGGTCCAGGCCCAGGATGATGATGAGTTTGTGCTGCAACTGGCTCCGCTGAACTCGGTGCGCTACGACTTCATCTATACCTTGAATGGCGTACCGCTCCAGGTTTGCCAGGCCGAATGGGAGTCCGCCAATCGGGGACATACCACATGCCAGGATCTGGTGTCCATTCCTGAACTTGAACTGATCGAAGGCTATGTGCGCGAAACGGTTATTTATGAGGATACGATCTATATTCGCGATAACGAGGAGACCATCTGGCTGGCGACGGAGAATCCTTCGTTTAACCCGAATATTTCGCTAACTGAAGCGCTCTTTGGTATCGGCTTCGAATCGGCTGTAACCGAACTGGGAACGGTCACTATTAGCGGTATACCGACCACACACTATCAGTTCTGGTCCCTCGACGAAGAACTCAACGACTTCCAGGGTGGTCAGGTTGTTTACGACATTTTTGTCTCGAACGAAAGTCTTGTTGTTCAAGACCAGATTAGTGTCCGCGCCAGTATCGAAGATGAGGATGATGCTGAATTCACCCGCGTCTGGGGTTACTCCAATTTTAACGCGCCCATCAGCGTATCACCGCCACCGGCAGAACTGGTGCAACCTGCCAGTGTTGGACCGGACAGCAGTTACATGTTTAGCCTGCGACCAGGCATGCAGCGCTAACACCGCACTGCGACGACGGTTCTACCGTGTGCTAACGTATCACTCAGTCTGATGTCGATATACGCCGGTAAACGGGGCCTGTCTTTGATTTCTGCGAGATCAGGCGTCATCGTCAGGTACCTTAGCGGATGCGTCAGCCCGTATCACCGGCGAAACCCTGAGCGTCGATGGCAGCCGGTCGGCAAATGGATATATCTAGTGAGAAAAGGAGTCTTCAATGGCTGAAGTCATCCCCCTGACCTCTGCAAATAACCCATCGGAACTATTCAAACCCGGCGGTTGTAAACTCCACCCGCAATCGATGTGCCCCGCCTTTGGTGCGTTGCGCGTGCTCGCGCGGATCGAGGGTGCCCAACCCGCCATGGTCACCGATACTGGTTGCCTGTATGGATTGACCTTTGTGACCCACTTCTACGCCGCACGCAAGAGCATTATCGCGCCCGCGCTGGGCACGGCGGAACTCTCCAGCGGCAAGGTGCAGGAGGCCGCCAACGCCGCTATCGCTGAGGCCGCCCGTGAACCCAATGTCAGCGTGATCCCGGTAATCTCGCTCTGTGTGGCCGAGACGGCCGGGCTGGCGGAGGAACTGCTGCCCACCGAAGTTGATGGCAAGCCGGTGGTGCTGGTGCGTGTGCCCGCCTACGCCATTCACTCCCACCCGGAAGCCAAGGATGTCGCACTGGCGGCGATGCTCCGGCGCTTTATCGATACGGGCGCAGATACACCCACCGATGAGAAGACTGATGAGAAGACTGTGGTGCTCCTGGGCGAAGTCTTCCCCGCCGACCCGCTGATGATTGATGGCGTGCTGCGCAAGATGGGCGCGCGGGTACTGGTGACACTACCCGGCCGCCATATTGATGAGCTACGCCTGGCGGGACGCGGCGCGGCAGTCGCGGCCCTGCACCCCTTCTACCGTGAGAGTCTGGCCTGTATGCGCGAACAGGGCGCGGCGGTTGTTGGTGGCGCACCCATCGGGGCGGAAGGCAGCGCGGCCTGGCTGCGGGCCGTCGGCGCGGCACTCGAACTGGATGAAGATCTGGTCGAGCAGGTGGCCACCGAGGAAGAACAGAAGGCGCGGGATTTCCTCGCCACTCAGCCCCTGAAGGGCACAACGATCCTGGTTTCCGGCTATGAGGGCAACGAGATGCTCTACGCCCGGCTGCTGATCGAGGGCGGCGCGCATGTGCCCTATGTCAGCACCAGCATCGGCCAGAGCATGCTGACTGCCAGCGACGAAGCCTGGTTGCGTGCCCACGGCACCGAGGCGGTGATCTACCGGAAATCGCTGGAGGATGATCTGCAGGCCATGGACCACTGGAACTTTGACCTGATCATCGGTACGACGACAGTTGCCGCCTATGCGAAGGAGCGCGGCATTCCCGCGATGTACTACACCAATATGATCAGCGTGCGCCCGCTCTTTATGTCCGGCGGGATGATCGCCAGTATTGCCGTGGCGCAGGAACTGCTCAACCGCAAGCCGATGTACCAGCAGATGGTTGATTTTTTTGGTGCGTAAGCATCGCGCATCACGTTTCACGCATCACGTTTCACGCACAAGGAGTGCTCATGTCGATCAATCTCATCCGTGATATTTCTGATACCAGTTCCTTCTGGGGCGCAGCATGGGTCTTTGGCTGCTTCCCGGATACACATATCATTTGCGACGCGCCAATTGGCTGCTACAACCTGCTCGGCGTAGCCATCACCGACTATACCGACGCGCTGCCGCATATGGCCAACCTGACACCAACCAGCATCCGCGAGGAGGATGTGATCAATGGCACGGCTCAGGCACTCAAGCGCACCATCGACGACCTGCGCCGCCTGGGTCATCTGGAGGGCAAACACCTGCTCGTGGTCAGCACCGCCGAGAGCGAGATGATCAGCGCCGACCACAAGAACTACCTGGCAAGCCTGGAGCCGGAAGCCCGCTTCTTCTGGAGCCAGTCCCTCGAGCAGGATGAGTGGACCGGGCGTGACCGGGCGCTGCGCTTCGCCTGGGAAGCGTATGGTCGCCCCTTCGCCGCCGACATCAAACCCCAGCCAAAGCGGGTGAATATCATCGGGCCGTCGCTGGGTTGCTTCAATGCCCCCGCCGACCTGCACGAACTCAAGCGGCTGATCACCGGCATCGGTGGTGAGATCAACCTGGTCTATCCCTATGAGGCCGGCCTGGCCGCCACACCTGAACTGGCCGCCGCTGCCGTTAACATTGTGCTCTACCGCGAGTTTGGCGAGTCGCTGGCGCAGGAACTGGGGCAACCCTACCTGTTTGCGCCCTTTGGGGTACTGGGCACAACGCGGTTCCTGCACGAACTGGGCGAACTGCTGGGCACGCCCCAGGAGCAGATCAGCACGTTTATCAACCAGGAGAAGCGCCACACATTGCAGGCGGTCTGGGATCTCTGGCGCGGTCCCCAGGGCGACTGGTTTTCCGCCGTGGATTGCGCAATTGTCGCCGGGCGCAGTTATGTCGAGGGGCTGCGCAGTTTCCTGGGCGAAGAACTGGGCATGAAGATTGTCTGGTCATCGGGCCGCCCGCGCCGCGAGGATGAGCCGGACAATATCGAGATCCGCAAGCGGCTGCATGCGCGGGCGCCGGCGTTTGTGTTTGGCAGCATCAACGAGAAGATCTACCTGGCGGAGGCCAACGCGAAGGCCAGCTTCCTGATCCCGGCGACCTTCCCCGGTCCGGTGGTGCGTCGCACCTTTGGCACGCCGTTTATGGGCTACGCCGGTGCCGCCTACCTGATGCAGGAGCTGATCAACCGCTTCTACGAGACGGTCTTCAACTACCTGCCCGTCGAGATGGTCAAACAAGACGGCCCGCCTGGCGCTACAAGAGCGCCCACCAGCGCAACAAGTGGCGACTCCGGGGCCAAAACGATGGCCTGGACCGACGAGGCGACCACACGGCTTGACACGGCGCTGAAGGATATGCCCTACCTGGCACGCATCAGTGCCAGCCGTACCCTGCGCCTGGCCGCTGAGCAGGCCGCCCGCGCCCGCAACCTGACCGAGGTGACGCTGGAAATGGTCGAGGCAACGCTGGCGGATAGGGGTTAACGGTTAACGGTTAACGGTTAGGGGTTAACGGTTAACGGTCAGGGGTTCATCGTCGTTTCAAGATGGACTTTTAACCCCTAACCCATAACCCATAACCGTTAACCATTACTGCGTAGCCGGCGGAGTTCGGCTTCGAGTTCGCGCAGGCGGGCCTCGGCTGCCTCAGCGCGGGCCTCAGCCTGGGCACGGGCAGCGACGACTTCGGCGTAGTCGGCAACCGGGGTGCCGGTTTCGTCGTAGCAAACCAGTTCGTTGTGCTCGACCGCCAGCCACAACCGCACCGGCTCCAGCCAGAGCCGGCCGCGTTCATCCGGGGGCAGCACCTGGAGACCGTTCGGCGTGCGGGTGTAACCCAGCAGCCGCAGCCGGGGCTGTTTTGCCAGCGTAAACGCATCAACAATCACATAGAGCGGCACCCCGGCCAGGTCATACTCTTCGAGTTTGTTTGAACGATCCAGACTGGCCGTCTCCGGGGAGGTTACTTCGATAATCAATGCCGGACGTACACCCTCCTCCGTGACATCGAAGGTACTCCAGTTTTTACGCACGCATACGCCAAAGATTACCATAATATCGGGACCGTGGGGTTTGAGATCAGGAATATCCCATACGATCCGCACATCGTCTAATACCACTGCGGTCGAATCATCCGCAAGCTGCGCAAGAAAAACGTTACAGAGATAACGAATACGGCGCTGATGCGCTTCACTGTGCGTCACCTGATCACCTTCTGCAGGATGCAGCAGATCTTCCAACGTTAACGGCACCTGCTCCATCCGATAGTTGCCGTCACCCAGATCACGCCGCACATAGCGCCAGCCGTAATGATAGGGATCAGCAGTGGGTTGTGTGGCGGATGTGGGCGTTGTCAAAACCTCAACTGTTGCGGTTGTCACTCCATCACCTCGTGCTCTGCTTCCGATAACCGGCCAACGCCTCCGCATAGCGACTGCGACAGAACTATTGTAGCATGAACCCGCCGGGTAGCCTGCTCACATGCATGCTTTTCTCAAACCAGCAATCACCGGGAACGGGCGCAACCAGCGTAATAGCGGCACGTTCCCGTGGAGCATCGCTGCGTCCGCAGTGTGCTCTGTGGCTATAACAACAAATCGGTATGCGACATAACTACCTCCCCTTTTTTGATCGATCTGCTATAATAGACGCAGTAACGTAGCAGCTTCCACCAACTGGTTTTCAGCCACGACTGCGAGACCCAATGAACCCAGCACCGCTTGCCTGTCCCACCTGCCAGACTCCCTACACACTCCACGAAACCGTCTGTCAGGCGTGTGGACTGGTCTTTGGCAGCCAGTTCCCCGATCAGCCACTCCAGCCCGGCCAGATGCCGGCCCAGGGCCGCTACACCGTTGAGCGCGCCCTGTCCCAGGGCGGTATGGGTACGCTCTACCTCGCCACTGACCGGACAACGGCAAAACGTCAGGTCGTCATCAAAGTCTTGCGCGAATACTTCGACCCGAATGATCCGCAGGCAGAAGCCGCCGCGCGTGCCCGCCTGCGCGCTGAAGCTAACATCCTCGCCGACCTGCACCACCCGGCAATTCCCCAGGTGTTCGGTATGCTGGAGGAAGGGCCGCATAGTTACCTGGTCATGGAGTATATCGCGGGGTACAACCTGGAGCAGGGGCTGACCCATCCTGACGATGTGACCGGCCAGGACATTCAGGGACAGGTGTATCCCCAGGGCGATCTGCTGCGCTGGGGTATCGCGCTCTGCCATGTGCTTGAATATCTGGCAAACCAGCCCGAATCTCTGGTACATCACGATATCAAACCCGCGAATGTGATTATCACACACCCGGAACAGGATCTCTTTCTGGTCGATTTCGGCACAGCGCGCGGGCAGCACGCTGCGCACGACAGCGGCACGGTGGGCATGCAGCAGTCGAGTCTCTACGGCACAACGGGCTACGCGCCACCGGAGCAGTATCGCCAGCAGAGTGAGCCGCGTAGTGATCTGTATGCCCTGGCTGCCACGCTCTACCACCTGGCAACCGACGATGACCCGCGCGCCCATCCATTCAACTTCCCCCAACTGGCGCAACTGGGACCGCTGGGTGAAGTGCTGCGCGCCGCTCTGGACCAGGATCTCACCCGGCGACCCACCGTCACCACACTGCGCGAGCAGTTGACGGCGCTGTTGTCCGACCTGGGCGAGCCGCTGCTCCGCGCTCCCGACGGCACCGGCATCCCTACCACGGAGGCGCTGGTTGCCTGGTGCGAGGCCCACTGGACTACCGCTGCCGACTGGCTCTACGGCAGCTTACCCGACCAGCTTGAACGCTGGTGGGGTGCAGCAGATATGGCGGCAACCCTGCGCAGCAGTGTGCAGCAACACGCCGATTCTGGCGGGTCAACGATGGTACGCTCCTGCATACTTACAATAGTGATATGTATACTATCAATAACCTGGCTTTCCTGGACGACGGACTTATCCTGGCAGCAGGTAATGATCGGGGAGTTATCACATTTCTGCGCGCACAACTCCACCTATCCCCGGAAGAGTAGTCCTGGTTGCATCGACGGCAATCCGGTTTTGCCCGTAGCCGCAGGGACACGCAGAATACGCAGGCGGATCAGGCAAACTCGCGAGTGGCAATATCGGTGCGATAGTAACGTCCGGGGAAGGTAATTCGCTCAGCGTTGAGCAGTGCCCGTCCCCGCGCACCGTAGAGGGTGGCGGCCAGGGCAACGACCGTCAGAACATGGCCGCCGGTGGTTGTCATTGCGGCCATGCGTCCACCTGTGCCGCCAATCAATGCCGAGAGCGGCGATGTCCCGCGCTGTCGGTTCGCTGTGTAGCACAGTCCGCCAGGGTTGTGGGTCTGGTCATGAAAGATCAAAACACCCGCCTCGACATCGGACAGTCCTTCGATAACGCCACCCACGGCGAAGTGGTGCGGGTATCCCTGGGCCACCAGACCAATACCCACACTGGCCTCATCCCGCCAGCGTAACGCTGGTATCTGGCTCAGGCGACGGGTAATCGTAGCCTGGATAATGGGCAGCAGATCATCCTCCATGCGGGGCAGGACAACCTGTGCCTCCATATTGCGCAGGCTGCAGCGCAATGCGGTAATGCGCGGGCCCTGCGGGGTGATAATACAGTCAAGGCCCAGAATGCCCCAGTAGGGCAGACCTGCCTGATCCAGCGCGGTGACGAGGGGGTGCATCAGATGGCGGTTGAGGTAGGTCGTCAGTTTGTTGGCGTAGGTTGAGTTGCTGGTGTAGGCGCCCATGCCGGCCGCTACCGGCCCCTGGTTGTCCTCGTGGAGCCGGTCGTAGAGCCGGGTAGGCAGGAGCGAGAGCGCCGTGCGCCCATCGGTGAAGGCCGAAAAGGTGACACGCGCTCCCATGAGAAACTCCTCGATAACCACACCGTCGTTGCGCCCATCCACCGTGCGACTGGTGAAGAGTTCGTTCAGGGCGGCGAGGGCGGCGTAGCGATCTTCAAAGATGCCGTCGCCGACGTTCGGGTTATCGGCTTTGATGACGAGGGGCAGCGGTTGGGAGGCCAGATATTTCTCCGCCGTTGCCAGGTTGGTAAAGGTGCGCCCGCGCGCGGTGGGGAGTTTGTGGCGCAGCAGAAACTCCTTGGCATAACAGCGGCTCTGCTCCAGGCGAGTCGAGCGCTGCGAGGGACCATACACACCAAGATGCATTGCGACAACTTCGTCCACCAGACCGGTGCGCAGGGGTTCACTGCCGGCAGGCACGATCAGGTCAATATTCTCATCAAAGGCCCAGCGAGCGACTTCGGCGGCATTCTCCGGGTCGAGATCTTCCTGGAATGCCAGTTGTGATGTGCCGCCATTGCCGGGCGCACAGATAATCTGGTCTGACTGGGGACTGTTGAACAGTTTCCAGACCAGTGCGTGTGTCCGTCCATCATTGCCAAGGACCAAAATTTTCATGGATTTACATGGTGTATATTCGCAGTCAGATGTTAGACGTAAACCGCTTGCGACTAGCGCCCACTGCCCCTGGCTTACTGACCGTGCCTGGTCGCCTCCTGGTTACGGGCTGCAGTCAGCACACTCCGCAGAAGCATCACGTTGGTCACCGGGCCGGTGCCCCCGGGAACAGGAGTGATTGCGCCGGCAACCTCGGCAGCACTGGCAAAATCAACATCGCCAGTGATACTGCCGTCGTCCTGAACATTGATACCAAAGTCGATAACTACTGCACCAGGCCGCAGCATAGCTCCCGTTACCAGACCGGGACTGCCGGCCGCGACGGCGACAATCTCGCATTCGCGCAGGACTGCGCCCAGGTCCGGTGTGCGCAAGTGACAGATCGTTACGGTGGCATCGGCAAGCAGCAGCAGTGCCGCCATTGGTCGGCCCACAACCGCGCTACGCCCGATCATCGCCGCGCGTTTACCCTCCAGTTCAATACCATAGTGGCGGAGCAACTCCATCCCACCCGCCGGGGTGTTCGGCACCAGCGCGGAGCGTCCCTGCGCCAGTAGGCCCGCGCTGATGGGATGGATGCCGTCAACATCCTTCCGATAGTCGAGATGCAAAACCGCCTGTTCTGCGGAGAGAGGAGCGGGTAGCGGCATCTGCAGGAGCACGCCATGCACCGCCGGGTCAGCGCTTAACTGGCTCAGGCTCTGCTCAAGCGCAGCCTGGGTGGTGTCGGCGGGCAGTTGCGCCAGATGAAACGCCAGGCCCGTGTTGTCACAGATCTTGCGGATGCTGCGAACATAACGATCCGATGCGGCATCCCCCTGCACCTGAACAATGGCTAACTGGGGGGGATGCGCATACTGATCCGTGAACGCTGCGATATCGGCACGCAGTTCAGCCCGGAGTTGCTGGGCCAATGCACGCCCGTCAAGTATAGTAGTTGACATAGTTTTCCTGGATCAAAAGTCAGAAATCAGCGGTCCGACAGGCTGCCGGCTACCCCTACCGTCTACCTACTGATTAATCCGGTTGCGTACAATCTCCATAATGCCCCGGGTTTCGTCACCCAACCCGACCGACAGATCCTCCATCTGGGCGCGTACTTCGCGGACATAGATTTGATCATCCAGGCTGGACAGATTGATCTCAACATTAAGCAGCGCGCTCTGGACGGTTGCCCGCGCCAGGGTTGCGGCAACCCCGACATCGCTGATGACCAGGCGACCACAGCGGTTTGCCAGGGTGGTGCAGAACGGGAGCAGGAGCGTTGCGGAGCGGGCGACGCGCAGGGGAATCTCGGTAGCGTGGCGCGTGATCGTCTGGATTGCCGCCTGGCGGCTGGCGGCGTCGGCATCGGTTGTGCGCGGTAGTTTGTAGGCCGTTGAGAGCCGATTAAAGACTTCGATGTCATCCTGGGCCAGGTTCTGGAACTCGTGGCGCAACTCTTCCGCCTGCTGCTGGATAGCACGCGCCTCTTCTTCAAAATCGGCAAAGCGTTTTTTCCCGATGGTCAACGCACAAACCATGCTGACCAGACCGGCGGCCATTGCGCCGGTGACGGCGGCCACACTTCCCCCGCCGGGCGTCGGTGCGCTGGACGCCAGTTCATCGAGGAAAGCGTCTATATGTTGCTGTCCCAATGCGTTTGTCATATGCGGTGTCTCCTTGTGTGTATCTGTTTGTAGTACAGGACTTATGCGATACCGCGTATGGATACGTCTTTTGCCTCCGGTAGGGCAGCTTGTTTGTAAGAAAGATACAAACGTACCATGCTGCCGCAGACGATATCTGCTTTTCGTCTGGTCAAACGTCCGGTTTGTGTACCCACCGCGTAAGACCTGTTATGCGCCAGTCTATCTGCGCTGAGTCGGTACGATGGAACTGTTCATCACTGTTCATCGTTGAGCAAGCGTATCGTTGCTGCTCATGCACATTATATCAGCCTTGAAAAGGGGTAGGTAACTCATTTGGGGGGAATTGCACCGGCGATATCTGGCGGTTTCCTGCTTCTTCGGAATGCAGCAAGCCATGCTACACTGTTAGAGAGAACCGAAAACAAAGGAACAGAATTATGCGAACGATCTTTTTTACCGGAAATAGCGGCCCGGAGATTGCGGTGACTGCCGCCGCAACCGCCGGTATTGCCGCGCAGTCCGGGGTGCGAACGCTGCTGGTCAGCATTGGCCCGGCACACGCGCTCCCGATCCTGACCGGCGAGGTGGTGGGGAATGAGCCGCATGAAATTGCGCCGAATCTGAGCGTCTGGGCGCTTGATGTTCTGGAGGATGTGAGTAACTTCTGGGAGCAGACGCGCGCACGCCTGTCAGGGAGTATGCCGTTGTCGCTCAGCGGGGATGAACTGCCGATTGTGCCGGGTATGGATCTGCTGCTCGGTCTGGAGCGGCTGCGGCGGCGTGCGGCAACCGGGTATGATCTGGTGGCGGTGGCGGTTGGCCCGCAGGATATGTTCCTGCGCACCCTGTCCGTCCCGGATAGTTTTCGCTGGGGGTTGCGGCTGCTCTTCGGGCTGGACCGGGGGCCGGGGCGCAACCCGACCTCGCTGCATCGCGCGCTGGTACCGACGGCGCTGCTGCCGCTGGAGTGGTTCAATCAGGTGCAGACGGCGCGGGTAGAACTGGAGCGCCTGCGGGATGAGGCGCTGGACCCGGCCCATACCACGGTGCGTTACATCCTGCGCCCGGATGCAGCCGCCCTGGAGGAGGCATACCTGGCCGTGCCCGCGCTGCAACTCCACGGGTTAGTGGTGGATGCGCTGGTTGCCGGGCCGCTGCTCCCCGCCGATACGAGCGATCCGCGCCTGACGGCGGTTGCCGCCCGCCAGCAGGAGTTAACCTCGGCGGCGGCGCATGTCTGGGCCTCCCGGCCGCTGCTGCGGCTGCCGCTGTGGGCGCATACCAGCGGCGTGGCGGACCTGCAGGCAATGGGGGCGGAACTCTACGCCGGACGGCGGGCCGAGGAGCGCTATGTTGTCAGCCGGCCGATTGAGCAGAACATCGGCGATGATCCCTTTATTGCGATTGATCTGCCGGGGCTGCGCCGCGAAGCGCTGGGCCTGACTCTCAGCGGCGACGAGTTGATCGTCCGCACCGGGCCTTACCGCCGCCATCTGCTGATGCCCGAGTCGCTGCGGGGTACGATCAACATTCGGGCCAACCGCGAGGGCGACCGGCTGGTGGTGCGGCTGCGGCGGTAGGGGGCACTGAGGCAGTGTTGGCGCGATGACGAGTGAGGCGACGACGCGATACACGTAGGATCTCATTGCGCCGTTGAGCCGGGTGCTGTGGGAAGGAACGGGTAGGGGCGCAGCATGCTGCGCCTCGCTGGGGATGATGATTTGGATCTGAAACATATTTTCGGTAAATACCCATCCTCATCACAATCACATGGATAAAACAAATATCACTTTAATTATCCAACTCCTCGAGCGTGTGCGTCAAAAACCAGGCATGTACCTGGGGAATGATGTGCATGCAATCCTCCATTTCATGACTGGCGTGAACTGCACCTGTTCAGTATTTGGTCTCCAACGGGATGAAGCCGTATATAAAGCTGTTGTAATTGAGCGAGGCTGGGAATATAGTGCCAAAGCACCACTCTATCAGATGATGGAAAAAGGCATGGACTACTCTCATATTGTAAACGAATTTTTTACAATCGAAATCGATACATGGAAAAACATACTCGAACTGCCATAAAAAATGTTTTCATGTAGCATTGCCGGAAAATAACATACAGACGAACAGGCACACGCGGCAGTTATGCTTCTTATCGAACAAATTCTTCCGGTATAGCATACTGATAATCTATTCTAAAGTTATCGCCGCGCCACTGAGCCAGGTGCTCAGCGGAATGGAAGATGCCGGAGCGAACGAGCAAGCCGCTCCCACATCCTCTTACGCACGCGCAAACTCCGTCAGTTGGCGCAGATCCGCCGGGTGGAACGCCAGGACAATCTGCTTGCGCGAGATCCCGGCGCGCACCGGATCCGTCGCAATACCTTCTTCCGTCCAAGTCTTGCTCAATCCGGATTTTCCCATCGCGGAGCCGGACATGCACCGTAATTCCGTGTACCCGACGATGTTCCGACCACCCGACAGTCAACCAGAGGAACCTTCCCCCTGCCGCCCGCAGCAAGATATGCTATACTTCAGATCCAGTTTGACTGCACCGATATTCAGACAATCATCGCAGGAGGTAGCACCTATGGCAACCCTCAATGAACGTATTGGCGAGGTCGTCAAGCGCAAACGCCAGCGTGACCGGCTGACCCAGGCGGCCCTGGGCGCGGCTATCGGCGTGAGCGGGTCGTATATCAGCGGTATCGAGTCGGGCCAGACCGGCGTGCGCATTACCGAACTGGAAGGTCTGGCGGTCAAGTTTCGCACCACGGCGATTGAACTGATCACCGAGGCGGCCGGGCGCGATGAGTATAAGTTTACCGCGTCCAACCGCGAGCGCGACGCCTTTCTCACGCTGTACGATGTATTGACCCCTGAAAATCAGCAACAGGCGCGTAACTTTCTGCTCTTTCTGCGCGAACAGCAGGACCGCGCGCAGGTTGAAGCGACGGAATAAGCGGCTATGGCTGTGATAATTTTGCTGGTCGGCGGCGCGGATACCAGCCGTGCGCCGATGGCGGCGGCGCTGCTGCGCCGTCGGCTGGCCGAACGCTATCCCGAGTGGGCGATTGAGTCCGCAGGGGTGCTCGGGCATGATGGTGATCCCGCCGAGCCGGAGGCGCGTGATGCGTTGACGGCGGCTTATCATCTGGATATTGGCGACCATACGGCCCGCTCGATCAATGCCGAACTGGTGGCGGCGGCAACGCTGCTGGTCGCAGTTGATACCGGCACGGCGCGGGTGCTGCGACTGCACTATCCCGAGGCGGCGGAGCATACCGTCACCCTGGGCGAGCTTGCCGGACGCCAGCGCGATATTCCCGATCCTTTCCGCATGCAACTGGGCGCGTGGATCAGCTATGCCCGCGAGATTGACCAGTTGCTGCATGCCGGTCTGGGGCGGCTGGTGCAACTGGTCAGCGGCGATCCGCCCGAAGCGCAACCGGATGAAGATGAAGAGGATGCTAGCGCAGGTGTGGCGTACCGGGCGGAGTTAGAAGAGCCGCTGGTTGCAACCGGGCAACCGACACCCGCTCCAGTGCCAGCGACCGTTGCGCCGCAGCCGCCGGTGCCGGTGGAGCGCCGCGCGCCGGTGGAGCGCTGCGCGCGACTACTGACGTTGATGCGTGAGATGCCGACCCTGGTGGAGTGGCCCAATGCCCGCCGCCAACTGGAGGCCGAACTCAAGGATGTCGGCGTTCGCCCCGCGCGTCCTGATGAACTGGTCCAGCCCTACACAGTTATGCTGCTAACGCTGCTGGGTATGAGCAGTACCGTACCCACCCCCGGCCAGCTTGACCTGCTCCAGCAAGCGTTTGAGCGCCTGTATGCCCCGATTGACCAGCAGGCGATTGCGGCCCTCTCCACTGAGATGACGCAGTGGGCAACGCTGTAATTGGGCTATCGCGTCACCAGCGGCAGGTAGATCGAGTGGTTGCCGGGTGGGGTGTAGTCGATCTCTAAATCAGTGCCGCTGACGACGCCCAGCGGTTCGTAGCGGTCAAACCCGGGGAAGACACACCCCAGCCTGGGATTACCCAACCGGCGGACGACGATCTCGCTCAGGATGGTGCGAAAGTCGGTGGTGACCCACAGATCGCGGCCCTGAATGAGATCTTCACCGGCCAGGCCAGGCCAGTTGCCATAGATCTTACCGCCGTTGACATGGCCCCCCAGCACCAGCATCACGCCGCCGCGCCCATGATCGGTGCCCTGGCTGGGGTTGGCCCACAGGCTGCGCCCAAACTCGCTCATCACCACGACCGTCAGCCGGTTCTGGTAGGCCGCCAGATCGTTGTAGAAGGCGGACAAACTATTGGCGAGAGTGGTCACCAGCGTCGCCAGGTAGCCGCTGCCATACTCGCCCTGATAGTCGTGGGTGTCCCAGCCGTCGAAGTCCAGCGTTGCCACTTGCAGCCCCATATCCAGCTTGACAATCTGGGCCACCAGTTTGAGTGCATCGCCGAAACTGGCGTAGGGATAGCTTACATCCGGCGTGTACTCGCGCTCGCGGGTCTTGAGCAGTTCGATTGTCTCGAGCGCCCGCGTTCCGGCGCTGTTGACATACCCGGCACCACTGTACATCTGCTTGAGTGGCGTCAGCATGGCGTCACGGTAGCGCCAGTGCGATTTTACCTCACCATAGCTTTCGGTCGTGGTCATGGTCACGGCGTCCGTGTCGCCCTGGAGCGCTGCGGGTATGCCAGTCATCGGCACCAGCGTGGGTAACAGTCCATCCGGGCGGGAGCACTGGAGATGGCGCGCCAGCCAGCCGCTCGTGATGGTCGGATCGTCGGGGTTGCCCCGCGCGATAGTCTGGGCTGCCTCGGTGTGGCTGCGGGTATCCTCAGTGAGGCCGCAGGCATGCACGATTGCCAGGCTACCGGCGGTATACAACTGCTGGAGAGGACCGGCCTGGGGATGCAGCCCGATGCTGCCGGTAAATGTGCTGTTCTGCGGATCGATTACGAGTGCCTGATCCGGGGGGATGATCAGGTTGAACCGCGCTTTGGTGTAGTTCAGGTCGTCAAAGGGTGCAACCAGGCTCAGCCCGTCGCACCCGCCCCGCAGGAAGA
>DAOTVB010000217.1:0-4869 GCA_034436755.1 Chloroflexaceae bacterium | reverse complement strand
GCCTGCCCCTCAACGAGCGGCAGATGGTTGATCGACCAGGAGCGCAGCGGCGGGATATACCACCAGAGGCCGCTGACATAGCAGGCGAACAGCAGCAGCAGCACAAGCAGCAGCATGATGGTTGTCTGCCCCAGGGAACGGGGCCAGCGCGTGTGGGGCCGGGTATGCATGTGGGTTCCTCCATGGTTGGGAACGACCCCGGCAGAGCAATGGAAGCCATACCGGGGTCGGCTGCTAGAACGGGCTAGTTCGGCTCGGTGCCCCAGATCAGCACGCCGTTGCGGTAGAGCGTAACCTGGGTCCAGTCGGTAAAGCTGGTCTTCGTCGGATCGAACGAGTAGTCGTCCGTCTCATCATAGCTGCTAAAATCGGTCTTGGTGATGCGGCTCTGGATGTCACCGCTGCTGCCACCGCCGGGCAGGGTGCCCGCACTGCTGGTGAAGCCCAGATCCAGCAGGTGGCAACGGGTGCGGTATGCACCTCTTTCGTCAACACCAACATACCGTTGGGCAGGGTGTGGGTCTGGACTTCATTCGTGGTCATAGGTCTTCCTCTAATTGTGTTCGGCATTTATGTGTAAGTATCATACCACAGCCACGCCCGTGTATCCGGTTCACTACAAGTGCAGCGGCGTTGGGATCACAAAGTGAGTCCTTGAAACCGGTATCTATGCGGTCACGTACACGGCCCACCGCTTACGGTCATATAGTGACCCCACCAGGACTACTATCTACTGAATTCGCATTGCACATTGAGCATGGCATAGTTTATAATGAAGGAGAAACAGCAAGGGCAAGTCACTCTTGCAACCAGGCAGTTGAACAGATTTTTGTCGCGGTATTCGCCAGCGTAATTTATACCATCACGCGCTCCTGCCACGCGGAGTATACCCAGCCAATGTACGTACATTACACATCATAGGTTCCAGGGGAAGATAGCATGACAGAACAACCACGGGAGATCTTTTACCGAACGTACGATCTCATCGCCGCACGCACATGTCCCTCAAACCGCGAACCGGCGGCGCATCAGGCCGTCGCACTCGACCATCTGCACAAATGGTATACCACACAGGATGCGACGAATGCCGGCGGCATCCTGGTGCTGCCCACAGGTGGCGGTAAAACGTTTACCGCTGTACGATTTCTCTGCCGGGGACCACTCTCGGACGGTTACAAAGTGCTCTGGCTGGCCCATACCCACCACCTGCTTGAACAGGCAATCGATAGTTTTGGTTCCATTGACGCAACCGCTGCCGGCCCCCAGGATGGTTATGAAACCGGCTGGATTATCGAACCGAAGGAGCGCCTGCAGGTGCGGGTGGTATCAGGAACGCCCGGACACTGGCCGGTCCACAAGATCAGCCCGGCTGATGATGTCGTGGTAGCTACCCTGCAAACGATCACGCGCGCCTACTGGCTGGCGCACCCGCAGCTTATGAACTGGCTCGATGCGGCCCCAAAAGACCTGTTTGTTGTGTTTGATGAAGCCCATCACGCACCAGCTCCCAGTTATCGCAAGTTTATTGAAGCGCTACGTGAACGCTGTGCTTCCCTGTTTGTGCTGGGCCTGACGGCAACTCCAACCTATACCGACGAAAAGAAGCAGGGCTGGCTGGCCCGCCTGTTTCCGCAGGGCATTCTGTATCAAGCCCGTACTCAGGATTTGATGTCGGATGCGATCCTGGCCCGCCCGGTAGTAGAACAGCATCAAACCAATTTTTCCCCCGACTTTGACGAACGCGAATATCAAAAATGGAAAAGCTCCTACCGCGATATTCCGGAGTCTATCATCACGAAACTTGCGGAGAGCCGCGAACGCAACAGCTTTATCGCGCGCTGTTATGTGGAGAACCGTGAGCGTTACGGCAAAACGATCATCTTTGCCGATCGCTGGTTCCAGTGTGATCAGTTGCGCGAACTGCTGCGCGCAGAAGGCGTCCGTGCCGATGTAATCTACACCCATATTGACGCCGATCCGGGCAGCGTTGCGGCGCGCAATCGCAACACCCGCGATGAGAATGCCCGGGTGCTGGCTGCATTTCGGCGGGATGAGTTGGATGTGCTGATCAATGTGCGCATGCTGACGGAGGGCACCGATGTCCCCAAAGTCAACACCGTCTTTCTGACCCGGCAGACCACCAGCAGTATCTTGCTGACGCAAATGATCGGACGGGCGCTGCGGGGACCACGCTTCGGCGGCACTGAAGAGGCATATATCGTCTCATTCATTGACCAGTGGCAGCATTTGATCAACTGGGCCGACTATACCCTTGGTTCCGGAGGAATCGAACCAATCGGTCCTGAGCGTACTGTTCGCCTACCGTTGCAACTGATTTCTATCGCCCTGGTGCGTCGTCTGGTGCGGCAGATGGGCAGTGTAAATGTTGAGCCACAGCCCTACCTGACCCTGATGCCCATCGGATGGTACCTCGTCAGCTTTGTCACCATTGTGCAGGGTAGTGATGATATGGAGACGGTTCAATATCTGGTGATGGTCTTTGATAACGAAGCAGATCGCTACAAACAATTTATCGCGCATCTGCAAACAGCCGCTATTGATGCGTTCACCGATGAAAGTATTACCTTGAATGAGCATGAAGATATTGCCGGGCAGGTTGCCGACTGGCGCGATCAGTTCTTTGGCGATCTGGAGCAGCGGGTTGGTACTGATCTGCTGACCAATCTGTTGCATATCGCACGGCATATGGCGCAGGATGAGCAGCGTGAGCCACCACCATTCTTCGAGTTTGAAGAACGTACCCAGCATAATCTAGATCTCCTGGCCGGCGACTATATCAGCCAGGATCTTGGTCCCAAAGCGAAGCATGCGTCGCTACAGGCAGAATATGTACGTGACAATCGCTACTGGCGTATCATTTATCCAAACTATCGGCTGTTCAAGACGCAGTACGATGCCTGCGAAAACCGCCTCCTGCTGAACCCCGATAGCACATCGTTACCGCCTGTTATCGATGGTGGTACCTACCCTGATGACGGTGAACCTTCTGAGGAAGTGAAAGAGCAGGTGAAGGCGCGTGACAGATATCGCTGTCTCTGCTGCGGTGAAGATAACAGGCGGACCTTGCAGATCGACCATATCGCGCCGCGCTACTTTGGCGGCACCAATGCCCTTGATAACCTCCAGACATTATGCAGCGTCTGCAACCGGCACAAGTCGATCAGCGAGATCAACTTTCGCAATCATTGCACGCTGGAGACGGTACCATCCATCGTGTTCCCCGAACTGGATCTGCCCGCAATCGCCAATGCCGACGATAAAGAGCACTGGGAAATCTTCCTGCGCCGCAGCATCAACTTCTTTTACCGCTGTGCGGCCACTGATATGATTACGATCAAGGCACGCGGGCAACACTTCTGGAACTGGCATATCTATCTCTACCACGGCAACGATCCTGCCTGGCTTGCGCCCCACCTCTATGATCTGCTGATACGCATCAGGAGCCGGCGTCAGGAAGTTCGGCGGGATGGACCAACGGCGATCACCGTCGCCGCGCCGAATATGCCGCAGGTAGAAGCAACGGTGTAGCTATCACGAGCGCGTACCATGCACGTAGCAGACTGAGCGGATCGCCCGTTGCCGGAGCGCTCAGTCTGCACAGCTTTCATGTCTGCCACCCCCACTAGCCGATCTGCCGACGCATCCTCGCGTCACATCCTCGCATCCTCGCGTCATCGCATCCTCGCATCCTCGCATCCTCGCATCCTCGCGTCATTACACTCACCGAACTCTATGCTATACTGTTCTGCAACAATCCCGCCCAAACCCGCCAACATACGCTCTATCTGGTTAAGCCGAGTAGCTCTGGGAGATAAACCTGGTGAATACAGAACCCGCTATGTCCACCCCGCATCCGATAGATCCCGCGCTGGTCGCCTACCTGGGCGCGGCCATGGCGCTGCTGAAGTTGTGGCACGCGGAGAGCCGGCAGGCCGCCGATGCATTTAAGGCCGGCGCAGCGGAAGCAGAGCCGCCGCATGCACCCCGCCGCGAACACCTGGAGGCCATCCGCCAGACAGCGACCACCCTGCCGGTGCCGCAGTCCTGTCAGGCGGTGCAGCAGGCATTCCTGGCAGCCATGGACCGGGGGTTGCTGGCCTACCGCGCACTGCTGGAGCCGGGCGCACGCGATGAGCAGAAGGTGGCAATGTTGAGCGGCATGGAAAACTTTGCCTATTTCGATGCGGAACTGGCCCGCCTGGAACAGCAGTTTGGGCCGTTTGCGTTGGGATAATCTGTTCGCACATTCCCTGCGAAATCAGCGCACTGTTGAAATACACTGGAGCAACGCATATGCCACAACGCCGCCCACCTTCACGCCGCCGTTCACCCAAAGTGACCTACACGGTCGCTGCCGCTGCGCTCTGGGGACTGGCGGTGGCCGGCCTGGTCGCCCTGACCGACTGGACCTTCTACGCTGCCTGGCTCGCGGGAGGCTCGGTAGTGACGCTGCTCCTGTATGCCTTTGATAAGTCGCAGTCGCGGGCCGGTGGGGGGCGCGTACCGGAGCTAGTCTTGCAGGGGTTGGCCCTGCTCGGCGGGGTGGCCGGCGGCTGGCTGGGCATGCTGGTTGTGCGGCACAAGACCCGGCATGCGCCGTTCTGGGTGATTATGGTGCTGGCAACAATCCTTCACCTGGGAATCGCCTGGTGGTTGTACCGGGGGTGAGCAGTCTTGGATCGCGAAGGGCTTTGGACCGCGAAGGGCGCGAAAGGACTTTGGACCGCGAAGGGCGCGAAAGGGCGCGAACATACGCGAAAGGAGTGGGGACCGCGAAATTGTGCGCATGCCGCGAAAAGGAATTGCAGAAGGGCGAAATAATGCGTAACTTCGGGCAGGTTACTACGG
>DAOTVB010000216.1:0-73082 GCA_034436755.1 Chloroflexaceae bacterium | reverse complement strand
CGGTCATGCGGTGACAACCAGTGAGAACCCGGGTTGTGGTGCGGGGAGCGAAGCGTCGCGCTGCGGCGCGATCCCTCCCGGAGCATGCCCTGAGCTTCACTGTCATGGTGAGTGAAGCGAACCATCTCACTGATCCTGCAAGGCAACACAATGCACTGCATTGCTATCCAGCGCCCAACGGTGAGATCCCTCCCGCTGGTCAGGATGACAGTGGGTTTCGCTGTAACGCGGCGTTGCTTTGCTGCTCCGAAGTGCTGTGGCGAGATCCCTCCCGCTGGTCAGGATGACATGGGTTTTCGGTGCCGCGCGGCGCTGCTTTGCTGCTCCGAAGTGCTGCGGTGAGATCCCTCCCGCTGGTCAGGATGACATGGGTTTTCAGTGCCGCGCGGCGCTGCTCCGTCGCTGCGCTGCCATACGCTGTGAAAACCAGTGAAATCCACTGTCATGGTGAGTGAAGCGAACCATCTCGCTGATATCGCTGTGAAATACGGTGAGATCCCTCCCGCTGGTCAGGATGACAATGGGGTTTCGGTGGGATGCGGTGCGTCTTCCGCTGCGCTGCAGTGAGATCCCTCCCAGAGCATGCCCTGAGCTTCGCCGAAGGGGTCACGATGACATGGGTCTTCGGTGTGATACGCTGCCCCTTCACTGCATTCTAGCGAGATCCCTCCCGGAGCATGCCCTGAGCTTCGCCGAAGGGGTCAGGATGACAGGGGTTTTCAATGTAACATGGCGTGGCACTGCTGCTTCCATCGTGCGTCCTTCGTCCTTCGTCCGCCGTCGTGCGTCCTTCGTCCTTCGTCCGTCCGCCATCCGCCATCCTCAGCGCGACCGGGTGACACCAACCCGCGCGCAGTACGCCGCGACCGGGCAGGTGCTGCAGTGCGGCGAGGTCGGGTGGCAGACGTTCTGGCCGAGTGTCACCAGCAGGCCGTTGATCGGCGTCCAGTAGGGTTGGGGCAGTTTCTCCCGCAGCGCAAACTCCGTCGCGTCAGGGGTTTTTGTCTGCACATAGCCCCAGCGGTTGCAGATGCGATGCACATGCGTATCCACACAGATGCCCGGCAGATGGTGGCCCATCGTCATGACCAGGTTGGCGGTTTTGCGCCCCACCCCCGGCAGTTCCAGCAGTGCATCGAGATCGGCGGGCACCGCGCCGTCATACCGCTCCAGCAGCAACTCACAGACCTGGCGGATCGTCCGCGCCTTGTTGCGGTAAAACCCGACCGGGTAGATCAGTTCGGCGATCCGCTCCTCGCTCAGGGCCAGCAGCGCCCGGGGCGTATCTGCCACCGCGAAGAGCCGGGGGGCCGCCACCGCCGTGACGGTATCCTTCGTACGCAGGCTCAGGATCGTCGCAATCAGCACGCGGAAGGGCGTCTGGGCCGCCGCGCCCATCTGGTCCACCACCGGCTGCTGGTAGCGCGGCATCTCCCGTTCGAGGATTGCCATCACCGCGTCAATATCAAACTCGGCCATGCGATTTCCTTACATCCATTGAAACAAACCTCTCTTCTAACCACGAAGGTCACGAAGGTCACGAAGGTCACGAAGGTCACGAAGAGATAAAACCATCTATTGCTCGGTCCCGTTGCCGGCCACACCCGATTCTCCACTGCATGCTCTTGATTGGCTGTCCGTTCTAACCACGAAGTCCACGCAGGTTACGAAGAGATGAACCCATCTATTGCTCGGTCCCGTTGCCGGCCGCACCCGATTCTCCACTACGTAGTCTTCGTGGTTTTCGTGGTCTTCGTGGTTGACATACATTTCCTTGACAGGTTGTGAATCATCGGGTACAACAGAGGGCAGCGTGGCGCAATCTTTTAGGGAGAACCGTACCACGTTGTTAAGCAATAGGTTTACCCATGTCAAATTTTCCCTTGCCGGAGACCACGCTCTACGCCCTTGCGCCGGAAGCACTGGCCTCCTATCGCACCGAGCGCTACCTGGGCGATGATATCAGCGTGAGCATAACTACCTTTGCCCCACCCGACCAGGCGGTGATCCGCCGGGTTTACAACTTGCTGGGAGAGTTGCGGCACCTGGTTGAGCAGTATCAGGACAACCCCGGCGCGATCTTCCCCGCGCTGCAGCAGTTTAGCACGCAAACCGACTGGAAAGAGCAGGTCCGGCGCATTCGCTCCCTGCAGATCAACGCGGACGCGCCGGGTGCAGCCTCGGCCAACCTGGACAAAGTTACCCACGATATTCGTGGCGGCGCGCTGCAGACCCTGTCACTGCAACTGCAGTTTGTCGAACTGGGGTTGGTCGAGAGCCGCGATGTCTTGCAGACGTTTTATCTGGTGCGCGACCATATGAAAATTATGCGCAACGCCCTGCCTGATCTTGATCCGGAGCTATATGCACGCGACCAGGGCACCAGACTGCACAATGTCGAACTGCTGACCGAGAAGTGGCAGTATGCCTCCCTCCGGGGCGAGGACCAGCAGCCGGTGCAGGTGCAGGTGCTGACCAGCTTCGCCGGGAGTGTCTCCGAGCGCTGCCTGGAGTTCTCGGCGCTGGACCGGGTGCTCTACAACCTGATGAATAATGCGCTGCGCAACACCGCCGACGGTCAGGTCAGCCTGGCGATTCTGGTACTGCCTACCGCCCATCCCGACAACCTGCGCTTTGTGGTTGCCAACCGGGTCAGCCCGGAGCAGCAGCAGACGCTGCAGGCGCGCTACAAAGGCCACCTGAGCGATCTGTTCCAGGGTGGCTTTACCACCGGCGGGACCGGCCTGGGCATGCGCATCTGTGCCGACTTTGTGCGCAATGCCTACGGCCTGACCAATATTGACCAGGGTATCAGCAGTGGGTATCTGGGGGCGCGGTTGCTCAACAACTATTTTGTGGCCTGGTTCCACTGGCCCATCGCCGGTGAGTAGCAGTTGCGACAGCCATGCTGCCGCACTCCATAAAAACCCTTTAGCGCTGGGTGCGGGTGGTGCGCTGCGCCAGCCAGATGCCCAGCACCAGGCCACCAATAACGCTAATGATCGAGAACATCGCTCCCGGCCCATACACGACCGCCGCCGCACGCAACGCCGCCGCCAGCAGCAGCGCCACAATCAGACCCGGCAGGAGGGTACCGCCCATCTCGCGCACGCGAAACCAGTGCGGTCGCCACTGCGCCACAAGGTAGCCGATGCCACTCGCAATCACGAGCAGCAGTAGATTTGTGATCAGAGCCTGCATACAACCTCAAGCTTCAACGGCAAAGGTATGCCTATGTTGTAACGTAGTGATAGTCTACCATATCATTCGCTATTCGTAATCCGCCGCACGGGGCAGCGGGGCAAGTCCGGGCCGCCGGGCCACCGGGAAGGTGCGACAAGGTTCAACCGCACCTTGTCGGCGCACATTCCGGCATTAAAATATCATTAAACTCCCCGGAGCGGTAGACGGGCCGCATACATATGCTGGTTGAAGCATGGTATCATAAGGAAACCAGGTTTAGACCTATAACAGGAGGCAGCGATGACTCACCCTGCGCTTCAGGCGCAGCACCAGGCCGCCGGTGCGCACTTCGCGGATGCGGCTGAGTATAATCCGGTTGTCCATTATGGTGATGTTGCCGGCGAATACCAGGCCGTTCTTAAACATACGGCACTGATGGATGCCGGCGATGCCGGACGGCTCTGGATACACGACCGAGATCGTGCGGCCCTGTTGCAGCGCCTCTCCACCAACGATGTTGAGAAACTCGCCCCCGGACAGGGCCAGCAGACGGTGCTGACCAACCACAATGGTCGCATTATCGATCTGCTGACCGTGCATGCCCTGCCGGAGCAACTGCTGGTGATTACCAGCCCGCAGCAGCGCAATGCGGTGTTTCAACTGCTACGTAAAAATATCTTCTTCAATGATAAAGTCAAGCTGGACCAGGCCAACGCAACGCTGGGGCAACTGCTGCTCTACGGTCCCGAAAGCGCCGCGCAGATACAGACCCTGACCGGGGCCGCCGTTGCCGATCTGCCGCTGTATGGTATCCTTGCCGCGCAGCTCAATGGCGTCGATCTCTGGGCGGCGCGGATCAGGTCGCTGGGGGGGGCCGGCTTTGCGCTCTACCTGTCCGCCGAGGAGTTGCCGGCCGTCTGGACGGCGCTGGTGGCGGCGGGCGCGCAGCCGCTGGGTCGGGCCGCCTACAACCAGTTGCGGGTCGAGGCGGGATACCCGGCGTATGGACGGGAACTATCAATCGAGTATATTCCCCTGGAAACTGGTCTGCATGAGGCGATCAGCTTTACGAAGGGCTGCTATATCGGCCAGGAAATTATTGCGCGGATGGAGAGCCGCAAGCGCATCGCCAAACATCTGCGCGGCCTCCGGTTGAGCGGCATGATCGACACGCCGCGCAAACTGGAAGTGGACGGCAAAGAGGCGGGCGACCTGACCAGCGTTGTGGAGTCGCCCCGTTTTGGCCCCATCGGACTGGCCTATGTGCGCCGGATGCATGCGCAACCCGGCGCCAGCGTGGGCATTGCCGAGAGCGAGATCACCGGCGAAGTTGTGGCATTACCGTTTTCACAGTCCTGATTATTGCATCTCCGGAGCCGGGGCAGCGGCGCGCGACACCGGGGAGGCAGCACTCAGCACTTAGCACTCAGCATGGCGCGTGTAACCGACCAGCGTGACGAGCGCATCGAAGAACTTGAGGCGCAGATTGCGCTGCTCCACGAACAGATGGAGCGCACGCGCTATGCCCAGGATCTGCTCTACAGCATGACCCTGGCCTGCCGGGGCAATCACGCCTTCCGCGATATGTTTCCGGCGATCTATCATGAACTGCGCGCCATCTTCCCAATTGACAGCGGCCTGATCGCCGTCTGCAACCCCAACCGGCCCGGTCAGTTCCGCGCCGCCCTGACGATTGACGCCGGTCAGTTGACCTATGTCGAGCATGTAGACCAGAATGCGCTGACCGGCCGCCTGGTCCGGCAGCATGCGCCCCTGCTCTTTCAGGATCTGCTCAATGCGCCGCCGCCCAACACCGAACTTCCCCCGAACGAGACCGCCGGCAGCGGTGGGCAGGCGGTGCGCTCCTGGCTAGGGGTGCCGCTTATGCTGGGGGCGGAGGCGATTGGCGCGATTGTGCTCAAGAGCTACCAGGCGGGGCGCTACGATGGGCTGGATCGGGAGTTGCTTCAGCGACTGGGTAATGTTGTCGCAGTCGCGCTGGAGAATGTGCGCCTCTCCCGGCATCAGCATGAACTGAGCGCGGCCCTGGCGACCCGGGCGGCCGACCGCTCGCAGGAGTTGACCACGCTCAACACCCTGGCTGCCGAACTGGTGCTGGAGCAACCCCTGCCGGTGCTGCTGGATCGGGCACTGGATCTGCTGACCGGGTTGCTCAACATCCAGGGGGGATCGGTGCGCCTGCTTGAACCGCCCGGTGCGGTACCGATTGATCCCTGGCAGCATGAACTTGTGCTGGTGGCGCAGCGCGGCCTGCCGGAAGAGCTGATCGAGCCGATCACCCGGATCGCGGTGGCCGAGATCCCACTGGGACAGGTGATCAGCGAGAACCGACCACTGGTCGTCAACCGCGGATCGGAAGATGTCCCCACCGGGGATCTCTGCCCGCCCTTTGCTGCCCTACTGGGTGTTCCGCTGCGCATCGGCAACCGCATCCTGGGGACGTTGAGCCTGGTCCATACGGAGCCCCAGGCGTTTGACCAGGACCAGATCGATCTGGCACAGGCGATTGCCAATCAGATCGCAATTATTGTGGAAAACGCGCGCCTCTTCAGCGAGCGGGAGCGACAGATTGCCGAGTTGCAGGCGATCAACCGGATCAGCCACGCCGCCGGCACCGCGCTCGATCTGCCGTCGCTGTTGCACAAGGTCTATGTTGCGCTCCAGCGCTTTATGCCGCTCGATGCCTTCTCGATGATTGTGTACGCTCCGGAAAATGGCCTGGTGATCGAAGGGATTTCCATTGACGAGGGGCAAGAGTATACCTACCTGAATAACCAGCCGCTGCCCGCCGACTCGTTCGCTGCCTGGCTGGTGCGCCACCGCCGCCCGCTACATCTGCGCGATGTTGCCGCCGAGTTGCCGAACTATCCCGAACTGGCGTTGCATACCGTCGGCGCAAACAAACCGGCCGCCGCCTGGCTGGGGGTGCCGCTCTTCGACCGGGATGCGCAGGTGATCGGCACCATCGCCATCCAGGGGTATGAGCCGCATGCTTTTGAGCCCCGCGACGAAGATTTTCTGGTCAGTGTGGCGCATCAGGTTGCGCTCCACGTTGAAAATGTGCGGCTTCTGGCCCAGCGCGGCCGGCAGATCCGCGAACTCGATGCCATCGGCCAGATCGGGCAACTGGTCAGCGCCTCGTACGATCTGGATGATATCCTGCGGGAGATTCACACGATCATCGCAGCCGCAACCGCTGCGCCCGTCTTCTACCTGATCATCTGTGAGCCGGGAAGCCAGATCGTCACCCACGCGATCTTTATTGAGCAGGGTGAACAGAGCGATATTGCCTGGCAGGGCCGCCCGCCCCCCGCCGACAGCCTGACCGCCTGGATTCTCAATCAGCGCCGGCCGTTGCGCTTTTACGATCTGTTGGCCCAGACCGCCGAGTTGCAGGCGCTGGGGATCACTCTCCACTCCTTCAGCGATAAAGATCCCGCACGGGCCTGGGTGGGGGTACCGCTGCTGGCGAAGGACGGCGAAGCGATTGGCGTGCTCTCGCTGCAAGACTACCAACCCCACCGCTACAATGAGCAGACGGTGGAATTTCTGCGCCGGCTTGGCAGCCATGTCAGCCTGGCCGTGCAGAAGGTGCGCCTCTTTGAAGACCGTGAGCGCCAGGTAAAGGAGAATGCGCGGCTCTTTGCGGAGGCGCGTACGCATGCCGCCGCTGCCGAACGGCAGGCCCACCTGATGGAGCTGGTCTACCGCATTGCCTCGGTCCTGAGTAGCCACCTGGATCAGCAGGAGATTCTTGATCTGGCCGCGCAGGAGCTGGTGCGCCTCTTCTGGGCCGACCATGTTGGGATTATGCTGTTTGATGAGCAGGCCATCCAGGGAACAGTGGTCGCCGAGTACCCCGCCGCCGGCGGGCTGGGAATTGTCGTAACGCTAACCAACAACCCGATTATGATGGATTTTTTTGCAACGGGCCGGCCGGTTTGCATCGAAGCGACAGAGATCGACCCGCGCGCGGAGGTTTCGCGGGAGGTGTTCCGGCAACTGGGCATTGCCTCGCTGATGATCCTGCCGATGTCCAGCCGGGGCCGCCTGATCGGATCAATCGGGCTGGACAGTTACCGGACGCGCATCTTCACCGAGGAGGAGCAGGATCTGCTCATGACCGTGGCAACCGGGGTGGCCACCGCTGCTGAGAATGCGCGGCTCTTCAGTTCGGCGCAGGCGCATGCGGAAGCCTCCCGGCAGCGGGCGCAGGAGATGGAACTGGTCTACCGCATTGCCTCGGTGCTCAGCAGCCGGATTGACCAGCGCGAGATCCTTGATCTGGCCTCGCAGGAACTGGTCGATCTCTTCTGGGCCGACCACACCGGCACGGTGCTGTTTGACGAGGATATGCAGTTCGGCATGGTGGTTGCCGAGTATCCGCCGCGTGATGCGCTGGGGATTCGCATTCCGCTCAAGGATAACCTGTTGATCGAGGAACTGGTCACCACCCGCCGCCCGGTCTGCATTACCAGAATTGAGAATGATCCCCGGGCGCATGTGTCGCGGGAGACTTTCCAGCAACTGGGAATTGTCTCGATTATTATCGTGCCGCTGATCAGCCGTGACCGGGTGATTGGTTCGATTTCCCTGGACAGTTTCCGCCCCCGCATCTTTACCGCCGCGGAGCAGGAGCTTTTTCTCACCGTGGCCGCGTCGATTGCCACGTCGATTGAGAATGCACGCCTCTTTGCCGCGACCCAGGAGCATGCCAGCGCCTCGGAACGGCATGCGCAGCGGATGACCCTGGTCAACCGGATTGCGCTGGCCCTCAGTAGCCACCTGGATCTGCAGGAGATCCTCGATCTGGCGGTTCACGAGGTGGTTAATCTCTTTGGGTCGGATCATACCGGAATTGTACTGTTTGATGATGATGAAACCTGGGGGACAATCGTTGCCGAATATCCTGACCATGGGACGCGCGGGATGCGGGTGCCGGTGGCGGGAATGCCCGTTGCCCAGGAGATTGTGACGACCCGACGTCCGGTCTGTATCTCCTCCGTCGCCAGCGATCCGCGTATTGCAACCGCGCGCGCAGAGTTGCTACATCGGGGGCTGGTTTCGATGATGATTGTGCCGCTGGTCAGCCGGGGACGGGTGATCGGCTCGATCGGGCTGGACAGCCTGAGCAAACCGCGCGAGTTTACCGCGGACGAGCAGGAATTGCTGCTGACGGTTGCCGCCGCGATTGCCGCTGCCGTCCAGAATGCGCGCCTCTTTGCCGCCGAACAGGAGGCCCGCCGCACCGCCGACACCCTGCGCGAAGTGGCCCGCGTGCTGAGTTCCTCCTTTGACCCGGCAGAAGTGCTGCAACTGATTCTCCGCGAGTTGCAACATGTGGTGCGGTACGATACCGCCTCGATCATGCTGCGCGAAGGGCCGATGCTGCGACTGGCCGCATTTCGCGGCAACGCCGGGATTCTCCAGAAACCGGGGCGCACGCTCTTCAGACTGGATCATCAGCGGGCCGACGGAATGGTTTTGAGCCACCGCGAGCCGCTGATGATTCCCGACACCAGCCAGTCGCCCGAATGGTCCTACGCCGATGAGTCCCCGCATGTGCGTTCCTGGCTGGGGGTGCCGCTGCTGACCCGGGGTGAGGTGCTGGGAGTGCTCAATATTAACGCCACCAATCCAAACCGCTTCACGTCGCGCGATATGGAGGCAGCCCTGGCCTTTGCCAGCCAGGCCGCCGTGGCGCTGGAAAATGCGCGCCTCTATCAGGAGTCGGTGACACGGGTTGAGCAGGAGCTAGATATCGCCCGCCGCATCCAGAGCAATCTCTTCCCCCGTTCGCTGCCCCAGTTGGCCGGGCTGTCCCTGGATGCGCGCTGTGTGCCCGCCCGCGAAACTGGTGGCGACTTTTACGATGTAATCGCGCTGAGTGGGCAGCGGGTGGGTATCATCGTTGGTGATGTCTCCGGCAAGAGTATCCCGGCGGCCATGCTGATGGCCGTAGCCCGCTCGATCACCCGCTCCGAGGCCCGTAACCATGAAGTTCCCCGGCTTGTGATGTGTGAGACCAACCGCTGGATTGTGCGCGATGTCCCGCGCCGCACCTTTGTCGCGCTCTCCTACGCCACCCTCGATCTGGAGTGCCGCCGGCTGGCGCTGTCCAATGCCGGGCAACTGACGCCCCTGCGCCGCCGCGCCGATGGCCGGATCGACTATCTGGAAGCGCCCGGTCCCCGGTTGCCGCTGGGAACGATCCCCAATATTCCCTACGATGCGTTGGAGGTCACACTGGACCCGGGCGACCTGCTCGTTTTCTATACCGATGGCATTGTCGAGGCCCACAATGATCAGCAGGAGCTTTTCGGCTTTGAACGGCTGGAGGCGCTGCTCCGCGATTATGGCGACCTGCCGCCGGCGCAGTTTATCGATCGGCTTATGCAGGCGATTGCGGAGTTTGCCGGCGATACCGCCCAGCACGATGATATTACGCTGGTGGTAGCACGAGTGTAAAGTGCCGGGAATTGCTGCAACAGTGTTTTTCCTTTATACTAGCGCTGTTTGTATTCGCGCGAAGATATGGTATAATCCACACAGATTACCCAAGCAAAAAATCATCCCTGAGTAGCAACGGTCCAGGACGATCTGTGGGCTACTCCACGCACCCATTCTATCAGGGATAGAGTGAAGCGAGTGACCTATGGCTCAGGAAGTGCGACCCCGTTGTCGTAACCGTCACGCCTACCTGCCGCCGGCGTTATTTCTGTTGCTCACTGCCTTCTACCTGCTGACGATGAGCGGTCATACCTACTCCTCGGATGAGGAGACGATGTATGTTGTCACGCGTCAGATTGCCCTGCAGGGCGATGTGGAGATGCAGCTTGAACCGGGTGAACCGATTGCCGCGCTGCGGCGGGGTATTGATAATCGCCTGTTTTCGCCGTATGGTATTCTCCCCTCCCTCGTGGCGCTGCCATTCTTTTTCCTGGGTACGCTGATCGCTCCTCCCACCACGGCCGCGTTTGACTATGCGACGCGCCTGGCAGTCATGGCGACGAATGGCCCGGTGACGGCGGCGACGGCCGCGCTGCTGGCGGCCTGGGCATTGCGCCTGGGAGCGCGACGCAGCACTGCTGTTGTGCTGGCGCTGTTGTATGGGCTCTGCACTTTCGCCTGGCCCTACGCCCGCACCTTCTTCTCCGAGCCGCTGACAGCGCTGCTGCTGCTCGCCGCAGTCGAGCGGGCGCATGCCGCGCGGAGCAGTCAGCGCCGGGCGTGGCCGCTCCTGCTCTCCGGGGTGGCAGCCGGGTTGCTGGTGACAACGCGCATTGCCGGCGGGGTGGCGTTGCCGCTGATTGCGCTCTATGTCATCTGGCCGGATGCACGCACTGCCCTGCGCCTGCGCGGGATAATCACGAACGGCATCGTGGCCGGGTTCTGGTGGGGCGTGGGGTTGCTGCCCGGGTTGCTACTGCTGGTGGGGTACAATCTGCTGCGCTTTGGGATGGTTGTCGCCACCGGCTACGGCAGCGAAAAGCAGTTATTTACCACGCCGTTGCTTGAGGGACTCTACGGTCTGCTGCTCAGTCCGGGGAAGAGTGTCTTTCTGTTTGCTCCGCCGATTCTGCTGGCGCTGCCCGGCGCACTGCTGCTCTGGCGGCGCTATCCGGGGATTGTGCTGCTGGCGCTGGGAATGTTTGCCGTGCATGTCGGCCTCTACGCGCGCTGGATCGCCTGGAGTGGGGGCGCATGGGGACCGCGGTTTCTGCTGCCGACCGTACCTCTGCTGATCCTGCTGGCCGGGGCGGCCTTTGACCGGCATCTGGCGGGCCGCCGCGTTGCGGTCGGGCGCGTTGCGGCCGGGCTGCTGGGGAGCATCGGCTTTCTGGGAGCGCTGGGCGGGGTGCTGGTCAACTTCGATACCTACCTGAATATGCCGGTCACGGAACAGCGCCGCGTGTATGAGCCGCTCGGCACGCCGCTACTGGTCCACTGGCAGATCCTGGCTGACCGCATCGCGCGCTACACCCTGACCGATGGGCATTGCGCGCTGGCAGCGGGGTTTTTTGCACGGGAGGAAGCGGCACTCCTGCCGCGTCGTACCGGCGCACATGGCGAAGTTGTGTGTCGCCTACCTACGACGGCGCTGCTTACCCTCACGGTGAACGATGGTCGTCCGCCGAGCGTGCCGGGGAGCAATCTGCTATTCTACCTGGATGATCACTACATCCCGGCGGACACGGCCGGCCAGTCACGCACCTACACTCTGCTGCTGTCATCCGGGGAGCAATCACTGCGGCTGGAGGCGCAAACCTGGAACCCGCGCAGAGCCGGCTTTAGCAACCGGGACGACGATCTGGGGATTGTTATTACCGCCGCGCAGGTGCGGGCTACGGATGGTGAGGAACTGTCGCTGATCGACCGGGCCATCGCACCGCTGCCGGAGCATCCGCGCTACCGTTTTGCCTGGCATTACGAGCGGCATAATCAGCATCTGTTTGATCATTGGGCCTGGTACCTGCCGCGCATGGACCTGCCCGCCGGGGTGGCACGCAACATCAGCATAACGATTTGTACCACGGCGGTCGGGTTGTTGCTGGCGGGCGGGGGCATCCTGCTGTGCGGACGACGGCGGGAGGATGTGGTACGGGAGCGATTATCGCGGGGGTTGCGACGTTGTAGGACATGAGAAGCGGGGCGGTTGCAACCCGCGCTCCACCGCGACCTTGTGTGCCTGGGCTTTGCGCACCATATCAGTATAGCATCCTCGATTTTGCTGCTATAATAGCCGCCATTCAGGGAAGTTGAATGAATCCTAGAGGAGGTCGAACGTATGGCGTTCGCTGCGCATCCACGGTCGGACACGTTGGCCCAGCGGCTCGTTCCGCAGCACGGTATCCTGGCAAACCAGGCGGTTCGCGTAACATTGCTGCTGGTCGCGGGTTGCCTTTTTACGGCACTGCTCGCTCAAATTCGGATCTACCTGCCCTTCACGCCCGTGCCGATTGTCGGCTCGACGTTGGGGGCACTGCTGGCGGGTAGCCTGCTCGGAACGCGGCTGGGGCTGGCCTCAATGCTGCTCTACCTGGCGGTGGGGGCGCTGGGCATGCCGGTCTTTGCCGCCGGCAACAGCGGTATCGCGTATATGCAGGGGGCCACGCTGGGCTACCTGATCGCCTATCCGCTGGTTGCCGCAACGATGGGCTGGTTCGCCGAGCATGGCTGGGATCGCAAGGTCGGGACGAATGTGCTGGCCCTGGTCATCGGGAGTCTGCTCTTCTATGTCCTGGGAGTGCCCTGGCTGATCCTGGGGCTGGGGATGAGCCCGATTGCCGCTATCGCAGGTGGCGTGCTGCCCTTCCTGATCGGTGACGCGATCAAGATTCTCGTCGCGGTAGGGGTGCTACCCGGCGGCTGGCGGTTGCTCGGCACGGATAAGCAGCGGTCGTAGGTATGAGGGCAGGGAACAGGAAACAGGGGACAGGGGACAGGGAACCGGGTTACGTAGGGACACGCTTTTGCACGTCCGCACCCCGTCTCAACGCAGAAAACGGCATCGGGCAGGCACAATCACCTGCCCCTATTGATTGATGTGCCGCTGGTGTTCCAGCGCTTTGTTCTCGGTTGCTTTGTTCTCTGTTCTCTCACCTATTCCCTGGCAACATGGTTGGTTATATCAACCGACATCCCGCCGATGGCAATAATCTGCCCCTGTGCATTGAGAATCGGGAACTTGATCGAGTGGTAGACATGCCGCCCATCCGGGAGCAAGGCGACCTCTTCAAACTCGATCGGCTCCCCGGCTGTCAGCACCTGCCGGTCATTTGCCCGCAACGACTCGGCGATCTCGGCGGTGAAAATCTCATCGTCAGTTTTGCCGACGATCTGCTCCGGCTCATGCTGCAGCGCCCGCGCAAACCGGGCATTGACCATAACATACCGCCCGCTCCGGTCCTTCACAAATTGCGCTACCGGTGAGACATTGAAGAACTGCAGGAGCATATCCCGCTCCTGGCGAAGCGCTGTACTCTCGGCGGCTGGTTCGGACTTCTCAGACATGGCTCTCCTCCTGCGCAACCGAGGCTACCGGTTCCGCCAGTTCTGCGATCACAAACCCCAGATCGGTGATCATCTGCCAGTCCATCGTGGCCGACTGGCCCTCCGTTGTCAGATAGTCGCCAACAAAAATCGCATTGGCGGCATACAGGCTCAACGGCTGTAGCGTGCGGAAATGCTCCTCGCGGCCGGCCGATACGCGAATCTCCCGCTCTGGGCAGACAAAGCGGAAGAGACAGAGCACCTTGAGGCAGAAGCGCGGATCAAGCGAAAATGCGCTCTCCTGCAGCGGCGTCCCCGGAATCGGCAGCAGCGTGTTGATCGGGATCGAGTCGATGTTGCCGGCGCGGATCTGGAAGCTGACATTGATCAGATCATCCAGCGTCTCCCCCATCCCGATGATCAGCCCACTGCAGGCCGACATCCCCGCCTGGGCCGCGTTCTCCACCGTCGCTACCCGATCGGCAAAGGAATGGGTGGTGCAGATATTTCCGTAGTGTTCCTCGGAGGTGTTTAGATTGTGGTTGTAGCGGTCAACCCCCGCCGCCTTGAGCGCCTGCGCCTCGGCTTCCCCCAGAATCCCTAGCGATGTGCAGATCTTCAGCGTGGGAAAGCGCGCCTTGATGGTTCGCACCGCCGCCGTGAGCTGCTCCAACTCCTGCGCCACCGGTCGCCGTGCGCTGGTGACAATGCAGCAGGTGGTGGCCTTCAGTTCAACGGCGCGCTCGGCCTGAGCCACAATATCCGCCTGACTCAACATGGGATAGCGTTCAATCTCCGCCGTCGAAATGCGCGATTGGGAACAGTAATGACAGTCTTCGGGGCAGAGGCCGCTTTTGGCGTTGACCAGGTAGTTGAGTTTGACGGTGTTGCCAAAATAGTGAGTCCGAATACGATACGCCGCCGCCAGCAGGTTCAGCAGTTCGGTGTCGGCGCAGGTAAGGATCGCCCGCGCCTCATCGACGGTGGGGGCGATCCCCGCCAGCGAGCGGTCCGCCAGGGCGTGCCAGTAACTTCCGGGACAATCTGCCAGTGATCCCATGGAACATGCTCCAGTCATTTTGCAAGATAGCGAAAACAGCAGTGCCGGCAGTCATACCGATTTGTTATCATAGCCACAGAGAACACCGAGGACGCAGCGATGATAAACGGGAACGTGCCACCCTGCGTCCGTTGCGCCTGTTCCCGTTGATTGCTGGTTTGCCGGCACATTGGTATCAGACTGCCATCCGTAAGAGATTGCGTGCTGTGTAGGTGGGGAACATAGAGTTATCAGATGCTAACGCAGATGGCGTAGACTGTCAACTCCGGGCAGTGTGGTACACATTCGCAGCGAGCAATAGAAATGACCGACACCACTTATGCGGTAGGCGATGAAACGGGACGTTTGACCAGATGTAGGCCCGACTCGCCCCCGGCAGCAGGGCGAACCGCGTAACGCGCCTACCCACAAACAGTTACGCCACAGGCTTCTTTCATTTTGCTGGTATAATAGGCTCCATCGCGGAAGTGAAAGTGAATAGTGTCAGGAGGTCAACTGTATGGCAATCGCCGGTACCCCCACATCGCAAACGCTGGCCCAGCGCATCGTGCCGCGCCAGGGTATTCTCGAAAATGCGTGGGTTTACAATCTTATGCTCACCGTTCTGGGAAGCTGGTTTGTTGCGCTACTGGCGCAGATTAGCATTCCGCTCGGCTTTACGCCCGTGCCGATCACCGGGCAGACGCTGGGCGTGCTGCTGGTCGGCAGTCTGCTGGGGACGCGGATGGGAACGCTGGCGCTGCTGCTGTATGTGGCGCAGGGCGCAATCGGCCTGCCCTTCTTCGCAGACGGAAACTCGGGCGTTCAGGTGCTGTATGGCTCAACGGCGGGCTATATCTTCGGGTTTGTGCTGGCGGCAGCGCTGACCGGCTGGCTGGCCGAGCGCGGCTGGGACCGCAAGGTATCGACGACCGTGCTATCAATGGTCATTGGCACGGTGTTGATCTATATCCCCGGTGTGATCTGGCTTGCCGGGTTTGTTGATAGTCTGCAAGAAGCGGTAGTGCTGGGTGTGCTGCCCTTCCTGCTGGGCGCGGTCATCAAGATTGCCGTGGCTGCCGGCGTGCTGCCCGGTGCCTGGAAGTTGCTCGGTTCGGAGAAGAAGCGCGGATAGCAGCGCTGGTGGCGGCTCAACGTTACGGCATCGTTCAAATGCACGTGACAGTTTGCTTCATTCGGTAATTCGGTAGTGCCACCTTCAAGCGGTGGGATTGGACAGGAACCGCCTGGAGGCGGCAGTCGTCGTAGGCCACGCTTCTCGCAGGACATCCCTTAACATCCCTGCCGTCACGCGAGAAGCGTAACGGCAGGAACTCCACCCCAGGGCGGCAGCATGGCTGCCGCCCTTCAATATTCGCTAATGTGTCAGCGGCGTCATGGAGATCTTCCCATCCGCGAAGGTGGCGCTGTACCAGAGCAGAATATTCGGGATGGCAATCGCCAGCACCAGCGCCCAGGCCACCGGCCGCCCCCAGCGCCCCCGCTCGGCCAGGTATCCGGGGACCATGGCAATCGCTACGGACGCCAGCGGCAGCGAGTAGTAGAAGTAGCGCACCTGCAACGCCGTCGCCAGATCCACCAGAAAGAAGAGCAGCGTCGTCAACACCCAGGCCAGCGGCACCAGCAGCCGCTCCAGATCCGGCCGCGCCCGGAAGATCAGCGCCAGCCCCAGCGGCAGCAGCAGCAACCCGGCAACGCTGTAGGCCAGGCGCAGCCCCTTCCAGAGCAGCGGCGTGTTCCCCCGCAGTTGAAAGTTGGTCTGCCCGCGTTCCTGCGCAACTTGAGCCAGATGCGTCACGGTTGTCTCAAAAATATGGATGTAGAGCAGGCTAAATGCCAGCAACAGGCTCGCACCGAAGAGCCCGACGCCCCACCAGAAACCCCGGTGCCGCTGCCCGGCGAGGAACATCAGCCCCAGGATCGCACTGATCCAGGTGACGCCCAGGATCGCAACGCCAATATGCGAGAGCACCGCGATCAGGAGCAGCGTCAGGGCCAGCGCCCAGGTGCGCGGACGCGCCAGACCATTCGGGGCCAGCAGCAGGAGGGCCAGCGGCGCGGTAAACCACTGCCCAAAGATCTGCGCCGAGAAACCATAGGTCATCGCGCCGAAGACGGCAATATTGCTGGCGTAGAGCAGCATCGCCAGGCGGGCCGTCTCGCGGTTGCCGCCCAGCCGCCAGGCCAGCAGCGCCACCATAAATGCGGTTGAGCCATCCAGCAGCGCCAGCGAGCCCTGCATCAGCGCGCCATAATCATCGGTCAGGGTCAGACCGGGCATGATTGCCAGGTAGGGGCCGGGCGGGTAGATCGTGTCGCCATCGGCAAACTCCCCCGACCAGGCAATGATCACCAGGTTGCCCCGGATCGACATCAACAGCCGGTTGATATTCCGCCCCAGATCTTGCGCGCCAAAGGTGGGATAAAACACCCCGACGAAGCGCAGCATACAGACCAGCAGCATAATTGCCCAGAGCAGCCGCACCTCGCGGATGCCGCCCATCCAGGTCAGATGGCGTTCGGCGATGGGCAGGAGCGCCCAGGTCAGCAGCGCCAGCACACCACCAATGATCGCCAGCCGCTGCAGGTAGAGCGAGGCCAGCAGCAGCATCCCACCGAGGATCGCCGCCAGCGCCACAACCAGCAGCCCGGCCAGTAGGGCCTGTATCCGCCAGCGCCAGCCCAACCGGATAGCGATCAACTGCGCCGCCAGAATTATGCCGAGTTGAGAAAGGTAGTGCATGGCGGTGGGCCATGGCGGGCCGGTGGCGGGAACCGTCAGGGCAAAGCTGTCGATCTTTATGCCCAGGTTACGCGGATCAATTTCGGTGTTGAAAGTAGGGCTTGCCAGGCCAATCTCCAGATCGCCCGAGGCGTCCGGTGGCAGCAGCAACGTGTAGTGGCGTGCATCACTGCGGGCGGTAAGCTCCACCCAGGGTTGCCCGTTGAAGGTGAGTTGCGTTTCCCCCGGTTGGGGACGTCCCCCCAGGTCGAGGGTTAGTAGCGCATGCGGTCCAACATCAACCTGCGTCAGCCAGAGCATGCTGTTGGCGCGCGTCCAGCGGTAGGTTTCGCCAAACTCCTCTTCCTGCTTATGCGCATCTTTGAGAAAGAGAAAATCGCGGTAGTTACCAATATCGACGGTGTAGGTGCCGGGATGCAGCCAGAGTGCGGTGATATCGGCGGCGAGTAGCAGGATGCCGGCGACGACAAAAACGAACAGACTGCGCAGCCATTCGCCCTGGCTCAGTACAAGCGCCCGGCTGCGGGTTCGACTTGCTCCGGTAGCGGCGGTCTGCGCCGCCGGGCCGCCCCAACGGCGGCGGGATTGTGCATCAGTTGTTGCCATAATGATATGCTGTGACCGGGCGCAAACAGCGCACGCGTGCGTCTGTGCCCGATCGTGCTTATCCTCTACAAACCAGACTTCTCCAGGGATATCAGTGCGGCGCATTATAAAGGATATTGCGTGGAATTGCCAGATTCGCGGCAATCGTACGCCGTCTCCTGGACACGGTCCAACTGCCGGTCGCAACGCCGGCGGAACGGCGCGCGGCCGCGCTCTAGCTCACGCACCTTTGCATTTTGGCCGCTTTGCGGTACACTTAGCGCAGACCCAAAAGCACCCGGTCATTCAGGAAAGGATTGTCCATGCGCTTTCTGATGATCCTCTTATTCATGGCGCTGGTGAGCGGATGCGGCCAGGCAACCGCCGGCTCTGCCACCACGCAGGAGGCCCCCGAACTACAGGCCTATCGTGACCCGGCGGTTATCCCTGTCCATCAGGATACAACGGCGATGGACGTGTCGCAGGAGGCCGCGCCAACACCAACCGCCCCATCAGCCTGGAAAATTGGTCCCACCATCGCCCCGGCAACCGCTACCGCCCGCGCCCTGCCACCCACGCCGGTACCCGAACCAACCGCGCCGCCCACCCCGGAACCCCCGGCCGAGCCACCGCTGCTCGAGGGCGAACCCGCGCCGGTTCTGCGCGGCGAGATGGTTATGCGCACCTACAGTGTCGATTTCTACTACAGCCGCGGCGGACTCAACCCGGAAACCATTCGGGCGCTGGGAATCCCGGCGGAAGAGGCGATTCTCAGCGGTAGTAAGATGCTCGGTTCCTGGTTAAACGGGCGAATCTCCATCAGCTTTGAGCCACCCCAGACCGGGCCGTGTGCCATCCGTGGACTGACCCTGTCTAACCAGCGGACCATTCGTATGTATTACGAACCGGATGCCGACCCGAACCGCGTGCTGGCAATTCTGGCGCACGAGTTTATCCACCAGTTGCAGCACGACTACTACGGTGTCCCGGACCATCTTGATTCGGATGTGATTTTGCTGGAGGGCATGGCCGTCTGGGGGAGCAGTCCCTACTTCCTGGCCGCTAACGGGCAACCGCTCTACCACGTCAACTCGCGGCAGGCGCTAGCCGACGGTACGCTGCTCTCGCTGACAACCGATCTGGTTGCCGACTGTCGCACCGGAACGCGGGTCAACATTTATGATCAGTGGGGCTCATTTGTCGAGTATCTGCTGCTGACCTACGGGCGCGAGCAGTTCAATCGGGTTTACCGTGACTCACGCGGCCGGCCGGCCGGCTCGGCCAACTACCAGGGCGTCTATGGTAAAACACTGCCGCAACTGGAAGCCGAGTGGATCGAGTGGCTGCAGAACAATCCGTAACCTAACCGACCGAGGACAAAGGACAGAGGACGCAACGATCAGTGTTGATCGTTGCGTCCTCTGTCCTGGCCCACACAACAATTATCAATGGAACAGCTATGACAACCTTCTTCCTCCACGAGACTATCTACCGCGACTTGCACCCCGCCGCCGACCAACTGGTGACGATCTGCGGGGCGGGAGCCCTGGGAGCGAACCTGGCCGAAACGCTGGCCCGTATGGGACTGAATCGCTTGCGTGTCATTGACCGTGACCGGATCGAGGCGCATAACCTCTCGACGCAACCCTGGACGCAGCAGGATGTGGGCACACCCAAGGCACGGATACTGGCCAACGCGCTCTACCGGGCGGTGGGGGCGCGGGTGGAGCCGCAGCATACCGAACTGACCCCGGCAAACGCGGCAACACTGCTCAACGGGAGCCGCGTCGTGGTGGATGCGTTTGACAATCTGGCTGCCCGGCATGCCGTCACCACCACCGCCGCCGAGTTGGGCATTCCCTGCCTGCATATTGCGCTGGGCAGCGCGGGGGATTATGGCTGCGGTTTGTGGGATGCGGCGTATGTCACGAACGATACGGGAAATCCGGGCGAGGATGCCTGCGACTATCCCCTGACACGCCCACTGGCGCTGCTGGTGGTTGCAGCGGCTGCCGAGGTGCTGGTCGAGCATCTGCTCAACGGGAGCCGGCGCAGCTTTGAGGTGACGCTGCGTGACCTGCGAATGGGGATCATCACGAGCGAGCAGCGCTAGATCTTTTCGTTACGTTTCACCTGCTCAAACAGGTTGGTTGTCTCCGGTAGCGGTTCGATCCCCAGATCATCGTTAAGTGCCTGCACACAACGCGCATAGCTGCGCATTGACTGGGAACGACTCCCGCCCCGCGCATAGGCGCGCATCAACACCTGGTAGGCCTCTTCATAGCAGCGGTCGCGCTTCAGCACCAGTTCGCACATATGCACCGCCTGCTCCGTATCGCCCATATCGACCAGGCTACTCGCAAGCGTTGTCGCCGTAGCCAGAAAGCGTGCCAGCAATCGCTCACGCTCCTCCAGCGTCCAGGGATCATACAGCGACTCGGCCAGATAATCTCCCCGGTAAATCTGAACAGCGATCTGGCTATTGCGCACCGCAAACTCCATATCGGTCTGGAGAATACCCGCCGTCCGCAGTTCAAACTCATCGACATCGATCCAGCAGCCGTAGGAGGGTGCGAAGCTGTAGGCCAGCCCCTGCCGACGAATGAAGAAGGGCGCAGTCCGGGGCGGGCGCAGCGGCTCCAGGGCCGCATTCAACGCATTCAGCGTCACCTTAAACTGCCGTTCGGCTGCATCAAGGTCGCTATCCGGCCAGAGCCAGGCACAGATCTGCTCCCGCTGCAACCAGCGACCACGGTAGGTCAGCAGCAGTTGGAAGAGCTGCCGGGCCTTCTCCCGCTGCCACT
Source organism: Chloroflexaceae bacterium (assembly GCA_034436755.1). Lineage (GTDB taxonomy): Bacteria > Chloroflexota > Chloroflexia > Chloroflexales > Chloroflexaceae > CAKZQX01. The sequence goes on along the minus strand of DAOTVB010000216.1, from coordinate 52,693 downwards.
CGCGGGCCTGAATTTCGTGCCGCCCCCGCCAGACGCGGAAATTCCCCAGCATCTGCACACGCAGGGTGTACCCCGGATGGTAGTCATCAACTGCTTCATCGCCGGCAATCGAGGGAAACGCCTGGCGTAGCAACTGCTGCGCAAAATCGCTATGCTCCTTCAGCGTACGCGCGCGGAGGAGCAGCGGCACCAGCATCGCCATATCCCGGGGCCCAAACAGCGTTAGCGCGATCAGCAACCCGACATAGCTATGCCGTTTGACCATCTGGAGCAGATCGCTCACCTGCCGGGTCGCCGGTTCATCTTCACCCGCGTGCAGATGCCACAGCGCGCGCCAGAGCATCACAACTGCCTGACCGTAGCTATCACCACCCCGCGTAAACCGCTGTTGCGCCTGCTCCAGCCAGCCGAGGGACTGCCGGTCATTCATGGAAGCTGCCGCACCACCGAGCGCCAGCCAGATCAGCGCTGCTGTCCACTCATCACCAGCGGTTTCCGCCATATGCAAGCCCTCACGCGCCGCAACCTCGGCCGCGCCAAGATCACCACTATGGCCCTGCAGCAGGGTCAACCCCAGGTAAATTTCAGCTTTGGCCCGGGTCACCCCGGTCGTCTGCGCCAGCGCCAGCGCCTCCCGGTAGTGCTGGCCGGCGGCCGCCATATCCAGCGGGGCGATCACCTGATAGGCATGCGCCGTGCGCATATGTGCAATCGCCTCGGTCAGAGGCGAGGCGCTCTGCTGCGACTCCAGCAGGCCGCGCCGTGCCATCGCCAGCGCACGCGGGCCGTTGCCCAGCATCGCATAGATCAACGCCAGCAACAGCAGCGGCTCACGATGGGCAACAAACGTCGTGACACGCTGATCCGGCAGATCCTGCGGTTCCAATCCAAGCAGGCTCTCGAGCAGTTGCCGCGACTCATTCAGGCGACCACTGCGCAGCAGCAACCGGGGGGAAATTGAGGTTGCCGGACTGGGCACCGACACCCGCGGGTCTGGGGAGGCCGGGAAGGAGGACTCGGTGCCGGCTTCCTCCGACACACCCTGCTCCTGCCGGGCCAGGCGATCGGCACTGGTTACCAGTTTGAGCGCCACATCCGCCCGGCCACGATTCGCCCAGTTTTCTGCCTGCAGCCGGAGAATCTCCGCGCGCTCGGCATAACTGCCCGTGGGCAGCAGTTTGAGCACCTGCTTGAGCAGCGTTACTGCCGGCGCAGGCTGTACCGTGTCCAGATAGACCTCCGCTCGACCACGCAGCATCCGGATCTGGCCGGCCTGATCACCCTGCTCCTGGAACGCCTGCTCCGCCTGCTGATACATGCGGAGCGCCTGCTCAAAATAGCCCAGGCGATGGCTGGCACTCGCCAGCACCTCAAGCAGCACCGGGCGCCGGCGCTGCTCCTCCGGGAGCCGCTCAAGCCAGGCCAGCAATGCCGCCGCCCGCCCCTGATTGAGCCAATCACGCGCAACGTCCGCCAGCACATCGGCCGCGCGCTCCTCCGCACCAATCGCGAGGAAATGATAAATCATCCCCTCGCGATCCGCCTGCTTCTGATAGTAATCGGCGGCACTAAAATGCAATGCACGCAGATCATCCGGCTTAAGCCGCTGCACCGATTGCCGCTCCAGAAACGCCTTGAACAACGGCTGGTAAGCAATCTGTCCCCGCTGCGTTAATTCCAGGAAGAGACAACGGCGCTCGACCTCACCCTGAAGCGCCGGAAAATCGGCCAGTTGGGGCAGCGCCGCACAGAGGCCCGCCTCAAGCCAGCGTAAGCGGGAGGTTAAGAGCAAAAACAACTGCAGGTCGGGAGACTGTGCATCAAACACCTGCTGGCTCAAATACTCATCGAGAAGCGGTATCAGACGCTGCACACCGCGCACATACATCACATCCGTATGCGCAAAACCATCTGTGGGTACCCTGCTCCGGGTATGCGCAATCGCCGCCGGTGTATACTCCTCACCCGCAGCTTCACTTTCTTCGACCGCCTCCTGCAGGACCGACTGATCGGCAGCGAGTGCCTGCAAAGCCAGCGGCCAGCCACGACAGGTCGCCGTCAACTCGGCCATATCCGTGGGGGGCAGCCGGTCATAGAGGGCAAACAATGCTTGCGAGTCTTCCACCGTAAACGCCAGGTCCGCCTGCCCCAGTTGACACACCTCACCCCGCGCCCGGACGGTTGCCAGCACCCGCAGGATCGGTTCATACCGGCTCGACAGCAGCAGATGCAACTGCGCCGGCTGAACCGCAATCAACCGCTCGATAACTGCACGCAGTTCGGGATGCTGATCGGCCAGGTAGTAGTCATCCAGAACCAGAAACGTATCATCATTGAGATGAACCACCAGTTCATTGACCAGCGTATCCAGCGCCGCCTGCACCGCCGCAGCACTGGCCGGCTCCGCCGCTGCCTGATCCAGCGCGGCATAAATCAACTCCTCGCGCACCGGCACAACCGTGCCAAACGCCGCAGTCAGGTGGCGCACCAGCGAGACGGGATTATCATCGGCAACCATACGACACCAGGCCATCGGCCAGCCACCGTGCGCGGCAAACCCCGCCAGAGCCGTAGTCTTCCCACTTCCCGCCGGTGCAATCAGCAGCGTGAGCGGATAATCGGCACAGGCAGACAGCAGCGTCGTCATCCGCTGCCGGGAAAGCAGGCGTGTCTGCTGTGGGGGCGGCGTTAACCGGGTCATCAATACCCCCTGCCGGAGGAGCGCACCGGCTTGCTGCCTGAACTCATCTGTAACTCGTGTGGCTACCATAATGCCAATGATTATAAAACAATCATGTGTAACTATAAGTATAACGCATAATGCGATGCGTCGCACGCTCTACCGGCGATACTCTCCCCAAGGAGTACCAGGTCTTAGAGACGCGAAAGGAGTTCTCCCATGGTAGACGTTCAGGAACAGGTTCGCCAGCAGTATCTGGATGCTCAGGAGATGGCAACCCGCTCGATGAATGCCTGGAACGAGTTGATGGTGGCAAGCACTGATATGGCGTTCGATGTCGTGCTCAAGAACTGGAACTACAGCCGCAGTCTGCGTAACTCGGCGGATCAGGCGGTTGAAGACGCGATCAAAACCCAGCATCGCTTGACGAACGAGATGCTGCAAGTCTGGCAGGGCTACACCAGCAATCTGCAGGACATCGTCACCAAGTCGATGAAATAGGCATAAATAGCGGGTCGCACAACCCATGGTACCTCGAAAAGCATATCAAATATAGATAGATGGAGAGACGGAGAAATTCCCTCCGCGCTCCCCACCTGGAAAAACACGTTTCTGGTCTTATATCGTTTGTGGTAACAGGAGAGAAAAGCGCGTTTTATTCTGACTGATCGGCTGTGCTCGTGGTAGAGAGCACAGTCGATTATTATATCCGCGAGAACAGGTTATATTCCTCAGGATTCAATCCCTACGCCATAAACGCGCCACCGTTAACGTTCAGTTGCTCACCAGTGATATAGTCGGCATCAGTCGCCAGGAAGACGGCAGCTTTGGCAATATCCTCAGAACTGCCGAAGCGACCCAGCGGGATACGTCCCTTGATCTGATCCTGGATATTATCCGGCACACCGGCAAACATATCGGTCATGGTCCAGCCTGGAGCAATTGTATTCACCGTAATGTTGAAGCGGGCCAACTCCAGTGCCGCGGTGCGGGTAAATGCAATAATACCACCCTTACTCGCCGAGTAGTTGGACTGGCCTACCGCCCCAATCTGACCATTCATCGAGCTAATATTGATGATATGTCCGTGGGTCTGGTTAACCATAATCGGCATGACCGCCGAGGTGCAGTAGAAAACACTGCCCAGATTTGCATTAACAACCTTCTGCCAGTCCTCATCGCCCATCTTGCGCAGCGTGCGGTCCTTGGTAATACCGGCGTTGTTAACCAGGACATCAATCCGGCCCCACTGCTCAAAGACCCGGCGCACCATATCGCGCGCCTCGTCCGGCGAACCAACATCGGCCTGAACCAGCATGCACTCGCCCTCAAACCCTTTGATCTCGTCAGCCAGTTCCTGGGCCTGCGCCTCACTGCTGCGATAGTTAATGGCAACCTTGGCCCCCTCCCGGGCCATCTGCAGCGCGATACCACGCCCAATACCACGGCTCGCACCAGTAACAATTGCTACCTGTCCATCAAGCTTACCCACAGGTGTACCTCCCTTATGCTACAAACACAGGTCATGCGCGCTACCGCAAGCAGGTGCCGATAGCACGCATAACATTCAGATGTTCCGTACGTCGCGTTTACAGCCGCTCAAAAATGGCGGCAATACCCTGCCCGCCACCGATACACATCGTGACCAGGGCGTAGCGGCCGCCGGTGCGCTGCAGTTCATGCACCGCCTTGACCGTCAGGATCGCGCCGGTCGCGCCGATGGGATGCCCCAGCGAGATACCGCTACCATTGGGGTTGACCCGCTCGTCTTCCACATCAAGCTCCAGATCGCGCATCACCGCCAGCGCCTGGGAAGCAAACGCCTCATTCAGCTCAATCAGGTTCATATCGCTGAGGCTCAGGCCGGTCTTCTCCAGGATCGTGCGCACCGCCGGAACCGGGCCGATACCCATGTACTTCGGATCAACGCCGGCGAACGAGTAGTCAACCAGCCGAGCCAGCGGCTTCAGGCCACTCTTCTCCGCCGCGCTGCGCTCCATCAGGATCACTGCCGCCGCCGCATCGTTAATACCCGAGGCATTACCGGCCGTCACACTCCCGGACTTATCGAACACCGGGCGGAGCTTGCCCATACCTTCGACAGTGGCATCCCGGCGGGGGTGCTCATCCGTATCGACAACCGTCGTGCCCTTCTTAGACTTGATCTCCACCGGCAGGATCTGATCCTTGAAGTAACCGGCATCAATCGCCTTGACCGCGCGGCCATGGCTCATCACAGCCAGCTTATCCTGATCTTCGCGCGAAATCTCCCACTTCTTGGCAATATTCTCCGCCGTGACACCCATATGGCAGTCATCGAAGGGGTCAGACAGAGCGGCGACCATGGCATCAATAATCTTGGCATCGTTCATCCGCTGGCCCCAGCGCATCGAGGTGGCCCAGTACTGCGAGCGGCTCATGCTCTCCGCGCCGCCGGCAACCGCGCTGTCGGTATCGCCAAGCATAATCAACTGTGCCGCCGAGATCACCGCCTGCAGACCGCTACCGCACAGCCGGTTCAGGGTCAGTGACGGGGTATCGTGCGCCAACCCACCGTTAATGGCGGCAACCCGGGCCAGGTAGTGGTCGTGCGCATCGGTGTGGATAATGTTTCCAAAGATCGAGTGGCCAACGTCCTTAGGATCGACGCCAGCTCGCTGGACCGCCTCACGTACACACATCGCAGCCAGTTCCGTTGGCGGAAAATCCTTCAGACTCCCCCCATAATCGCCGATAGCCGTCCGAACACCACTGAGCACGACAACTTCGCGACCATTGTTGCTCATCGTTGACCTCCTCTAAGCTTACTGTTACCTTAGTGGTAAAAACACGTAGCGCAGTTCGTCCTCCATCATACGAGCTGCGCCTTGTCTTCTTACCGTGTTGGTGCTCCGCCTCCTTGCGGCGTCAAATTCCTGCCACCTACAAACAGCCCTTTCCACAGATAGAGACCCACCTATGGCCGTACAAACTGGTAAAACGGTCATTCACGTTGTATAGTAGAGGGCAGTTACATTATAGTATAAGATGGCAATGTTGCAAGTGGAAGGATCACAGATCGCACTTTATGGCTTTCTGAAGGGGTATACGCTCATTATCGCATCGGATGCGGGCGTAACCCCACTGTAACCGAAGCTACTATAATATGGCAATCCCCAAATTGAGCCACGAACCGCACTTTAAGGAGGCAATGAATGACTCAAGCAGAGCGCATTGAAGCGTCCACCACCAAAACACTCCGCGACGGGCGTACGGTAACGATTCGGCCAATTGCCGAGTCGGACCGGGCGGCGCTTCAGGCTTTTGGTGAAAACCTTCCGGCGAAAGACTCACTGTACCTGGAGGATGACTTTCAGAATCCTGAGATTACGGCTCGCCTGGCGAATGCTGCGGCCGCCGAGCACTGGCGGCAGTTTGTTGCCCAGGCCGAAGATGGTACCATCGTCGGGTATACCTCCGTCCGGCAGTTGCCCGGCTGGTCCGCCCATGTCGCCGATATCTACCTGGTCGTCGCTGAGGACTGGCGGCATGCCGGGTTAGGCTCCATCCTGGCCGAGAAGATCTTCGCGGCGGCGCGCAACCTCCAGGCGGCCAAGGTAATTGTGCAGATGCTGGAAGATCAGGTTGATGGCAAGGATATCTTCCACCATCTCGGCTTCCAGGTCGAGGGAACGCTGCGCAAGCATGCCTGTGATCGCAACGGAAAGTTTCACGATCTGCTGATCCTGTCATATCATATGGATCAGAAAACCGCGTAGTGATTTGGTGTAGATGGACCGGTGTTTATCTCTGTCCCAACCATGGGATGCTACCACCACCGGACATAGCTATCCGGCATCCGTTCAGAACAAAAGCCAGGCCGCTGCCGATTGGCAGCGGCCTGATTCACTGGGGATTGTTGGGGTCTATTGTTCAAAATTTATCAAGCTGTGCCTATAATGCAGCCTTAGACAATCAACCCGCCGTCAACCGAGATCACCTGGCCGGTAATGAATGTCGCCTCATCGGAGGCCAGGAAGAGAAACGTATTTGCAATATCCTCCGGCTCTCCCAGACGGCGCATCGGCGTGCGATCCTTAATGGCATCGATCACCTTCTGCGGCACCGTCTGGATCATCTCGGTGGCCGTGAATCCCGGCGCAACCGCATTCACCCGAATACCACTCGGACCTAGTTCCCGCGCCCAGGTCTTGGTCATGCCAATCACACCCGCCTTCGTTGCAACATAGTTGGTCTGCCCAAAGTTCCCATAGTGCGCCACAATCGAACTGGTGCTCAGAATACATCCGCCACCCTGCGAAACCATGATCGGCGCGACCGTGCGGGCACAGAGCCAGACACCCTTCAGGTTCACCGAGATGACCGAATCCCACTGATCCTCGCTCATCTTCTGCATACGGGCATCGCGGGTAATTCCGGCATTATTCACCTGGATATCGATACCCCCACCCCACTCGGCCACCGCGTTGATTGCGGCCTCAACCGAGGCTGACTGCGAAACATCGACCTGCACCCCCATCGCGTTCGCCCCACCCTCGCGCAGTTCAGCCGCAACCGCTTCGGCTGCTTCGCCATTAATATCGGCAACTGCGACCCGGGCTCCCTCACGCGCAAATGTCAGCGCAGTAATGCGACCAATGCCACGACCACCGCCGGTAACAAAGGCAACTTTATCCTTTAGACGCATTGCGAATCTCCTCACACTTCTTTACAAAAGTACCAAACCATGCGTAACTCCTGGTCATGCGACCTGACGACGTAAGCAATATCAGCCTGTTCTCGAAAGAACAGGGAGCAGGAAACTTAATTGTCTGAGCGTGCTGCCAACCAGGCATCGATCCGGGGCCAGAGCCGTTTTTGCGCACTGCTGCCGGCCATGATCCCAATATGACCACCCGGCATAATCAAAAGCTCTTTGTCCTGGCTGGCGATATGCTGCATAATGCTGGTAGACTGGCACGACGGCACAAGATGATCCTTATCGGCAACAATGTTCAGCACGACTGCCGTGATGTTGGCAGGATCGACCACCCGGCCCTGCATGATCAACTCGCCCCGCATCAGTCGGTTTTCGCGGAAGAACTCCACGATCCACTGACGGAAGGCTGCACCAGGAAAGGGAACCGGATCATTAATCCAGGTGTTCATAGCCTGCCAGGACGCAACAATGTGCGGATCGTCCAGATTATCCCAGAGGCGGACATACGACCCGATAAAATTCTCTACGGGCTTGAGCAGTTTATTTCCCCAGTCGATCATTTCACCGGGAATAACACCCATGTGCGCAACCAGCCCATCAACATTGAAATAACGCTCATCAAGCCAGAGCGTAAACGGACCTGCGCCGGCATCGGCAAAGTCCAGGGGTGCCGTTAGCAGCAGCAGGTTGCGCAGGCCATCGTCGGGCCGCATTGCAGCGTAGATGGTTGCCAGGGTAGCGCCAATGCACCAACCCAGCATACTCAGCGCATGCATGCCGGAGTGAGCCTGCACCTTACGCACAGCACGCGGAAGGTAGTTCAGCGCAAAATCTGCAAAGTCCAGATGCGCATCTTCCGGCCCAAACGTCCCCCAATCGAGGAGGTACACATGGTACCCCTGGCGAGTCATAAACTCAATAAAGCTATTACCGGGTCGCAGATCAAAAATGTATGGTTTATTGATCAGTGCAAACACCAGCAACAGCGGCACGGGATGGACACGTTCGGCTGGAACCTGTGGATAGTAGTGATAGAGTTTGCTTTTATTGAGTGTCCAGATCAGTTCTCTGGGTGTCTGACCAACTCCCGGCTGCATCCGCCCGGTCATCAGCCTGCTCCCGTTCCGGCTCGCGGCATAGATGCGGGCCATTTCACGGGAGAGTTGCTCAGGTAGTGCCATTGGATGTAACGGCGGTGGGGGTGATGCCGTCATCGGCGTTCTCCTTGTACATTGTTGTAGCGGAAGGGACACCCCTACCGAAATCTCGTGTCACTGGTGGAAATACGCAAAACGCGGAGCATTTACCACCTTAGATCATCATCACACAGCAGTTGCGTCAGGCGGATCGCCCGCAGATACCCCAGCAGCAGAGGCAGCCGCTGCCGGGTCGGATGCACCGGTCTGCGATATACTACTCGCGCTCGCTGCTTCGGCCTGTTGGGTGAAGAGGGCTTCGAGCAGACCGACAACCCGTTCGGTGCGTTCATCAAGCATCTGAAGCCGGGCGGCGAGTTCCTCCGCAGCGGTTGCCGCAATCTGCCGGCCATTGCCGGATTGCGGACCACGCGCCGCAACCGGCATCTGCAGCAGCGGAAGAAGCTGATCCAGCCGGGCATCGAGATCATCAAGCCGAAACTCAATGCTGGTCATGCGTTGTGCCACGGAGATTATATCCGTACGCGCCGGCATGTTCAACCGGGACAGCGCTACTTTCTGATATTTTTCCAGAATCTGCTGAAGTGGAACGGCAACGGTGAGGTAACTATCCAGATAGAGGCCCAGTGCCTGGGCATAGGCAGCAGTATTGACAATGCCGGCGGTACCTCGGGCCAGTACGTCGATCTGGACATCGCGCCAGGTACGCCAGATTTCAAAGGGGTTCGTTATATCGATCGGCTGGTATCCGTCCTGCGAAGCCATACCTGGTCTCCCTCGACATGAAACCGTCAGGCGTGCTACTCAGACATAGTAGCCCACCACAGCAGCAGGTCTGCTGCAAACCGGATCTCGCGCACTCTACATCTCTCAGTATCAGTGCAAGTTATGATATCGGATAGAGTTACAAAACGGTTACATGGCTTCTTAAAGCCCAATTCACTCCAGTGTGATATGCCGGTAATCCGGGATAAACTGCACACGCTGCCGCAGCATACGGCCGTTAGGCTCATGCACATCTCCCTGGAATAGATCTTGCATACCCGTAGGGATGGTTAAGAAGGATAGCACATTATGCCAAATTATGCCAGCAGATGTGACAATGAGGGAGCACGTGATGGCCGTTGCTTCAGAAAAAGAAGTTTTGCAGGTGTTTGTCGTCCTCAATCCGAGTGCCGGGCGGAAAGGCTCCGATATGGTACGGGGTATCATGAGCCGGATGTTTCCACCAGAACGCTGGTCCTGTGATTTCTATGAGATAACCGGGGACGAAGAGTATAGCGAAGTGCATGCGATTGTTCGCGCGGCCGCGGAGCGCGGCGTGGATATGGTGATTGCCAGTGGTGGTGACGGTACGATCTCGACGGTGGCGAATGGACTGGCCCATACCGAGACCCCGATGGGCATCATTCCGGCAGGTACGGCGAATATTCTGGCGCGGGAGTTGAATATTCCGCTCGATCCTGAAGCGGCATGTCGCCTGTTGACGGGTGAACACGCAACGACTCTGCTGGATGCGATGCAGGTTGACGAAACGTACTATGTCCTCCACGTCGGTGTCGGCATTGAGTCGCTGATGATCCGCGACACGGAGCAGCAGGCCAAGCGCCGCTTCGGCTGGCTGGCATACATGTGGACCGCGTTACGCTGGCTGGTTGGCTACCAGCCGCGTCGCTTCACCGTGCGCGCCGATAACCAGAAGAGTCGCCCACGAGCCGCTCAGGTGCTGATCGCCAATGGGGGCACATTCGGACGACCACCGTTTCGCTGGGGACCGGATATTACCCCCGATGACGGCGTGGTCAATGTCTGTATTATCTGGGCCGGACGGCTCCAGGACTACATTGGGATGGCATGGCATATACTGACCGGACAACAACGGCGCAGCCGGAAAATCCGTTACCTGCCCGCACGCGAGTGGATCGTTATCGATGCCGACAAATCGCTGCCGGTTCAGGGCGATGGCGAGATTATTGGGGAAACGCCGGTAAAGGTGCGGGTTGTGCCCCGGGTGGTCCGGGTGATTGTGCCGGTCTCACACACGACAGATGAGCAAGAATCATCGGATAAGTAGACTGGCGCAGGTATGACCGGACGTTGTGCCTGTGCGCTACACATTATGGAGGAACCATGACTGATCAACCGAACCGCAATGCAACCATTCCCGAAGAAACCACCCGGTCCGCGGCAGAGCCGGCAGGAGAGACGCCCACCGCCGCGCTGCAGGCCGATGTACCCCCAGAGGTCAAGGCCAAAGTTAAACCGGCGCGGGAAGCACTCCAGGCGAAGCTGCGGGAGATTAAAACGCCTGAAGATGCCCAGCGGGTTGTGGATGAAATTATGGCCGCGTCCGAGGGTGTCACCGAGCCGGAGGTGCATGAGCAGGAAGAAGAGACGGCCAGCGAGGCGCCCGAACGCGCAATTGAAGCCGCCGCGCTCGGCCCGGAGCAGACCGCCCGCGTGTTGATGGAGGCGGCGCGACAGATTGCCGGTAGTTCCGGCGAAATACGAGAGGCGCTTGAAATGGCAACCCAGGAAGCGACCAATCCGGAACAGGAAGGCATTGCCGACCAGTCTCTGCAGCAACCGGCGAATATGTTGCGGGCCGCCATGCTGCGCCGGATGAAGCCGCTGCAGGCTCTGGACGCCCGAATTTTCCTCTGGATCAATCATATGCCCCACACAAAAGTATCGAACAAGGTGATCCAGAGCGCCACCAACTTTATGAATGGCGGTTGGGGCTGGGTGGTTCTGCTGCTGGCGGCAAGCGCGGTAGACCGGCCGCGGGGGATCAAGGCGCTGCACCAGGTGGTGCCACCGCTCTGGTTTGCCACGATGAGTGTTGAGTTTCCGATCAAGCACTACTTCCGCCGTCGCCGGCCATTTATTGATGTGGTGCAGGCGGTTGCCGTCGGGCGCAAACCGGGTGGCTACTCCTTCCCATCCGGACATTCGGCGGCCGCTTTTGCCGGGGCATGGCTAATGCGCCGCCACTACCCCGAGTTGACGTCCCTCTGGTATTCCATAGCGACGCTGGTGGCCTTCTCGCGTATGTATCTCGGCGTTCACTATCCGGGTGATGTAGTTAGCGGTGCGCTGACCGGAACGGTTATTGCCGAAGCGACCCGCTGGTTTATTGACCATGCGGACGAGACCGCCGAGACGCACCCGGCAACCCGCACATTCCGCCGGATATTTGAGTAGGTGACAGGTGACAGGTGACAGGGAGTAGGGCACTATTCTCACCTACAGGGTTTTTCGGTGGGGACGCGCTTCTGCGCGTCCCCAGCCTGTCCTGGTGTGAGAAGCTCATTATACCTCTGTATTCCTCTTAATCTCACACGAGTTACGCGGTCAATCTGTTTCGGTCTGATGCTAGAACTGAATGCTGGTTTCGCCTGCGGCAGTATGGTGTATTTTTATTTTTCAAGGGATTTTTGCACAATGTGCAAAAATCCCTTGAAAAAACATGTCCGGTACCACCCTGCAAATCGGGCTGTTTATCCAGGCAAATGCCTGTTTTAGAGACTGTCTGAAAAGATGATTCGCGTCGGTCACACGGCATGCGGGGTGCCCTGAGACACCGGACAGCGCCCCAGGAGTCCCGGCTTCAGCCGGTGTGTGGCCGAAACCGGCTGAAGCCGGGACTCCCGCTCCGGGGCCGTAGCCCCATGACCAACCCGTTTCAGACAGGCTCTTAGAACCGACCGCGTAACTCGTGTTAATTCACAGAAGGCCGCCCCTCTCCCCAGCGCCATTAAACCACATCAGACGGTCTTTGTCACTAAACCATTGCACAGACGCTGCCCGATTTCCCTCAATAGTTCCCCCAATGCAATGCAATCCTCCCGCAACCCTCCGCCCAAGCACTGCGATCACTCCAGATTACAGCCCCTTGACAAAGCGGAACCGATATTCCATAATACTTGCGGAATGTACATTCCGTTTTGAGCAGAGTACCACCGTACATTTCCAGCCGACGGTCATTGCACAACCCGGACAGTGGTTTTTCTTCTTCTTTTCACATGCAAAATAGCATGGTCTATACATCTCTCCAGAATCCTACTTGCCCGTAAGAACCTTTTACTGTATAGTTAGGTCCGGCTACGTGCGATGAGCATACGACAACAGTGCAAGGATTGTAGATGAGCAGCACGACCCCTGAGCCCAAACTCAACGGTGTCTTTCTCTCGGATACCGCGATCAAGCAGCCTGTGTTTATTACGATGATCATGCTTCTAATCATTGTCATGGGCTTGCTCTCCTACGTTACCCTGCCGGTGAACCTCTTCCCGGATTTCTCGACTCCCGTGATTGCCGTAACGGTATCCTACCCGGGAGCCAGTCCTGAGAGTGTCGCCGAGCAAGTGGCTGAACCAATTGAAAATGAACTTGCCACGATTAGTGGTATCGACAGCATTACGACAAACGCCAATGAGAGCGTTGCCGTTATCACCGTAGCGTTTGACACAGCTATCGATGTTGATGATGCCGACCGGGATGTGCGCGAGAAGGTCAACGCCGTCCTGCCCCAGTTACCCGCCGAGGTGGAAGACCCGATCTTCCAGCAGTTTGATCCGGGGGAACTGCCGGTGCTCTCGATTGCCGTCTCGAGTGATGGGTCGATCTCGCCGCTGGCCCTGCGCAAGCTGATCGATGATGATATCGTGCCGCAGTTGCAGCGCATCCAGGGCGTCGGCTCGGTTGAGGTTGACGGCGGCCAGATCCGGCAGATCAATGTGCTGATGGATCTGGATATGATTACCGCACGGCAGATTGCCCCGTCGCAGATTGTCAGCACGATCCGCAACGCCAATGCCAACCTCGGTCTGGGTGATGTTAATGCCGGGGCGCAGGATATCAACCTGCGTGCGCCGAGTATGCTTCAGACGCCGGAGGATATCCTGCGGGTGCAGATTACCGGCACGCCCTACCGCATCGGCGATGTGGCCGCCGTTGAGGATGGTGTTGCCGAGGTAGAGAGTTACGCGCGGCTCGATGGCGAAGACGCGGTGACAATTAGCATTCGCAAGCAGAATGACGCCAACACCGTCGAAGTCGCCGACAATATCAAAGCCGAACTGGCCGATATCTTCGCAACCCGCGCCGATCTAAACTACTTTATTGCGCGCGACTCCTCAACCTTTGTAAAGGAATCAACCCGCAGCGCTATTGACGAGTTGATCGTTGCGACCGGGGCAGCGATGTTGATCGTCTTTCTCTTCTTCCGCAACCTGCGCAACACGATTGTCACCGCGCTGGGGCTGCCGGTGATCCTGATTGGCACGTTTGCGGCGCTCCAGTTGTTTGATATGAGTATCAACCTGGTGACACTACTGGCGCTCTCGCTCTCGGTCGGTCTGGTGATTGACGACGCGATTGTGGTACGCGAGAATATCTTCCGGCATGTGGAGCGCGGCGAAATACCGATGATTGCCGCCAGTCGCGGCACCGCCGAGGTGTCGCTCTCGGTGGTGGCGATGACGCTCACGGTTATTGCGGTGTTTTTGCCGGTGACATTTACCACCGGCATTACCGGGATTATTTTTGGTGCATTTGGCATCACGATTGTCTGTGCCATGACCATCTCGATTTTTGAGGCGTTTACCCTGGCACCGATGACCTCGGCCCATCTCTTCCAATCGAAGCATCCCTCGCAGCAGACCAGTGCAGAACCGGCAGCGGAGCCGACCAGCGATCTCGACCTGCCCGACGAGGCCCACGAGGAGTTGGACTGGATGGCGCGAGGCTATGGTCGGCTGCTGGCCTGGAGTCTGCGCCACCGCCTGGTGATTGTGGTGCTGACCATCCTGATTCTAGGTGCCAGCATCTATGTGGCCTCCGGGCTCAAATTCGCCTTCTTCCCCACGCAGGACCAGGGCGAGTTTGCCATGAGCTTTGAGATGCCCCCCGGCACCCCCCTGGACGAGACCGACGAGATGGCGCGACAGGCGGAAGAGGTGCTGCTGGAGAGCCCCGCCGTTGAAGCGGTACAGACCACCGTCGGCAGCGGCGGCTCGCCGGAAGTGGCCGAGTTTTTTGTGCGACTGCACGAGGATGAGCCGACCCAGGCGACCCAGACCGACCTCCGCCCGCAACTAGATTTTCTCCCGCGCCTGGCATTTAGCCTGCCCGACATCGCCGGGAGCAACACGGGCGTCACCGGACGGCAACTGCAACTGAGCATTCAGACAACCGGCTCGCTGGACGAGCTGACACCGCTGCTCCAGCAACTGCAGGGTGAGGCCCAACAGGTTGCCGGTCTGGTCGATATTGATACGACCTACACGCCAGGCAAACCCGAGCTGCAATTTTTCCTGGACCCGACCAAGGCCGGTGATCTGAACCTGACAAACGACGATATCGCCACCTCGGTGCGCACGCTGATCGAAGGCGACACGGCAACCACCTTCCGCCAGAGTGGCGAGGATACCGACGTTATGGTACGGCTGCAGCCCGGCGACCGAGCCGGCATTGAGGATATTCGCGCCATCAGCGTGCCGACGACCTCGGGCAGCATGCCGATCGGCTCGCTGGTTGATGTCGAGTTGACCACCGGCCCGACCACTATCCGACGCTACAACCGTCTGACCGAGGTACTGGTCGGCGCAAACGTGGTTGACCGCAATATCAACGAGGTACGGCAGGAGCTACAGGCCCGGCTGGATCAGATTGAACTGCCGGAGAATGTCGAAGTAGGCTTTGTCGGCGAGGTTGAGGATCAGCAAGAGGGCTTCGCCACGCTGCTGGTTGCCATGGGCCTGTCGATCCTGTTTGTCTACATGGTGCTGGCATCGCAGTTTGGTTCGTTTTTCCAGCCGTTTGTGATTATGCTGGCGATGCCGTTTAGCTTTATCGGCTCCTTCCTGGCGCTGCGGCTGGTCGGGCTGGAACTGGACATCTTCGGCATGATCGGCCTGATTATGCTGATGGGGCTGGTGGTGAAAAACTCGATTCTGCTGGTGGACTTTACCAACCGGCTGCGGCAGGGGGGCATGACCAAACACGACGCGCTGGAACATGCCGGGGCCATCCGTCTGCGCCCGATCCTGATGACGGCGCTGTCCCTGATTGCCGGCAGCCTGCCGATTGCCATCGGGCTGGGCGAGGGTAGCGAAGTCCGGCGCGGGCTCTCGATCGTTGTGATCGGCGGGATGATCACCTCAACCCTGCTGACCCTGCTGGTGGTACCAACCGCCTACAGCCTGCTTGAGGGTCTCACGCGGCGCGTCGGCGGGCTGTTCCGGCGCAAAACACCGCCGCCGGCACCGGTTGCGGTCGCCGGGGGTAGTGCCGCGCCGATGTCGGTTACGCCGGGGCCGAGCAATGGGGTAGGTAACGGCAATGGCAGCGGTAACGGCCACCCCGGACGACGGCGGCCAACGCCGCGCACACTCTCGCGCCACAGCCGCCGCCCACGCAAGAGCGGCACAACCTGATCGACCAGTGGTAGGGGTAGGGACGAAGGATGTTCTACCCCTACCGCAGGCGAAAATCCATGGAATTATACACCCAATTTGACTATCCACCACATATGTCGTGTAAATAACAAGAGTTACGCGGTCGGTTCCAAACCAGGCGTCTGCCTGGACAACTGGCCCGATTCGCCTCCGGCAGGGTGGAATGGAACATTCTTATTCCGGAAAATTTGGCTCTGAGAGCCAAATTTTCCGGAATAAGATAAAAACGTACCATGCTGCCGCAGGCGAAATACACCGTTATCGAGAGCAAACGGTCCGTTTGAATGCGTACCGCGTAAGTCCTGTAAATAACACGCGTTACGCGGTGGCAGTCTGGACCACGACGAACACGAAATGAGCGAAACGCGCGAACCTGCCAATGCTGCCATGGATCAGGTGATCCCACCTTTGGCGGGGAATATCGCCTCCGGCAGAGCGGAGGCGATCAGATCTTGTTCACAAAAAATCACGTTGTGAGCTTTTTTGTGAACAAGAAAAAGAACGTACCATGCTGCCGCAGGCGAAGCGGGCTTCCATCGGGTGAAACGTCCGGTTTGCATGTCAACTACATAAGTCGTGTAAATAAGGAAAGTACCATGAAGAGAACCCAACGCCGACCGATCGCCGCTGGACTCGTGCTGGGAATATTGCTGTTCGGACTGGTCGCCTGTGGGGGTGTGCCCTTCGCCGCCAGCGAGCCGACACCCACCAGTGCGCGCCCAACCGCCACCGCAGGCACCGCACAACCAACCGCCACCGCCGAACCAACCAGTGCCGCAATCGGCGCAATCGAGCGGGGCATCAGTGGCATTGGCAAGGTCAAGGCCATCCAGGATGCCGACCTGGTCTTCAACGCGACCGGCACAGTTGAAGAAGTACTGGTCGAAGAAGGCAACAGCGTGCAGGAGGATGATCTGCTGGCCCGGCTTGATCCGCGCCCCTTTGAGGAGCGCATCCGACAGGCTGAGTCCTCGCTGGCGGATGCGCTGGCCCGGCAGGCCGCGCTCAACGAACCGCCCAAAGCCTACGATGTTGAAGCGGCACAGGCGCGCATCGCCGAAGCCGAGGCTGCCCTGGCAGAACTTAAGGCCGGCCCCAAGGCGCAGGATGTGCAGGATGCGCGCTCGCGGGTGGAACAGGCGCGGGTCAACCTGCAGACCCAGCGCAACCAGCTCTCGGTTGCCAAGAACGATGCGGAACTGCGGATCGAACCGGCGGCCAACCAGCTGCGCGATCTCCAGGCCGAGTATAGCCGGATCTACTGGGAGAACCGCGAGCTTGAGAATGAACTGGCACGCGGTGGCGACGAACTGCCCCAGGAGCGCAAAGATATGGAAGAGCAGGCGTTGCGAGCGGTCGAAAACGCCGAGGAGCAACTAGAGCAGACCAAACTGGCCTTTGAGCAGGCGCAGCAGGCCGAAATCACCGGCATTCAGGAGGCCGAGGAGCGGGTGGTGCAGGCCGAGGCCGCGTTGGAAAAACTGCTCCTCCCGCCCGACCCGGACGATCTGGCGGCGGCTGAGTCCCGACTGGTGCAGGCGCGGGCCGACCTCAACCGGCTCTACCCCAACCCGACCGCCTCGGAAGTGGCACGGGCTGCGGCCGCAGTGGAGCAGGCCCAATCCCAACTGGAAGTTGCCCGGCTGGACCGGGAGTATACCGAACTACGCGCCCCCTTCGACGGCGTGGTAACGGTAGTCAATATTGATCCGGGCGACCCGAGCAGTGCCGGCGGCGGCCCCGCCATCCGCGTGGTAGACATCAGCGAGCTACGTATCGAGGTGGATATCAGCGACGTGGACATTGCACAGGTGGAGGTTGGGCAGGAAGCGCGCATCTTTGTGGATGCCTTTCCGGGCGAGGTCTTCAGCGGCGAGGTCAGCTACATCGCGCCATCGGCAACGGTGAACGGCAGCGTACGCACCTACGAAGTCCGCATCGCCCTTGACGACCCCGACCGCCTCCGCGACGGCATGAGCGCCCGGGTGGAACTGCTGCCGGTGGAGTAGCCGGTAAACGGCTGGAGCAAACGACATCGTGGGCGCGGTTAAAAACCGCGCAACCATATTCATTGCACTGGGAGAGACGCGCTACGGCGCGTTTCTTCTCCCGGAAACCAGCCATCCACAAACGTGACTACGAACTTCATCAACCGGAAAATCCGACGAACAGTATAACCCGGTCTTACTCATTAGGGAGAGCATTGTGGTTATCATGATTACTGTTATGATTCTGGTCGGGGTTATTATCGTGCGCGAATATCTCGCGGCAGCGCTGGCAGGTGCGAAACGGGATACCCGTTCCCAGCTCAACCTCAAGCTCCTCGCGGCTCCCACAGTAGCGGCAGACGCTGAGATTCTCAATATCATCAGCGCGCCAGAGCTGCGGTGAGAGGATCACCTCCATGTGCCCATTCACCGACAGGATGCCTACCTTTACACAGACAGCCGCCGGAAACACCTCATCAACTCGGGCAAAGAGGTGCTGGGGATAGGAGTAGACCTCATCACCCTTTAGAATATCGCGCATGCGTGGATGTTGGCGTATCTTCATCTCTACCGTAGCCGGGTTATCAATGTCCGCAGTGCCGGCTCATCCAGAGCAAAAGCGGCATCATCAGTAAACATCAGATCGTCGAGCACTGCTGCAATAACTTCGGCATCTTTCTCGCTAAATTCTTCCTCACCCATATCGTGGGCATAAAAACGATCAAACGCCCACGCCGCCAGCGCCGCAGCGCTCAGTGAACCTGCGAGATGCTCCTCAATTCTGGCAATAACGTCAGCCCGTGTCAGCATGATACCATTCTATCCTGTTTCGTCAACCAGTGCATCTTCACACACGTCGAAGAAGCCACACCCGGCACACCGCCGGGGCTCGTCATGGCTGCGGGAACAGTCATCCGCTTCCAGATCGGCGCGCATATCCTCCAGGATTGCCAGCAGTTCGGCGCGCACTGCCGGCGTGTAGTCGACCCGAAAGGTAGCATCGGCATAGCGCAATAATCCGTAGGGCGGCGGTCGCCCCGTCGTCTCCTCAACCAGCAAACAGTAGGCCACCAGTTGCATCAGATCCGAATCGTAAGGGTACCCGGCGCGGCGCGTGGGTTTGACCTCGACCGGCACATAAGCACGCGCCAGTTGTAGCAGATAGTCCGGTTTACCCGTCAGCCCATAGCGACGCGAGAAGAGCGGTCGCTCCAGCGGTCGCCAGCCATGGGTATCACCGGCAACAACTCGCTTCCAGGGTACACCAGTTTGGCGGCGGAGCCGAAGTGCATACAGGAGCAGTAAAACGGCCAGGCAGAAGAGGATCAGCGCAGCAATCATCGGGGGAACATCACTGGCAGGCCGGAACTAACTTCCCGCCTGCCGCAACTCACCAGCAAGCAGCAACAAGGCCAGCAGCAACAGCAGCCCACCCAGCGCCAGCAGCGTACCACTGGCCTGGACAGCGCGACCATGTCGGGCATGCGCCACGAGACCCCGGTCACGACGTGGCCGGCCGGCAGGTTCCAGACCAGCCACGCGCCGCAACCACCAGGCCCGCGCACAGTAGACATACTCGGCCACTTCACTTGCGCGAATAATCGGCATCGTTAGCCGCCTCCCAGCACTGAGTTACCCTGGATTGCATTGATCACATCGTTTACCGTGACCAGTAGCATCAATCCCATCAGTGCAGCAAACCCTATGGCATGGACCAGAGCTTCCTTTTCGGGCGGGATCTTCTTACCACCACGCACCCACTCGACCAGTGAGAACATAATGTGGCTCCCATCCAGTGCCGGGATGGGCAGAAGATTCATGACAAACAGCATCAGGCTCAGCACCGCCATCCAGCGCCAGAATGCCAGCAGACCTCCCTGATCAATCACCTCGCCAGTTGCCCGCGCAATCCCCACCGGGCCGGCCACACCACCCGCTGCCTGCGGCGAGTCGGTCAGACCAAACAGCCCACCAATCAGGGAAGAAAGCGCCCCCAGCATGCGCCCCAATATCTCACCAGTATAGGTAAACCCGACGAATAGCGCTTCCGGGGGGCTAACGGAAACATCTTCTAATTGCGGGCCATACTGAATACCCAGGCCGGAATCAAACTGCGTTCCATCTTCAGTTTCCCATGGGCCGGGCGTCACCATCAACTCGACCCGCTCACCATTGCGTTCGACCACGGCCGGGATCGCCTCACCCCGGCTCGCCTCGGCAATACGGCGGATGGGATCTTCAGCATCAACCACGCCCTCTTCATACACTGGTTGCCCATCCAGGCTAATCAGGACATCATCTGCCTGCAACCCGGCGGCGGCGGCGGGAGTACCGTCGATCACATTGCTGATATACTGATTCCCGGTCGGCGTGGGCACACCAACCGTAGCAAACAACAACACAAAGATCACCACAGCCAGGAAGAAATTCATGAGTGGACCAGCCGCCATCACCGGAATCTTACGCCAGGGCGATGCCGCCGACAAACTCCCCGTCCCATAGAGCGAATTATCTTCTCCGCCAAAACGCACAAAGCCACCAAGCGGCAGCCAGTTCAACGTATATTTGACCCCATCGCGCTCAAACAGCGTAACTGCACGGGGTGGATACCCAATCCCAAACTCCTCGACCCGGATGCCCATCCAGCGTGCGACCACAAAATGTCCTAACTCGTGGACGAATACCAGCACACCAAGCATGAGGATAAAGGCAACAATTGTAATCAGCGTTTGTTCCATAGAAGATCACTCCAACGTATTGATCTGGTTAGCGGGAACAACCTTGAAACCAGCAGGAATATTCCAGGTCATTCGACTATTCCATGATCGTCAAATGATCACTAAATATAAAAGAAAGGCGGGCGTTCACACCCGCCTTCATTCATACGGTTGGTAGTGTACCTTATTGCAAAGGGACTGTCAACAATACGACCAGGTAGTAGAGGACCGGCGCGGTGAAAAGCATACTATCGGCCCGGTCAAGCACGCCGCCATGGCCGGGGATAATGTTGCTGGCATCCTTTATCCCGATCTGGCGTTTAATAAACGACTCCGCCAGATCACCCACGGGACCGGCAATCCCGCCGACCACCCCCAGCAGGGCCGCACCGGCATACCCGAGAGGCAAACCCAGCAGGGGCACCGCCAGCAATGCCGCCAGTACCGAAGCAGCAAAGCCACCGGCCGCCCCTTCCCAACTCTTCTTGGGACTCAAGTAGGGTGCCATTCGGTGGCGCCCCCAGGTCCGCCCCACCAGCAGCGCGGCCGCATCCTGAAACCAGGTAATTGCAAACACGGTGTAGACCCAGGCGGCACCCGGAGTGATTTGCAGAGCCGCCAGCCAGCCGGCACGGAGCGGTGGCATATCCAGAGAGCGGAGGAGAATATAGTGGCTTAACAACCAACTGATATAGCAGGCACCGGCAAATGTCAGCGCCCATCCGGGCAGGCTCCCCTGGCGATCATGCCGGGGTAACTCGGCGATCAACGCCAGCAGCACACTCGACGCCAGCGCCAGACCAGTTATGTCAAATGAAACATAGGGCCGGCCCACAGCCGCGCCACACAGCAACAACCCTGACGCAACCCCGACCATCGGACGCGGATGAAACCCGGCCTGCCGCAGCGCACTAGAATACTCCAGCAGGGCAGCCACGATAGCGCCGGCGGTCAGCAAAACAACCGGCCAGACTCCCCAGTAGACAACCCCAACCAGCAGGACCAGGAGAACCAGCGCGCTACTAACCCGTTTGACCAGAGAACTGCTCCTACTCACCGAGCCCGCCAAAGCGGCGTTCACGCCTGCCATACTCATCAATCGCCTGGCGGAAATGTTCGGGGCGAAAATCCGGCCAGAGCACCGGGGTTGACCAATACTCGCTGTAGGCGGCCTGCCAGATCAAGAAGTTCGACAGACGCCACTCGCCGCTGGTACGGATCACCAGATCCGGATCGGGCAGACCACCCGTCGAGAGATTGGCCGAAATTGCCTGTTCCGTGATCGCATCGGGGGGCGACCCTTGCGCTACCAGCGTCCGCACAGCATTCACAATATCCACCCGCCCACCGTAGTTAAATGCAATTGCCAGCGTAAGCTGGGTATTATCGCGCGTCAGATCAATCGCATACTGCACCTTGCGCTTGAGATACTCATTGATACCCTCAAGACTGCCCAGGTGGCGCAAATGCACGCCCTGTTCATGCAGTGACCGCGTCTCACGGTCAATAAAATCACTCAGAATTGCCATCAACCCCTGCACTTCACGGGAGGGGCGGCTCCAATTCTCCGTAGAAAACGCATAAAGTGTGAGACAAGGCACATTTAGATCAACACAGGTAGTGACAATACTCCGAATATTCTCAGTACCGGCACGATGCCCGGCCAGACGAGGCAACCCCCGCTGACGCGCCCAGCGACCATTCCCATCCATAATGATCGCAACATGTTGTGGCATACGTTGACCGCTGGAAGCGCCTTGCACTGTCATTACCGTCCTCTCAGTCGTCACTTATGCCTGCCAGACTCTTGTTACAGCAACCGGGAAACTGCATCCCTCGACAGAAATCCGTCAGACTTCCATCACCTCGGCCTCTTTTTCCGCACCTACCCGATCTAACTCTTTGCTGTAGCGGTCGGTCAACTCCTGCAGCTTATCCTGGGTGCGATGCAGATCATCTTCGCTGATCAGCTTCTCGCTCTCAAACTGGCGCAGATCGTTGATCGCGTCACGCCGATGGTTGCGTAGCGACACCTTGACCTCTTCAACACGGGAGCGCACCTGTTTGACCAGTTCGCGGCGGCGCTCCTCGGTGAGCGGCGGTATGCTCAGGCGAATAAGTCGTCCATCGTTGTTAGGATTCAACCCCAGGTCCGAGTGTTGGATCGCCTTCTCAATCGGGCGTAAAGTGCTGGCATCATACGGCTGGATCACAATCAGACGCGCTTCGGGCACACTCACCCCCGCAAGCTGGTTCAACGGCATTGTGGTTTCATAGGCCTCAACCGGGAGATGCTCCACCAGCCCGGGTGATGCCCGTCCCGTCCGAATTGTGCTTAGTTGATGCCTGAGTACCTCAACCGCCTTTTTCATATGGCTTTCGGCTTCACGCAGTACATCATTTTCCATCATTATCCTCCTCGATTGCTCACCAGCGTGCCGACCTGCTCACCCATAACAATGCGCTCAATGATACCTGATTCCTGCGCATTAAACACAATAATTGGGAGGTTGTTATCCATACAGAAAGTCAGCGCTGTGCTATCCATCACGGTCAACCCCCGCCTCAGGGCATCCATATAGGTCAGATGATCAAAGCGGGTTGCCGTGGGATCACGCCGGGGATCGGCGGTATACACCCCATCGACGCCATTCTTTGCCATCAGGATGACCTCCGCATGGATCTCCGCCGCACGCAGAGCTGCCGCCGAATCGGTAGTAAAGTAAGGATTGCCCGTCCCGGCCGCCAGAATAATCACGCGACCCTTTTCGAGATGACGCGTTGCCCGCCGGCGGATGTAGGGTTCGGCCACTTCATCCATTTTTATTGCCGTCATGGCTCGGGTATGGATACCGCAACGTTCCAGCGAGTCTTGCATCGCCAGCGCGTTAATGATTGTTGCCAGCATCCCCATGTAGTGGGACTGCGCGGCATCCATCCCCCGGTCAATCGCTTCGTGACCGCGCCAGATATTGCCACCACCAATGACCACGGCAACCTCAATGCCATGCTGGACAACCTGCCGAATCTCCCGTGCCAGAAAGTCCAGCATCTCCGGGTCAAGGCATTCACTCTGCCCGCTGTGCAGTGACTCGCCGCTCAGTTTAATCAGCACCCGCTCGTACTTTGGTTTGTCCATAGTGGTGCCGGTTAGCTTCCAACTTCAAAGCGCGCAAAGCGGCGCACAACGATATTCTCGCCCAGTTTGGCGATCCCTTCCTTAATCTTCTCCTGGATCGTCACCGAAGGGTTCTTCACAAAGGGCTGGGCCAGCAACACATGCTCCTCGTAGAACTTCTCGGCAGAGGTACCACTCTCCTCAATCTCGGCGGCCGGCACTTCCTCAACTGTCAGATAGCGCGGATTGGTCGCCGCAACATGGAGCGCCAGTTCACGCGAGAGGCTGATAAAATCTTCGGTACGCGCAACGAAGTCGGTTTCGCAGTTCACCTCAACGATAGCCACCAACTTCGAGCCCGGATGCTCATAGATCGCCACACGCCCCTCGTTGGCTACCCGGCTCTGCTTCTTATCCGCCCGCGCCAGTCCCTTCTCGCGCAGGATTGCGATGGCCTGATCCATATTCCCATCGGTCTGCGTGAGCGTATCTTTACATTCCTTGATACCTGCGCCGGTACGCTCACGCAGTTCTTTGACCATCTCGGTTGTCACCGCCACTATTGCTCTCCTATCATCACTATAATCTGCTGCATAAATAATCTCTTATGCGTACGCCGCAATCACCCCTGGATACACCGGCGCACTCACGCCCTATTAACGCAGGCATACACCTGTCTTCAGCCATCCGTACGCAACGGCGACCATCTGGCCGCCGTTGCCTCTACGCACTTACCTGCTGCAACTATCCCTGGCCGTTCCCGGAACCGGCATAATCCTCGTGGGCCGCTTCGCGCCGGTTGACCCCTTCAATCGCCGCATCGGCAATTTTCCCGGTCATCAACCGGATACCCCGAATGGCATCATCATTGCAGGGAATAATATAGTCGATCAGATCCGGATCACAGTTTGTATCGACCATTGCCACAACTGGTATGCCCAGCTTGCGCGCCTCACGCACAGCCAGTTCTTCTTTGTGCGGATCGATCACAAACAGGGCACCGGGCAGGCGATCCATAGTTTTAAGACCCCCGAAGACCCGATTCAGTTTGCCAATCTGGTCTTCCAGCTTCATGCCCTCCGCCTTCGTCAGGCGCGCAAAATCGCCCCGGTCACGCTGCGCTTCCAGATCGGCCAGATGGCGCAACCGCCGGCGGATGGTGACAAAATTGGTCAGCGTACCACCCAGCCAGCGCTGGGTAATGTAGAGCTGATTCGCCCGCGATGCCTCTTCTTCAACTGCTTCCTGAGCCTGCTTTTTCGTTCCCACAAAGAGGATCTTTTGCCCACTGGCAACCGTATCGGCCACAAAGTTATAGGCATTGGTGAGCCCGGAGATGGTCTTCTGCAGGTCAATGATATGAATACCATTCCGCGCCGTGAAGATAAACGGGCGCATCTTGGGATTCCAGCGCTTCGTCTGGTGCCCAAAGTGCGAGCCCGCCTCCAGGAGGGCTTTAACCGAAACTATCCGGGGTGCTTTTGGTACAGCTTGAGTCATACGTCGCAATAACTCCTTTTTCTTGTAGCAAATTGATTGCTCCTCCACCCCCATCACGCTGCACACGCACCGATAACCGACATCGGCAGGACGCGGTACAATCAGGGGATGTGTGTATTTGGCGGGGAATACACGCCGACGAATAGTATAGCATACAACAGTGCGGCGGGCAAATTTTGCGCTTTGCTATCACATCCCCGCGCTTACTCGGCGGCCAGCACCGGGGGCAACCAGCGGTCCAGCAGGAGATAGGCCAGCGGTGGGAGGAGCAGGAGAATCAGCGCCGCCCAGGAGGGTGTCAGCATAAAATAAAAGGCCGCCGGGGGAATAAGCAGCGCAAGCGCAACCAGAAACCCGGGCAGGCTTTTCCAGCCCA
Organism: Chloroflexaceae bacterium; assembly: GCA_034436755.1. Lineage (GTDB taxonomy): Bacteria > Chloroflexota > Chloroflexia > Chloroflexales > Chloroflexaceae > CAKZQX01. The sequence continues at coordinate 26,998 of DAOTVB010000216.1, read as the reverse complement.
ATGCCGGTACCAGCAGCAGGAAGATGAGTCCGGTGATAATCGGCTCGCTACACGCCACCGGCGCACCTTCCATATAACATTGCCAGACCAGCGAGCGAATAGCTATTGCCGGCGGGGCGGCATCCAGTTGACTGGACGCAACCAGGCGGCGGAGCAGCAGGGCCAGCACACCCAGCAATAGGACACCATATCCACGCACAAGACGATTACGGAGTAAATGCATGACTTACAACAAAACCAGCAGCGTGCCATGTGAAGCTGGATATATAACCAGTATTCACGCGGCACGCTGGATAAACCTACACAACGACATTCACCAGTTTACCCGGCACAACGATGACTTTACGCACCGTTTTATTACCTACAAAATCCAGAACGCGCTCGCTATTCAGGGCCAACTCGCGCAGGGTAGACTCATCGGCGTCAACCGGCACCGTGACCTTGTCACGCAGTTTGCCGTTGACCTGAATCACCAGTTCGATCTCTTCCTCTGCCGCCAGGGACTCATCGGCGACCGGCCAGGGCTGCTGGTGGATGCTATACGCATTGCCGATGCGCATCCAGAGTTCTTCGGCAATATGCGGCGCAACCGGAGCCATCAACCGCAGCAGGATGTCGATAGCCTCATTCCAGGCCGCTGTTCCCGCCAGACCCGCATCGCGAGCCCGGAAGAGCGCATTGGTACACTCCATCAGCGCGGCAACCATGGTATTGAACTTGAAGTCGAGGATATCACGCTCAACCCGCTGGATTGTCTGATGCGCGATCCGGCGGATCTGGCGCTCGCTAAACTCGGCCGGCTGACCACGCTCATCGTCGGGGGCCAGCACAATGCGCCAGACGCGATCCAGCCAGCGCCGGACGCCAGGCACACCCTGGGTGCTCCAGGGCACCGCCAGTTCAAAATCGCTGATAAAGCACTCATACCCGCGCAGCGCATCCGCGCCTTGCTCGGCCACAACATCGTCGGGCGTGATAACATTGTTGTAGGACTTGCTCATCTTGCGGCCATCGGGAGCCAGGATCAGCCCCTGGTTGCGCAAACGCTGGAACGGTTCCACAAACGAAACCACCCCCAGGTCATGCAGCACCTTGGTCCAGAAGCGCGCATAGAGCAGATGCATCACCGCATGTTCAGCGCCCCCGACATACATATCGACCGGCAGCCAGTAGTCCAACTGCTGCCCCTCGGCCGGCACCTGATCATTGCGCGGATCGACAAACCGCAGGAAGTACCAGGAAGAGCAGGCAAAGGTACCCATCGTGTCGGTCTCACGCCGTCCCTGGCGGCCATCAGGCAACGTCACATTCACCCACTCGTCGATCAATGCGAGGGGCGACTCGCCAGTGGCCGTCGGCTCATAGCTCTCGACATTGGGCAGGGTCAGCGGCAGATCTGCGGCTTTGACCGGCACCTCCAGCCCATCCTCGGTATGGATAATCGGGATCGGCGTGCCCCAGTAGCGCTGGCGGCTGATCAGCCAGTCGCGCATCCGGTAGTTGCGGCGGCGCTGCCCCAGATCGTGCGTCTCCAGCCAGGTGATCGTGCGGTTAATCGCCTCCTCGCCGGGCAGGCCGTCGATGGGGCCGGAGTTAATCGGTGTCCCCGGCTCATCGTGATAGATGACCTCCCGATAGAAGTGTACCGTGGACAGATAGCCCATATAAGTCAGGTTGGCAGCGGACGGCTCCAGTACGCCGATGCGCCGCATAATCTGGTCGGCATGATCGGTGGAGTTGTACGGCAGCACAACCTCACGGAAGATCACCAGCCAGCCCGAGCCGACAACCTCGGTCCAGTGACTGGTCAGGAAGGGTTGCACCAGGCCGGCATAATCCTGCGCCTGCGCGCCGGTCAGTGTCACCAGCAGGTCGCCATCCACAATCTCAAAGCTGTAGCCATGCTGACGCAGCGTTTCCGGCAGACCCTCGCGGTAGGTACCGTTTACCACCCGACTGCGGGCCAGATCATCGGGCCGCGCGATCACCGGGATGATCGGCAGACCGAACTTGAGCGCAAACGCAAAGTCGCGCTCGTCATGCGCCGGCACCGCCATAATCGCGCCGGTACCATAACCCATCAAGACATAGTCGGCAATCCAGATCGGAATACGCTCGCCGTTGACCGGGTTAATCGCATAGGAGCCGGTAAAGACGCCGGTCTTCTCTTTCTCCTCGGTGCGGGCGGCATCGGTTTTTGCCTGCGCTTCGGCAACATAGCTCTGGACCGCCGCGCGCTGCTCCTCAGTTGTGACGGAGGCGACCAGCGGATGATCGGGCGACAGCACCATAAAGGTCGCCCCCCAGAGCGTATCCGGACGCGTCGTAAACACAACAAACTCATGCCCATACTCGGTACGGAAGATGACCTCGGCACCTTCGCTACGCCCGATCCAGTTGTGTTGCATAGCGACAATCTTCGAGGGCCAGTCAACCGTCTCCAAATCGTGTGACAGCCGCTCGGCATAGGCAGTAATGCGGAAGAACCACTGCTTCAAGATCTTCCGCTCAACCATTGCGCCACTGCGCCAGGCTGTGCCATCCGGCTGCACCTCTTCATTAGCAATCACCGTCTTGTCCACCGGATCCCAGTTGACCGTGGCCTCGCCCCGGTAGGCCAACCGGAAGCGCCCCAGGAATTCCTGGCGCTGCTGCGGCGTAAAGCTACTCCACTCCTCGGCGCTCAGGCGCATCTCGGAGAGCGGCAAACGCAGGTTAGTGGTACCAGTGCGTGCCAACTCCTCCTCCAACGCAGCGATTGGGCGAGCCGCATCAACCCGTGGATCATACCAGGACTGGTAGAGCTGCAGGAAGATCCACTGCGTCCACTGGTAATAGTCCGGCGAACTGGAGTTAATCTCGCGGCTCCAATCGTAGCTGGTGCCGATCAGCTTCATCTGGCGCTTGTAGTTATCGGCAAAGCGACGAATCAGGATCGCGGGGTTGGTTTTGAGTTTAATTGCCGCATTCTCGGCGGGCAGCCCAAAAGCATCCCAGCCCATCGGGTGCAGCACATTGTAGCCCTGCATGCGGTAGTAGCGGGCCAGCACATCCGACGGCACATAGTTGCGACAGTGACCGACACTCAGCCCCGCGCCGCTGGGGTAGGGGTACATATCCAGCACATAGAATTTGGGCCGCTCATCGGCGGGCAGCGTCTTGTAGAGTTCGTCGGCTTCCCAGCGATCCTGCCACTTCTGCTCAAAGGTGGCGGGATCATAGCGCTCGACTGGTTTGCGGTCGTCAGTTGAATCACTCATAAGCTATCGCTCCTTGGAACGTGAGCACGGATACAGGCAACGTGAAACGTGATGTGTGAAACGTGATGCGTGGATCCTGAACAGCGAAACATAAACCAGACATGCAACCAAGATCACTAAGGTCAGGTTCAGACATAGTGCTCACCTCCTTTCGGGCGATTACAAAAGATGTGCCCTCCGCAGCGGCCGGCACGACAGCATCAGTGTACCACAGGACGTATGATCTTGTTATCAGACGTATGGACTATAGGAATTATACCATCTCTACTCAATCACACGAGTTACGCGGTTGGTTCCAAACCAGGCATTTATCTGGATAACCGATCCGACTCGCCTGCGGCAGCATGGTACATTCTTGTTCTTTTCCCGAAAATTCGGCTCAAGGAGCCGAATTTTCGGGAAAAGAACCGGGTTCTTCCGCCCTGCCGGAGGCGATATTCCCCGCCAAATGCGGGATCGCCTGAGCCATGGCAGCACTGGCCGGTTCGCGGTGTTCGCTCATGTCGTGTTGTTCGTAGTCCAAATTTCCACCGCGTAAGTCGCGTCTATCAGGGCTGCGTTTATCGCCCCACGATAGGGAGAAATATCCGTTGCGGCTCGCCCATGATCGTCCAGAGCCCAAAGTGATCGGGCGTGGCAGTGATCGTATTGTTTACCGGATCAACGCTGCTATCCGGTTCTTTCACCCACTGGCTACCATCCCACCAGTAGAGCGCCAGGGTCTCCTCGACCGCTAAACCCCGTTCATAGTCCTGGTACCCCACCGTTAGCGTGTAGGGTTGTGTGGGTTGTGCCGGTTCCTGGGTGTCACTGACGACCGCAGTCACTTCAAACGTATGCTTATCCAGCATAACCGGATCACGCTGCGGTGGTTGGGTCAATACCATTTCAGTCAAGGTCACCGTGACCGGCGTGGTAAAGCTATTGGCAGGGAAGGTCAGACTGGTTGACATATCGGGAGCCGTTAGCGTAGCTCCATTCGTTGAGACAGTCATTGCCTGTGGTCGTGCCAAACGAAAAACGAGTGATCCGGCAACGATGAAATCTTCCATAACATGCAGCCCGCCTGCGACCATGCGATGAGAATAGTCGGCAAACAGCACCGGATTGGTCGTATCCTGCACATCAAGAACCTGGAGACCACCCGGGCCATCGGCAACATACACAAATTGATCAGTTACCTGCAGGTGTTGTGCATTACCTGGAGTATCGAAGCTACCGTGCAGTACCGGATTGGCCGGATCACTCACGTCAACTATCTGCATCCCGCCGGCACCATCGGCAATATAGGCCAGGGTACCAACCAGATGTAACTCGGACGCCGTGCCAGGAGTGTCCAGGCTGCCCTGGATGACGGGATTAGCCGCGTCGCTCAAATCGACGATCTGCAACCCGGCCTGACCATTGGCGATGTAGACCAGCGTTCCCACCATCTGGAGGTCGTTAACTGTGCCGGGAGTCGTAAAAGAACTCCGTAACACGGGAGTATCCGGGTCGCTTACATCAAAAATAGTGATGGACGACCCGGTTTGAGCATCATTACTCGGTGAAACGACAAAGACGTAGGTTCCCAGCACATGTAATTTTGTACCTTCGCCCCAGATGCGATTATCATTCGTTAGCCACTCACCGCGCAACGTCGGGTTATCTGGATCACTGGTATCGACAATTTCGAGGCTCGCCCGCAACGTTTCACCAGATGTGGAGTCGATATCTCGATCATAGCCAATATAGACCAGGCTTCCCGCGGATTGCACACTATGGACTTCATTAGTAACATCGTTTGACGATTGCCAACCGAGCGGTACTGGAACCCGATTATATAGCGTTGGGTTAGCCAGATCTTGCACATTGACAACCTGGATCTCGAATTCCGTCGCATCGTAAATATAAACCAGAGCATCCCTCACAGCAAAGATAGATAGTGGGAATATCCGATCACGGTACCAGCGCGTTCCAAGATGAATTTGCCTCTGCTTGACCGGACGATCGGGATCAGTAATATCAATTACATACAAGTTACTGGCATACTGCAGTGCAGGCCCCCCTATTACCCAATGAGTTTCGGTAATATAAACGCGATTATCGGCAAAATATATATTGCTATTCCGGTTTTTTGGGGCGCTGAAGGCAGAATAATTGCCACGCAATGTGGGACTGTCGGGATTACGCACATCAGCGATAATCAACCCGCCATCACGCGATCCATAGTAAAAGCCTTCCGCAACTTGCATAACAACACCACCTGGGGCAAAGCTACCGCGGCGCGTAGCACCATCAATGATTTGCAGGTCAATATCGGTTTTCAGATATACCATATTTCCTATCACCTGGATAGTTTTGATAAACTTCTTACCAAGATTATAGCTGGCAGCCAGGGTAGTGTCAGTTGGTTCGCTTATGTCAAAAACAGATAGAGCGGAGGCATAGTCTTCTTCATGATTGACGGTGTAGTATTGGCTCGATATATATGCATACTCACCAGTTACGGCGCGCAATCGATAAGAACGACTAGAGTACTTATCGGCATAACCATAACCAAAGGAGTGAAGTAAGACCGGATTATCGGGGTTTTGCAAATCAATAATATCGAACTGGTGTGTATTAAGAGGAAACCTCGGATTGTCGCTTGTAATTCCGGAAAACAGGTATGCCATACCATCAACTACATCCATGTCTTGCATTTTAACGTGGGAAAGCATAATACTCCCGCGCAGAACGGGATCATCAGGATTACTTACGTCAATAATCTGGAGATTCTCCGTATCAGTTGCAGGATCTGAACTTATAATGTACGCAAAAAAGTCTTCTTGCGGCAATTGGGCAACCTGCCCATACTGTGGGACAGGATAATGACCACGCAGCGTTGGATTGGCAAGATCCCGCACATCCAGAATCCGCAACTCACTGAGTGCATCAAATGTACACGCATTAAAATAGTAGTATACCAGGGAGTCATTCAGATGCACTTGACTGGTTGTTCCAGATCCTCCAGGTCCAAGTACATAGCGACTGTGAACTACCGGATAAACTGGCTGACGAACATCGATGATGACCAGGGTCCGTTCGGGAAAACAGGAAGTGGTAGGCCACGTGGTATATACGACATAGACCAGATATCCCCGCACTTTGATCTGCGTAATAGTAGCAGTGGCGTTTTCGGGCAAATCGGTTGCAACGGGAATATTTGCCAGGCGTACTGGTTGATCCGGGTTACGTACATCAAAAACCTTCAAAATATCATCTTGCCCAATATATGCCCGGTTGTTATTAACCGTTATCGGTCTTCCCTGGCCGACAAGATCATGGACCAGTTCAATCCGGGGCATAGCGGCATCTTCCTGCGCAGCGGGAGATGCAACCGACACGCGCGCTGTGCTACCTGGTTGTGACGGGGGAGACATAACAGACAATGCTAATAACAGTACCAGCAGTCGCGCCACGGGGGAAAAATACGTTGACATAGGAAGCACTCCTTACCCTCTTCAGTGAGGCATAGATTGTCACTGCCGACAATATCTGGTTTGTCAGCACATTATACCGCCATCTCAGCAGTTCATTCTGTGCGATTTTGTTTATGAGTGAATGTTAAAGTAATGAAGAGATGCATAGCAATAGCATAGATTCGGATGACAACGATGACCCAAAACGCCAGGATACTGCACACATGTTTATTAAGAGAGTAGGTTGCTACATTTCAGTGTAGCAGTAAATGCTGATAGTGCTACTGGCGCGAGAAGGGATTCTCCCCTGGTCATATGACCAGTGTTACAGGCAGGAATACGCAGAGGAAATTATTACTCTACTATCTAAACCTCGTCATCCACAGCGATATGAATACACTTACCGCACCTCGATCACCCCCAGTGTCACCGCATCAGTCACCGGATCACCCGTGACGGTCCGAGTATACTGCCGCCGTCCGCGCTCCTCCGGCAGATAGAGTCCCGCGCGCAGTTTATACTGCCCCGGCGGAAGATCGGCGGGCAATGTCAGCGGATGCGGATCTTCCACCCAGTCACCCGGCGTCCAGCGGGGCAGCGGAAACGCCCCTCCCTGCGGGCGCTGGTTATCCTCCGCCACAATCCGCCCCGCATCGTCCACCAGATGCACAAAGACCGTCCAATCCTGCGGGATCGGTTCCAGGGCATGCCAGGTCAGCGTTACGGTAATGGTCTCTCCAGGACGGGCAATCCCTGCCAATCGCCAGCCGCGTAGTTCCACGCCACGCTCCCAAGACTGGGCAAAGCGCGCCGAGAGCGATTGCTCCAACCGCGCCTGCGCCTGCTGTGGCGGCAGCGTGCGCCACTCATACGCCGGACGAATCACCCCCAGCGGCAGGTAGAGCGCCAGTGCCAGCAATCCCACCAACCCGGCACCGATGCCCAGGCGCGGCAACCAGACCCAACCCGCAGCCAGCAGAATTGCAATCGCGGGCAGTGCCGGGAAGAGCATGCGCCCCTGCCAGGCGACCAGACCCGCCGTCAGCGCAAAGCTCACCGTCCAGGCCAGCGCCAGCAGCGGCAGCAGGATGACGGCCACCCAAGGCGACTCAATCATAGTTCGCAGTGAGTACCGCCGCCATCCCCCGGCACGCAGCCGGCGACTCAGGTAGAGTACCAACCCAGCGAGCGCAACCAGGCCGATCAGCGCATACACCCGGATAACCCACACCGGCGGATGCAGACTCATCCAGCCAAAGCGCGCCCAGAACGAGGCATAGAGTTGCACCAGAGCCGCGCGCCAGGCCGCCGGACTGCGCCAGTTAAATGCCTGGGTCATAAACTCATCACGAAACACGCCCAGCCCGAACGGGTCACCGTAGAGCTGCCAGTTGCGCGCATACCACCAGCCCGCCAGCAGCAGCGCAACCGCGGCCCAGGTGACAACAGTGCGGGCCGTTGCGCGCCAGTTGCCATTGCCGGCGCGCCAACTGGCCCAGAGCAGCAGCGGGGCCAGCAGCAGCGCACTCTGCTTGGTCAGCAGCGCCAGCCCGAACAGCCCGCCCGCCAGCAGCGACCAGCGGTGGCGGTGGTTGACCACAGATGGACTAACGGCCAGCCAGAACAACCCCGCACTCAACGCCGTCAGCAGCGCATCATTGGTCACCAGGGCCGAGGTAAATAAAAACTGCGGATTGAGCGCGACAAATGCGGTTGCCAGCAGGGGCAGGTATGCCCGCGCCGGTTGCGTGGTCTGGTCGGGTTGAACCAGGGCATGTGCGGCTTTCCAGGTACAGACCAGCGTTACCAGTCCCAGGAGCGTTGCAACGCCCCGCGTCAGATGCCAGGCCCGCACCACCCCACGCCACGGCCAGTATTCCTGACTGGAGCGCATGAATGCTGCCGGTTCGCTACCGCTATTCCAGAGAAAATCGGGATTGTCGCTCAGGAAGAATTCATCTTCGGCGGGGGGCAACCAGGCTACCGCCGGCAGCGCCAGCAGATAGGCCAGCGGCGGCTGATGCCCTTCGCCCGGTACATCAACCGGCCCGACCGCCACATGTTGCCGGGGCAACCGGCCTTCGCGCGCCAGGAACAACACATACGCCATATGTCCCGGCTCATCCGGCCCTTCACCCAGGGGAATGACAACATTGTACAGCGTTGCCAGCAGCAAAAAGAGCAGCAGCAGCGCGTACAGGGGAAAAGAGGAAACGTGAAGCGCAACACGTCTTATTCGCATGACCTTTTACGCTTCACGCCTCAGGAGCCACTCAGGAGAATTGTTCGAGGAAACGTATATCGCCACTGTAGAACCAGCGAATGTCTTCGATACCATACTTGAGCATGGTAATCCGCTCCGGGCCAAACCCACCCGCGAACCCGCTGAACTTCTCCGGATCATAGCCACCGTTGCGCAGCACATTCGGGTGAACCATCCCACAGCCGCCGATCTCCAGCCAGCCGGTGTACTTACAGACGCGGCAGCCCTTTGCGCCACACAGGAAGCAACTGACATCCATCTCGGCGCTGGGCTCGGTGAAGGGGAAGTAGCTTGCCCGGAAGCGCGTGCGCGTACCCTTCCCGAACAGCCGCTCGGCGAAGAAGTCAAGCGTACCCTTCAGGTCGCCCATCGTGATGCTATGTCCTACCGCGAGGAACTCAAACTGGTGGAACATAAACTCACTCCGCGCCGTCACCTGCTCGTTGCGGTAGCATTTCCCCGGCAGCAACACACGCAGCGGGTTGGGCGCATACCGATGCATCGCATGGATCTGCCCCGGCGAGGTATGCGTCCGCAGCAGCGTTTTCGGCGCAGCGGGCGGCATCTCTACATAGAAGGTATCCTGCATATCTCGCGCCGGATGATCGGGCAGGAAGTTGAGCAGACCGAAGTTATAGTCGTCCGTCTCAACCTCGCGGCTCTCCCAGACCTGGAAACCCATCTCCGCAAAGATAGCGATAACCTGGCGAAATACCTGCGTCGTCAGGTGCAACCGACCCAGGTCGGGCTGGCGGCCCGGCAGCGTTACGTCAACCCGGTCACCCGCAAGGGTGGCTTCCCGCGCTGCGACTTTTAACCGGGCTTCGGCATCGTTGTAGGCCTGCTCCAGGGTCGCACGGAGGCGGTTCACCTGCTGCCCGACTACCGGGCGCTCTTCGGCGGGCAGCGCGCCCATCCCCCGGCTCAGACGGGTAATCGCGCCACCCTTACCCAGGTAGGAACTTTTCCATGCAGCAAGCCCGTTCAGATCGGTAACGGCAGCCAGCTCATCCTGCGCCCGCTGCTCTACCTCGGTCAACTCATCAGTAATGCTCATGGTCCCCCCGCTCACTTCTCAGGCGTCGATCCTCTGTTCGCTGGCGCAATGCCTCAAATAATATCACGCTTCCGGCTATCGCCGCATTGAGCGACTCGACCAGTCCTTCCATCGGGATGGTGATCAACGTTGTTGCCAGCGCCAGACCCGCGTCACTGATCCCCTGGGCCTCATTCCCAATAATTAACGCGGCCGGCCGGCACCAGTCAACCGCGTAGTAGGGCAGCGGAGCCTGTGCAACGGCCGCATAGACCGCCGTCCCGGCCGTCGGCATCCCGGCGAGATCGGCCCACTGTCGGTCAACCTGCAGTGGCAGGGAGAAGTGCGCCCCCATCGCCGCGCGCACAACCTTGGGGCTGTAGACATCAGCCGTCCCCCGTATACAGACGATCTGCCCAACACCGGCCGCCGCCGCCGAGCGCAGCAGCGTGCCGACATTCCCCGGATCTTGAATAGCATCGAGGATCAGCGTCAGACCGGGGCGCGGCGGTAAATCCGGCCAGGACGCAACCGCAACCAGACCCTGGGGCGTCACCGTATCGGCGGCGGCGGCGACCACGCGCGGCGTGGCCGCATACCAACCGGACTGGTCAGCAATCTGCTCCAGCAGATGCTGACCGGCAGCGGTTGCCGCCAGTTGCTCCGGCGCATAGAGCCCCAGTTGCAGCGGAACTCCCGTGTACAGTGCCTCCTGCACCAGACGAACTCCTTCAAGCACAAAACACCGCTCGCGGTGGCGCTCTCGACGGTCAGCGCTTAGCGAGCGGATGTACTTGACGTGCGAATTCGCGGTACTGGTGATCACCGGCCTACGACGCTGACTGAACCTCGGCGACAATCGAACTAAAGGCCGCCGGATCACGTACCGCCAGATCGGCCAGCATCTTGCGATCCAGGTCGATCCCGGCGTCCTTCAAACCCTTCATCAGACGGCTGTAGGTGGTGCCATTCAAGCGCGCGGCGGCATTGATCCGCTGGATCCAGAGCCCGCGGAAATCACGCTTGCGGTTGCGGCGGTCACGGTAGGCATACGCCAGCGCATGCATCACCGTCTCATTTGCCGGGCGGAAGTGGCGACTCCGACTACCCCAGTAGCCCTTGGCCTGCTTCATCACCTTTTTATGGCTTTTACGGGCCATAACGCCACGTTTTACACGGGCCATTGATTCCTCCGTTTAGCAGATATTCAGACAGCAGCAGCAGCAGGTACGCTCCAGGGAAACCCCGGACGACCGACTAACTCCCGCCAGTTACTTCACTCCGTATGGCAGCGCTACTTCCAGATGGCTCTTATTGGCCTCGGACGTTGGCAGCATTTTACCGTAGAGGCGGCGTACACGCTTGGCACGGTTGCGCTTGAGACCACGACCACCCTTGGCCTGCATATACTTGCCCCTGCCGGTAATTTTAAACCGACGCGCTGCTCCTTTGTGGGTTTTCATTTTAGGCATTGGATAACATCCTATTCTTCGTCTTCATCTTCATCCAGATCTTCGTCTGCTTCTACATCCGTGCCATTACCATTACCCGCATCCGCAGCGTTGTCGTTCTGGGTCTGCTTGCGCGCCTCACGCTCGGCCTGCGCCTGCTTGCGCTGGGCCTGCTGGAGCGCTTTCAGCGCCTTGGGATTGGGCGCAAGCACCAGCGAAACGGCCCGCCCTTCCATTGCCTGCTTCTGTTCAATTACGGCAATATCGCGCAGCGAGTCGGCAATCTGGTCAAGCATGTCACGACCAATATCGGGATGCGCCATCTCACGCCCCCGGAAACGTACCGTGAACTTTACCTTATCACCGCTCTGCAGAAATCGCCGCGCCTGCTTTGATTTTACTGACAGATCATGGTCATCCGTCTTGGGGCGCAGACGCACCTCTTTCATCTCACTCTGCCGTTGATTCTTGCGCGCCTCACGCTCTTTCTTGCTCTGCTCATAGCGATACTTGCCATAGTCCATCACACGACAGACCGGCGGATTGGCATTGGGCGCAACCTCTACCAGATCCAGGCCTCGTTCCTCCGCCGTTTGCAGCGCCTCACGAGTCGGGATAATCCCGACCTGCGTGCCCTCCTCATCAATCAGCCGCACTTCGCGCGCACGGATGCGGTTGTTGACACGTAATCGGTCTTTAATTGGAACACTCCTTTTGTCGTAATAAATACCCGTGTCCGCTGCGAACGAGAAAAAGACGACGCTGTCCTCACTGGTTATACGCACACCGGGATTAATCTACAACCTGGGGAGCTACGTTTTCCTCGTTAGACCGCAGCGTTCCAACCTCTTATGAAAGAGATAACATTGACTTTGGAGTATAACATCGTGCCGGGCATTCGTCAACCGGAATCAGTCCTTTTTTGTCCTCTTGACATAAAAGACCCTCCTGGAACTATGCTTGAACCTTCAAAAGAATCAGGTTAAAGCAATTCATTCCTGGCTTCCAGCGCATACCGGCAATCCCTATGCCAAATGCTTGAGCGCAGATGCAGGTATTGCGCAGCACAAAGACCGCTAAGACGCCGCGAGTCGGAAGCCTGTCCTGGCCCATGCATAGCATGTTGAAAATCGGTAAAGATCATGGTAGGATATGCGCTATCCAAACTTCCGTCATCCATACCGATATGGAGCAAACGCGCGCTGCCTGCGCTTCCTACGAGCACAGGGGTCGGGCATATCCGCCCCCCGGAATGCTCTGCGCGCGTCAACGACCGAGCCATCGCTCCCAGCGGTTGGTTCGATTCGCGGTATCCACACCCCAACCCGTCCATTGTGTCAGAGTACGCTGAAATCTTAAAAGTAGCTTGGGAGAAAGTATGCAACTCATAAATGACATTCGCTTTACTAACCTGCGTGGCGATCTGTTTGGCGGTATCACGGCAGCGATTGTTTCACTGCCCCTGGCACTGGCATTCGGGGTGGCTTCGGGGGCCGGGCCCACCGCCGGGCTCTACGGCGCGGTGTTGGTTGGCCTGTTTGCCGCCCTGTTCGGCGGTACGCCCACGCTGATATCCGAGCCGACCGGCCCGATGACCGTGATTATGACGGCAGTGATTACCGGGATGGTTGCCAATAATCCGGAAAACGGCCTGGCGATGGCCTTTACGGTCGTGATGATTGCGGGTCTGTTTCAAATCATTCTGGGAGTGCTTCGGCTGGGCAAGTATGTCACGCTGATGCCCTACAGCGTCATTTCGGGCTTTATGTCGGGCATTGGGGTGATCCTGATTATTTTGCAGATTGCGCCCTTCCTCGGCCAGCCGAACCCGCCTGGTGGGGTGATGGGCACGCTCCAGAATCTGCCGGAACTGCTGCGCAATATTGACGCGACAGAAACAACACTCGCGGTTATAACGATAGCTATTCTCTTCCTGATGCCCAAAGGGTTGAAGCGCTATGCACCCCCACCCCTGGTGGCGCTGGTTCTCGTCACGCTTATCTCGGTTTTTTTCTTTGCCAATGCCGACATTCGCCGGATTGGTGAGATCCCCGTGGGCCTGCCGGAACTCTACCTGCCCACTTTTACGGCGGCGCAAATTACCGGAATGGTGGTGGATGGGATGGTGCTGGGTATGCTGGGTTGCATTGATACCCTGCTGACGGCGGTGATCTCCGACAGCCTGACGCGCACCGAGCATAAATCTAACAAAGAGTTGATCGGCCAGGGCGTCGGCAATATCATGTCCGGCCTGTTTGGGGGTCTACCGGGGGCCGGGGCCACGATGGGCACCGTGTTGAATATCCAGACCGGCGCACGCACGGCGCTCTCCGGTCTGACGCGTGCGCTGCTGCTGCTGCTGGTCGTGCTGGGGGCGGCCCGGCTGATCGAGGGCATTCCGCTGGCGGTGCTGGCCGGGATTGCGCTGATGGTTGGGATTAACATCCTGGACTGGAGTTTCCTCAAGCGCGCACACAAGGTTTCACGACAAACCACACTGATTATGTATGGCGTTCTGCTGTTAACGGTGTTTGTCGATCTGATTGTCGCCGTTGGTGTCGGGGTGTTTATCGCTAACATCCTGACGATTGATCGGCTCAGCGAGCTGCAGGCGCAGAATGTGAAAGCCATTAGCGACGCAGACGATGCCATCCAGTTAAACGATCAGGAACGCAAACTGCTGGACCGCGCCAATGGACAGGTGCTGCTCTTCTATCTGAGTGGCCCGATGATCTTTGGCGTCTCCAAGGCGATTGCCCGCCAGCATGCAGCTATCGGCAATTATGCGGCTGCGGTCATCGACCTGAGCGATGTGCCGATGCTCGATGTGACGGTTTCGCTGGCAATTGAGAATGCGATTGAGGATGCTATCGAAGCCAGATGCCACGTCTTTGTTGTCAGTCCCGACCCGGCCATGCATGGGCAACTGGAGCGGTTGGGCACCTTCCAACTGCTCCCCCGTGATCACCTGATGACCGACCGCACTGCAGCTTTGCAGCGCGCCGTCACCCTGATTGAGAGTGAGGAACCGACAGCCCCAGATGTCCAGATACCAATCGCCCTGACCGGCAAGCCGGAAGTTAGTCAGTAGTAGGGGTTAACGGTTACGGGTTAACGGTTATGGGTTAACGGTTATGGGTTGGGTTGTTCGTCGTACCGGCTTCAACGTACGCGGTGCAGCTTCATTCGGTCTGGTGATCGACCCAGACGTCAGCTTCGCCTGCGGCAGCATGGTACGTTTTATTCTTGTCCACACAAAAATTCACAATGTACATTTTTGGGTGGACAAGATCAGGTTTCTTCCGCCCTGCCGGAGGCGACATATGTCCTTCCGGGTCAGGGACTGCGTAACTCGTGTAACGCACTGGAGTCGCGGCTTTAGCCGGTTGAATGCCTGCCGAGGCAGCCGCATACTCTCACGAAAGCCCGATCCGGCTGAAGCCGGGACTCCTGATCGGTGATGTCAGGATTAAAATCTCAAACTTCATCAGCCAGTTGGCTACCGTCACTTACAGGGAACATGTGCCCGTAGGGACGCGCTTCTGCGCATCCGCACTCCGTTCGGATGCAATTCTTCTGCCGCACTCCATACCTGGACTATACCCAATGTGAACCGATGCCTGACAAACACAAGCGGCGGGGAGCAGATTGCCCCCGCCGCTCTGTTGTGTTGTCTCGACTTGTCGTTAAACGATAGCTATCAGTCGCCGTGGGCCGGAGCCGCACCCACGCCACGCGGAACACGTACCGACTCGACCAGATCCTGGATCTCCTGCGGTGGTGCTGCGGTCGCCCGCGAAACAATGAACGTAACCAGGAAGTTCAGGATCGCGCCGACTGTGCCGATACCCTGGGCCGTGATACCGAGGAAACTCTCGATAATCGGTGCTTCTGTGCCAAACAGTTGCACCGAGCGCATCATCAGGATCATCACCATCGTAAAGATCAGGCCCGTCAGCATACCGGCGATAGCGCCATAGTTGTTGGCTCGCTTGTCGAAGATGCCCAGCAGGATGATGGGGAAGAAGCTCGCTGCCGCCAGACCAAAGGCAAAGGCCACCACCTCAGCCACAAAGCCTGGTGGGTTAATCCCAAAGTAACCGGCAGCCACCACACCAAAGAAGATCACGATACGACCGACCAGCAGACGCTGGGCTTCGTCCGCATTCGGGTTGATCAGGCGGTAGTAAATATCGTGCGAGAAGGCGCTGGAGATCACCAGCAGCAACCCCGATGCCGTCGAGAGTGCCGCCGCCAGACCACCCGCCGCCACCAGCGCAATCACGAAGGGTGAGAGCTGCGCAATTTCCGGCGTTGCCAGCACGATAATGTCGCGGTCAATCGTCGCTTCGGCAAAACCGCCCGCCGCACTCGCCATGCTAATCGTTAACTCATCACCCGTAGCATCGGGGGTAAAGGAGAGCAGACCGGCTTCTTGCCAGGAAGTCGCCCATCCGATATCCTCACCGGCACTCTTGTGTCCCTCCGGATAGGTCAGATTATAAATTGGTTCCTCATCGGTTCCGGCAACATTCGTGACCTGCGCGCCGTTCAAGCTCTCGATCAGGTTATAGCGGGCAAACACGGCCAGCGCCGGGGCAGTGGTGTAGAGCAGCGCAATAAAGAGCAGCGCCCAGCCGGCGGAGTAGCGTGCCGCGCGCACATTCGGCACCGTGTAGAAACGCACAATCACATGCGGCAGCCCGGCCGTCCCGATCATCAGTGCAATGGTGATAGCAAACACATTGAGTTGATCGAGATTGGTAAATGGTTGCGTATACTCCTGGAAGCCCAGTTCGCGCTGGAGTCCATCAAGATCGGCTGTAATATTACTAAACGCCAGTCCTAACTGCGGGATCGGGTTGTCGGTCAGTTGCGCCGAGATAGCCACCGCCGGAATGATAAAGGCCAGAATTAACACAAAATACTGGGCCACCTGGGTCCAGGTGATGCCTTTCATACCGCCCAATACAGCGAAGAAGGCTACAATCACCATACCGATGACCACACCCCAGGTAACATCCAGCCCCAGGAAGCGCCCGAACACGACGCCAACACCGCGCATCTGCCCGGCCACATAGGTCAGCGAGACAAAGACCGCCGCAATTGCCGCTACGCCACGGGCCGTCTTTGAGTAATAGCGGTCGCCCACAAAGTCCGGCACGGTGTACTTGCCGAACTTACGCAGGTAAGGGGCCAGCAGCAGCGCCAGCAGGACGTACCCACCCGTCCAGCCCAGCAGATAGATCGCGCCGTCAAAACCCATAAAGGAGATCAGCCCGGCCATTGAGATAAACGAGGCTGCCGACATCCAGTCCGCCGCCGTTGCCGCACCGTTGGCGACGGCCGGAACACCCTGACCGGCCACGTAGAAGCCTTTGGTATCACGCACACGGCTCATGTACCCGATGTAGATATAGACGCCAAACGTGAGAATAACCAGAATAAATGTCCAGAGTTCTACCGCACTCATGCTGCACCTCCCTTAGTTCACTCCGCTACTACTCGTGTACATCGAACTTGTTGTCAACCCGATCCATGATCTTGGCATAGGTGAAGATGAGGATCACAAAGATGACAATCGCGCCCTGATGCGCCATCCAGAAGCTAAAGGGCACGTTACCGATCCGAACATCAGCCAGCGGCAGCGCCAGTCCGATCGCCGCCACATACGACACCAGCGCCCACACCGCCAGCAAGCCCAGAATCAACCGGATGTTGGTCTTCCAGTAGGCCTGCGCTTTCTCCTCACTGTCCACCTTTGCGATTTTCCGATCCGCCGTTGCCATAATCCATTCCTCCTTTGACTCTTGCGATCACCCGATGGAATAGCTCCCACACCCGCCCTGCACCTCCCGGGCTGGCCGCTTTGCCCGAACAGCCTGTCCTCCAGAGCACGCGTCATTACAGGTACTGCGCAGCACGCAGCTTCC
The DNA here is from genome assembly GCA_034436755.1 of Chloroflexaceae bacterium. Classification (GTDB taxonomy): domain Bacteria; phylum Chloroflexota; class Chloroflexia; order Chloroflexales; family Chloroflexaceae; genus CAKZQX01. Next base: position 9,612 of record DAOTVB010000216.1, on the reverse strand, counting down.
CTGTGTGGCATACAACCTATACAGCGCGGTTGCCTCGCCTGCCCATTCAGACTGTCAGCGTTTTAGGGTTAGGGCGGTACCCCCATCATAGTGAAGAAGTTTTAGCGAACAATAAGAATTGTGTAAAGTTTTAGTAAAGTAAATAAATTGCTGCGAAACTATCAAGAACAGAGAACAAAGAAACATAGAACAGAGTGCGCCGGGCACAGGCTTATCAGATAACTTGTACGTGTCTGGTACCGCCCTGGGGCAGGCGAAACTGGCGTTCGGGTCTGGCACCGGGCCGAAGCCGGCGATACTGCGTTACGCGGTCACTGACCCGGAAGATATGTCAGTCTCCGGCTGGGCGGAAGAGAATACAACGTCCCACGCTGCCGCAGGCGAATCCGGCTTTTGTGGGAGTACATGTCTGATTTGCATGCCCACCGCTTAATTCCGATACCCTTACGGATGGCGGAGTTTATCGACCAGAGCCTGCGCCTGCGGTGTGGGGTGTGGTCCCAGGCGGCTAATCACCCAGGTCATGAAGAAGTTGACCGGCACGCCAAAGATACCGGCCGCAGTGTGGTTTATCTCCAGCAGGTTAATCGAGGGATAGAGGTAATTCAGCGCCAGATACCCACCCGTGACCAGCATGCCGCTCAACATGCCGGCCACCGCACCATAACTGGTGGCACCTTTCCAGAAGATGCCCAGCACCAGGACGGGAAAGAAGATCGCGGCGGCAAAGGAAAAGGCCCATGCCACCATCTGCACAATAATGCCGATACGGGGGAGCGCAGTCAGCGCCACCAGTACCGCCACCAGCAACACCACCCCGCGCACCAGGAATAACTGCTCGCGCGCCGGCGTGTGCGCCAGGACGCCACGATAATAAATATCATGCACCGCAGCCGAGGCAATCACCAGCAGCAGACCGCTCGCCGTCGAGAGTGCCGCCGCCAGCCCACCCGCCACCAGCAGCGCCACGATTGTTTGCGGCATCCCGGCAATATCCGGGGTCGCCAGCACCACCAGATCCTGGTCGATCAGGACTTCGCTGAACTGCACAATGCCGTCGCCATTCCCACCCTGCGCGGGCGCATCGCTAATCGTTAGAAAGGTCGTGCGCGCCCACTGGTCAACCCAGGCCGGCAGTTGCGTAACCGGCTGCCCAACGACGTTTTGTAAAATCTCCTGGCGCGCGAAGGCCGCATACGCCGGCACCAGCAGATAGATCAACCCGATCAGCAGCAGCGCCCAGCCCACACTGCTGCGACTCTCGCGCACGGTGGAAGTGGTATACGAGCGAATCAAAATATGCGGCATGCTGGCCGTCCCCAGCATCAGGCAGAATACCAGCGCCAGGAAGTTCCAGATGGTCCAGTCGTTAAACGGCGTCATATAATCCGGCGTGATACCCTGCGCCGCTTCCAATGTGGCGATCTGGCGCAACGCTTCGCCGTACATCACCTGCGGCAGCGGTACACCCGTCAACTGGAATGCCAGCCAGACAATCGGGATCAAATAGGCAATCAGCAGGATCAACCCCTGCGCCACCTGCGTCCAGGTCGCGCTCTGCATCCCACCCGGCAGCGTGCAGAACAACACCGCCGCCAGCCCGATCACCACTCCCAGCGGGTAGTAGATCCCCAGAAAATGGCGCAGCATAATGCCGATACCGATAATCTGCGCCGTCATGTAGATAAAGCTGATGACCATGCTTGAAACGGCTGCGATAATTCGCGCCAGCATGCTGTCATAGCGTAGCGCAATAAAATCGGGGATCGTATGCTGGCGCGACTTGCGCAGGTAGGGTGCCAGCAGCAGCGCCAGCAGAACATAGCCACCGGCCCAGCCAACGATGTAGGCCAGACCTTCATATCCCAGCAGCCAGAGCGCCCCGGCCAGACTGACAAACGCCGCGCCGCTGATCCACTCCGACCCGGTTGCCAGCCCATTGAACAGCCCCGGCACCCGGCGCCCGGCGACATAGTATTCATCCGGCGTACGGGCGCGTACTCGCACTCCGATGACCACCGATACCCCCAGCGTTACCCCAACAAATATCCAGTGGATCAGCCGGGGCGGCAGGCGCAAGGCAAACTCGGCCAGACCCATCAGCAAGATAAAGCCCAGGCAGGCCAGAATAAAGGTGCGGTGCATCCGCAACAGCCGGCCGTAGCGGTTGTAGCCCTCCTCATCGCGCAGCACCGGATCGAGCGCATAGCGTTGATCCAGCCGGGCCGCGCGCCAGGCATACACAAAGATCAGTACCACAAACAGGACCAGTGTAACCTGGGCATTCAAAAAATAGGCTAGCGGGAAGCGGGTGAACAGCGGAAACTGGTGGAGCAGCGGAGCCAGCAGTGTCGGCAGCAGCACCGTTGCCAGCCAGATTGCCAGCAGGGGGAGAATCAGTTTGACCGTCGTGCGCCAGTAGCCCGCCAGCCAGGGCGGAACGGGTACTGCCGACGGAGGCGTATCCTGCGGGGGTGCATCCGGTAGCGCCGCACCGGAGGAGACTGATGTTCGCCGCCGCTGACCCGGCGCTTCCGCCACGTCAACGACCCCGGAGCGCATGCTGCCCACGGCCGGCAGTGAGGTCGGCGCATGCGGGTCAACCCGATCATCCTGGCTACGCTCGATAAGCGGGAAGAGTTGATCCAGCGTCCAGAGCGCCAGACCAACGATAAACATCCAGAGCAGGATAAGAAACACCAGGCCGGCCCACTCGGAGGAGGCAAAAGCTTCAAACATCTATCCATCCCCGGCGGCAGCCGAATAGCCTTCGACCAGGGGCACCGTTTCGCCCCGTTTATAGCCCGTGCAGCGTTCCCGCGCCGGCAAGGGTTGGGGCGGATCATCATCCATGTCATCGGTGCTACTGGTATCAACCGGCAGCGTAAAATGAAAGCTGGAGCCATGGCCCTTGCCGCGACTCTCGGCCCAGATCTCGCCGCCCTGCGCATACACCAGATGGCGCGCAATCGTCAGGCCAATACCGTTGCCCCCGCTGACCCGCGCCCGCGACTTGTCCACCCGGTAGAAGCGCTCGAAGAGATGTGCCAGATGCTGCGGATCAATCCCAACCCCGGTGTCCTTCACCGTGACCAGCAGGCATTCGGCTTTCGCCTGCGCCCGCAGCGTTACCTGACCATTGCCGGGAGTGTAGCGAAAGGCATTCGCCAACAGATTGATCAGCACCTGATTGACCCGATCCGGGTCCGCCCAGGCCGGCGGCAGATCCGGCGCAACGATTAGATCAAGCGACACCTGATCGACCGCAAACTGGGGCTGAAACTGCGCCACCAGATTCTCCAGCATCGACCGCAGATCAACCGAACACGGCACAATCGGGATCTGGCCCGCCTCCGCCCGCGAGAGCAGCATCAGATCCTCGATCAGGCGCTGCAACCGCACCGACTCGCTCAACACCAGCGCGAAGGTTTCGCGGTTGGGGCGGATCACGCCGTCGATCAAGCCCTCCATGTAGCCTTCAATCGTCGAGAGGGGCGTACGCAACTCATGCGCAACATCGGCCAGCAACGCCATACGCCGCTGCTCGGTCTGCTCCAGCGTTTCGGCAAGCTGGTTGACATTGCGGCTCAACTCGGCCAGTTCATCATCGGAGCCAATCAGGGTGCGCTCCCGGTAGAACCCCTGCGCCAGCCGCTGACTGACGGTTGAGATCGCATGCAGCGGCTCGACAATGCGGTGCGAGACAAACAGACTGACCACCACAGCCGCTACCAGCGCTGCAAACGAGGCGACCAGCAGCGCCTGCTGCACCACCGCCTGGAACAACTGCAACCATGGTCCATCCAGCGCGGTATCCGGGTCCAGTTGGCCCGTTTCGGAGGCAGCCGCACCCATGGTCAACGGCATATCGTAGATCAGCCCCCGGCTTGCCAGGAAATTCGCCGTCGCCAGCAGGATCACCACAGCGATCAGGAAGATCACCAGGTGAGAGATAAACAGCTTCCAGCGCAGTTGATGATGCCATCTCATCAGGCGTACTCTCGTCTACTTTCCTACAAATTTATAGCCGACGCCGCGCACCGTCTGGATCAGCGCGGCCGAGGCCGGGTCGTCCTCCAGCTTCCGGCGCAGCACCCCGACATGCACATCCACCACCCGGTCAATGCCCGCAAAATCATTCCCCCAGACCCGCTCCAGCAGTTCCTCGCGGGTAAAGACGCGACCCGGATGGCTTGCCAGGGCATAGAGCAGATCAAACTCGCGAGGGGTCAACTCCACCAGCGTCTCGCCATGCCAGACCTCGCGGCGTTCAGGATTGATCCGTAACAGGTCAAACTGCAAGATGGGCCGCTCCAGCGTCGGTGCCGGCCCATGCCGCTGACGCCGCAGAATAGCCTTGACCCGCGCAACCAGCTCACGGGGACTAAACGGCTTGGTGAGGTAATCGTCCGCGCCGACCGACAGGCCGATCAGTTTATCGACCTCTTCCGTCCGCGCTGTCAGCATCAACACATAGACCGTCGTATCTTGATGCAACCGCCGGCAGACTTCGACGCCATCAATACCGGGCAACATCACATCCAGCACAACCAGATCCGGGCGTACACTCCGGGCCAGTGCCAGCGCCGAGAGGCCGTCATAGGCCCGGTGAACCACGAATCCTTCGGCAATAAGATAGCTCGCCACCAGATCCACGATTGGTTCTTCATCATCTACGACCAGAATCGTCGCTGATTCCATGATGGTACCTCAATACCGGCCAGGGGTCGCCTGACCATGGTTGTAACTGAAGTGTAACTCTACTATACCACAGGATGAGGGCAGCGTTAATGAAGAAGTCGTTATGCGCCGGCCATCTGGAGCAGACGCTCCCACTGCGCGGCACTGACGGGCACAACTGAGAGACGCCCCTGGCGCACCAGGGCAAACTCGCTAAAGAAGGGATCGGTTTTGACCGCCGCCAGCATCACAGGTTGGGGCAAACGGCGCAGCGGGCGAATATCAACCACCACCAGCGACGGACCTTTGCGCGACGCCGCATCGTCCTGCTCAGGATCAGGATAGGGCGCGCTGGTAATCTCGGCCAACCCGACGGCCCGGCGCTCATCCCCGGTATGGTAGATCAACGCCTGATCTCCAGGCTGCATGGCACGCATCTGCTTGAGCGCCGCATTGTTCCGCACGCCATCCCAGACGGTTGTACCATCGCGCTCCAGGTCGGCGAAGCTATAGCTGCCTGGTTCCGTTTTGAGCAACCAGTAGTTGGGCATACCGGGTCTCGCTCTGGATAGTGTGTAATCCTGGTTACACGATTGTAGCGCTATCCGGCAGTCGTGTCAAAGCGTGGCCCAATCTGATAAATTCCTGATGCGAATGCCTATGCTATAATAGCGGCGTTTGGAGACGGTTGTGTCGCAGTGACTGACGCTGGCAGTACCTGGTCAGTCCTGCCCCGGTTCGGGTGTGCATGGAAGACTTCGAGCAGCTTAACTATTATGAATTGCTGGGGGTACTACCCGGTGCCTCATCGGAAGAGATTAAACGCGCCTATCGTCAGCAGATTGCGCGGTATCATCCCGACCGCTACGCCAACCATCCCCCCGCTGAACAGGTGTATGCCGGCCGGCGCTCGCAGCGCATCAATGAAGCTTATCGGATTCTCAGCGATTTTCGCCGGCGACAGGCCTATGATCGTAGCCAGTCGATCCGCCCCACCCGCAACGCCAATACGCATTGGAAGGGCGAGCGCGAGACGCCCCGCCCGGCAGCGCCCCAGCCCACCACCGGACGTGATCACCAGGCCGAACTCTACCAGCAGGCACAGGTCCATCTGAAGGCCGGCCGGTATACACAGGCGGCGGCAGCATTACGTCAACTTCAGCAGATCAACCCATTTTATCGGGATAGTGCCACGCTGCTGGCGCAGGCCGAAGCCGCCAGCCAGGGCCAGGCGGCTACGCCCGCTTCCCCGCCAACTGCCGCAACCGCCGCCGGACCAGAGCGCAACCGGAGATTCCTGCTGTTTGGCGGGGTCGGGGTTGCCGTTTTCCTGATTGGTATCATCACAGCCGTGTTGATGTTCCGGCCGGGTCCAGCTACAATTGCCGGCAATCCGGGCAATGTCGTACCGTCTACGCCGTCGGTTGCCGCAACCGGGAGTGCAACCAGTGCCGCGCCAACCGGCACCGCTGCCGCTGCCGGGCAGGCCGAGCGCGCTACCGCTACACCAGTCCCGGTCAGTCCCACGCTACCGCCCGCTACCGCCACCAGCACGCCCATCCCGGCCAGCCCCACGCTACCGCTCGCCACCGCCACCAGCACACCCATCCCGGCCAGTCCCACACCGCTGCCGCCCGGCCCCGGCATCGCCGGGGAGTTTACGCCGGGAGAACTGCTGCTGGCCTACAACTTCACTACACCTGACGGATGGGCCCAGGTTGAAGGGTTTGGCTGGAATGTCGGCTCCGATGGCGCGGTCTATCGAATTGTGGCGCAGCCGGGGGTCGGTAATATCTGGAGCTATCGCACCGCGTTTATCGGCACGGTGACTGACTTTAGCGTCGGTGTCGATCTGCAGGCCGAAGGGGGTACCGCCGGTCTGATGACCTATTTCGTCGATGGCAACAACTACCTGGCGCTGCTGCTCACCCCCCAGGCAGGCACATATCGCATCGAGCAGTACCTGAATGGCGTGCCAACTACCCTGGCTGCCGGTGAGAGCAGCGCGCTCCGGCGCGGAACCACCGCCACCAACCGGCTCGTCGCCCGGATGGAAGGCACGAATGTTGAACTTTTTATCAACGGCGAAGCGGTGGCCCAGGCAACCAGCGATCTGACGCAAACCCGACTCTACGGTCTGATCGCTATCCCTGGTGAGCGTGCGGTTGTCGCAGATTTTGACAACCTGGAGATCCGGGCGCTGGAGTAGCCCGGGCGCTGCTTCGGCGGTAATACTGCTCCGTTTCTGTCCTATCTGCGGTTTGGCGCGACTCCTATGCTATGCTATAATTCCTTCGCCAATCGTCAACTTGTTATCTGCTTAAATCAGTCGTGCGCGTAGCGTGAACCTCTGGTTTGCCACGCACCCGATTATGGTTAACAACCGATAGTACACTTTTATGCGCTGCCCTTTTTGCCAACATCAGGATACCGATGTGCTTGACACGCGCAAACTCAACGAAGGCGAGACGATCCGTCGCCGCCGGAAGTGTCGTGTCTGTGGGCGGCGTTTTACCACGTATGAACGGGTCGAGACGGTCAGCCTGACGGTCGTCAAGAAAAATGGCGAGCGCGAACCATACGACCGCGAGAAGCTGATGCGCGGGGTACGTACCGCCTGCTATCGCCGGCCCGTAGCGGCGCAGCGCCTGGAACAACTGGTCAACGATATCGAGACGGCGCTGATGGTTCACGAAGATCCTGAAATCAGTTCATCAACCATTGGCGATATGGTGATGCAACGGCTACGCGATATAGATGAAGTTGCGTATATTCGCTTTGCCTCGGTCTACCGTTCGTTTACGGACCTGGGCAAACTGCGGGAGGCGGTCGAAGAGTTGCTGGAACAGGAAGCAGCTATCAATCATGGGGAGTCGGGAGCAAAACCGAATGAGTGTTGACGTCCGTGAAAAACAAAAACGTATCAGAACGGATAAGGAGATGCCAGAAGAGGAAACACGATCCTCCCGACCTGCTGTAGGCGCTGGTATGCGTAGCATATTCTCCCAGATCGAATGGCGGCATCTGTTGATTGTCGCCGCAATCACCGCCGTGGTCTGGTGGGGATTATTCTGGTCAGCGCTGTTTGTGGCCCAGAACGTAACGATTTTTATTGGCATTGTGCCGGTGATCGCCGGCTTTGCCGTCGGGCGGCGGGTGCAACATCATCTGATGCCCCATGGCCTGCTCCTCGGTCTGATTACATTTCTAATCGGGATGGTTTTTACGCTGATCTATGCGCTGCTGAGCACAACCGGGGCCGTTCCAGCCTACCAGATGGTCTCCCCTGAAGGCGTACCACAGGGGATCGCAACATTTCCCGATTATTTCTCACTCTACTTCTATTTCTCGATCCTGCTGCTGCCCTTCCCGGCATTTGCTACGGTGATTGCGGGGCGCTCGGAGCAGCGCAACCGCGAGATGCGCCGCCAGGTTGAGGAGCGCGGTGGTCGGCTGGAACGCGCCGGCGCGGTGCGGACCCTGGAGGATCTCCAGGGGCTCTCGTTACCCCAGTTTGGCACCTATGTCAGTAATCTGTTTAAGAAGCATGGGTTTACGCTGGAAGACTGGCATTTCCTGGACAAAGATAAGCATCTCGATCTGCTGATGTCTTACCAGGAAGAGAACTACCTGCTGCGCCTCTCGGTTGCCGATAAGGTACGGACCGGCACGGTGGAGAGCCTGGCGCAGGATATGCGCCGTCGCACGATTCCCAAAGGTCTGGTTGTCACTTCCACCGAGTTTGCAACCGACGCGCAAAAATCGGCGAAGGGCCGCCGTAATATTGTTATCTTAGATGGGCAGACGCTGTTTGATATAGCCGAGAGTTAACCTATGAAGGTAGACCTGACAGACCGCGTTGCGCTGGTGACGGGCGCGGGGCGCGGCATTGGACGCGCAATTGCCACCACGCTGGCCGGTGCCGGCGCGCAGGTTATTGTCAATTACCAGCAGAATGCAACTGCGGCGGAGGAGACCGTCGCCGCGATTATCGCTGCCGGTGGGACGGCGCAGGCAGTGCAGGCCGATGTCAGCCAGGGTGTCGAGGTTGAACGCCTCTTTAAAACCACGCTGGAGACGTATGGACAACTGGATATCCTGGTGAATAATGCCGGGACAACCCGGGACATGCTGCTGCTGCGGATGAAGGAAGAAGACTTTGATGCCATTCTGCAGACAAATCTCCGCAGTGTCTATCTCTGCACCCGCACCGCGCTACGCCCGATGAGCAAACGGCGCGCAGGGCGCATTATCAATATCAGCTCGGTTGTGGGGCTCATGGGAAATGCGGGACAGGCTAACTATGCCGCGTCCAAGGCCGGTATTATCGGGTTTACCAAAGCCACCGCGCGCGAGATGGCGAGTCGTGGTATTACGGTGAATGCGATTGCCCCCGGCTTTATCGAGACCGAGTTAACCGATGTGATGAGCGATGAGCTCCGCAAAAATCTCCTCGGAACAATCCCACTTGGTCGTTTTGGGCAGTCGCAGGAGGTCGCCGGGTTAGTCTGTTTCCTGGCTTCGGATGCGGCGGCCTATATTACGGGTCAGACGTTGACGATTGATGGTGGAATGGTGATGTAGCAATGTTAAACAAAGTTCTGGTAGCTAATCGTGGCGAGATTGCGGTACGGATTGTGCGCGCCTGCCGCGATCTGGGGATCGGTTCGGTGGTGGCCTACAGCGAAGCCGACCGTAACACGCTGGCGGTGCGTCTCGCGGATGAGTCGATCTGCATCGGTCCGGCAGCCCCGGGGAAGTCGTATCTGCATCCACCGGCGTTGATCAGTGCCGCGCTGATTACCGGCTGTGATGCGGTACATCCGGGCTATGGGTTTCTCTCGGAGAATCCCTACTTTGCCGAAGCCTGTGCCGAGTGTAAGCTGACGTTTATCGGCCCAGAGCCGGAACCTATCCGCCTGATGGGCGAGA
>DAOTVB010000215.1:0-18047 GCA_034436755.1 Chloroflexaceae bacterium | reverse complement strand
TCGCAATGGGTGAAGTCGATCATGCTTCGGCCTGTCTGACCAGTCCCGCAGCCAGTGATTCTCTCGGTCTGACCGGACGAGTTTCGTTCAATCCGGAATATGCTACTACCAATGATGAGTATAAGCCGGTTCGCTATGCGGTTGTGCTGGACGTGTCCGGGTCGATGAACTTCAACTTCGCGGGTCTGGGTAAAGGTGGTTTGCAGTGTGGTAATGCACCGAATGTTGATCCGAAGACGCGTCCTGACTGTAACCCGGTGAGTAGCCATGCCTGGGAGACGGAAGAAGAACGGCGCATCTATGTAGCCAAGAATGCGATCAAGCATCTCATCAGCCTGACCAATATGCCGGGAAATGATAATTATGATCCGACTCTCCCCGGTGATGAGATGATGATTATGGCATTCAAGGAGAAGTGGGATGGCCGTTCCATGAACCAGTGGAGTAATGATACGGCTGTACTTGAGAGCAAAGTTGACGAAGTAGGTGAGATGAACGGTGACCCCTATAAAACCAGTGGTGGTACCAATGGTGCAGCCGGACTCTATGGTGCATCCAGAGCCTTGAGTGGCGATAATAGTGTCACCTTTGAGGGAAGGAAGTATGAGTATAAGACGGTCGTGATCTTTGTGACGGACGGGGTGTCAAACCATCTCTTCCACCCTCAAGCGCCGGGCTATCAAGCTAACAAGGATGGCAATAATGAGACGGAATACTTCCCGGCTGGTCACATCTGTGCATCGGGTAATGTGCATATTCCCGAAACCATCGATTGCCATATCAATGGCAAGGTGATCGATCCCAATTTTGAGAGCCGCGAAGGGAAACTATTCTTGAATGGTAGACTCTATGATCGACCCGTCACTGCGATGGTGAACGTAAGTAACGATTACCTCAAGAATAACGGTCATGAGGTGCATGTCGTTGCTATCTCGGCTATTCCCAGCAATGGACTACAAGATGGTGTAGCCACATCTCCGACCTTCTATGCCGAGGCGCGCGATCTTGAGGTGGGTGCGGACGGAAAGAACAACGTCGACCTGATCTTCGAGAATATCTATGAGAAGGCGACGGGTGATGCGTGTATCCGCAACACTGATCCAATCAAGAACCTTATCGAAGCAGGGAATGGATTGGCCGGTTTGCCTGAAGGCGTCTATGGTCGAGCTTATCTGGAAGGCGATGAGACCTACACAACGGATATTCTGCAAGACGAGAATGGGCTCTACTATCGCTTTGATGGTGTAGCTGAGGGGACATATACGCTCAGTGCGAAGATCTGGTATGCCCATCCAGATGAGGAGGTTGATCCCCGCCCGGTTGAGTATGGGGTTATTTACGACGAAACTGAGGAGCAGAAAAAGCCAGGTGTTACGGTCACTATCACCAGTGCGGGCAGTGTCAGTGGACTGGTTGAAAAGGATGTCACGCTGGCAATGGAGCAGGATATCTGCGCAGGACAGAATGAATAATGTAGGAGGACATACTACCGGGGTGGGTTATGTGCCTGCCCTGGTGGTATGGATATGGATGGCTGGACAGAGTCTTCCGGGTAGGAACAGGAGCTTATGTTACCTGTACCGGGGTGCAACATGCTACTCATTCTGCAACCGTGGTGGTATACATCATCCCGGTTGCAGAAGCGACCATCAGGCACGTTCTGTCTTCCAGTTACGCCTCGGTACTGTGGTCTGACTTCTCAATATAGATTAGGTTCCGGCATACTGTCTTCCTCTTGTTGTTCCCCGGAAACGTTAACATTTCCCGATGGATCTGGTCTGCTCTGTTTTATGCACTGGTGCAATGTCTTCATCAGGATGCCCATCGAACTGGCAAGCTGCGGCAAAGCGTGTGTTCAGTCCAATCGTGTGGCATCCTTCATACAAAATGAGGTGTGGTATGTGGCACATAGTAGGTTCTCGGCGACGGAGCTATTCTCGGCTCCTGCTTCTCGTAGGGTTGCTGTTGCTGATAAGTCTCTTGCCCTTTCATCAGCAAGTATCTGCGAATACACCGCAGACCCAGGCTCTGGATACAACTCTGTCAGATTTCACCCGCGGTACATTTGAGCGAACCGCGCTAACACCTGCCGGCGGTGATGGTGGTGTAGAACTGGCCCGGATTGGTACGTTGAACAATTGGCAGAATATGCCACCGCCCTTGCCGGAACCGCTCACGCAAGAGGGAGCGGTTGGACTGGGAAATCGCCTGTATGTGCTGGCCGGCAGCCAGGCTGCTGGTGGTTCGGCCAAAGAAGTGTACTGGTTGGAGATTGATCAGGAGCAGGGTGCGCCTCCGGCAGAAGCAGCATCTTGGCAATCCGTTGATCCATTGCCGGCATATGAATCCAGCGATTATATTACGTGTGATTTCGCGGTAGCTGAAGTAGCTGAGGCAGCTACTGTAGCTGTTGAGACCGATGCAAACACAGGTTCCGGCTATATCTATGTCATAGGTGGTCGGGTTGCTCCGCCGGCCTGTTCTGCGGATGGCGATGTCTCCAGTAATATCGCGCGTATCGGCACAGTCAATGGTAGTACGGGCGCGGTCGCCTGGTCTTCAGAAACCTCAACATTGCCGCAAGGACTGCATGCCGCGGCTGCAACAACGGTTAAGACTACCAGTGGAAGAACGTTTATCTATGTATTTGGTGGACGAGAGTTCAGGTACTCTGACTTCACTGGTACGGTGAAACGTGAGTCAAAGCAAGTTTACTACGCTGAGGTGAATCTGAGCAACGGCACGTTGTCAGAATGGCAAACGGCTACTGACGATATTCCTGTGGCGGAGAATGGTCTCTGGGATGCAACTGCGATTGCAGTTGCCTCAGAAAATATCGGGAATAATATTGCCGGTCGTGGTGTTTATCTGGCCGGTGGCGTCACTGCCCAGGATCCTGATAGCGGACGGCTCACCTACAATGCAAATGTCTACCTGGCCCGGATTGCCAGTGACGGTACAATCTCCTGGGAAGAGCGGCCCGGTGAGGGTGACCGGCAGGTTGGTCTGGCTGGTATTTTGGGCCTGGCCGGTATTATGGCTAACAATAAGTTGTACCTTATCGCTGGGGAGCGTGAGTCGCCAGGTAGCCGATTTGTCTTAACGGCTGTCCTCAATGATGACCTGACACTATACAATGTTGGCACGGAGACACAGGCGCGCTTCTTCGATGAGACTTCTGAAGTGCTACCGGCGGGTCGCATATATCATGCGACCGGGCTTATTCGCGCCAAACCCAAAGTAGGCGAACTTGATCCATCTTCGGCATATGTGTATGTTGTTGCCGGGACAGGTAATGGTAGCGCGACAGATACAGTGTTTCGGGGTGATCTGGGTGGTCAGAACGAAACAACAGATGGTGCGCTTGTTCCGAACGGATGGTACTATTCAACGTACCATACTGCGAATCTTGATAATGCGCGCATAAGACAGTTTAGTTGGAAGACAATTATGGATGAAGGTTCTCCAATGGATCTTCAGCTTGAGTATCGTGTCACCAATAACCTGTGCAATGCTCCCAATCCATTCAACAACAGTTCCTGGCAACCCCTTGATGGCGCGCCGGGGGATACAGATGTATCTTCGGTCGATGGTACAAATATTCATTCGTTTAAAGATAGAAATCAGGACGAACCTACGGAAGTGAACTGTATTCAGTACCGGGCGAGATTTATCAAGGGAGCAAGTAACTCGCCTGCGCTACTCGAAGTCGGTGTGGACATTCTGGCGAGTGGCAACCCGGACCTCAAGATATCACAGCTTGTGGCAACATACGGTGGTGAGGACAATAGAACGTTTACCGGACTCGATATAACGATTCGCAATCATAATGACCAGGGTACCCCTGCCGCCGTCTCGGCTGTCAGTCCTGGCTCATTCTATGTCGATCTCTGTATACTGAGTCCTGGAGAGACTGTGCCATCCCAGTTCGGTGAGACGCCGCTGAATCTTGGCCAGACACCACCGGGGTGTATTAAAGCGTATGCTGTCGTCAATAGTGGCTCAATGGGGGTTGATGCAGAATACAAGATTACACGCCGCTGGTTTTATCCCCGAACGGATGGTCCGGATGAGCCACTACTTTCTTTGAAAGAGATGGAAGCATTCTTTCCTACGGCAGGTGTCTATACCGTTGTGGTTGCTGTAGACTCAACCAACTTTGTGCCGGAACTGGCGACTGATGGCGAGGCAAATAATGTTGAGCAGTTGGAGGTGGTTCTCTATCCGGATCCAGAAGCTGATCCCGTAGAGGATCCTAATGACCCGGGGAATCCCAAACAACCACCAAAAATCAAAGTCCCGGATGTTCCTGTCGGTCCCATGATTTACCTGCCGCTTATCGCAAAATAAGCAGGGAACTGACTGATAGCATCAGTCAGTGACCGATTTGTATGGCTGGAAAGCTAACGGGTGTTCATACACCGGGTGGTTTTCCAGTCCTGTGTCCTGTGGGACGTACGTGGTAGTCGGTGCTTAGCGCGCCGGTTCGGACGCATACCGCGTTTACCCGACCACGTACGTCCTGAAGACCTTTCAGGGGTTCATCAAACTATCTTCACGAAAATCCCCTTTGTTGAGAACCACACTGGCTATGTACTGACTGTATCATAGTACCATTTTTGCAGGCTCTATTTGTGATCTACTGCCAGCCTGCGTGTGCTATAATATGGCAGATGTGTGGTCGGTGGTCCTTCTGTTTCTGTACTCACTTAAATCAGGGAGGATACCCAACTTATGAGACGCGGAGGCATCGTTATACTTCTCATTGGCGTGATTATCGCCCTGGCCGCTGCCGGTCTGCTCTTCTTCTTCTTGCAAAACTCGACAACTGTTAGTGATGAAACGACCATCGAACCGACGCGCGAACCGGACGTTGAGGTTATTGTTGCGAATGTTGATATTCCGGCAAACACGCTCATTGCAGATCAAGGCTTGCTTGGTACACGCGAAATCCCAGAATCTGAGTTTGACTCGCGGTATTTCACCAATGTGAATGATGTGCTGGGGAAACTGGCAGTGTCCAATATTCGCGCCGATGAGTTGATTACCCAGTCAGACATTACCGAACCAGGACTATCACAACAGATACCGACGGCTGAACCTGACCGTCCGCGCCCCAAAGCATATGCCTTTAGTTCCAATAGTATTGCTGGGGTCGCTGATCAGATTAAGCCGGGTGATTTTGTTGACATTGTTGCGACATTCTCGATGCCGCGCCGAATCTCATACCCCACTGGTCGGGAAGCTGATGACCAGGGGCAGGTGACAATCGAGCGTCAGGTGACAGAGGAGTTCTTTCCAACAACCAAGACTATTGTTCAGCAGGTACAGGTGTTGCGCATCATTCGACCGGGCGTTCCGGAAGAAGGAACCCCTGGACCAGAAGGAGAACAGGCTGCTGAGCCAGAGGTTGATGAGTCCGGGCGGGTTGTTGAACCAGAAGCAGGCGATGGTAACACCATCACGCCCGGTTCCTGGTTACTGGTGCTGGCCATTAATGACCAGGAAGCTGAACTTATTGAGTTTGCACTCAACACACAATCGGATATTTCGTTAGTTCTGCGCGGTGCGGGTGATACGGACTTTGAGCCCACGATTGGTGCAACGTACGATCTGTTGGTGTCAGAATTTGGTGTGCCGGCGCCACAGGTGCTTGATCCGCATCTGATTTCTGAAGAAGATGCGTTTATACCGAATCCGACCTTTACACCAGCGCCAACGCGTATACCATGATAATGGGTGTTATAATCACTCATAAGAAAACGACGTGAGCAGGAGCTATACCTTAGTTCACGCAGGATGGGGTATTTCAAGAGTGTAAGGCACGTCGTGTCACTTGCCGCAGAGGCGCGGCGTGCTGCTCTCTTGGGACAATCCTATGATTGTACCTGCATCTGTTACGTCCATCGGCCAATGCAACAGCCTGACCAGGCAGGAAAGAGGAGTTACTCCATGACTGAAAGCAGTAACATTCGTGTAATGATCGTTGACGATATTGTCGATACACGCGATCAGATCGAGAAGCTTTTGTTCTTTGAGAAAGACATAGAGGTTGTTGCTAAAGCCAGCAATGGGCGTGAAGCTGTTGCTATGGCTAAACAACATAAACCGGATGTCATCCTGATGGATATTAATATGCCCGATATGGATGGCATTGCTGCGACGGAAGCAATAATGACCCAGGATCCAGGTATCCAGGTCATTATCATGAGTGTCCAGGGAGAAACCGATTATCTGCGCCGCGCTATGCTCGCGGGAGCACGCGAGTTTTTGACAAAGCCCATTGGTGCTGATGATCTGTATAAGTCCATACGCCATGTGCATCGTCTGGCGGCAACACGTCCTGTAACACCAACAGCGACTGGTGGTGGTGAAGGTTCTGTGTCGAGTGGTGGTGGGGTGCAGGGCCAGATTGTCGCAGTTTTTAGTCCCAAAGGTGGTGTTGGTACATCAACCATTTCGGCCAATCTGGCAATTGCTTTGCGTCAGCTTACAAATAAAAAGGTGGCGCTCGTAGATGGAAATTTGATCTTTGGTGATTTGAATGTTATTCTAAATCTGGTTTCCAACAAAACGATTGTAGAGTTGGCGAACCGGGTGGATGATCTCGACCGCGATCTCTTGAATGATGTGTTGGCAACGCATAACTCGCAAGTAAAAGTGTTACTTGCGCCGCCAAATCCACAAACTGGTGAACTGGTTACATCGGATCATCTCCGTACAATTCTGGATTTGATGCGCCAGGAATTCGATTATGTGGTCGTTGATACACAATCATCGTTTCAGGACCGCGCACTGGCCGTGCTTGATACGGCTGACCGGATCGTCGCACTCATGACACTAGAAATGCCATGCATTAAAAACATCAAGCTCTTCCTGGAAGTAGCTGAACTGTTGGAGTATCCGCGTGAAAAGACAATGCTTGTTCTGAATAAAGCGGATAATCGGATGGGCTTTAGTGTTAAGGATGTTCAGAGTAACATTCAGCATGAGGTTGCGTTGCAGATTGCGAATGCTCCCCTGGAAATCACATATTCGATCAATCAGGGTGTGCCTCTGGTCATTGCAAAGCGCACTCACCAGGTTTCGAAAGATATCTTTACTCTAGCCAGCCGTTTAACCAATGTCGCAAAAGCAGTTAGCAATGAGAAACCTCAAGATGAGGCTAGTCGGCAACCGGCGTCGAAGTCGAAATCGAAATCCCAGAGCCGTGGGTTATTCGGTCGTCTGACAGCACGGAGATAGTACTCTCGTACCCCGGAAGGTGTATTTATGTCATTACTAAAGCGTATCGGTGGGACGACGCCTGGTCGTGAAGAAGGTGCCGGGGCGCAGCGCGCCGGCGCACTACCTCCACGACAGGGTGACTCTTCAGCACGTGCAAATAGTGCAGCCCGGGAGCAGGAAGATAATGCCTTTGCTGACCTGAAGTCGCGTGTTCAGTCAAAGCTTATTAACGAGCTTGACCCCAAACTTGATCTCTCAAACTCAGCACGTGTGCAACGACAGGTGGAAGAAGTCTTTAACTCGATCCTTGACAGTGAGAGTATTGTCTTGAGTCGTGCAGAACGTACGCGAATGTTTGAGAGTATCGCTGCAGATATTCTCGGGTATGGACCACTACAAATGCTGTTAGCTGATGATGACATTAGTGAAATCATGGTCAATGGTCCCAAACAGATCTATATTGAAAAGCAGGGTAAGCTGATCAGGAGTGATGTGGTCTTTAATAATGACGAGCATGTGCTCCGCATTATAGACCGGATCGTTGCCCCGCTCGGACGACGTATTGACGAGTCTTCGCCAATGGTAGATGCTCGCCTGCCTGACGGCAGCCGTGTCAATGCAGTCATTCGTCCACTGTCGCTGGTTGGTCCTGTGATCACGATTCGTAAGTTCCGCAAAGAGTCACTGACTGTCAGTGACCTCGTACGCTTTGGTTCGCTCACTGAGGATATGGGTGAATTTCTGTCAGCCTGTGTTCGGGCGCGATTAAATATCGTCGTTGCGGGTGGTACCGGTTCAGGCAAAACGACTACGCTCAATGTGCTCTCGTCATTTATTCCTGAAGATGAGCGGATCATAACGGTTGAAAATGCCGCTGAGTTGCAGTTGCGCCAGGATCATGTTGTTACGCTGGAATCCCGACCACCCAACGTTGAAGGTCGTGGCGAGGTGAGTATTCGTGATCTGGTTATTAACTGCTTGCGTATGCGACCGGAACGCATTGTCGTTGGGGAGTGTCGTGGTGGTGAAACGCTGGATATGCTCCAGGCAATGAACACCGGTCACGATGGGTCGATGACGACAATTCATGCCAATAGTCCGCGTGATAGTATTTCCCGTATTGAAACAATGTGTTTGATGGCGGGAATGGACTTGCCTTCACGGGCTATTCGTGAACAGGTTGCCTCAGCAATTGAGGTTATTGTGCAGCAGTCGCGCCTCAAGGATGGTAGTCGCAAAATTACGGCTATTACTGAAGTGCAGGGTATGGAAGGCGATGTCGTCGTGCTTCAAGATGTTTTTACATTTGAGCAGACCGGTATCGACGAGCGCGGAAAGATTGTCGGAACGCTCCGGCCAACAGGTGTTCGGCCCAAGTTTGTTGAGAAGTTTGAGGCCTTAAGTATTTATTTGCCGCCAAATATCTTTGGCTACTCCGGTGATCGCTTCTTCTAAGGTGTATTTTGGGTGTTCTAATAACGAGCAGCTTTGAATGTTATCTGGACTTTCTGGTGGTGTAATCACCTAGAAAGGATTTGTTGGTGCAGGGTATTCTTTCACCTGGTATGCTGCCCTTTGCTGTGGCTGGCGTTGTCTTTCTTGTCATACTGGCAGTTTTTGGTATAGTAGCGCGCAGTATGGGTAGCGGCGACGTCTCGGATCGATTGTCGCAGTTTGCAGGACGTGGTCCGGTGGCAAAGGAACCGGGCGCACAACAGGCAATTGCGCGCATTGATGCTGTTTTTGCCAAGAGCAAGAGTGGTAACAATATTGGCCGTGATCTGGCGCGTGCTGATTTGAAGTGGCGCGTCTCGGAATTTATTGGCCTGAAAATATTAGCAGCCGTGGCTGGTGCTGGCATAGGTGCCATTATTGGCCGGGCATCGCCCCAGGCAATGTTGATCTCCTCAATGGTTGGTGCGATCGTGCTCTCATTTGCGCCGAACATTTATCTGGCTGTTCGTGCAGGGAACCGTATTAAGGCTTTTAATAATCAGCTTGGTGATACTATTACCCTGATGTCAAACTCGTTGCGGAGTGGGTATAGTTTCTTGCAAACTCTGGACATGGTTTCGCGTGAGGCTCCTCCTCCCGTCTCGACTGAGTTTAGTCGGGTTGTTCAAGAGGTTGGTCTGGGGCGTTCAACCGAGGAGGCTCTCGATAATCTCTTGCGGCGTATCCCATCGGAAGACCTGGAGTTGTTAATTACCGCTGTGAATATTCAGCATGAGGTTGGTGGTAATCTGGCGCAAATCCTGGACACGATCGGTCATACCATTCGCGAGCGGGTACGTATCAAGGGTGAGATTAAAACCCTGACTGCTCAGGGGCGTATTTCGGCCTATGTGATTACGGGCTTGCCGATAGCTCTTGCTCTCTTTATCACAGTCATTAATCCCGAGTATATGTCACCGCTCTTTACTTTTGGTTTTCCACCTGAAAACTGGTGTTGTTTGCCAGTAGCTTCACTTATTATGATCATGATTGGTTATTTTGCTATCATGAAGATTATCGACATCGAAGTGTGAGGTGTCGCCATGAGCGTAATGATGATTGCTGTTTTGGCAGGGGTCTTACTGATCTCTAGTGTTGGTCTGGTGATCTTTGGTCTGACACGGGTCAGGCAGGCTGATACATTTAGTGATCGCCTTAGCCAATTTACCGAACGGGCCATGACGCTTGAAGAGATGGAGTTACAACAGTCATTTCGTCAGCGTGTGCTTGCGCCGATGGCCCGGTCAATGCTGGCGGAACTTGGTAAGCGTGGCCCGAAACAGAGTGCGGAGCAGTTGAAGATAAAGCTCCAGCAGGCGGGTAATCCGGGTGGAATTACTCCGACCATGTTTGTTGGTATTCGTGTTATTCTGGCCGTGGTGCTCTTTGTGATTTTTGCGGTGGTGACCTTTTCAACCATGCCGGTGTTACAGGCAGTTATGTACAGTACGATTGGGCTTGTTCTGGGATATTTGCTTCCGGTGATGTGGATTGGTCAGCAAATTCGCAAGCGGAAGCATAATATCGTGAAATCACTCCCGGATGCGCTGGATCTCATTACGATTAGCGTTGAAGCCGGTCTCGCATTTGACTCGGCCATCCAGCGGGTAACGGATAAGTGGCAAGATGAATTGGGGAAAGAGTTCATGCGTGTGCTGACTGATATGCGGCTTGGCCGCGCACGCCGCGAAGCCCTAAAAGATATGTCGGCGCGCACGGGGGTTGAGGATGTCCAGACCTTTGTCGCAGCAATTATTCAGGCGGATCAGCTTGGTGTGGCGCTGTCAAAGATCTTGCGTATTCAATCGGATCAGTTGCGGACACGTCGCCGCCAGCGGGCAGAGGAAGAGGCTCAGAAAGCGCCGATTAAGATGCTCTTTCCAATGGTGTTCTTGATCTTTCCAGCGCTATTTGTTGTTATTCTAGGTCCGGCTGTCCCACGCATTATGACCTCTCTCGGCGGTCTTTAGCACACGATAGTGTTATGCTCCTTGCTACCTGCGTGTGTACAATATCCAGACTTGTTGTCTCAGGAAGTAATTTGAGGCGATAAGTCTGGATTTTTCTTTTCTACTTCACTATACTGTGTTACTTCCCTTTGTATGTTATCACCAGGAATGCAATGAATAATATAGTTGTCATAAATCAAAAGAATAATACCGTACTGGCAGATCAGTGTCAGTTGGCACGAACGTTCCTGGCGCGCGGGATGGGTTTGATGGGGCGCTCGCAGCTTGAACCGGGGCATGGGTTGATTATCTATCCTGAGTGGAGTATTCATACCTTCTTTATGCGCTTTCCTATTGATGTGGTGTTCCTTGATCGCAATGATCACGTTGTTGGGAAGCGGAGCGCAATGCCGCCAAACCGTCCCTATGCCGGGGTGTGGGGCGCACGTTATGTGATCGAGTTGCCGGCCGGTGTTCTGGAGGCGACCGCAACGGAGATTGGGGACCGGCTGGAGGTGACACCTTCACCCCATACAAAATGACACGCTTTCTCATCTCTCAGTTCTCATCCGGTCCGGTGCTTGTTCCTGGCAGGTGTCCGTCTTGTTACTCCAGGATGGCCTCTTCGGCCGCTTGTAGCAGCAGATCTTCGTTAGATAGTACGGTTTCCTCAGTGATGGGAAGGCGCAGAGTTGGCTCAACCCCGGTGCCCTCCAGAAGGATGCTGCCATCGGGTTGGGTAAAGCGCCCGGTGGGTACCTGCAGGGTAATACCTTCCGGCAGGCGAAATTGTCCGCGTGCAACCTCTGCTTCTACTCCGGCGGTGGGATACTGCCCCACAACGATCATTCCCGGTACCTGACTGAATGCATAGGCTTCTAATTCACAGGCGCTGTAGCAGGATTGATCGACCAGCAGGGCCATCCTGTCAAAACGGTACTGATTTTCGTTCGGGAAGACTTCGTCGGGGGGGCCGTCGGGTTCAAATGTGCCGCTCGCCTCACTGTAATACTCCAGTTGTCCCAGCGGAATTGTGTCGTTGGTGAGAAAACCGGCCAGGCCAAGCGGTGCGCCACCCAGATTCAGACGCATATCAATGATAATCCCCGGTACGCCAATCTGATCAAAAGTTGCCAGGGCGCGCTCGAAGAGGCGAATAATCAGGTTGAGATCGTCAAAGTTTGAGTTAACCCGGATGTAGCCAATGCCCGATGGCAGGAGTTCATGTTCCACCGGCAGCGCGTACGGATCGTAATCGGCAAAGAGCGAGGTGACATTGAAACTCTGCTGTTCAGGCTCGGCGGTCAGGGTGGCAGTTCGGGGGCGCTGTCCCGGATTGGTGAATGTAATGGCTGTTTCCGTTCCGACGGATGCACGCAGCAGGTAACGCGTCTGCTGGTAGCGGCGGGCAAATTCGGTTGAGAATGGTCCCGATAGCGGTTGGATATTGTCGATAGCGGTATCAATTGGCATGCCGTCAAAGGTGGTTATCTCGGCCCCTACGCTGATGCCGGCCTGGTCTGCCGGCCCACTGTCGAGGATGTAGACGACGATCACGCGCCCATCGTCCAGTTCACGGATAGCGAGGCCATACCCCCCGGCCAATGCTGCCCGGGTCGTGCGATCTCCGACCGCGCCACCATTTAGATTGACGTGCCCATCGCGGAAGGCAAAGACGAAATCGCGCAAGGCCAGGTAGAATGCCTGGGCGTCATTCTGCGCTTCAGCGGCAGCTATGCGTGGGGCAAGCCCGGCGTACAGTTCGTCCCAATCGGGTGTTTTGTTGGGTATGCCGTTGAAGGCATATTCCCGGCGCACCTGTTCAAACATTTGCGCGAAAGCGTCCGTGTAGTTCAGACCGGAGAAATCTTTGACGACCACGTCAGTCGGTTCGTACAACGTCAGTTCCGGGACGGGTGTATGTTGGAGCGCAAATGGGGACTCGTCCAGGTCTACAACGGTGTAGCCGGCGGGTAGCGCGTCAACCGGGTCGTCAGCGGTGAAGAGGAGCGCATCGGGGCCAAAGCCGGTGGGGAACTGCTGTTCAGCGTCGGGAGCCCAGACAATCAGTTTCCCGCCGATTACCTCGTCGCCATTTTCGCGGTCAGTCCGGATCGACGCCAGATAGGTCGGCCAGCCCCGGTTGGGGTCATCGCCGACGGCAAAAGGCCCGCCGGTCAGGTTGGGGGCGTAGGAGACGGCAAAGATCTGCACGCCCTGGTCAGACTGATTGTCGTTATCGATATCGGCGAAGGTTCCGGCAGGCACAGCCGGCAATGGCAACTGGTAACGTCCGTGCCGGGCCGCTTCGTCGATATCCAGGTAACCGATTACCTGGGAGTCAATCGGCGTTTCCCACTCCTGGTCACGTATGACAAAGCCATACATATCGGCCAGCATTACCTGATGCTGGATATAATATTCGGTGATGATGTCGTTGGTATAGTCGAAGGTGCCGGTTATACGTACCGGCTGTCCGGCGGTGTCAGTTGTCCCGCCTGGTATGGCTGTGGGCGCTGCGGCTGGTGTTACTGGTTGTGCAGCGGGTGGTTCTGCATTGCAACTCGTCAGGGCAAGTATGAGTATCAGTATTACGGCAAGGCGATGGTGTACGTGCCTGGCGCTGGTGCGATTCATAGGGTGTCCTCGGTGGAGTAAGCGGGGTGTCGGTTATCTGCTCCATGTTTAGACGAATGAGAATCCCGGGAGGTTCCGTCTGCGTCTCATCTGTCGTATCGTCTAGAGAACGAAGTATTGATATGGAGTGCGGCAGAAGAACGGTGCATCGAATGCACCCTACTGCTGCTGCTGAAGTTTTGAATTTTTAATTCGGACATCCGCTGGATCGGAGTCTCGGCTTCGTCCAAATCAAGCGTTTCCGGCAGTATGTCGCTGCCCTGGCAGGCATTCAACCGGCTAAAGCCGGGACTCCAGGCCATTTTATATCTGGACTATTTGTTCAAAGTTCATCAGCCGGGACTCTCTATGGTTCGTGTTCGGATTAACAATTTGAACTTCATCAGATTTGCTTTCATGGTGAGGTGCGCACCGGGACGGTCGTGTCGGCAGGCCGGCGTGAAGCGCGCGAGCGTCCGACCAGGATCAGGTATCCGTACAGCAAGATGCCTGATCCGATGGAAACCAGGAGTTTGAATGCCAGGGGCAGATTGGAGGGCGAGATAAAGCCCTCGATCAGGCCCGCGATGACCAGCAAGGGAACGCAGCCAAAAAGGAGCTGCGCGGCGCGGCGGGCGGCGATGACCAGCGCGGCGCGCCGGGTTAACAGACCGGGACGAAAGATTGACCAGCCGAGTTGTAAGCCTGCGCCGCCAGCGATAAAAATGACACTCAGCTCAACGATGCCGTGGGCCGCCACGAAACCCCACAGGTTATCGGCAAAGCCAAAATGCTGGGCAGCACCGGCCACACCGCCGAGCAGTATGCCATTCATTGCCAGAACATAGAGGGTGAATGCCCCAAAAAGAATGCCGCCGGCAAAGGCCAGGAAGGTGACACGGATGTTATTGGTCATAATCGACGAGGCCGATAGAGCGCGCCCATCTTCGTTGATCCGTAGCCACCACTCGCGCCCCTCCCGGATGTCGCTAATAACGCTCTGTGTGCCGGGCATAAGCAGGGAGAGGGCATCCGGGTCGCGGTAGGCAATCATGAAGCTGACCAGGGCCGGGAGCAGAAACATCAGGAAGGATGCCAGGGTGTAGCCCCAGGTTTCCCGAAAGATGTGCGGGAAGGTGCTGGTGAAGAAGATGCGCAACTGCTGCAGGCGGGGGCTCTTGTCCCGGTAGATTGTGCCGTGGGCGCGGGCAACCAGGCCGTTCAGGTAGGCATTGACGGCGTGGGTAGCAAAGTCGCGCCGGGCAACGGCCAGATCGGAGGTGGCCTGCCGGTAGAGGCGACCCAGCTCTTGTAACTCCTCGGCGGAGAGGTTGCTCAGGCTGTTTTGCGAGCGGTTGAGCAGGGTTGTTAACCGCTCCCAGGAAGTCCGTTTGCGCGCAATAAAATCTTCTGCAATCATAGTGGTGTTATCTGGTAACGGGGAGCCTGGAACGTATGGCTGCCCGTTAGTCTTTGCGAATAATCGTTCCCAGTTCAAGCGCTGTACCGCGCAGAGCCTGCGTTAATCGGCCTGGTGTGGGGCCAATCAGGATGATTTCCAGGTCAGGCAGAGCCTGGATCAACTGCCACATCGATTCCAGCTTGCTCCGCATGCCGCCGGTGACATCGACAGCGTGCGAGTCGCCGGCGCCGCACAGCACCTGCTCGATATTCGCCGCCGTAATCAGCGGGATGGGTTGGGCCTGCGGATCAAGGCGGGGATCGGCGGTGTAGATGGCGGCCTCGCCAACCAGAACGATCCGCCCCGGTTTGAGTGCGGTATGCAGAACCAGATGGGCAAACAGGGCCTCGGTTGAAATAATTGCGCTGCCCTGCTGCGTGTCGAAAGCGACATCGCCGTGGATTACCGGGATCATCCGGTGGGTGAGTGCCTGTGCAATCGTCTCAGTCTGCCAGGCGGTCAATCGGCCGGCGTTGCTCCGCAGGGAGGTGGAGGGCTGCAGCGACAGGGCCGGAATGCCGGCTGCCAGTAGCGCATCCACGACGATGCGATTGAGCCGAAGCGCTGCGCCGGAGGTTAACGCGAAGCCGATCCAGTCGGCCTCCGGGGAGAGGCCGCGATGGACGCCGTAGCGGGCGGCATGGTGATGCCCGAAGGAGCCACTGCCATGCCCCAGCAAGAAGGTCGCTTCCGGTTGTTCCGTCAGCACTGTACGTAGTTCGGCGGCTAACTGGTGAATCACGGGCAGGTCGGCTGCTTCCTGCCCGCGCTTATCGGTGATGACCGAGCCGCCGAATTTAATAAATGTTAAGGCAGGCATAGCTACTCATGAATTGCGGAAGACGAAGAGCAGGCTAAGCACGGTCACGCCCCAGAGGAGAATGCTGGATGCCAGCGGTAGATCTTTGAGTACCAGATCTTCCGGGGCACCTCCTTCACCTCGCCGGTAGATCAGATAGAGATAGCGAAAGATGCCGTAGACGACGAAGGGAATGGTAAAGAGCAGCACCGGGTAGGGTTCCTTGGGCGCCACCGGGGCGGAGAAGGTGGTCATGCTGTAGGCCATGATGATGCTGGCCGTAACGATGGACATCATCTGATCAAGCATAGGGACGGAATACTCTTCCAGGATACGCCGATGTTCCCCTGCACCATTTTCCAGCAGCACAAGTTCGTGGCGGCGTTTGCCAATGCCCAGAAAGAGGGCCAGCAGGCCCATACAGACGAGCAGCCAGGGCGTGATGTTGATGTCAAGTACAACCACTCCGGCGACGGCACGCAGCACAAAACCTGCCGCAATGACCATGATGTCCAGGATGACGACCTGTTTGAGCAGGTAGGTGTAGAGCAACCCCTGAATGACGATGTAGGAAACTACCACCGTCAGGAAACCGAAGTCAGGGTCGAGCAGATAGGCCCCCGGTAGCGCGGTGCCGATCAGCAGGACGGCTGCGAGGGCGGCGACGAGAGGGCTGAGTTTCCCCGATGCCAGCGGGCGGTGGCACTTCTTGGGATGCGCCCGATCTCGTTCGATATCTACCAGGTCGTTGATAAGATAGATTGAACTGGCCGCCATACAGAAGATGGCAAATGCTCCGAGCGTTAGCAACACCTTGTCCGGTTGCGTCCAGAGGCGCTGTTCGGAGAAGACCAGCGCGGTAAAGACAAAGGCGTTCTTGATCCACTGGCGCGGGCGCATGGTCCGGAGGAGATGCCAGAATACCGGCAGTCCGAAGGCCAGCGTGTTTCCGCGTGCTACAGTTGTTGGATGTTTCATTTTTAACCACCTGCGTATGAACCGAAAATCTCTTGCATTCTACTCGACGCAACTGGTCACGTCAATGGTACCCGAGTTGGGTTTTGGGGTGTGTTTGAGCTACTATGCTGCCGAGTATGTTGGGGTTGGAGGACTGCTAAACGGAGCGCCTGTCAGTGCCGGAGTGCGTCGGCCAGCCGCACCATATCCCACCGCATGCCCTGGCGCTGAATCTCGAAGCGCGCCGTCTGGCGGAGATCATCAACGTTGAGGGTGAAGTGGAAAGGAAACAACTCCGGGAGGCGGACCAGGTCGGCGAAGGGCAGATCCTGCGCCGGGTGGGCCGCCAGCGCAACTTCGAGCAGCCAGCGCTCAATGGCCGGGTTTGCGGTCTGGCGGCGGGCGGGTGGCGGCGCGTAGGTGTGGCGTTGGGCGGTAGTGGTCAGCACGCCCCAGTCGCGGAGGGAGGCTACAATCCGATCCACTGCTTTGTCCAGCGCGCCCAGGTGCCCGACTTCGGCGATCATCCGCTGCTTGATCGCCTTTGGGGTGACGCCTTCGCTGTAGCGACTGAGCCGGCCGATGGCTACCAGGCCCAGCCGGAAGAAGTCGTAGGCCAGCAAGGTCAGGCCATAGTGCAGCCAGACTCGATCAGATGGAACCTGGGATTGGGCGAACAGCGCCAGTGCCTCTTGCTGGAGGTTGGGATAGCGTTCCCCCGTCTTCACCCAGATGTTCAGCAGCATGCCGGTGGCAACCTGGCGCGCTGCTCCGTGCGGTACGCATTCGCGTGTGTGTCCATCCGTGCTACCCGCCGCTGAAGACTCGTCGTGAGGATGCATCGCGTGAAAATTCTAGTAATCGTAGCTTAGGTACCGCGTTATCGTCTTGGACATGAAACGCACTTCGTGCCGCCAATTACCGGTATTCACCTGGCGGCTCTCACGCCCCCGAGATTCGCTGTTGACGTACTTCATCAACAAGTTACCACACCGCCCGAAGACACGGACGCGGATCTCGTTGCCATCAGCTTTTTTAGTGGCTTTGCTCCGGAAGCTTACCGACTCGCAACCAAATATCGCAAGCAGGGGAAGACAGTGGTGGGCGGAGGACCGCACGTCACCTTCTCTGAAGAAGAGTCGCTTACCTATTTCGATGCAATCGTTTCCGGTGAAGCGGAATCCGTCTGGAGCGCGTTGCTGGAGGATTTCGAACATGGAACCCTGAAGCCAATCTATCGCGGTGTACCAGCGGATCTGCGTGAGGTGCCCACGCCGCGTTACGACTTGCTGCCCGACCAGTTCTTTATAAAACGGGTGGTTCAAGCGACGCGGGGGTGCCCATTCAACTGCTCATTTTGCACGGTTCCGACGCTCAACCCTGGCTTTCGCACACGCCCAGTTGAGCACGTTCTGAAGGATATTCAATGGAACGATTTCCGGCATTGGTGGCAACGGAAAGTGGTCTGGTTCTGGGACGATAACCTTACCATCGATAGAAAATTTGTCAGAGAGCTTTTAGCGGCGATGACACCCTTAAAAAA
>DAOTVB010000214.1:0-20152 GCA_034436755.1 Chloroflexaceae bacterium | reverse complement strand
GCCGGCTGACCGCCACATGCCGCCGGCAGCAGGACCAGCACAAGCAGCAGAACAGACCCGCTCCGGCGGGTTGACTCGGCATTGGTATGCCAACGATAACTCATCGGTCTCTCTCTTCAGGCCCGAGGGGCCGCACTACACTTTACTGGCGTCGGTGGACATGACCCGCTCACGCCGCGCTGTTCCGGATAATTGCGCACAGCGAAGCGGGTGTCACCGGGTAACACGGCGAGTGTAGCGCGTCAGCGCCTTGCAATCGCCTTACCCCCGCTGCTCCTGATACCACGCACAGAGATCCGTCAGTGGACAGCGCTCGCAGCGGGGTGTGCCCCAGACGCAGACCTGCTGGCCGTGGCGCAACTGGTTGATGTGGAAGTTAAACAGGATATGCGGTTCGTGGGGCAGCAGTGCCAGGAGTTGCCGATGCGCCGCCGTTGCATCCACCTTCGGGCCAATCAGTCCGATTCGCCGGCTGACCCGATGGACATGGGTATCGATCGGCAGCACCGCTTTCTGAAAGCAGAAGAGCAGTACCAGCGAGGCCGTTTTGATCCCCACCCCCGGCAGCGCCATCAGCCGGCGCAGCCCCTTCTCGGCGGCGAGGTCGTGCAGAAAGTCAATCGAGGCTGCGCCCCGCTCGGCCATAATTCGCTGGAGCGTCGCCTGGATATTCGGTGCTTTGGCCTCGGCAAAATTGGCCGACGCAATCGCCTCGGTCAACTCTGCTACCGGCGCATCGCGGATGCCTTCCCACGAGCCGAAGCGCTGCCACATGCGCTGGTAGGCCAGCTCCTCGTTGCGGTGGGTGGTGCGATGCGAAAGCATGGTCGAGATCAGTTCGTGCATGGGTTCGCGGCGCGGTTGCAGTGGGCGTTCACCATAAGCCGACAGGAGCCGCTGGTACACTGCCCACGCCAGCACGCGCCGCTCCTCGGGTGGATCTCCAGACATGATCTTCCTTTTCTCCTGATCTTTGTAGGAGATTGTACCTGATACATTTTTTACCGTCCAGTAGGCCGGCGTGCGGCTGCAAGCCGCACCTGCGGGTGAGTACGGTTCGCGGTTCGCAGTTCGCGGTTCTCAGTTCTCAGTTCGCGGTTCGCGGTTCGCGCTATTTGTGGTATGATTCGCCCCGTTTGCATGAACAGTCAGGTACGGAGTCTATGATCGGAGCGCCGCGCACGTTGCATACCAATACGCTTGCCGCCGAACCGCCGCCGGAGTCCTGGCGCGAGCATCTGGCGGTATTTTTGGGCTACCTGGCCCTCGGCATCTGGTTTACCTGGCCACTGCTGCTACATCTGTCCACGGGTGTCATTCAGAAGGGCACGCTGCCGGTGGATGCCGGGCAGAATATCTGGAATCTCTGGTGGGTGCGGCAGGCGCTGCTGGCGGGCGAGAATCCCTACCTGACGCGCTATCTCTTCTATCCGGGGCAGATCAACCTGTTCTGGCAGACGCTGAGTCTGCCGAATGCGCTGACGGTCTTGCCGGTTACGCTGCTGGCTGGCCCGGTGATGGCTTTTAACACGCTGATCCTGCTCTCGTTCGGGCTGGCGGGCTACTTCGCCTATCGCCTGGCGCGTGCGCTGCTGGCCGACCGCTTTGCGGCGCTGATTGCCGGTTTTGTGTTTGCCTTTGCACCCTACCATATGCAGCCGCTACTCGGTGGTGCCCTGGAGATTATCGCGGTCCACTGGATTCCGCTCTACATCCTATTGTTGATGCGCGCACTGCATCAGCCAACCGTCTGGCGAATTACGGCGGCGGCGACGGCGCTGCTGCTGACCACGCTGGCGAGCCACTACTACGGGCTGTTTTGCCTGGTCTACACACCGCTGCATATCGCTCTGGCACTACTGTTGACGCGTGATAGTCGCTACCGCCTCCGGTTGATTGCCACAGCCGGCGCGATCCCGCTGATCTGGTTTCTGGCGCTGCTCCCGTTTGTCTGGCCACCGGGCTCGCTCGGCACGGCAACTTTAGAAGACTGGTATAATCGCCAGGTGTTTCACTCGACGGCGCTGGTAGATTTTCTACCGTTCAATGTTAATCATCCGCTCTGGGGTGGGCTGGCCACGCGCTGGAGTGCGGCGCTGCATCCGTTTGGCGTCGAGATTGGCGCTTCGCCGGGGCTGGTTGTCTCTGCGCTGCTGATCTACGGCGTATTGCGCTATCGGCGGGAGGTCTGGCCCTGGCTGATCCTGGCGGCGACGCTGTTGTTGTTCGCCCTCGGGCCGGAGTTGAAAATTTGGCAGACGCCGACCGGTATTCCGCTGCCGTTTCGCCTGCTGGATGTCGCCGGTCCCTTCCAGAATAGTACCCGTCCCAGCCGTTTTATCGCCATTATGATGCTGCCGGTCAGTCTGCTGGCGGGCTATGGTGTCCAGGCGTTGCGTACCCGCTGGGCGGATCGGCAATCGGCATTGGCGGGGCTGATTGGCGGCTTGCTGCTGGTGGAACTGCTGGTGGCTCCCTGGCCGATTATGCCCATCCAGGTTGATCCGCTCTATGAAGCGCTGAATGGCTATAACGAACCGGGTGCAGTGGTGGAACTGCCCCCGCGCAACGACGACAGTCAATATATGTTGAACCAACTCTGTCACGGGCGGCCGCTGGCGGGCGGCTACCTGGCGCGTACTCCGGCCTACCCGCTGGTCTCGTACGACTCGACGCTGCGCCGGTTGTGGTATGGCGAGACGCCGCCGCCGGATATCTTTCAGGTTGACCCGGCCAACGAACTGGACCGGCTCGGTATTCGCTTTGTGGTGCTCAACCTGGAGCATCTGTCCGGGTCGGCGGCGCAACGTCTGCGCCGGCAACTGGCTGCGCCGGGGATCATCCGCTACGGCGGGAGCGATGAGCTTGAGATCTACCGGGTTGATGCCGCTGCCCCGCGCCCGGTACTGCTTCCCACGACCGGCTGGTACCCGGCGGAAACCGATGGGCAGCAGACCTGGCGTTGGATCGGTGATACGGCCAGGATGCAGGTGCGGGCGCGCTCACGTTCGCTAGTCTCGCTCACGCTGACGCTGACCGGCTATGCGTCGCCGCGCCCGTTGCGGATTGCCAGCAATGGCATGCCGCTGCTGGAAACAACGGTTCCGGCGGCGCCGGAGACAACGACCATCCGGCTGGCGTTTGTGGTACCGGCGGGCGTGAATGAACTGCAGTTGGAAAGCGAAGCGCTACCCGCGCCCGACGGGCGGCAGGTGAGTGTCTCCGTGGTGCGTCTGACTTTCAGCAGCGATGAACTGCCGGACCCACAGATACCCGCTCCGCTGGAGCCGCCCCCGGCCTTCGCCGCACTACCCTGGGCTCCCTGTACGAACTGACGTATGCATACTCGTGAGCGAACAATCCGAATCAACCGCATGCACCGCCGGCTGATCGTTGCCTGCATCCTCTGGCTACTCCCGCTGGGACTGGTCGCTCTGGGCTGGAACTTGCCGGGTATGATTGACCTGAATATCGGTAGCGGAACCGATGTATCGGTCATCCAGGGGTTTTATGCGCCGGAGCGGAATGCTACCGACAGTTACCGCTGGAGTCAGCCGCAGGCAACATTGAACCTTCCTGCGAACCATCTGCCGGGCGTGCTGGAGTTGCGCGGGATGGTTGCGCCCGACGGCACCCGCGTCACGCTGGCGTTGGACGAGCAGGCCCGGCTGGAACTGCCGCCCGCGTCCGATCCACCGCGGGTGCGGCGCTATCAACTGCTCCTGCCGGCAGCAACCGATGCGCGGGGCGATCTGCCGTTGACGATCAACGCGCGCCTGCCGGAGCAGACGGTTGAGGCGCGCCCGATCGGGCTGGCACTGACCGGCGTTCGCCTGCGCTCAGTTGCGGGAGCCTGGCAGATGCCGCCACGGCTGCCGCTGCTGGTTCTGGGGCTGTGCGCGCCGCTGCTGGGGCTGGGGTTGCGGCTGGCCGGGGTTTCCTGGTGGCTCAGCCTGGGCGTGAGTCTGGCGGCCGGCAGCCTGCTGGTAGGCGTCTGGGTCTGGTGGCCCCTGGCAGTACGCCCATTTTTGTACGATGTTGCTGCGCTGCTGCACGCAGGCGCACTCTGGCGCTGGTGGCTCGTCATGCAGGTCGTCGGATTGGCAGTGCTGCCACTCACGGTCGGGTGTCTGCGGCATCTGCCGTTGCAGGGCTATCCCTTCGGCAAAGCGCTGGGACTGTTGCTGGTGGGCTACGCAAGCTGGCTGCTGGCGATGCTGCGCCTGGTTCCGTTTGGCGTGTCCAACCTGCTGCTGGTGCTACTGCTGCTGGTCGTTATCGGCGGCTGGAGTATCCGCACCGACTGGCACCTGCTGCTGAACAATCTGCGGCGGCGCTGGCGGGCGCTACTGGCCTGCGAGGTATTGTTTACGCTGGCGCTCTGCTGCGGGGTCTGGCTGCGCTGGCATGGCGCGGTCGGCCCGGCCATCGCGGGGACGGAGAAGCCGATGGAACTGGCGCTGCTGGCGGGCGTGCTGCACAGCCCCACCTTCCCGCCGAGTGATCCCTGGTTTGCCGGTTACACCTTCAACTATTATTATATGGGCTATGTGCTGATTGCCGGGCTAAAGCTACTCAGCGGCGTCAACCTGGGTGAGGCGTTTAACCTGGGGATGGCGACGATCCTGGCACTGACCGCCCTGACAACTGCCGGCCTGATTGTCACGCTGATCGAGGTGACGCCACGGAGCGTGCCGGAGCCGGCTGGGAGGCATTCCCGCCTGAGCCGCGCGGCGGCGGCGTTGTTAGGGGTGCTGCTGGTGCTGGGCGTGGGCAACCAGATGAGCGCACTGCAACTGCTGCTGGGCACGACAGAGGCGCGCTCGCTTGACGGTGGGCAACTCATCGCGGCCCTGGGCCGGCGCTTGCAGGAGGTAGCGGTGCCGGAACTCAATCCGCCGCCGACCCCGGCCGCAAGCCTGGACACGGATGTTGTGATGACGCCGATGTCGCGCCCGGCTTTCGACTGGTGGACGCCCTCACGCGCCATCTGGGATGCCGTTGTAACAATCGATGGTACGCTGGAGCGCCGCCACCTGATTACCGAGTTTCCCTTTTTCAGCTTCTACCTGGGGGATCTGCATCCGCATGTGATCGCGCTGCCGTTTGCTACGCTCGTCCTGGGGTTGCTGCTGGCGCTGCTAGTCTATCCAGTTGCACCGCGATCACGGCCGGGTGCGCCCGGTCATCTGATTGGGCTGGCGGGCCTGCTGGCGGGGATGCTCTACGCCATCAATGCCTGGTATGCGCCAACGTTTCTGCTGTTGTACGCGGGCGGGCTGGCGTTGCGCTACCGGCGGTCGGCGGGAACGCACCAGTTGATTGATCTGCGCGGCTACGGGCGCGACCTGGGGAGTCTGCTGCTGGCGATGGTCCTGTTGATCGCCCCATTCTGGCTGACCTTTCAGCCACCGGGCGGTACGCAGCCGGTTCCGGCACCCTGGTCGCAACTACCCCTGGTGAATACGCTGGCGCAGACGGTGGCGTTTACGACGCAGCACACGCAACTGCATGCCTTTCTGATTGTCTTCGGGCTGTTCTTTGTGGTGCTGCTGGCCTATGGCATGGCCGAAAATGGCAACCAGTGCCGACGCTGGATCGGGCCGGGGGTGGTGTTGCTCGGCGGGATGCTGATCGGATTTCCGCTGCTGGCGCTGCTGCCGCTGGCGCTGCTACTGACCTGGCATGCCTGGCACAGTGCAGATAATCCAGTGCGGGCACTGGTGTTGTGGGCCACGGCGGTGGGCGCGCTGGTCCTGTTTGGGGTCGATATCATCTATATCCGCGATTATCTGGAGGGCGACATTAGCCGGTTGAATACGCTGTTCAAGTTTTACTATCAGGTCTGGCTGCTCTGGGGGATCCTGGCGGCCTATGCTGCCTGGGCACTGCTGCAGGCACCGTTGCGGCGGCGGCCGGCTACGCTGGTCTGGGCCATTCCGGCCGGCCTGCTGCTGCTGGGCGCACTGGTCTACCCGGTGGGCGCGCTGGGCTGGGGTGAACCCTGGGGCGAGCGCGGGCGCGTCCTCGATGGCCTGGCTTTCTTGCAGGAGCAGGCTCCCGATGAACTGGCGGCGATGCGCTGGCTGCAGGTGCATGCCGATCCGGACGAAGTGCTGCTGACGGCGTTCTGCAACTGCGACTACAATGAAATCGGGCGGGTGGCAAGTGTCACCGGGCAGCCGACGCTGCTGGGTTGGTCCTTTGCGCATCAGGCACTCTGGCGCAGTGGCATCCCGGTGCAGATGGCGGAGATCCAGGCCCGCGAACGGGATATTCCGCGCATCTACACGACAACCAGTATCGCTACGGCCCGGCAACTGCTGGATCAGTATCGGGTACGCTATGTTTATGTTGGGCCAACCGAGCGGCGACTCTATGCCGGGCCGGGACTGGCGAAGTTTGCGCGCTTCCTCGAACCGGTGTTCCAGCAGGGGGATGTACAGATCTACGCGCATCAGGTATCTGCCGGGGAAGAATCGCCAACGGCAGACCAGGAAATAATGGGTAATGAACGTTAGACGGATACCAAAAGAGAAACGCGGCCCGGCAACCCGGGACCGGAGCGGTGCGGTGGCAACAGGCCGCTTCACCACGCTCCGCCGGATGCTCGGACAGCGGGTACTGGGGGGCTATCTGCCGGCGCTGGGGGGCTACCTGCTGCTCAGTCTGCTGGTGCTTGCACCACTGCTGCCCCACTTTGGCAGCATGATCCCCGGCGGGCCGGTAGCCGCGGTTGATGGCTGGCAGAATGTCTGGAATCTCTGGTGGGTGCAGCAGGCGTTGACCAGCGGTGCAAATCCCTTCCACACCGACTATCTCTACTATCCGGATGGGGTTGACCTGCACCTGCAAACGTTAAATATCAGTAATGGTCTGCTGGTGTTTCCCATAACCGCGCTGTTCGGTCCAATTGCCGGGTACAACACCGCGCTGCTGCTGGCGTTTGTATTGGCGGGGCTGGGCGGCTATGCCCTGGCGCTGCAGGTGAGCGGCCACCGGCTTGCTGCGTTTATCGGGGGGGCGCTGTTTACCTTCTCCCCCTTTCATATGACCAAGGTCTGGGATGGGCAGTTGGAGCTGATTGCGCTGCAGTGGCCGGCCTTCTACGCACTCTTTCTGCTGCGCACGGTTGAGGTGCGGCGCTGGCGGGAGGCGCTGCCGGCGGGCGTCTTTCTGGCGCTGATCGGCTACACCAGTTGGTACTACCTGCTCTTTTTTGCAATCTATAGCCTGCTGTTTGTGGCGCTCTGGCTGGTGACGCTGCCGGGCCGGCGTACGCGCTGGACTGCACTGACCCGTACCGCGCTGGTGCCCCTGGTCGGTGGGCTGCTGCTGCTGCCCATTCTGCTGCCGGCGCTGCGTGATGTGCAGGGCACCGCCCCGCGCATCAACCCGGACAGTTCGCTCGACCTGATCCTGATCCACTCGGCGAATCTGTTTGATTTCTGGCTACCGAGTGCGGTCCATCCGCTCTGGGGTGGAGCAGTTGAGCAACTGGGGCAGACCTGGCACCCGTTTATTGCCGGCTGGAATCTGGCGCTGGGCTATAGCATTCTGGCGCTGGCAATTCTGGGTGGAATCACGGCCTGGCGGGTGGCCTGGCGCTGGTGGGCGCTGACCCTGACCGCGCTGCTGCTGGCGCTCGGTCCGCTGCTGCACGTGGGAACGACTCGTACCGCGCTCTACCTGCCCTACACGCTGCTGCTGCACCTGCCGGGAGTGGGCATTGCGCGCCGTCCCAGCCATTTTGCGGTGATTGCCACGCTGCTGTTTGCGCCGCTGGTTGCGCTCGGTCTGCGCCGGCTGTTTGAATGGATCGCCCCGGCCCGGCGTCCACTGCTGATCGGCGGGCTGGCTGTCCTACTGATTATCGAGTACCTGCCGCCGCGCTGGCCGCTGCTGGATATGACGGTGCATCCCTACTACGCCACCCTGCGCGGGGATGCAGGTGCGCTCATGGATCTGCCGCCGCGCGATGAGTCGAGCCTGCCGCTGCAGGCGCAGATGCTGCATGGCATGCCGCTGCTGGGCGGCTTTGTCTCGCGCGCCCCGTCGTATCCGTTTGTCAAGGTGACGCCGGGCGTGCGCCAGCTCTGGCAGATGCGCCCGGATGACGCTGTCCTGCTGCCGGCGGACATGACCACCCGGCTGGCGGCCCTGAATTTTTACGATATTCGCCAGATCGTTATTCACTGGCAGGCGGTCGATCCGGCAAAGCGCGCCGGATTGGAAGCAGTGCTGGCGCAGTTGCTGCCGGAAGATGCGCGCACCCACGCTGATGCGACTCTCAGCGCCTACCAGGTACCGCAGGTTGAGCGGCAGTCCTTTGCCTATTTTGGTACCGGTTGGTATTCTGAAGAGTCAACCGGCGAGCGCCACTGGCGCTGGATGCCCGCGACGGGTGAGATTATCATGGTCAACCCGACCGGCGAGCCGGCAGGCGTTGCGCTGCTGCTCCAGATGCAGAGTTACCAGGAGCAGCGCGTGGTTACGCTGGAACTGAATGGGCAGTCGTTGGGCACCTGGCAGGTGACGCCAACGCCCGCCACCCGCCGGTTGCAGTTTGTGCTGCCGCCGGGAGAACAGCGCCTGCAGTTGCGCGCACCCGTCACGCAAGAACAGAATGGCTCGCGCGACCTGAGCATCGTCGTCACGGAAGCAGAGTTCTACCCATAGGAGTGCAACATGCCGCGCCCGGCGATGATTGCCATCAAACCAGTAATCAGCCGGAACAGGCGCAGGGGGCATGTTCCCGTGCAGCACCTCTGCGTCCTCTGTGTCCTCTGTGGCTATGAGAACAAATCAGTATAAGTCGTGTTATAAAATGGTGAGATAAATCGTGTCAACGACAGATATTGCGACATCAACAGTTGGTGAACAGGTTAGATCTACGGCGTGGAGAGGTTGGATTGTGCATGCCCTGGCGCTGGGTTGTTATGCGCTGCTAGCTTTGGTTACAACTTATCCACTGATCCGCTACTTTGATAGCCATATCATTGCCAATCAGTATGGGGCGGTTGATGGATATTTGAGTATCTGGAATATCTGGTGGGCCGCACAGGCGCTGCAGAGCGGACAGAATCCTTTTATCTCGTCACTGCTCTTTTACCCTCAAGGTATTGACATTTTCTGGCTCAACCAGGCGTCGAGTCTACCGCAGGGTCTGCTCGTTTTCCCATTGACTGTCACCGTGGGTCCGCTGGTCGCTTACAACACCGTCATGCTCGCCAGCTTCGTGCTGGGTGGCTACACCGCATTTTTGTTTGTGCGCCATTTTGTCCCCAATAACCTGGCGGCCTTCATTGCGGGCATGATCTTTATTTTCTCACCGTTCCATCTGCAAGAGGTGCTGGACGCGGTCGTGGATACGGCGGCGATTCAGTGGGTACCACTCTATCTGCTGGTGTTCCACCTGCTGTTAGAACGTCACCGCTGGTATTGGGCTGTTCTGGCAGGCATGTTGCTGGTGTGGGTTGGCTGGGGAAGTTGGTACTATTGCCTCTTCTGCCTGATCTATTCCGGTGCAGCAACGCTACTCTGGTCCATTCGTAAATCCGATCAATCTGCGATATGGTGGGGAGCGTTCACCCGCCGTGTGTCAATTCGCATATTACTATGGGGCAGTGCGCCGGTGTTTCTCTGGCTTGCGCTGATGACGCCGCGACTCCTGTTGCTGATCGAAACCGGCGATACACTATTGGGCGATGCGCGAGCGTTTAACGAGGCCAGTTCGGCCGATCTGGTCACATTCTTTCTACCTAGCCCGCTCCATCCGCTGTGGGGTACCGCCGTTACTGATTTCTACTTTGCAATTCATCCCAATGCAATGCTATGGAATGTTGCCTGTGGACTGGTTGGTGTAGTCCTGGCCATACTGGGCATCCGGTTAACGTGGCCTGGCAACTGGCGCTGGATCATGCTGCTGGTTCTGACAATGCTCATAGCGATGGGTGAGGAGTTGCGCGTGTTTGGCGTCAAAACCGGCATTCCGCTACCCTACGCGCTGCTGGCCGATCTTCCCGGTATTCGTGCCAGTCATAATCCAAATCATATTGTCGTGATCAGCACCTTATTGCTGGGGCTCTTCGCTGCCCACGGCTGTACCTTCCTGTTTAGCCGCTGTCCACAGTGGCGCGGTCTGGTCGCGGGCGGGCTGATCAGTGCAATCATCCTTGTGGATGGATGGACCGGACCCATGCCGCTGGTCTCGCGCCCGATTCCGCAGGCCTATAACCATCTACCCGCACCGGACGGTGCGCTGCTGCCGATTCCGCTGAATATTAACTTTGCCAAGAGCGAAAATCTCTGGTATCAGACTGAACATGGCTGGCCG
The DNA here is from genome assembly GCA_034436755.1 of Chloroflexaceae bacterium. Lineage (GTDB taxonomy): Bacteria > Chloroflexota > Chloroflexia > Chloroflexales > Chloroflexaceae > CAKZQX01. The sequence continues at coordinate 9,816 of DAOTVB010000214.1, read as the reverse complement.
ATCATCGGCGGATACACCGGGCGCGAGCCACCCTATCACGTCGGCAAGTATGCCCCCGGTATCCGCGAACTGCGCTACGGGCGGCGTGTTGCCGATGATATCCTGGCCCGCGATTGGCCCGAACTGGCGCGGGCAACCCTGGCGGCCTACGATATTCGCTACATCATCTATCACCCGGATACGATGGGCAGTTCGCTGCCGCGCATGCGCACACTGATGGACGAGTTAGGCTTCACCGCCACCTACCAGGATGCCACGGCGGAGATCTACCCGGTGCCCGAAGTAGCCGCACCTGAGCCGCTGGTCTACCTGGGGCGTGGGTGGGGCGGGGTTGAGCAAAACGCGGAACGCCGCTGGCGCTGGATCGGGGCGCAGGCCGAGTTGCACCTGCTCAATCCGCTGGACGAGCCACAGGTTGTAGAACTCGAACTGCATATGGAGAGTTACCGGCAGCCCCGTCCGCTTACACTGCATCTGGATGCAGCCGATCTGGGGTCGATCGCGGTCAGCCGGGCCGCCATGCGCCGCACATTCCGATTGTGGCTGGAACCGGGAGAGCATGTGTTATACTTAAGCGTTCCCACCGATCCCGCTCCCGACGATCAGGGGCGGCAGTTGGGGGTGGCATTCCTGGGTATTGAACTGCACCCGGTCCAAACGGTCGAAATGGACAGAGCAGAAATGCCGGATGAAGGACGAGATGACACAGAATAGCACGGCTAATTCAATAGAAAAACCCTACACCCGTTCTTTGGCTGCGGATGCTCGCTCCCGGTCCCCGGTACAACTGTCCGGGTTGCGCTGCATCGCCTATGAAGTTGCGCTCAACGGCTGGCGTATTCTTGTGGAGACGGTCAATGATTTCAGCCTCTGGCGGCTGATCGAGTATCCCTGGGCCACCCGCGCGTTGCAACTCCAGCGCGGCGATACGGTGCTGGATGTGGGATCGGGCACCTCCAGTTACCCGCATATGCTGGCAAAAGAGGGCGTCAATGTTGTAGTTGTGGAACTGGACCCGCAGCGGGTGCGCTGGCAACGCCAGAAGCGGCAGGCAACGGCGCGTCCCGGCGATGGCAGCTTGCTGCCGCTGGTCGCATCGGCGACCAGACTGCCGTTTCCGGATGGGGCATTTCAACGCATCAGCGCGATCTCCTCGCTGGAACATATTCCCGACGATGAGCCGGTTGGCCGTGAGCTTGGGCGGGTGTTAGCGCCGGAAGGGATCGCTGCGATTACCCTGCCCTACACCAGCACGGAGCGGACGGCGTTTTTTCCGGGGATCAAGCCCTTCAAGCGAGTGGCGCGCAATGCCTTTGTCCAGGAAGGCAAAACCGGGTCGTTTTTCCGTTTTTATACTGCGGCTGATATCCAGCGGGTCTATGTAGAACCGGCGCGGGCGCGTATCGCCGCGTGGCGCGGGTTTGGGCGGCAGTTGCTCAACGGTCACTACCACGAGACGCGGCGCAATCGTTATTGGCGCAAGTTTGTGCTTAAGGACTGGTTTCTGGCAACGGTGGTGCATCCACTGGAAGAGCGGTTTGATCGGACTGATCCGATCTATGTGATGTTTACCCTCATCAAGGGCAAGGACGACACGCGACTGTGAGTTCCCCGCAAGTGCATCAATGTCGTCGACAGCGTTTTCTGCCTGGTTCGCTGCATATTGGCGTGCTCTTGCTCTACACCCTTCTGGCGCTGGTTGTAACCTGGCCGGTTATGCAGCACTTTACCACCGGCGTTGTCGGGCGGGTCGGCGGGGTTGATGCCTATCAGAACGCCTGGAACCTCTGGTGGACCGCCTATGCACTAACGCATGGACAACTCCCCTTCCAGACGCCACTGCTCTACTACCCCGAGGGTGTGAATCTCTTCTGGCAGACGCTCGGCTTTTCGCAGGGGGTGCTGGTGCTGCCGGTGACGCTGCTGGTGGGGCCGCTGGCGGCCTTCAATACCGTGCTGCTCGCCAGTTTTACGTTGAGCGGGTATATCACATTCCTTTTTGCCCGTCACCTGACCGGGAGTGCGGCGGCGGGACTCGTCGCCGGGGCGGTATTTGCCTTCTCCCCTTTCCATATGGAGAAAGTTCTCGACGGAAATCTGGAGGTCGCCGCGATCCAGTGGGTGCCCTGCTATGCCTTCGCGCTCTACATGCTGCTTGAGCGCCCTTCCTGGCAATGGTCCCTCCTGAGTGGGGGCTGTTTGCTGTGGGTGAGTCTGGGAAGTTGGTACTATGGCCTCTTCTGTATATTCTATACCGGCTGCGCTATAATCATATGGACACTCTTTCGCACCCGGTCTGAAGTGGTGCGCCGCATACTCTGGGGGGCCACGCCGCTGCTGCTCTGGAGCCTCGTTCTGGCCCGTCCGATTGTAGCCCTGGCACAAACGGGCGATACAATGCTCTCTGATATGCGCGATGTTCATATTGATCGTTCGGCGGACCTGCTGGATTTTTTCTGGCTCAGTCCCGTGAATCGCTGGTGGGGGGCCGCCTCCAGCGCGCTGCACGCGCAGCTTTATCCGAATAGTATTCTCTGGAATGTGGCGTTGGGATGGGTTGGCTGGCTCCTGGCCGGAGTGGGCATGATCACTCGCTGGCAGCAGACCTGGCGCTGGGTGGCGCTGCTGGTGGCCGCGCTGCTTCTCTCAATGGGGCCGGTTCTGCGGGTAGCCGGCTACACGACCGGCATACCGTTGCCCTTTGCGCTGTTGCAAGATCTGCCGGGTATTCGTGCCGGGCAGCGGCCCAATCATATGGCCGTTATTGCCAGTCTGATGGTTGCGTTGCTGGCAGCCCACGGCGTTGTATGGTTGATACAGCGCTTCCAACTTGCCGGATGGCAAAAGAGCCTGCTGGTGTCGGCACTGGTGGGAGCAGTGTTTTTCGTTGATGGGTATGCCGGGCCGCTGCGCATAGTTGAACGCAGGGTGCATCCCTTCTATACCACACTACCCCAACCTGCTGGCGGGTTGATGCCGCTGCCGCTCTACTACAATATCAACCGCAGCGAGAATCTGACGCCGCAGATGGTGCATGCCTGGCCGATCCTGGGAGGCTATGTTGCGCGACCGCCGGAGTATCCCTTTGCCGCGTATACCCCCGGCGTACGCGAGTTACAGTATGGGACCGCCGAGGCGAACGATATCATTATCCCCGGTTGGCCGGAGACGGGACGGCACGCGCTGGCGGCTTATGCCATTCGTTACGTCACACTCGATCTGACCAGTGATAAGGATGCCTACTTTGCTCAGGTGCGGACACGGTTGCAGGAACTGGGATTTGGCCCGCCCATCGTCGCCGATGCTACCCTGGAGGCGTATGCAACGCCCCGCGCATGGCCGGTGCAGCCGGTGGGGTTTCTCGGGCCGGGCTGGCAGCCGCGGGAGTATCAAAACGGTACGCACTGGCGCTGGATGGGCGAGCAGGCGGAGATCTGGCTGGTGAACCCGCAGGAGCAGCCGGTGGTGACGACAATTGGCTTCACGCTGGCGAGTTATCAGCAGTCCCGGCAGCTTACCCTCCGTCTGGATCAGGCTGACCTGGGACAGTTACACGTTCCGGCAGCGCAACGTACCCGCCAGGAAGTTCGGCTGTTGTTGCCGCCGGGTGAACATCACCTGATCCTGCAGGCGGACGCCGTGCCGGACCCAAATCGAGCGGGTACACCAATTAGCGTGCAATTCTTTCGGATTGAATTTCGGTTTGCTGATGAAAACTCTTACGCGGGTACAACAACGCGATAGCACAGACAGCGGGGTGATACCCCGGCTTGCCTGGCAGTCCCGGCAGTTCCTGCTGGAAGGGGCGCTTGTGCTGCTGCTCATCCTGGCAACGGCGAGTCTCGCGCTGATTGCTCGCCAATATATGCCCGCTTATCAGGTGGATCTGACGGTACCGCAGGTGAACCCGCGCCTCCACCTGGTTGGAATGCATGCGCTCGAGCAGAACGAGCAGTTTACCTACCACTGGTCAAGCGATTATAGCTTTGTGCAGTTGCTCTGGGGCTATCATGCTGCGCCGCGCTATCGGGCTGCGGTGCGCCTGCAGGCCGCGCATCCGCAGGAGCCCCAGCTACTGACATTCCTGGCGAATGAACGTGCATTAACCACTGTCCTTCCCGCAACATCGTTTCGTACTTATCATCTCCTGCTGGCGGCCGATACCCCCGCTGATACGTCCGTCCGTTTTGCGCTGCAAACCACACCATTTAGTCCCCCCGGCGACCCGCGCGAGTTAGGCGTGATCATGACCGGCATTACGTTGCAGCCACTGCCCTACCACGATCTTTCGGTCGCGTTGCTGCTGGCGTCGGCAATTCCGGTGCTCTGGGGTTGGCTGCGCTGGCGGGGAATGTCCCTGCGGGCGGCGCTTTTGCTCTGCGGCGTGCTGACAGCCACCCTGCTGCTACTCTACGCGCTCTATCGACCGGCACCACTCCGCTACGTCTGGCTGGCGGGCATGGCACTGGCGGCCAGCGCGGTGGCAGTGCCACTGGCGCGCGAGACGGCTTCCCGGCTGGGGTTGGCGTTACTGGCAATCCTGGTCAGCTTCAGCGGCATGCTCTGGCCGAGCTGGATCTCGGATGATGCGTTTATCTCGTTTCGGTATGCGCAAAACCTGGTCGCCGGGCATGGCCTGGTCTACAACGTCGGTGAGCGAGTCGAGGGTTATACCAATTTCCTCTGGACGATGCTGGCGGCACTGGTTCTCGCGTTTGACCGTGATCCGGTGTTCTGGTCGTATGTGGCCGGTGGGCTGCTGGCGCCGGCGATTCTGCTGGTGAGCTACACCCTGGCGCGGCGACTGCTGGGGCCGGCCTGGGCACTGGTGGCGGCGCTGTTTGTGGCAACCAGCCAGAGCCTGCTGGTCTACACGGCGCGTGGCGCGGGCCTGGAAACGGGCCTGTTTACGCTGCTGGCACTCGGCAGTAGCGCGTTCTATCTCCATTCAGCGGCTGGTACCCGGCGCACCTATGCCGTGCTGACCGGCCTGGGCTTTGCGCTGACCTCACTTACGCGGCCGGAAGGTGTGCTGCTGATGGGGTTGACTGTAGGGCATCTGTTGGTCCGCCATCTGCAACTGCCGGTGGGCAATTCGGGTGACAGAAAAATCCTGTCGCGCATCCGCCTGTCCATACCGCCGCGCTTGCTAGTTCGTCGTCTAGCATTGGTGTTAGGGGCATACCTGCTGGTTTTCGGCCCCTACTTCCTCTGGCGGGTTACTTACTATGGCGATCTGCTGCCCAATACCTTTTATGCCAAGACGGGTGGTGGCATGCAGCAACTCGTGCGTGGACTGGCGTATGCCGGGGAGTTTGCGCTGGCGTTTGGTGGACCGCTACTGCTGTTGCTGTTGCTTCTGCCGGCTCGGCAGGGATGGGCCGCACTTCGTGGCTGGCGCGGCTACATGCTGTTGCTGGTTAGTGTCTACAGCCTCTACATTATGACGGTTGGCGGGGATCATTTTCCGGGGGAGCGTTTCTTTGTGCCGCTGACTCCCTGGCTGGCGCTGCTGCTGGCCGACGGGTTGGCCGAGGGTTACGCCTGGTGCCGCCGGCAAAAACTGCTACAGCGGCTTGCTCCGGCGGGGCTGGCGCTGCTGCTGCTGCTCTACGCGCCCTATGCCCTGCTGCGGAGCATGACCTTTGATACTGTACTGGCCGGCAATGATGAGAGTGTCTGGATCTGGCGCGAGTTGGGCTGGTGGCTCCAGGATCATACCGCTCCCGATGCCAGTGTGGCCGCGCTGGGAGCGGGGGCGATTGCCTACTACTCTGATCGCACCACAATTGATCTGCTGGGGCTGAATGATCGACATATCGCGCGTGTGGCGGTCGCGGATATGGGCGCAGGTACCGCCGGGCATGAGAAACGTGACCCGGAGTATGTCTTGAATGAGCGGCAACCAACCTACATTCCGCGCATGTGGGATGGCTATTTCGGTGGGGAGCAGGGCCTGCGTGGGCAGTACAACCTGATTACTATTCAAACCCGCTATGGACGCGAGCTAGAACTCTGGGAGCGGCGGCCATGAAGATCCTCTATTTCATTCCCCGTTATGACACCACGGCGATGGGCAATCGTATCCACGCCGAGGTCATCGATGCGTGGCGGCAGCATGACGTGACCGCCGAGGTGGTTACGCTGACGGCCGGGCTACGGCAACGGGTTTCTGAGGAGCAGGAAGGCATTCTGATCCATCGGCTGCCGGTCAGTTCCGGGATGCCGCTCAAGCTGGCAAACCGCACGCTGGGACTGGCGCTGCACTACCCCTACCTTGCCGGAGCCCTGGCTCACTACCGGCAGTTTCTCCAGACACGGCAATATGATCTGGTCCATGTGGAAACGGCTTTCCCGTTGGGGATGGTGGCGGCACTGACGCCACGCGACTTGCATCCACCGCTGGCCGTTACCCTTCCCGGTGCGGATATCATGGCCGAGCCGGAGTATGACTATGGCTATGGCCGGTTTCGCACCGTCCGCGCGCTGCTGCCACACGTCTTTAAGCGGGCGGTAGTATTGCGCGCAGACTCGCCGCAGATCCGCGATCTGGCTATTCGCCGGGGGGCCGCGCCTGACAAAGTTGTGGCGATTCCCTACAACATTACGGCGGACAGTTATCCCCCAGATGATATGCCGCTGGCGCAACTGCGCGCCCGGTGCCGGGCTGAAGTCGTGGCGCGCCACCATCTGGATGCAACCCGCCCGATCGTTGTCAGCCTGAGCCGGCTGCATCCATTTAAGGGGGTAGCCTATCTGGTAGAAGCGCTACCGCAGGTGCGGCAGGCCGCTGTTTTGCCCCAGGTACTGATCATCGGCCCCAGTCGCCACACGCCCCGTTTTGGTGATTATGGAGCATATCTCCAGCGCCGCGCCGGCGATCTCGGTGTTTCCGATAGTGTACAACTGGTCGGTGCAGTTGATCATGCACTGACTATGACCTATCTGGCCGCTGCCGATGTTGTTGTCATCCCGTCAGTGGCCGAGTCCTTCAACCGGGTAGCGGTTGAAGCGGCGGCAGTTGGCACGCCCACGGTGGTTACGCGTACAACCGGCGTAAGCGCTTACGTGCAGGAACAGCGGGTGGGTCTGGTGATCGAACCCCGGTCAGCGACGGCCATTGCGGAAGCGCTGATTCGGTTGGTAACTGAACAGGAGTTGTGGGATACCTGCCACCAGTATGCACCGCAGATGGCGACAGCCTTCAGTTCAACCGCAATTGCGGCGGATCTGCTACGCCTGTACGAACCGTTTGGAGTACCAAACGGTGCAGGGGTAACTCGTTGAACAGTTGAACATATGCTCAATTGTTCAGATAAGTCTCATTAAACTTTCATCTACTGCCTACTTTGCAGTAAAGAATGTTTATTGTATAGTAGGCTTTGAACAACCAGTTCGTGTGAATAAAGGAACAAACAATGAAGAACCAACGTCTCCTCATCATCATGACTGTCAGCTTTGGACTGGTGATAGTGTTAGGTGTGCTGGGTATAGGGCTTAACCGCAGTGGTCAGGCCGAGGAAGCGCCGTTGCCCACGCCGATCTTGCAGTATCCCGATGCACCTCCAACGCCGACCACCCCACCCAAACCAACCGATGCTCCGCAGACTGCTGCGACGACTCTTTTCCAGGATGACTTTGCAAGCGATGCTTCGCTGGATAGCTGGACCTTCCTGGATCTGGAGATGGTTCTGCCGGAGTATCGCTCGGTCTGGGTGATCGAAGCTGGCACACTAAACCAGGATCGCACTGCCGCAGCGGGCAATCCCAACTTCCAGGAAACACTCGCTGTGACCGGGCCAACCAGTTGGACAGATTATACTATCACAGCAAAGGTTTCTGACCAGGAGAATGTCACCTTTGGGCTGGTTGCGCGGCGGCAGGGCGATAGTTTCTACCGCTATCGTATCCTGGAGCAGGAATCCGGTGCAAAGCAGGTGCTGGAGAAGGTTGTTGATGGCAGCGTAACCCCACTGGTTGAGGTTGAAGGCGCGGGGTACGAGCGACGGCGCTGGTATACGATGTCGCTCCAGGTTGAAGGAAATACGATCCAGGCCGTGCTGGATGGAGAAGTTGTGGCGGAAGCAACCGATGCAACACTGGCCCAGGGGCAGGCTGGTCTGTTCACGCTGGCGCTGGGTGGCGTCTCCTTTGATGATGTAACCGTAACGACACCTTGAGTAGGGCGTGTCGGTCATCGTTTAGCGTTCATCTTTCCAGGCAACGCAGCAATCGCCTTTGCAGAGCGTAGGCCCGTCTTGCCGGCACTCTGAACACTGACGGTATTGCGCTGTCTTCTATGGTGATAAGGTCATGTTTTAGAGCATCCAAAAATGCCTACACTCGCTGGAGGAAGAACAATGTCGCGTACTTTTACTCTTGCACTGTTATGTCTTCTGCTTACCGCAGTGGTCATTATTCCTGAACGACAGAGCGTCGCTCAAGTTGGCCTGGCAGCAACGGAGGTACTTGGGAAGGATATTTTGCCGCCTGGTGGCGATGCCAAGCATAAATATCCCAGTATTGCCGGATTTCAAAACGCTGTTCATCTGGCAGGGAACCCAAACGAGAAAGCCTCCTACTGGTCAAAAGCTGATAATTCTACCAACTGGCAGTCTCCTACCGTGCTGGGCGATGCGCCGGAGCAGGCCGACTTCGCCACCGCAGACGTATTCGTCGGATATGATGGGTCGATCTATTATGTCTGGGTTGATCGGGGAGCCAAACGTATTTATATGCGCCGAACAACACCGGGAGCCGGTTTCGGTGAACGTATTACGGTGGCCCCGGCTGAAGATTTTGCGATCTTTCCAAAGATTGGCGTATCCTCAAGTGGACAGATTTTTGTTATCTGGAATGCGGCAAAGCGGATGCGCTATGCTGTCTCAAACGATGGTGGTACTACCTGGTCAGGGAAACGGACGTTCGGTCCCAGTAAAGATGTTACCGGTTTGCCTTCGATTGCTACTGCTCCAAACGGTAGCATCATAGAAGCACATTATGCCGAAGGTAATATCTATGCAAATATCTGGAATGGTAGTCAGTTCGTAACCGAGACCGTCGCCGATAATGACGAATTCTTCTCCGATCCATCAGCGACAATTGGCCCTGATGGTCGGATGTATGTGGCCTGGCGTTCGTTTCACTCGGTCTGGTATGCCGAACGCCAGCCGGATGGTTCCTGGCCGCTATCACGGCTGGCAACGGCGGACGATGCCGACATTTTTGGTATGGTATCAATTACGGCGGACTCAAGTGGAAATCTCTATGTGTTCTGGTTGAGCAATCGTACAGGCCGCATTAAAGTATATGTTGCATTCAAACCTATTGATCAAGATTGGGAAGGTCCGACAACAATCGATGTTGATGCGGGGTTTACCGCCAATGTGGAAGGAGCCGCAACATTAGGAGTTGGCTTCTCTTATGGTCACGTGGTATATGAGGCATACGATGATGGTGATGTTAGGCTGCGGTATGCCCTGGTTGCAACCGAAGCGGTCGGTGGTCCGCCCGAAGGCAGCATTCGGATCAACAATGATGAGCCGGCTACAAGCTCAAGCAGCGTTCAGGTGCAGGTTGAAGTAATCAATGACCAGGCCGATCAATATAAGCTCAGTAATGATGGGAGTATATTTTCGGAGTATGCGGCGATACCGGAAGGTGGGGTCGCCTCCTGGGAACTTGACCCTGGGTCAGGGAAGGCCTGTGTGAACCGCACTGTCCATGGCCATGTACGCGCAGCGGAGCGTCCCGATCTGGAGTCTGCGATGATGAGCGACTCTATTCTCTTTGATCCGGGAGTAGATGCCACGGTCA